>NZ_JBBPCL010000001.1:6023601-6635402 GCF_038039215.1 Pseudonocardia sp. T1-2H
TCTCGGGGCTCGGCCACGAGGTGCGGGTCGCGAACTCGCGTGACCCCGAGACCCTGGCGGAGCTCGCGGCCGAGACCGGCGCGACGGCCGTCTGGGCCGCCGACGCCGCGACGCACGCGGACGTCGTGATCGTCAGCATCCCGCAGAAGAACGTCCCGGACCTGGACGCCGGCATCGTCGCGAAGGCGAAGCCCGGCGCCCCGGTGATCGAGACGAACAACTACTACCCGCAGCAGCGCGACGGCCGCATCGCCGCGATCGAGGACGGCACCCCGGAGAGCGTGTGGGTCGCCGAGCAGCTCGGCTCCCCGGTGGTCAAGGTCTTCAACGGCATCTGGTGGAAGCACCTGCTCGAGCGGGGCGTGCCGGCGGGCACCGCCGGACGGATCGCACTGCCGATCGCGGGCGAGGACGGCCCGGGCAAGCAGCTCGTCTTCGAGCTCGTGGACCAGCTCGGTTTCGACCCGGTCGACGGCGGCACGCTCGAGGAGTCCTGGCGCCAGCAGCCCGGGACCCCGGTCTACGGCAAGGACTACGGCGTCGAGGACACGAAGAAGGCGCTCGCCGAGGCGCCGCGCGAGCGTCCGGAGGACTTCCGCGCGGCGTGACGGCCGGGTGGATCAGGCGGCGAGGGCCGCGGCGACGGCCCGGCGTCCGGCGCGGCGGAGCGGGCGGCCGAGGCGGGCGACGGTGTCGAGCATGACCCGCTCGTAGCGCTCGACGCAGGCGTCCCAGCTCAGGCTCTCACCCTTGGCCCGGGCCTTGCGGCTCGCGGCCCGCAGCGCCGTGCGGTCCGCGGCCAGCTCCAGCAGCGCGGTGCGCAGGCTGTCCTGGTCGCGGGTCGGGACGACGACGCCGACCCCCGCGACCAGGTCCCGCACGCCCGGCAGGTCGGAGACGACCGGGACGCACCCGGCGGCCATCCCCTCGAGGACGACCAGCCCGAAGGCCTCGGCCCGGGTCACCGACGGGAGGGTGACGACGTCGTTGCGGTCGTACTGGTCGTGCAGGTCCTCGTCGGAGATCCGGCCGAGGAACCGGACGTTGGACGCCCCGGCGGCCAGCTTCTCGTAGTCCGCTCCCCCTCGGGCGGGAGGTTGTCCTCCCCGCCGGTCCGGGATCTCGGCTCATCCCTGACACGAGGTGTCAGGGTTCGGCCCTAGCGTCGCCCGCATGACCACCTGGCAGGAGTTCGCCGACGTCGCCCCCCGGATCGCGAAGATCTTCATCCGCCGCCACGCCGCGACCGGCAACCTGTGCATGCTCGGCACCCTGCGGCCGGACGGGTTCCCACGGATCAGCCCGATGGAGCCGCGGTTCTTCGAGGGGCAGCTGTGGATCGGGGGGATGCCCGGGACGGCCAAGTTCCGGGACCTGGTCCGGGACCCGCGGTTCACCCTGCACACCGCGACGGTCGACACCCAGGTCACCGACGGCGACGCGAAGGTCTGGGGGTTCGTCGAGGACGTCCGGGACGAGGCGCTGCACCAGCGCTACGCCGAGGCCCTGTTCGCGGAGACCGGCTTCGACCTGCGGGGCCAGAAGTTCGAGAACTTCTTCGCCGCGGACGTCGTCGGCGCGTCGGCGGTCGAGGTCGGCGGGGACCACCTCGACGTCACGGTCTGGCGGGTGGGCGAGGCCGAGCGGGTCATCCGGAAGCACTGACCTCCGGGCCGGCCTACTCGTCCGGATCGTCCCGGAGCTTCAGCACCGTCCACAGCACGTACTCGACGGCCGCCTCGAACGCGGCCGCCCGGAGCTTCGCCCCGCACGGCGAGGTTCTGCGAGGCGAGATGCAGCATCCGGTCCCGGCCCATCCGGCGCACGACCAGCGCCGCGATCTCGTCCAGGTCGAGCTCCTCGTTGTCCAGGCGGGTGAGCGCGAACTCGACGACCAGTTCCTCGTCCGTCACGAGATCCGCTCCCTGGGCCGCCGGGTCCTGTGCAGGCCATCTTTCCGGAGTACCGGCGGGCAGCGGCGACAGGTCTCCGCGACGACGGCGCGATCCCGGTGGCCGCGACGCACGCCCTCCGGCCCGCGAACGGGACCGGAGGGCACTTGCGGGCGAGGCCCTACGCGAGCGAGCGGGCGAAGCCGGTCACGTCACGGACGGCCTCGGCGTAGACGTCGGGCATCGCCGCCCGGAACAGGATCTCGCCGACGTGGCAGAGGCCCAGGTTGATCTTCCCCACCGAGCTGACCCCGGCCGCGAGCAACAGCCGGTGGTAGGCCAGGCCCTCGTCCCGGAGCGGGTCGAGCTCGTTGCACGAGATCACGTGGGGTGGAAGACCCTGCAGGTCCTCGGCCTTCGCACGGTAGGGCCAGCACGTCGCGTCCGCGGCGTTCGCGGACCCGGGGTCGTAGACCTCCGCGAGCAGGGGGAACAGGCTCCGGTTGAGCCAGTACCGGTCGTTCTCCTGCAACGACGGGAAGCTCCGCCGGCGCGTCGGTCCAGTCGCCGAGGATGTACGGGCACTGCGCGTAGACACCCGCGATCTCCCCGACCCAGCCCTCGCGGTTGGCCTTGAGCGCCAGGGCGAGCGCGAGGTTGCCGCCTCCCGAGTCTCCCGTGACGACGACGTTCGACGCCCCGAGGTCGTCGAGATGCGCCGCGACCCATCGCAGCCCGGTCGCGCAGTCCTCGAGGCCGGCGGGGAAGGGGTGCGGTCCGAGCACGCCCCCGCCGTTGCGGTACTCGACCCCGACGACGACCGAGCCCGCCGCCGCGAGCTCCTCCCGCCACCGCCGGTAGATCGGGCCCTCGGCGCCGAGCATGACCATGCCGCCACCGTGGACCTGGTAGATGCACGGCAGCGGTCCGTCCGACTCCGTCGGGCGGTGCACGTGGAGCCGGATCTCGTTGCCGTCCCGCCCCTCGATGGTGATCACCTCGGAGGCGACCCCCGTCAGCGGCGGCCAGCCCTCGGCGAAGGCGGCGAAGAGGCCCTCGAAGCCCTCCTCGACGGCGCCGACGAACGCGAGGAGCTCCTCGCGACTCGCGGTGGGCGAGAGCGGCGCCCCCTCGGCGTGGACGCCGAGCCCGAGCCCGGACAGCACCGCGACCATCCGGGGGTCGGCGCGCGGATCCGTCCCCAGCGTCAGGTCCGGGTCGCCCAGCCGCCCGGGCGCGACGTACGCCGCGCCGGCGCTCACCGATGTGTCAGTACTCATGCGCACTCCTCGTCGAGATGCTCATCGTGGTCGTGCCGCTCACGTCCCCCGGCCTGCGGCAGAGCGGCGCCCGGGGTCGCGTCGGTTCGACGGACCCCTGGAACCGTCGCGCGAGTATGCGGTGGGTCACACATGCCGTCAACGCTGCGGGAGGAGGGCGTCCACGCGGCGAGACCCTCGTCCTGCGCCCTGAGGCGCGGCGCAGCATCCACCCGGCACGGGGAGGAGGTGTTCACCCGCGCCGGCGCCGCGATCGCGCAGGCGAAGGTGGCGGCCGGCGACAAGAACGTCCACCTCACGGGTGGCGCCGGAACCGTGGACCAGGCGCTGCGGCTGCGAATCAGTGCTGGGCGAACTCCAGCCATGCGTATTCGCCCATGTGACTTTCGAGGACCTTGGTGTTCAAGTTCTCCGACACCCATTGCCTCGCTGCGTCGTCGGCGGCCCTGGCGTCGCTCTCCGTGTTCCACGCGCTGAGCGAGACGATCTTTCCGTCCTGGATGATCGTGCCGTAGGCGAGGAAGCCCGGCTGCTGCTTGAAGATCGGCAAGATGCCCGCCCTGGCCTTCTCCGTGACCTCCTGGGCGTCGCCGTCGAACGAGTAGATCACGCATCGGCCGTAGGGCATGACTGTTCCCTTCTCGCGGGCTCATGTCGAGGGCAGACAGAGTCCTCCGATACTCTCGGTAACACCAAGCCCTTCACGGCGATCGGCCGATTCGGTCCGTACGTCATCAACGACGCCCTGCGCGACCCCCGTACCGCGGCGAACCCTCTCGTCCACCGCGAGCCGGGATCCAGTTCTACGCCGCGGCGCCGATCACGACCCCGGACGGGTAGCGGCTGGGAACCGTCTGCGTTCTCGACACCCGCCCCTGGGAGATCAGCGCGGCCGATCTCGCCACCCTGCAGGACCTCGCCGCCGTCGTGATGGAGCAACTCGAGCTACGCCTCGCCGCGCTGCGGACCGTCCGGATCGAACGGGAAGCTCCGCGAGCAGGCCGATCAGCACCGCGAGGAGATCGAGGTCTTCGCCTCCACACTGCAGCAGACCCTGCTGCCGCCCACGCTGCCGCACGTGCCGGGCCTGGAACTGGCCTGCCACTACTACACCGCGTCCCGGCACAACGTCGGCGGCGACTTCTACGACGTGTTCTCCCTGCCCGACGGTCGCTGGGCCTTCTTCCTCGGCGACGTCTGCGGCCACGGGGCTCCCGCGGCGGCGTTGACCTCTCTCACCCGCTACACCCTGCGTTCCGCCGCCGCCCACGACCCCGGCCCGATCACCGTGCTCACCGAGCTCAACACCGCGCTGCTCGACGACCCGGTCGCCCGCTACCGATTCGCCACCGTCGTGTTCGGCGTCCTCGACCCGGACCCCGAACAGGCGGACACGTTCACGGTCACGCTCGGGACCGGCGGCCACGAGGCCCCGCTGAAGATCGTCGCCCGGGCCGCAGGCGACGGATGCGACGTCACCGAGGTCCGGGCCGCCACCACGGGAATGCTCGTCGGTGCGGTCCCCGACGCGGAGTTCGCCGTCTGCCGGGTCCGGCTCGAGGCCGGGCAGGCCCTCCTGCTCCACACGGACGGGCTCACCGAGACCGCGGTCGACGACGGCCGGTTCGGCGGGGAGGGCCTGGTTCGGCTCCTCACCCGTGCGCGGACCGCGAGCGCGCACAGCATCGTCGGGTCGACCGTCGCGCGCATCGACGAGTTCGCCCCCGCCCCGAAGGACGACATCGCGCTGCTGGCCCTGCGCGTCCCGCCGTCATCCGGGTGACCGAGCGTCGCGACGGGCGGCGCCGGCCCGGCCCGAGCGGCCGGCCGGGTGACCGCGCTCAGAGCTGCAGGTACACCTGGGTCGTCGTGCCTTCCGGGCCGGTGTAGGTCCGCACGAGATCGGCGAGGTGGTGCACCATCAGCAGGCCGCGGCCGTTGAGCCGGGCGTGGTCGGGACGCCGCCGGCCGACGAGCGGGTCGTCGAGCCGGCCGTTGTCGCGGACCTCGCCGACGACCAGGCCGTCGTCGGTCCAGACCTGCAGGGTGCCGTGTCCACCGCCGTGGCGGATGCTGTTGGCGGCGAGTTCGCCCATCGCGAGCACGAGGTCGTCGAGCCGGAGCTCGTCGAGCCCGGCACGCTGCGCCTCACTCCTGGCGAAGTGGCGCGCGGCGCTGAGCCGGGACGCGTCGAAGGCGAACACCGCCGCGGACTTCGGCTGCGGCAGAGGGCTGTTGCTCCGTGCGGCCGCCCGGTCCGGGGCGTAGGCGTCGCTGCTGCGCGTCGTCCCGCGCTCGATCAGCTCGGGGTGGGTCTGCGCGGCGTCGGCCAGGACGGCCGGGTCCAGACCGTCGGCGTCGTACGGACACAGGATGGTGACCCGCCGGCCCCGGAACGCCAGATTGATCAACGCCTCGTGCTGCAGGCACGCCGGATACTCCAGCTCCGTGCGGCCGGCCCAGATCGGCTCCCCGATGATCCGCACGTGCCGGTCCAGGTGCTCGTCCGCCGCGGCGTGCAGCACCTCGGCCAGGATCCGCCCCGGGTTCCGGCCGACCTCGCCCATGTCGAGCATCCGCACCCGCTCCGCCGCGGAGCCCAGCTCGGCCCGCAGCAGGTCCAGGTTCGGCCGGGGAACCGACACCGCGACGGGGTCGCCGGCGGCGAGACCTTCGAGGACGAAGGGGACGGTTCCGGCGAGGTAGTCCTGCACGCCCGAGTACAGGAGCGCCGGGTGCTCGAACGAACCGTGGGGCCGGCCGTCTGCGACAATGGTCATGACTAGCTGATCCCGTCCTACCTCGCAGCTCCCCTGGCCGCCACTGTACCGACAGGGGCCCGCCCGTGCCTTCCCTGTGCCCTGGTACGTGGGCGATCCGTCCTCACCTCGTCGCCCCGGGCCCGCAGCGCGGCGGCATCCTCGACCCGTCAGCTCGATGCGGCGTCGGCCGCTCGTCGCCCAGATCGACCTGACCGCCCGTCCTCGGCTGCCCTGCCGGCAACCGCCCGGGCCTGACCGGCGTCGATCGTCTCGATCGCGCGTCACGCGGCCGGGAGGCGCCGCCCCGCACCTCTGTCTACGCTGGCAGCCCGCGACACGCTGCCGGGAGGACGGGGTCGGGGTGTCCCAAGCATTGACGACGACGGACCGGGTCCCGGTCGGGGGCGGGACGATCCTCGCGGCGCACGGGGTGGTGCTCACCCAGCCGGTCGAGGGCACGTTCCTCGCCTTCGACTCGACGTGCCCGCACCGGGGATGCGCGGTGCGGGCCGTGGCCGCCGGCCTGATCAGCTGCTTCTGTCACGGCAGCCGGTTCCGGATCGCGGACGGCTCGGTCGCCGGCGGGCCCGCCGCCGAGCCGCTGCGGCCGCGGGCGATCGTCGTCGTCGACGGGGAGATCCGGCTGACCGGCGACGGCTGAGGCCGCGACGAGGAAGGCTTCCCCCTGCCCCGGTGCACCGCGTACCGGGGCAGAACCGCGTGTCCGATGAGTTCCGGGCGGCGGCGCAGTCCTAGGGGCAGGAGTTCGTCGGCTCGAGGAGATCGCATGACTGGCGTACGAGTTCTCGTCGGCACCCGCAAGGGCGCGTTCGTGCTCACCGCGGACGGGGCACGGTCGGACTGGGAGGTGAACGGGCCGTTCTTCCCCGGCTGGGAGGTCTACCACCTGAAGGGCTCGCCGGCGGCCCCGGAACGCATCTACGCCTCGGTGTCGGGCGGCTGGTTCGGCCAGCAGATCCAGCGCTCCGACGACGGCGGCCGCACCTGGGAGCCGGTCGGCAACGAGTTCCGCTACGGCACCGTCCCGGGCACCCACCAGTGGTACGACGGCACGGCCCATCCCTGGGAGTTCGCGCGGGTGTGGCACCTGGAACCGTCGCGGACCGACCCCGACACCGTCCTCGCCGGTGTCGAGGACGCCGCTCTCTTCCGCACCGTCGACGGCGGCCGCAGCTGGTCGGAGCTGCCGGGCCTGCGCGAGCACGGCTCCGGGCCGCAGTGGCAGCCCGGCGCCGGCGGCATGTGCCTGCACACGATCCTGCCGGACCCGGTCGAGGAGAACCGCATGCTCGTCGCGATCTCCGCGGCCGGGGTGTTCCGGACCGACGACGGCGCGAAGACGTGGCGGGCGGTCAACCGCGGCCTGGTGAGCGAGGGCATCCCGGACCCCGACGCCGAGGTCGGGCACTGCGTCCACAAGCTCGCGCTGCACCCGTCGCGGCCCGAGACGGTGTACATGCAGAAGCACTGGGACGTCATGCGTTCCGACGACGGCGGCGACAGCTGGCACGACATCGGCGGGAACCTGCCGACCGACTTCGGCTTCGTCGTCGACGTGCACGCCCACGAGCCGGAGACCGTCTACGTCGTGCCGATCACCAGCGACAGCGAGCACTTCCCGCCGGAGGGGCGGCTGCGCGTCTACCGCAGCCGCACCGGCGGGGGCGAGTGGGAGCCGCTCACGCGCGGGCTGCCGCAGGAGCACTGCTACGTCGACGTGCTGCGCGACGCCATGGCCGTCGACGGCCTCGACGCGTGCGGCGTCTACTTCGGCACGACCGGCGGGCAGGTGTACGCCTCGCCGGACTCCGGGGACAGCTGGGCGCCGATCGTGCGCGACCTCCCCGCCGTGCTCTCCGTCGAGGTCCAGACGTTGCCATGAGCGGAAGCGGCCGGACGGAGATCAGGGTCAAACTGCCGACGCACCTGCGCCGCCTCGCCCACGTCGACGGCGAGGTGCGCGTCGACGTCGAGGGCCCGGCCACGCTGGGCGCCGTGCTCGACGCGATCGAGCTCACCTACCCGGTACTGCGCGGCGCGATCCGGGAGCACGGCACGCAGCGCCGCCGCGCCTTCGTACGGTTCTTCGCCTGCGAGGAGGACCTCTCCCACGACCCGTCCGACGCCCCGCTGCCCGAGGCGGTGAGCCGGGGGACGGAGCCGCTGCTGATCGTCGGGGCGATGGCCGGCGGGTAGGGGCAGGAGCGTCAGCTCGGGGGAAGGCCGGGCTGTCCTGCGCGCAGGTCGTGCCTTCGGGCGGGACCGTGCCGTCCACCAGATAGCCACGTGATGCGGTCCTGCGCGCAGCGGCTCGGGTTGAACAGCTCGGTGTGGCCCACGCCCTGCACCGTCAGCAGGTGCCCGTCCGCGAGCTTCCCGGACCGTCCGCTCCGAGCTGGCGTACGGGGTGGCCGGGTCGAAGGTGTTCCCGACGACCACCGGCACGCCCGGCGTGTCCCACGGGCCCGGGTAGGGCGAGGCGGCAGCGGACCGTCACGCACGGTCCGCCAGCACCGGAGGGGTATCAAGGTCGCGTGAACCGGCCGCCAGGTGGTACCCCACGTCCGAGCCGTTCTCCTCCGACGCGAGCATCGACGGGAAGTGACGAACATGATGACCGTCATCACAGAGGTCACGCTGAAGTCCGGCAGCGAGCCCGAATGGGACGCGGCCATGCGGGACAGGTTGTCGGCGGCGCGGGACCGGCCCGGCTGGATCGGTGGCCAGCTGACCATCCCCCTCGACAGGCCCGACAGGCGGACGGTGATCGGCACGTGGGAGAGCCGCGCGGACTGGGAGGCCTGGCACGGGGACGAGACCTTCGCCGAAACCCGCAAGCGGATGGACGGCCTGCAGGAGGGTCGCAGCGAGATGGCCTGGTACGAGGTGGTGACCGACGCACGAACCTGAGGCCCCGTGGGTGGACACCGCCCGCGCCCTCGACCTGCGCAGTCACGGCCGGTCACCAGACAGGCCCGCGCGCAGCGCCGACGACAAGGATGTCGGTGGCTCATCGAGCGGA
Source organism: Pseudonocardia sp. T1-2H (assembly GCF_038039215.1). Classification (NCBI taxonomy): domain Bacteria; kingdom Bacillati; phylum Actinomycetota; class Actinomycetes; order Pseudonocardiales; family Pseudonocardiaceae; genus Pseudonocardia; species Pseudonocardia sp. T1-2H. The sequence continues at coordinate 6,032,579 of NZ_JBBPCL010000001.1, forward strand.
CAGCGTGAGCCGTAAGACGATCTCGCCGTCGTCGATCTCACCAGTGGGCTGGAAGCCGAATCGCCGGTAGAAGGGCCAGGGTTCGCCTTCGCCGGGCTCGTAGCTGGTCAGCAGCTGGGTGGCGCCATCGGCTCGAACCAGATCGGTGATCTGTGTCAGCACCTCCCAGCCGATCCCGCGCCTCTGGTACCGCTTGTCGATGAGGAGGCGCCAGAGGAAGTGCCGCCCTTTGAAAGGACCGGCCGGAGGTTTCCACGACAGCATCACGAAGCCGACCGGCTCGTCGCGGCGGTACACGGCGCGGTACCAGGGATTGGCCTCCGGCGTCGCTGCCGCCTCCTTGAGCGACTTGCGCACGGAGGCGACGAACTGCTTCTGCTCACGTGCGACGCGGAGGGCACGAACCGCATCCCGGTTGTCGTCGGTGATCTCCCGTAGGTGCACGTCTGGACACGTCATGCCGCACCCCTCCTGTAGGTAGCACTTGCCGTCCGGGTGGGCCGGCGATAGTCCCCTCCCAGGGCATCCAGCACCGGCAGCAGCAACGGTGCCGACCTTTCCGGGCACCCTGAGAACGTCCGTCGACACGATCTTGTCTCACGACCTGCATCACGCCGACAGCTCGAGCAGACGCGTCAGCGCGGCCACCCGCGTCTCGGCGGTCATCGCGTCCATCCGGGCCCCGAGGGCGATCGCGCCCGGCCCACCGGCCCGGCTGACCGCCGCCACCAGCACCGGGGTCGAGATGCCCCCATCGGCGCCTGCTGGATGGGTGTGGTGCAGCCGACGAGCTCCGTGGACGCCGTGGTCATCAACGCGATCACCCCCTGTGTCTGTGGGACGCCACCCTGGCCCACCACCCCGCCGGCCGGACACTGCCACCCGGGCGAGGGCCGCGGCATCCGCCGATCCCGCAGAGGATCAACGTCTCCACGACAGGCCGCGGCCCGGCCTACGCGACGCAGAACTCGTTGCCTTCGGGGTCCTGCATGATCCACCAGTGCCCGGCAGGTCCCTTGTCGACCTCGCGGACGCGGGTTGCCCCCAGCTCTTCCAGCCGGGCCACCAGCTTGTCGAGGCCGCCGGGCTCACTGTGAACGTCGATGTGCAGGCGGTTCTTGCCGGACCTGCGCTCGGGCACGTCCTGGAACAGCAGCCGCCGGCCGGCGCCGACGCCGCTGGTCCGGTCGAACGAGTCCTCGGGGTGGCGGATCGCGGCGTAGCCGCGGAAGGTCTTGCGGCCGTGATGCTCGACGACCGCCTCCGCGCCGATGCGGCCGGCGGTCAGCAGTTGTTCGACGAGCGCACTGGGGTCTTCCACCTCGTACTCCAGGGCCGCAGCCCAGAAGTCCGCGAGGGCGGACGCGTTCGTGCTGTCGACGACCAGCTTCCAACTCAACGCCATGTGACCAGTCCTATTGGTCACATGGACCACGCCGCAACCGAGGTACAGCCCGGGTGGGCGTTCGTCTGACCCTCCAGCGCGACTCCAGTGGCGACCAGGCCGTCTCGATGTCGCCTCTCGCGCAGGCCTTGCCGCCCCCGGAACGACCCGTGTCGCAGGCCGACACCGCCCACTCGTGCCGGATCTCGTGCCACGGAATCGACCCCGCTCGATCTCAACTCGTGCATCCCGGCTGGTCAGGCCTGGAGCCGGAGGTCGGGATCGAACCGACGACCTACCGCTTACAAGGCGGTTGCTCTACCACTGAGCTACACCGGCGTGCCCCGTCCACGGACCGGGCCAGCACGCATCGTAATCCCCGAACCCCGGCTCCGACCGGCTACGCCCCCGGATGGGAACCTGGCGCCGTGGTGGACGAGCTCAACAGCGCCGAGCGCCTGGCGAACCGCCTGAAGGGTGCTCTGCGACGCGACGCCCGGCGGCTGCTCGCCGCCGGACCGCCGACGGTGCCGATGTTGATGGTCGGGCCGAAGGTGCCCGACGACGCGCGGGTTCAGCAGGTCCTCGACTTCTGCATGCGGGTCGGGGAGGTGCAGCTCTCCAGCGGGGAGAGCGTCGACGCCGTCACCGACCTGATGCTGCGGCTCGCCTCGATCTGCGGCCTCTCGGCCGTCGACGTGGACATCACGTTCACCTCGATCACCATCTGCTGCCACCGCGGCATGGCGGCGTCGCCCGTCACGTCGATGCGGCTGGTCAGCTACCGGACGCTCGACCTCACGCGGCTCGCCTCCGTCGACCGGGTCGTCGCGGACCTGGAGGCCGGGCGCACGGACGTGCGGATCGCGTCCGTCGCGCTCTCGGAGGCAGTCGCGGCCAAGCACCCCTACCCGCGGTGGGCGGCGACGGCCGGCTGGGCCGCCCTGGCCGCCTCGATCGCCGTGATCCTGGGCGGCGGCCCGATCACGGCCGTCACGGCGTTCGTCGTCACCGGGCTCATCGACCGGATCGGCCGAATTCTGAGCAGGGCCGGCCTACCGGCGTTCTTCCAGCAGGTCGTCGGCGGATTCTTGGCCACCACCTCGACCGTCGGGCTGCTCGCCCTCGGGCTGTTCCCGCCGGGCACGAAGCCGTCGCTGGTCGTCGCCGCGAGCATCACGGTGCTGCTGTCCGGGCTGTCCGTCGTCGGTACCGTGCAGGACGCGATCTCCGGCTACTACGTCACTGCGGCGGGCCGGGTCGCGGAGATCGCCCTGCAGTCCGCGGGGCTCCTGACGGGCGTCGTGCTCGGCCTGCGGCTGGGCTTCGCGGTCGACGTCGCGCTCGAGGTGTCCGGTGACGTCTCGGGGAGCATCGGGCGGTACTGGGTCTCGGTGGTCGTCGCCTCCGTCGCGGCCGGCGGGTACGCCCTCGCCGGGTACGCGCCGTGGCGGTCCCTCGTGATCGGCGGCGCGGCGGGCGCCGCGGGCTGGGGCGTCTACCGGGCGCTGACGCAGTACGCCGGCCTCGGCCCGATCGCCGCGACCGGCGCCGCGGCGATCGTCGTCGGTGCCGCGGCAGGCCTGCTGCGCCGGACCAGGGAGGTGCCCTCGCTCGTCGTCACGCTCGCGGGCATCACCCCGCTGCTGCCGGGCCTCACCGCGTACCGGGGCTTCTACCAGCTGGCGGTGGAGGGACTGTCGGAAGGCCTGGTCACGATCTCGGTCGCCGCGGCGATCGGCCTCGCGTTGGCCGCCGGGGTGACCTTCGGGGACTTCCTGACGCGCCCGCGCCGGCTGAACCCGCTCACGGATCCGGCGGACGTGCAGGACGGTCCGGACTCCGCGGACCCCCCCTCGGACGGGGAGCGACAGTAGGCTCTGCCCCACGGATCCGCCGGCCCCCTGGGTCGTCGGGGGACGAGGAGGGGCACGTGACACGCAGCACCGGGGACACCAAGAAGAAGGACGAGCACCCGCCCGCGGACTTCGTGGTCGTCGCGAACAGGCTCCCCGTCGATCTGGAGAAGCTGCCGGACGGTGGCCAGCGCTGGAAGCGCAGCCCCGGCGGCCTGGTGACCGCGCTCGAACCGATGCTCCGGGCCCGGGACGGCGCGTGGGTGGGCTGGCCGGGCGTCCCGGACGTCGACGTCGAGCCGCTCGTCGAGGACGGCCTGCAGCTGCACCCCGTCCGGCTCTCCGCCCAGGAGGTCGAGGACTACTACGAGGGCTTCTCCAACGGGACGCTCTGGCCGCTCTACCACGACGTCGTCGCGCCGCCGGCGTTCCATCGGCACTGGTGGCGGGCCTACCGCACGGTCAACGAGCGCTTCGCCGAGGCGACGGCCGCGATCGCGGCCGAGAACGCCACCGTCTGGATCCAGGACTACCAGCTGCAGCTGATGCCGGCGATGCTGCGCGAGCTGCGGCCGGACCTGAAGATCGGTTTCTTCCTGCACATCCCGTTCCCGCCCACGGAGCTGTTCATGCAACTCCCGTGGCGCGCCCGGATCGTCGAGGGGCTGCTCGGGGCGGACCTGATCGGCTTCCACACCCCCGGCGGCGTCCGGAACTTCCGCTGGCTGGCCACCCACCTCGCGGGCGCGGCGCCGGTACGCAGCCGCAACGAGGTGACGGTCGGGCGGCGCACCGTGAAGATGGGCGCCTTCCCGATCTCCATCGACTCCGCGAACCTCGACGAGCTGTCCCGCACGGACGCCGTGATCAAGCGCGCGGCGCAGGTCCGCGAGGACCTCGGGAACCCGGAGAAGGTCATCCTCGGGGTGGACCGGCTGGACTACACGAAGGGCATCAACGTCCGGCTGCGCGCGTTCGAGGAGCTCCTGGAGGAGGGCCGGGTGAGCGTCGAGGACGCGGTGATGGTGCAGCTCGCGACGCCGAGCCGGGAGCGCGTCGAGCACTACCAGAAGATGCGCAACGACATCGAACAGTCCGTCGGTCGGATCAACGGCGAGTACGCGACGGTCGGGCACCCGCCGGTGCACTACCTGCACCAGTCCCTCCCGCGTGACGAGCTGGCGGCCTTCTTCCTGGCCGCGGACGTCATGCTCGTGACCCCGCTGCGGGACGGCATGAACCTCGTCGCCAAGGAGTACGTCGCCTGCCGGCACGACCTCGGTGGCGCGCTCGTCCTGTCCGAGTTCGCAGGCGCCGCGGCCGAGCTGACCAGTGCGTTCCTGGTCAACCCGCACGACACGGACGGGGTCAAGGAGACGCTCTACGCGGCCCTCACGATGAGCCCGCAGGAGGGGCGCAAGCGGATGCGGACGCTGCGCAAGCAGGTGCTGACCCACGACGTCGACCGGTGGGCACGCTCGTTCCTGGAGGCCCTGGGCCTCGACCCGGAGCCGCGCACGTGACCGAGCTGCAGGCCGAGCTGGAGCGTCTCGCCGGGCTGGAGACGCTGCTCGTCGCCCTGGACTTCGACGGCGTCCTCGCCCCCATCGTGCTCGTCCCGTCCGAGGCCCGGCCGCTCCCGGCGGCCGCGGCGGCGATCCGGGAGCTGGCGGCACTGCCCGGGATCTCCGTCGTGCTCGTCTCCGGGCGCGGGCTCGCGGACCTGGCGGCGGTCTCCGGCTTCGCCACGCCGGTGCGGATGGTCGGCAGCCACGGTGGCGAGTTCGGCGAGGGGCTGGTCGAGGGCGGCGGCTCGCTGCTCGACGACGACCAGGCGGCGCTCAAGGACGCGATGACCGAGGCGCTGGAGAAGCTGGTCGCCGGGGAGCCCGGTGCCGAGCTGGAGCACAAGCCGGCCGGGGTCGCGGTGCACGTGCGCAACGCGCCGCCGGAGGTCGGCGAGCGGGTGCTCGCCGCGGTCCGCTCGGGCGTCGGGACGTGGGGCGGCGTGGACTCCACCGAGGGCAAGGCCGTGATCGACCTGGCGGTGCTCAAGGTGAGCAAGGGCGCCGCGGTCGACCTCCTGCGCGAGCGGCTGCGCCCGGACGCCGTCCTCTTCGCGGGGGACGACGTCACGGACGAGACCGTCTTCACGAGGCTGCGGCCGGGCGACGTGGGGATCAAGGTGGGCGAGGGCGACACCGCCGCCGCCCACCGGGTCGACGGACCGGAGGACGTCGCCGCCCTCCTGACCGAGCTGGCCCGGCTCCGCCGGCGCTAGGGAGTGTCCGAGGGATCCATGCCGCGTCCGCGGCGTTCCGGGTGGATGCACCGCAAGGCCGAGGAGGGGCCGATCCCGGTGTTGGATCGGCGCCGACGAGAACGCCGCGGGGCGCCGCCTGGGGCGGCGCGGGCCGGCTGGAGATCCCTCGGACACTCCCTGGGTCGTGTGCGGAAGACGTCGCCCTGGCAACGGTTTCCGCGCACGATCTTCACCTACCAGCCGGAGAAGAACCGTTCGGCGGCGCGGGGCTCCCCGCTCGTCGTCCCGAGGACCAGTTCGGTGGGCAGCACGAGATGCCGGGGCCTCGTGCGGTCCCCGCGCTCCAGGAGGAGCTCGCCCGCCATCTGCCCCTTCTTGCGGAACGGTTGGCGGACGGTCGTCAGGCCGACCCGGTCGGCGTCCGGGATGCCGTCGAAGCCGGTGACCGTGAGGTCGCCCGGGACCGAGAGTTTCGCGTCCGCGGCGTGCCGGAGCGCGCCCATCGCGAGGATGTCCGACGTGCAGACGACGGCCGTGATGTCCGGATGGGCGGCGAGCAGCTCCGCGGCCGCGGACTCGCCGGCCTCCACGCTGTGCTCGAACCGCTCGTAGACCGGCACGTCCGCCCAGTCCACACCGACCTCGGCCAGCGCGTCCCGGATCCCGCCGAGCCGGGCCTGCTGCACCGGATAGGTCGTGGTCTCCTGCCGCTCGATGTCCGCGGGCCCGTCGTGCCGGTGGGCACCGAGCCGCATGCAGAGCACGCCGACCCGGCGGTGCCCGGCCGCCGTCAGGTGCCGCCCCAGCGCGAGCATGCCCGCGCGGTCGTCGATGCTCACCCGGTCCACGCCCTCGACGCCCGTGGGCTGGTCGCACACCACCGTCGGAACGGGACGCTCCAGGACGGCCCTGAAGTGCGGGTCGTCCTCGCTGACCGAGTAGACGATGAACCCGTCGACGCCCGCCTGGTGCACCGCGGCGACGTCCGCGTGCTCCGGGCTGACCGGCACCAGCAGCAGCCCCTGCCCGGCCTTCTCGCAGGCCAGCGCGAGACCTTCGAGGAACCCGGTGGCCACCGGGTCCCGGAACGCGTAGGACAGCGCCTCGGTGAGGAGCAGGCCGACGGCGCCGGCGCGCCGGGTGCGCAGCGAGCGCGCCACCGGGTCCGGCCCCGGATAGCCGAGCCGGCGAGCGGCCTCGAGCACCTTGGCGCGCAGCGGTGCGGAGAGCTGGTCCGGTCGGTTGTAGGCGTTGGAGACGGTCGTGCGCGAGACGCCGAGCTTCGCCGCCAGCGACGCCAAGGTCGCCGGACGACGCACGTGGGGGGCCCCGGTCATGTGCGAACCGTAGCCGCCGCCGGTCCCGCACCGGTAGTCCGCGCCCGGCGGGGGCGCGACGACCGCGGGAGACACACGCTAGAGTGAATTGACAATGGTTTTCAATACAGACATGCGCATCTGCTGATACGGAGCCCTCCATGATCCTGCGTCGCCCCCTGACGGTCCTCGTCGGCGTCGCCGCACTCTCCCTGGCCGTCGTGGCCTGCGGATCCTCGGACGACGCCGGGAGCGGCGCGCCGGCCGACGGGGCCGTTCCGGTCGTCGCCTCCACGAACGTCTACGGCGCCGTCGTCCGCGCCGTCGGCGGCGAGCACGTCTCCGTGACGTCGGTCATCGACAGCCCGGACGCGGACCCGCACGAGTACGAGTCCCGGCCCGCGGACGCCGCGGCCGTCGCCCAGGCGAAGCTCGTCGTGATGAACGGCGGCGGGTACGACGACTTCGCCACCAAGCTCGTCGCCTCGGCGGGGAGCTCCCGACGATCGTCGACGCCGTGCAGGTCTCCGGGCTGGAGCAGGCCGCCGGCTCCAGCGGGTTCAACGAGCACGTCTGGTACCACCTGCCGACCGTGCGGAAGGTCGCCGACCAGATCGCGAAGGACCTCGGCACCCTCGACCCGGCCAACGCGGCGGCCTACACCGCCAACGCCACGGCCTTCGACGGCAGGGTCGCCGGCCTCACCTCGAAGCTTGAGGCGATCAAGGCGCAGCACGCGGGCCGCCGGGTTGCGGTGACCGAGCCCGTACCGCTCTACGAGATCGAGGCGGCAGGCCTGGTCAACGCGACGCCCGAGGAGTTCTCCAAGGCCGTCGAGGAGGGCAACGACCCGCCCGCCGCGGTACTCGACGAGACCACGAGGCTCGTCGCCGGTAGGGACGTGAAGGCGCTGGTCTCCAACAGCCAGACCGAGAGCCCGACGACGACCCGGGTCGAGGACGCGGCGAAGGCGGCCGGGGTGCCGGTCGTGTCCGTCACCGAGACGCTGCCCGCCGGTGTCGACGACTACGTCGCCTGGCAGTCCTCGCAGATCGACGCCCTGGCCGCGGCGCTGGACGGGACGGCGTGACCGCCCTGGTCCCCGCCGCGGAGGGCGCGGGAGCGACGACGACAATGGGTCCCGTGAGCATCCCCGGGCGGGCCCCGTCGGTCAGCCTGCGCGACGCGCGGATCCGCTTCGGCGAGCGTGTCCTCTGGGACGGTCTGGACCTCGACGTGCACCCCGGCGAGTTCGTCGCCGTGCTCGGCCCCAACGGCTCGGGCAAGACGACGCTGCTGCGGGTGCTGCTCGGGCTGCAGCCCCTGGACTCCGGGACCGTCCTGGTCGACGGCCACCCGGCCCGGCGCGGCAGCGGCCGGATCGGCTACATCCCCCAGCAGCGGGGGATGCCCGAGGACCTGCCCCTGCGGGCGGCGGACCTGGTCGGGCTCGGGCTCGACGGGCACCGCTTCGGCCCGGCGTTCGGGTTGGGCCTGGCGGGGCGGCGCGAGCGGCGGGAGCGCGTGGCGGCGGCGCTGGCCGCGGTCGGCGCGACGTCGTACGCGGCGTCGCCGGTCGGGCGGCTCTCCGGCGGGGAACAGCAGCGGCTACGGGTCGCGCAGGCGCTCGTCGGGGACCCGGCTGTGCTGCTCTGCGACGAGCCGCTGCTGTCCCTCGACCTCGCCCACCAGCGGACCGTCACCGAACTCGTCGACGCGCGGCGGCGCACCGCGGACACCGCGGTCGTCTTCGTGACGCACGAGATCAACCCGGTGCTGCCGCTGGTGGACCGGGTCCTGTACCTGGTGGACGGCCGGTTCCGGATCGGCGCGCCGGAGGAGGTCATGACGTCGGAGACGCTCTCCGAGCTGTACCGGACGGACGTCGAGGTGCTGCGGACGCGGGGGCGGCTCGTGGTGGTCGGGGCCGAGCACGCGCAGGATCACCACCACCACGAGGCGCACGCGTGAGCAGCATGACCGACATCCTGGGCAGGCTCTTCAGCTTCGACGGCACCGGCGAGCTCCTCGACCTGCCGTTCGTCCAGAACGCCCTCCTCGCCTCCGCGATCCTCGGCCTCGTCGCGGGCGTGCTCGCCCCGCTGGTCGTCGGGCGCGGCATGGGGTTCGCGGTGCACGGCACGTCCGAGCTCGCGTTCACCGGCGCGGCCGCCGCGCTGCTGCTCGGGATCAGCGTGAGCGTCGGGGCGGTCGTCGGCGCGGTGATCGCCGGGCTCGTGTTCGGGGCGCTCGGGCTGCGCCGGCGCGAGCGGGACTCGGTGATCGGCGTCGTGCTGGCGTTCGGGCTGGGCCTCGGGGTGCTGCTGCTCGGGCTCTACTCCGGCCGCGCGTCCAACAAGTTCGGGCTGCTCACCGGCTCGATCGTGTCCGTGGACGCGTCGAACCTGTGGGTGCTCGGCGGGGTCGCGGTCGTCGTCCTCGGGACGCTCGCGGTGATCTACCGACCGCTGCTGTTCGCAAGCACGGACCCGGACGTCGCGGTCGCCCGCGGGGTGCCCGTCCGGCTGCTGTCGCCGTTGTTCGCCGTGCTCGTCTCGCTGACGACGGCGCTGGCGGTCCCGATCGTCGGCGCGATCCTGGTGCTCTCGGTGACGATCATCCCGGGCGCCGCGGCCGCGCGGGTGACGTCGAGCCCGCTCAAGGCGACGCTACTGGCCGTCGCGATCGCGGAGGTCGCACTGCTCGGCGGCACGGTCCTGTCCCTGGCCCCGGGACTGTCGATCTCCGGCTACGTCGCGACGATCGCGTTCGTCGCCTACCTGGCGTGCCGGGTCGTCGGCCGCACCCGCGGCGTCGTCCGCCGGTGAGCGGAGATCGCCGCTACGCCGGAAGGCGCCGCGGAGCTACAGCGATCTCCGCTCACCGGCACCTCAGTGTGCGAGGCGGCGGCGGCGCGCGACCTCGGAGAGCACGACGCCGGTCGCGACGGCCGCGTTGAGCGACTCCACCGGGCCGGCCATCGGGATCGACACGGTGACGTCGCAGGTCTCCCTGACGAGCCGGGACAGGCCCTTGCCCTCGGAGCCCGTGACGATGACCAGCCCGCTCTCGGCGAGGTCGAAGTCGTCCAGGGACACGTCGCCGTCGGCGTCGAGGCCCGCGATCATCAGCCCGGCCGTCGCGTACTCGCGCAGCGTCCGGGTGAGGTTCGTGCAGCGCGCGACGGGCACGCGGGCCGCAGTGCCGGCGGAGGTCCGCCAGGCGACGGCCGTCATCCCGGCCGCGCGGCGCTGCGGCACGACGACGCCGTGGCCGCCGAACGCGCCCACGGAGCGGACGACGGCACCCAGGTTGCGCGGGTCCGTCACCCCGTCCAGCGCGACGACCAGCGGCGGCGTCCCGGAGTCCGCGGCGGCCTCCAGCAGCTCGTCCGGGTGCGCGTAGGCGTACGGCGGGACCTGCAGCCCGACGCCCTGGTGCAGCGCCCCGCCGGACATCTTGTCCAGGTCGTTGCGCGGGACCTCGAGGATCGAGATGCCGACGTCCGCGGCCAGGTGGATCGCCTCGGCGATCCGCTCGTCCGAGGCGCTGCCGATCGAGACGTAGAGCGCCGTTGCGGGCACGCCCGCGCGCAGGCACTCGAGCACCGGGTTGCGCCCGAGGACCGTCTCCGGGGCGTCTCCGTCGCCGGTGCGGCGCCGGGTGTTGGCGTGCCGGGCCCGCTCCTCGCGGGCCTGCTTGCCCGCCGCGCGACGCGCGGCGGGGTGACCCTTGCGCTCCTCGGCGGCGGGGGTGGGTCCCTTGCCCTTCAGGCCACGACGGCGCTGGCCGCCGGATCCGACGACAGGCCCCTTCTTCGTGCCTTCCTTGCGCATCGCGCCGCGGCGTCGTGAGTTGCCGGCCATGTGTATCGAGTCCGTAATCCGTAGGGGTGTGACGAGAAAAGCGGTCTTGTCAGGCGTTCTTCAGCGACCAGGTGGGGCCGTCCGCGCTGTCCTCGACGGCGATCCCGGCCGTGAGCAGCCGGTCCCGGACGGCGTCCGCCTCGGCGAAGTCCTTCGCCTTGCGCGCCGCCTGCCGCCGCTCGAGCAACTCCTCGACGAGCGCGGTGAGCGCGCCCGCCGCGGCGTCGTCCGTGCGCTCGCCGGTGACCCAGCGGCCGTCGAGCGGGTCGACGCCGAGCACAGCGGTCATCGCGCGGACGGCCTCGGCCGCCGCCGTGGCCCCGGCCCTGTCCCCGGAGTCCAGCGCGCCGTTGCCCTCGCGCACCGTCGTGTGCACGACCGCGAGCCCGCCGGGCGTGCCCAGGTCGTCGTCCAGGGCGGCGGCGAACTGCGCCGGCACCTGTTCCGCGATCCCCGGCAGCCCGATGCGCTCGCGCACGCGGTGCACGAACGTCTCGATCCGCCGGTAGGCCGCGACCGACTCGCCGAGCGCCGCGTCCGAGTACTCGATCGCGGAACGGTAGTGCGGACCGACCAGGTAGTACCGCAGCTCGACGCCGCGGACCCGCTCGAGCACCGCCGGGATGGACAGCGTGTTGCCCAGGGACTTGGACATCTTCTCGCCGCCCATCGTGACCCAGCCGTTGTGCAGCCAGTACCGGGCGAACGGGTCCCCGGCGGCCTGCGACTGGGCCCGCTCGTTCTCGTGGTGCGGGAACACCAGGTCCAGGCCGCCGCCGTGGATGTCGAACTCCGGGCCGAGGTAGGCCGTCGCCATCGCGGAGCACTCGAGGTGCCAGCCGGGCCGGCCCGGGCCCCAGGGGGTGGGCCACGACGGCTCGCCCGGCTTGGCGGCCTTCCACAGCGTGAAGTCCAGCGGGTCCCGCTTCGTGCGGGACTCGCCCTCGCCCTGCGCGACGTCGTCGACCCGCTGTCCGGAGAGCTTGCCGTAGTCCGGGAACGTGCGGACGGCGAAGTAGACGTCCCCGCCCGAGACGTAGGCGTGCCCGCCGTCGATCAGGCGCCCGATGAGCTCGACCATCTGAGTCACGTGCCCGGTGGCCCGCGGCTCGATCGAGGGCGGCAGGCAGCCCAGCGCCTCGTACGCGGCGGCGAAGGCGCGCTCGTGCGTCGCGGCCCACTCCCACCACGGGCGGCCGGCGGCGGCGGCCTTGCGCAGGATCTTGTCGTCGATGTCGGTGACGTTGCGGACCAGCGTGACGTCGTAGCCCGAGCGGGTGAGCCAGCGACGCAGCACGTCGTAGTTCAGCCCGCTGCGGACGTGCCCGATGTGGGGCAGGCCCTGCACCGTGGCGCCGCAGACGTACATCGACACGGCTCCGGCGCGCAGCGGGACGAAGTCACGCAGCTCCCTGGTCGCGGTATCGAAGAGTCGGACGCTCACGTGACCCAGACTACGGAACCGCTGGTCCGCGAGGGCGGGCGGGCGGCGTGAGGAGGAGTTCCGCTTCGTCCAAGACGCCGGGCGGCCGTCCCGGCAGGCTGGACGGCATGAGCGACAGGTCCCCCATCATGTCCCTGTACCCGCGCCTCGCCGTCCGGGGCGCGGACGCCGCGATCGCGTTCTACGTCCAGGCCTTCGGCGCCGAGCTCGTCGAGCGGTACACCGCACCCGACGGGACGGTGGTGCACGCCATGCTCCGGGCCGGGCCCGTCCGGTGGGCGGTCAAGGACGCCGACGAGTACGACCCCGCTCCCGGCGAGGGCGGCCACTCCGCGATCCTCGCGCTCGACGTGACCGACGCCCACGCGGTCGCCGGCCGGCTCGAGGCCGCGGGCGCGACCGTCCGGTTCCCGGTCGCGGTCCAGCCCTACGGCGAACGCAGCGGCCGGCTCACGGACCCGTTCGGGCACCAGTGGATGGTGTCCCAGCAGCTCGAGGACCTGACGCCGGACGAGGTGCAGGCGCGGACGGACGCGATGTTCGCCGAGGGGACCTGAGCGCCCGGGCGGTGGCGGTTCCTCAGACCGCGGGCATCAGCAGGGCCGTGGCGATCGCCGCGATCCCCTCGCCCCGGCCGGTGAGGCCCAGGCCGTCGGTCGTGGTGCCGGAGACCGCGACGGGCCCGCCGACCGCCGCGGAGAGCACCCGCTGCGCCTCGTCCCGGCGCTTGCCGATCTTGGGAGCGTTGCCGATGACCTGCACGGCGGCGTTCCCGACGGTCCAGCCCGCCTCCGTGACGAGCCGGCGCACCTCACCGAGGAGCGTCACGCCGCTCGCGCCGGACCACTCCGGGCGACCGGTGCCGAACACCGCGCCGAGATCACCGAGGCCGGCGGCGGAGAGCAGGGCGTCGCAGAGGGCATGGGCCGCGACGTCGCCGTCGGAGTGCCCGGCGCAGCCGTCGACGCCCTCCCACTCCAGCCCGGCGACCCAGCACGGGCGTCCGGCCTCGACCGGATGAACGTCGCTGCCGATCCCGACCCTCACGAGCCCTCCTCCCGGACCAGCAGCTCCGCGATCCGCAGGTCCCACGCCGTCGTCACCTTGAAGGCCCGCGCGTCCCCCGGGACGGTGACGACCACCTCGCCCAGGGCCTCGACGAGCCCGGCGTCGTCCGTCGCGGACTCGCCGGCGGCTGCGTAGGCCCGCTCCAGGACGTCCCGGCGGAAGCCCTGCGGGGTCTGGACCGCCCGCAGCACAGAGCGATCCACAGTGGAATACACGACGCCCGCGGGGTCCACCTGTTTGACGGTGTCCGCCAGCGGGAGCGCCGGGACGACGGCCCCGTTCCCCGCCTCGACGGCGGCCACGACGGACGCGACGAGTGCGGCGGGCGTGAGCGGCCGCGCGGCGTCGTGCACGAGGACGACGTGGGGGCCGTCACCTGGAGGCCCGTCCGGTCGTTCACCGACGTGGGCATGATGCGGCAGAGCGCCGCACAGCACGTCGAGCGCCTTGCGCACCGACGTCGTCCGGTCCTGCCCGCCCACGATCACGGTGACGGGACGACCGGCGAACAGCGCGCAGGCCTCGTCGCGCAACGACTCCGGAACGGCGACGACCACCTGGTCGACGACACCGGAGGCCAGCAGTCCCTCGACGGCGCGGACGACGATCGGCACGCCCGCCAGCTCGACGAACGCCTTGGGCACACCCGCGCCCAGACGCACGCCCGAACCCGCGGCCGGCACGATCGCCGCCACGGTCACGACAGGACCATCCCTGATCCCGTCGTACTCGCCGCCGTACCCTTCGCCGATCAGGCGTTGGTGGTGGCCAGCACCTCGTCGAGCAGCACCTCGGCGCGGTCCTCGTCAGTGCCCTCGGCGAGCGCGAGCTCGCTGACGAGGATCTGGCGGGCCTTGGCCAGCATGCGCTTCTCGCCCGCGGACAGGCCGCGGTCCTTCTCCCGGCGCCACAGGTCGCGGACGACCTCGGCGACCTTGTTCACGTCACCCGACGCGAGCTTCTCCAGGTTCGCCTTGTACCGGCGGGACCAGTTGGTCGGCTCCTCGGTGTGCGGTGCGCGGAGCACCTCGAACACCTTGTCCAGACCTTCCTGGCCGACGACATCACGAACGCCCACGACCTCGGCGTTCTCCGCGGGCACGCGAACCGTCAGGTCACCCTGGGCGACCTTCAGGACGAGGTACTTGCGCTCCTCGCCCTTGATCGTCCTAGTCTCGATCGCCTCGATGAGAGCGGCACCGTGGTGCGGGTAGACGACGGTCTCTCCGACCTTGAAAACCATGTGTCCTCTGGCCCCTTTCGCTGCACCCAGGTTAACACGGCCGACAGCCGTCCTGTACGTCGGTGCGCAACGTCGTCGCAGGTCACGGGGTTGACAACAGGGTCAAAACGTGCAGGCGGCCGCATCGAGGGGGCCCAGCCCGAGCCGCGTTGCCCGCCGCTCGGACCCCGCGACTAGGCTGCTCGCGCGGGATGCTGCCACACGGTCACACCGGTGCGGACGCGTCCCGGACCCGCACCCGAAGACGACCGGCCACCACCGGAACCGCCCGGACCCGCGAAGCCCCGGGCCCGGCCGGCAGGAAGGACGCCCGAACCGTGAGCCGCCCCAGCGACACCCCGGCCACCCCGGCCCCCACCTCGCGTTCCCGCGCGTCCCGCCGCCCTACCGCGATCGCACTCGCGGGCGGCGTCGCGCTCGGTGCCGTGCTGCTGGCCGGCTGCGGTGCGGGTCAGCAGGCACAGACGTCCGAGCAGACCTCCGCCGTCGCCGGGGCCAACACCCAGGTCGGCAACATCGCCATCCGCAACGCCGAGATCGCCTTTCCCGACACGATCCCGGCGTCGGCGAACGTCTACCCGGTCGGGGGCACCGCCCCGGTCGAGATGATCATCGTCAACCAGGGGACGGCCGCCGACCGGCTCGTCTCGGGAACGAGCCCGCTCGGCACGGTCAAGATCGATGGCGACGGCTCGCTGCCGGCCGGGCGCGCACTCGTCGCGGGCACGAACAAGAACATCCCGACGCCGCCGGGCGCCAATCCCATCACGATGGAGATCACGGGCCTGCGCGAGGACATCCGGTCCGGCCTGTCCTACCCACTCGTGCTGAACTTCCAGCAGGCCGGGTCCGTCACCGTGCAGCTGCCGGTGGCACCGCCCGAGGAGCCCCGTCACGACCAGCCCGCCGAGGCGGCCGGCGGGGGCGCGCACTGACCGGGCGTACCCGCTCGCGCACCAGCTACCGGTGCGCCGAGTGCGGGCACCAGGCCGCCCAGTGGGTCGGCCGGTGTCCGCAGTGCCAGGCCTGGGGCTCGCTCGAGGAGACGGCGGCGCCCCCACGGGCGAGCGCCGCGAACCCCCTGCGCAAGGTCGCGGCGGGCGCGCCCAGCACCCCCGCGCAGCGCATCTCCGACGTCGCGCTGGACTCCGCGCGAGCCCGGCCGACGGGCGTCGACGAGCTGGACCGGGTGCTCGGCGGCGGGCTCGTCCCGGGCGCGGTGGTGCTGCTCGCGGGCGAGCCGGGCGTCGGCAAGTCCACGCTGCTGCTCGAGGTCGCGGCCCGCGCCGCGGCGTCCGGGCGCGTCCTCTACGTGACCGGCGAGGAGTCCGCCGGGCAGGTCCGGCTGCGCGCCGAGCGCACGAACGGCCTGCACGACGACCTGTACCTCGCCGCGGAGTCGGACCTCGGCGCGATCGTCGGGCACATCGACGCGCTCGCGCCCAGCCTGCTGATCGTGGACTCGATCCAGACCATGACCACCGGCGAGGTCGACGGCATCCCGGGTGGGGTCACGCAGACCCGAGCCGTGACCGTCGCGCTCACGTCACTGGCCAAGGAACGCGGGCTGCCGGTGCTGCTCGTCGGACACGTGACGAAGGACGGCAGCATCGCCGGGCCCCGCGTGCTCGAGCACCTCGTGGACGTCGTGCTGGCGTTCGAGGGCGACAAGCACTCGACGCTGCGCATGGTCCGCGGCGTCAAGAACCGCTTCGGGCCCGCGGACGAGGTGGGCTGCTTCGAGCTGCGGGACGAGGGGATCGTCGGCCTCGCGGACCCGTCCGGCCTGTTCCTCGCCCGGTTCGGCAGCACCCGCGAGTCCTCGGTCGCGGGGACGGCCGTCACCGTCGTGATGGACGGCCGGCGCCCGCTGCTCGCCGAGGTGCAGGCGCTGGTGGCGGGGGCGAACATCCCCAGCCCCCGGCGGGCCGTCAGCGGCCTGGACAGCGCGCGCGTCGCGATGCTCCTGGCCGTGCTGGAGCGCCGGGCGAAGGTCAAGCTGGCGGACTCCGAGGTCTACACCGCGACGGTCGGCGGCATGAAGATCGCCGAGCCCGCCGCGGACCTCGCGATCGCCCTGGCCGTCGCCTCCGCGAGGTGGGACGTCGCCCTGCCGCCGGACATGGTGGTGGTCGGCGAGCTCGGCCTCGCCGGTGAGGTCCGGCGGGTCAACGGCGTGCAGCGGCGGCTGGCCGAGGCCGCCCGGCTCGGCTTCACCCGGGCGCTCATCCCGACGGACAGCGACGTCGGCAAGGGCCTGGGCATGCAGATCACCGTGGTGCACGACCTGGGCCAGGTGCTCCGGGACGTGAAACCCCGCTGACGGCGCTCACGTCAGGCGGAACGCCGTGGGCGGGCTGATCCGGTCCGCCACCCGCGTCAGCAGCCGGTAGTCCCCCGCCGGCACCCGGGTGCGGGCGGCCTCGCAACCCGGTGTCGACGTCATGCCGGACCAGGTGACGGCGAACGCGACCGGCTGCCCCGGCACCAGCGTCCGCAGGTCGTCGGTCGACGGGTTGACGCAGTCGTTGCTGGACCAGAGCCGCTGCTGCTGGTCGCCGCTCCACACGACGATCTCCTGCAGGGCGCCGTCGAGGTCGCGGACGCACGCCTGCCCGCTCACGTTCGTGACGACGAGCCGGAAGACCGGATGGTCGCCGGACCGGTGCTCGGGGCGGTCGATCTCCGCGGTCACCGAGATCATGTCGTTCGTGCAGGGCGGCGGGCCGGTGCTGGGCGCCGGGGACGCGGGCGGCACCGCGACCGGGGGCCGCGGGGTGTCGTCGGGGCGGACGGTCTCGTCGGTGGTGGTCGGCCCCGAGGGGTCCGCTCCACCCTCGACCCCGGCGGTCGCGCTCGCGGGCCCGGCGCCGTCGGGCCCGGCGCTCGTCGGGGCGGCGCCCGGACCGCGCGGGCCGGTCCCGCTCGGGGTCACCTCGCTCGGGGCGGCACCGGTCGGGACGGCACCGCTCGCGACGGGGTCGCTCGGGACCGGGTTGCTCGGGACCTGGTTGCTCGGAGCCGCGAAGGCAGAACCCGCGGCCGGGCCGGGGAGCGCGCTCGCGGACTGCGTCAGGGCTGCGCTGTTGACCTCCCTGGTCGTCGCCTCGTCCGAGGCCCCCGGGTCCCGGTCGGCCGCGACGACCGCCGCCAGCGACCAGCCGCTCGCGATGAAGAAGAGGATGACGGACGCGAGCGCGTACCCGCGCCGCCGCCAGTACACGGGCGCGGGCAGCGGACCTACCGGCTCCCACATGTCACGCAACGTAGATCAGCTATTACTACGAGTACGCGGACTCGGCGCGGCGCGCCGCCCCGGTTCCACGCGTGTGGGGGACGGATCGGCCCACCCGCACGGCAATGGCACGATCGGGCACCGTGCCCAGCGCTCTGCTCCGTCCCGAGCTCGCCGACCACGTCTCCGGCTGGTTCCGCGAGAACGCCCGGGACCTGCCCTGGCGGCGCCCGGAGACGACGCCCTGGGGCGTGCTGGTCAGCGAGTTCATGTTGCAGCAGACGCCCGTCGCGCGCGTCGAACCGGTCTGGCACGTCTGGATGAGCGAGTGGCCCACGCCCTCGGCGCTGGCCGCGGCCTCGCGGGCCGAGGTCGTCCGCGCGTGGGGCAAGCTCGGCTACCCACGGCGGGCGATGCGCCTGCACGCGGCGGCCGAGGTGATCGCGAGCGAGCACGGCGACGTGGTCCCGTCGGACGTCGACGTGCTCGAGTCCTTGCCGGGCGTCGGCTCCTACACGGCGCGGGCCGTCGCCGCCTTCGGCTACGGGAAGCGCTGCCCGGTCGTCGACACGAACGTCCGCCGCGTCGTCGCCCGCGCCGTGCACGGGGCCGGGGACGCCGGACCCGCTCGGGTCAAGGCGGACCTGGCGGACGTCGAGGCCCTGCTTCCCCCGGACGACGCCCCGGCCGCCCTCGCGTCCGCGGCCCTGATGGAGCTGGGCGCCGTCGTCTGCACCGCCCGAGCGCCCCGCTGCGCCGCCTGCCCCGTTCAGGCACAGTGCGCATGGATCGCCGCCGGCCGCCCCGAGTACACGGGCCCCCGCCGTCCGACTCAGGGTTACGCCGGCACGGACCGGCAGGTGCGGGGCAGGCTGCTGGACGTCCTGCGCGCCGCGAACACGCCGGTCCCCAAGTCCGAGCTGGACGCCGTGTGGGCCGACGGGGCGCAGCGGGACCGCTGTCTGGACTCCCTGTTGACGGACGGGTTGGCCGAGCAGACCACGGACGGGCGGTTCGCATTGGGCGGCAGTGCACCGCATGGGTGAGAATGCATCCCAGGCCTTCACGCGCGGCAAGGGGTAGACGTTGGCGCAGATCGTCCGGTTCCGCCTCGACCTCGCGGCCGAGGACGCCGTCACTGCGCTGCGTGAGGAGTTGCGCGAGGCGGGGATGATCGTCCCGTCGGACACCCCCACGGTCACCTTCGCCGCCGCGGCGATCATCCCGGCGGCCGCCCGGGTGTCGCTGACCGAGGAGCTGCGGATCCTCTCCCTGCCCTCGCTCTGGCTCGCGACGCTCGGTTCCGTCGCCGGCCACGACGACGAGCTGGTGCTCGCCGCCGTCGTCGACACGGAGCTGCTGGCGGTGCACACCGCCGTCCACGACGCCCTGGCCGGACGGGTGCGCTCGCCCTTCGCGTCCTACCTGCCGGGGGCCTGGCTGCCGCACTGCACCCTGGCGCACGAGAAGCCGGCAGAGGCGTTCGCCCTGCTCCACCCCGTGCGCCCGATCCGGGCCGCGATCATGGGCGTCGAGATCGCGGACACCCGGGACGGGTCCAGCGAACCCCTGTTCGCCTAGTGGTCACCGCACCAGGAGGCCACCGAACGGCTGCGCCCGCACGAGGGCCGCGCCGTTCAGCACCCTCCTAGAGAAAACGTTCGACCAGGCGCAGGTACCGCTGCGGATCGGCGCCGTGCACGAGGTGACCGGTCCCCGGCAGTCGGACGTGCTCGGCGCGCGGCATCCGGGCCGCCATCGCGGCCATCTGTCCCGCCGGGGCCACGGACTCCTCCGCCTCGATCAGCAGGGCGGGACAGCGCACCGCGTCGACGTCCGCCCAGCGGTTCTCCCGGACCCACTCGCCGGCGATCGACACGGCGTGGTCGATCCGGGTCAGCAGGTGGAAGCCGTCGGACCGCTCCTCGACGCACTCGGCCATGTAGAGCCCGAGCTCCGGCCGGGGATGGCCGAAGCACTCCCGCACCTGCGCCAGCGACGCGAAGGGCTGCGGCACCGCGGCGAACCACGCGCGGGCGTCGTCGAGCGGGGTGCCGGGCAGGCCGGTGAAGTCCACGCCCATGTCCTCGACGACCAGCCCGGACACGAGGTCCGGCCGGTGCGCGGCGAGCGCCGTCGCGTGCAACCCGCCCATCGAGTGCCCCACCACGACCGCGGGCCCGGCGCCGGCCTGCTCGAGCACGTCCGCGGCGTCCCGGGCCATCCGATCCGTGGTCCAGGGGCCCGCGGCCTGCGAGCGGCCGTGCCCCCGGGCGTCCAGGCCGAGGACCCGGCCGTGGGCGGCGAGCCGGCGCGCGACGGGCCACCACGTCGTCGCCCGGCCCATGAGCCCGTGCAGCAACAGGATCGGCCGGCCGGTACCTCCGAACTCGACGACGGCGAGGTACGTCCCGTCCGAGGTCCGGACCGATCTGCGCACCCGCCGGAGACTAACGTGGAGAGCATGGCCGTCGTGAAGATCAACGCAATCGAGGTGCCCGAGGGCGCCGGTCCCGAGCTGGAGAAGCGGTTCGCCAACCGCAAGCACGCCGTGGACGGGCAGCCCGGCTTCCTCGGCTTCCAGCTGCTCCGGCCCGTCTCCGGTGACGCCCGCTACTTCGTGGTCACGACCTGGGAGTCCGACGAGGCGTTCGAGGCCTGGCGCAACGGCCCGGCCGTCGAAGCGCACTCCGGCCAGCACGACCCGAACGCGGGCGCCCGCCCGGTCGCGAGCGGCGCCTCGCTGCTGGAGTTCGAGGTCGTCGAGCTCTGAGCGAGGCGCTGGAGGGGGCCGCGGCACTTCTGCACGGTGCCGACGCCCTGCTGTTCTGCGCCGGCGCGGGCATGGGGGTCGACTCCGGGCTCCCGGACTTCCGCGGCCCCGAGGGCTTCTGGCGCGCCTACCCGCCGTACCGCGCACTCGGGCTGCGCTTCGAGGAGCTCGCGGACCCGGTGCACTTCGCGGACGACCCGACGCTGGCGTGGGGGTTCTACGGGCACCGGCTCGGGCTGTACCGCGAGATCACCCCGCACGCGGGCTTCGGGGTCCTGCTGCGCTGGGCCGCCTCGACACCGGCGAGGGTGTTCACCTCGAACGTGGACGGGCAGTTCCAGAAGGCCGGCTTCGCCCCGGAGCACGTCGCGGAGGTGCACGGCTCGATCCATCACCTGCAGTGCCTCGTCGCGTGCGGGCAGCCCGTCTGGCCCGCCGACGGGGTGTCCGTGTCCGTCGACCCGGACACGATGCGCGCGCGGGAGCCGCTGCCGTCCTGCCCGTCCTGTGGTGCCCTGGCCCGGCCGAACATCCTGATGTTCGGGGACCGGTCCTGGGACCCGTCGTACGCCGAACCCCACCTCGACGCCCTGGCCGCCTGGCTCCGGTCCCTGCGGAACGACGGGGCGCGGCTCGCCGTCGTCGAGATCGGGGCCGGGACGGGCGTGCCGACCGTCCGTCGCCAGGCCGAGCTGGCCTCCGCGGCGAGCGGCGCCCTCGTGCGGATCAACGTGCGGGAGCCGGAGGTCCGGCACGGCCGAGGCGTCGGCATCCCGGCGGGAGCAGCGGAGACCCTCGCCGCCCTGGCCCGCGCCATCGAGCGGTAGCGCGCCGACAGCCTCCCGGGCCCAGCCGCGTGAACCGGACACCTTCGGGCGCCTCGGCCGACCCGCTGCCGGCCCTTCACCACCCCGATCGGCCGGTGGGGGTGCCGAACTGCTCCCCGGAACCGGGCGGACCCGCCCGCCGGATGGCATTCGTCACAATGCCGTTGGCGCGGAGGCGTCGATACGTTCGGAAATTGCGCCATACGGGGTACCCAACTCGCGCAATCGGTGACCGAAACCGGACAGAAGGTGAGGCGAAATCGGGAGATTCCGTCTCAACTAGGACATCCGAGCATCGGCGCAGGGGCGTGGAAACGCTGCGTAACACGGCCTCCGAGGTCCTCGATGATCCGGCTGACAGGCGGCACCCCGCTCCCGTGAGGGCCGTCGCTCCCCCTGTCGGAAATGCGGTCCTCTCGTGGTTCGTCGTTCTGGTTCCTCCCCGCGTGCGGGCCGGCCCGCGCCGTCCTGGCTGCTCGTCGGCTCCCTCTTCGTGGTCTTCGTGACCGTCCTGCTCGTGAGCGGCTTCAGCTCGGCCGAGATCGGCAACGACGCCAAGGGCGCCCACGAGCAGGGCGATTCCGAGGCGGTCCCCGCGTCCGTGCTCGAGGGGGGCGCCATCGTCGACGGGCGGCAGAGCCCGGCGACGTCGACCGGCGTACCGGCCAAGACGATCGTCCTGACGTTCGACGACGGGCCGGACCCGACCTGGACCCCGCAGATCCTGGCTGTGCTGCGCAAGCACAACGTGCCCGGCACGTTCTTCGTCGTCGGGTCGATGGCGAGCCGCTACCCGGACCTGATCCGGGCCATCCACGACCAGGGCTCCGAGCTCGGCGTGCACACGTTCTCCCACCCGGACCTCGTGGACGTGCCGCAGTGGCGCCTCGAGCGCGAGATGAGCGAGACCCAGCTCGCCATCACCGGGGCCACGGGAACGAGCACGTACCTGATGCGGCCGCCGTACTCGTCGAGCGTCGACGCGCTCGACGACCGCAGCTACGAGACGGTCCGCCAGGTCGGCGCGATGGGCTACCTCACCATCTTCACCAACGTGGACAGCGAGGACTGGCAGCGGCCCGGGGTGCAGGCGATCATCCACAACGCGACCCCGCAGGACGGGACGGGCGGCACCGTGCTGATGCACGACGCCGGCGGGGACCGCTCGCAGACGGTGGCCGCGCTCGACCAGCTCATCCCGCAGCTGCAGTCCCGGGGCTACACCTTCACCACGACCACGGGCGCCATCCACCTCCCGCCGCAGCCGCAGGCGTCACAGCGGGACGACATCCTCGGCGGTCTCCTGCTGGGCACCATCGGAACCGCATTGTGGATCACCGACGCCGCCCGGTGGATCCTCGTCGCCGTCGCGACCCTCGTCGTGATCCGACTGGTGCTGATGATCCTGGCCGCCCGGCGGCACACCCGCCGTCGGCGTGACCCGAACTGGGCGTGGGGGCCGCCGGTGACCGAACCGGTCACGGTGGTCGTCCCGGCGTACAACGAGTCGAAGAACATCGAGTCGACCGTCCGGTCCATCCTCGCGAACGACCATCCGCTCGAGGTGGTGGTGGTCGACGACGGCTCGACGGACGGGACCGCCGACCTGGTGGAGGCGCTCGGGCTCGCCCGCGTGCGCGTCGTCCGCCAGCTCAACGCGGGCAAGTCCGCCGCCCTGAACACCGGCACCGCCAACGCCCGCTACGACATCGTCATCATGATCGACGGCGACACCATCTTCGAGCCGGACACCGTCCGCCATCTCGCGCAGCCGTTCGGGGACCCGAAGGTCGGCGCGGTGGCGGGGAACGTCAAGGTCGCCAACACCGACACCCTGATCGGGCGCCTGCAGCACATCGAGTACGTCGTCGGGTTCGGCATCGACCGCCGGGTGCAGGACACCACCCACTCGATCACCACCATCCCGGGCGCGGCGGGAGCCTTCCGCAAGTCGGCGCTCCGCGAGGTCGGCGGCCTGTCCGACGACACGCTCGCCGAGGACACCGATCTGACGATCGCCCTCGGCCGTGCGGGCTGGCGAGTCGTGTTCGAGGACCGGGCCCTGGCCTGGACCGAGGCCCCGGCGACGGCCGGGCAGCTCTGGCGCCAGCGCTACCGCTGGAGCTACGGCACCATGCAGGCGCTCTGGAAGCACCGCCGGTCCATCCGTGAGCCCGGCTCGTTCGGCCTGGTCGGTCTGGCGCACGTCCTGTTGTTCCAGATCCTGCTGCCCCTGACGGCGCCGCTCGTGGACATCTTCCTGCTCTACGGGCTGATCTTCGAGGATCCCGCGACGACGCTGCTGCTCTGGACGCTGATGATGGGCCTGCAGCTGGCCAGCGGGTTGTACGCGTTCCACGTCGACGGCGAGCCCAAGAACGCGCTGTGGGTCCTGCCCGTGCAACAGGTCGTCTACCGCCAACTGATGTACGTCGTGCTCGTCCAGTCCACGATCAGCGCCGTCAGCGGTGTCCGGGTGCGATGGCAGAAGCTGCAGCGCACCGGTGCCGTCGACGCCCTGATGTCACCCCGGCGGGCGCCGGTACCGCCGCCGGTGCCGCGGAAGCCGGAATCGGTGCTTCCCGCGCCGCGGAGCCCGGAGCCGCCGGCCCCGCGGCCGTCCGGCGGCCGGGAACGCTGGCTGGACTCGCTGCGGGCCGCAGCCCTCATCCGCGTGGTCGTCTACCACGCGCTCAGCCTCGGCTGGCTCTCCATCGTGTTCCCGTCGATGGGCGTCATGTTCGCTCTCGGTGGGTCGCTGATGGTGCAGTCGTTCCGCAAGATGCCGTCGATCGACGTCATCGGGCACCGGATCCGCCGGCTGCTGCCGCCGCTGTGGCTGCTCGGGCTGATCCTCGTACCGATCATGGTCTGGCAGGGCTGGGCCGCGGAGAACGACAACGCCGGGGTGCCCTGGCGGGACCTGGTGTTCTGGGTGTTCCCGATCCTCGACCCGCCCGGTAGTGACTGGGCCTTCGACGCGGTCGAGGTCCTCTGGTACATCCGCGCATACCTGTGGTTCGTGCTGCTCACCCCGGCGATGCTCGCGGCGTTCCGCCGCTGGCCGGTGGCGTCGATCCTGACCCCGCTCCTCCTGGTGGCCGTCGACGCGCTGCTCGGCTCCCCCCTCGCGGGCGCCTCGGGCATCGGTTCCGGGCTGCTGGACTTCCTCACGTTCGGCGCCTGCTGGATGCTGGGCTTCGCCCACCGCGAGGGCAAGCTCAAGCAGCTGCCGCGGGTCGTCCTGCTGGGGCTCGCCGCCGTGGCCGTCGCGGCCGGGGTCTTCTGGGCCCAGGGCCACCCGTCGCCGGACTCGGGGCTCGACCTCAACGACATCCCGCTGGCCCAGGCCCTGGTGTCCGCCGGAGCCGTGCTGCTGTTCCTGCGCGTCAACCCGCGCATGGGCTGGGTGGACCGGGTCCCGGGCCTCGGCCGGCTGATCACCGTGGTGAACAGCCGCGCCATCACGATCTACCTCACCAACAACATCGCCATCGACGGCGCGGCCTGGCTCAACGACCGGTACGGCCTGCCGTCCGAAGGATGGCCGTTGGTGGGGACGAGCTTCGTCCTCGTCGCGCTCGCGATCCCGCTCTTCGGCTGGGTGGAGGACCTCGCCGCGCACCGTCCGCTCCAGATCATCCCCGGTGGGCGGCGAGCGGTGCGGAAGCCGAAGGCCGACACGACCACCCTCGACGGCGCCTCGTTCCGCCCGCGGACGCTCGCCGCGGCGACGTCGGCCCGGATCGCGGCGGTCGCGGACACCACGGTGCTCCCGGTGGTGCCGAGGGCCACGGAGAGCCGCCGGACGCCGGCGCCCTCCCCTGCACCCGTGGGCGGCGGCCGACGAGCGGACGGTGGCCCACAGAGCGCGCCGAGCCTGCCGCGGCAGCCGCTGCCCCCCAGGCGCGGGACAGCGGGCCCGCCGCCACCTCAGCACGTGGTGCCGTCCCCACCGGCTCCAGGTCCCCGGCCTGCCCCGCACGCCCAGCAGGATCCCGGCTCCTCACCAGGGATGCCCCCGCCCACGCGGAGCCTGCCGGAGCCCCCGGAGCACCACCGCCGGTCCTGACCGGCGCGGCCTCCCGCTCCGCCGTACGTCCCGTTCGGGGGGACGTCGCGGACGGAGATCCCGACTCGGCAGGCGCTGGATCGCGGCTCGCGGGCGGTGGCAACGGAGAAAGACGAACGGCCCGCCCGGACGTGAGTCCGGGCGGGCCGTTCGGTGTCCTGCGCCGAAGCGCGGGGCGGGTCTAGCGCATCACTCCTCGCCGCTGCCGGCGGTGAGCTCCGCGGGCGGGGCGTCCGGGACGGTGACGGCCGGGCGGGGCTCACCACGGAAGGTGAAGCGCGCCTTGTCGTCCGCGGCCCGGGAGCCCTCGGGGGCGTCCTTGTCCAGACCCTCGACGTCGACGAGGACGATCTGGCCGGCCTCGATCTCGCCGAACAGGATCTTCTCCGACAGCTGGTCCTCGATCTCCCGCTGGATCGTCCGGCGCAGCGGCCGGGCGCCCAGGACCGGGTCGAACCCGCGGCGGGCCAGCAGCAGCTTGGCGTCCTCCGTGAGCTCGATGGCCATGTCCTTGTTCGCGAGCTGCTTCTCCACGCGACCGATCATGAGGTCGACCATCGTGATGATCTGCGGCTCGGTCAGCTGGTGGAAGACGATGATGTCGTCGATGCGGTTGAGGAACTCCGGCCTGAAGTGCTTCTTCAGCTCGTCGTTGACCTTCGTCTTCATCCGCTCGTAGTTCGACTGCTCGTCGTTGCTCTGCGCGAAGCCGAGCCCGACCGCCTTCGAGATGTCCTGGGTACCCAGGTTCGAGGTGAAGATCAGCACGGTGTTCTTGAAGTCGACCGTGCGACCCTGGCCGTCGGTGAGACGGCCGTCCTCGAGGACCTGCAGGAGCGTGTTGTAGATCTCCTGGTGGGCCTTCTCGATCTCGTCGAACAGCACGACCGAGAACGGCTTGCGCCGCACCTTCTCGGTGAGCTGGCCGCCCTCCTCGTAGCCCACGTACCCGGGAGGGGCACCGAAGAGCCGCGAGGCGGTGTAGCGGTCGTGGAACTCGCCCATGTCGATCTGGATGAGCGCGTCGTCCTCGCCGAACAGGAAGTTCGCCAGCGCCTTCGAGAAGCTCGGTCTTACCGACACCGGACGGGCCGGCGAAGATGAACGAGCCGGAGGGGCGCTTCGGGTCCTTCAGGCCGGCACGGGTCCGGCGGATCGCCTGGGCGACCGACTTGACGGCCTCCTCCTGGCCGATGATCCGCTTGTGGAGCTCGTCCTCCATCTTGAGCAGCCGAGTCGTCTCCTCCTCGGTCAGCTTGAAGACGGGGATGCCGGTCCAGTTCGCCAGGACCTCGGCGATCTGCTCGTCGTCGACCTCGGCCACGACGTCCAGGTCACCGGACTTCCACTGCTTCTCCCGCTCGCCCTTCTGGGCCAGCAGCTGCTTCTCGGAGTCCCGCAGGTGAGCGGCGCGCTCGAAGTCCTGCGCGTCGATCGCGGACTCCTTGTCCCGGCGCACGTTCGCGATCTTCTCGTCGAACTCGCGCAGGTCCGGCGGCGCGGTCATCCGGCGGATCCGCATCCGGGCACCGGCCTCGTCGATCAGGTCGATCGCCTTGTCCGGGAGGAACCGGTCGGAGATGTAGCGGTCCGCCAGCGTGGACGCCGCGACGAGCGCGTTGTCCGTGATGGTGACCCGGTGGTGCGCCTCGTAGCGGTCCCGCAGGCCCTTGAGGATCTCGATGGTGTGCGTGACGCTCGGCTCGCCCACCTGGATCGGCTGGAAGCGGCGCTCCAGCGCGGGGTCCTTCTCGACGTACTTGCGGTACTCGTCGAGCGTGGTGGCACCGATGGTCTGCAGCTCGCCACGGGCCAGCATCGGCTTGAGGATGCTCGCGGCGTCGATCGCGCCCTCGGCGGCACCCGCACCCACCAGGGTGTGGATCTCGTCGATGAACAGGATGATGTCCCCGCGGGTGCGGATCTCCTTGAGCACCTTCTTCAGGCGCTCTTCGAAGTCACCGCGGTAGCGGGAGCCCGCAACCAGGGAGCCCAGGTCGAGGGTGTAGAGCTGCTTGTCCTTCAGCGTCTCCGGGACCTCGCCCTTGACGATGTCCTGGGCCAGCCCCTCGACGACGGCGGTCTTGCCGACGCCCGGCTCGCCGATCAGGACGGGGTTGTTCTTGGTCCTCCGCGAGAGGACCTGCATCACGCGCTCGATCTCCTTCTCGCGGCCGATGACCGGGTCCAGCTTGCCCTCGCGGGCCTGCTGGGTCAGGTTGCGGCCGAACTGGTCGAGAACGAGCGAGGAGGACGGGGTGCCCTCGCCACGGCCGGAGCTGGCCTCGGCCGGCTCCTTGCCCTGGTAGCCGGAGAGCAGCTGCAGGACCTGCTGGCGCACGCGGTTGAGATCCGCGCCGAGCTTGACCAGCACCTGCGCCGCGACACCCTCGCCCTCGCGGATCAGGCCGAGCAGGATGTGCTCGGTGCCGATGTAGTTGTGTCCCAGCTGCAGCGCCTCGCGCAGGGACAGCTCGAGCACCTTCTTGGCGCGCGGCGTGAACGGGATGTGACCCGAGGGAGCCTGCTGGCCCTGGCCGATGATCTCCTCGACCTGCTGCCTCACGCCCTCCAGAGCGATCCCGAGCGACTCGAGCGCCTTGGCGGCCACACCCTCGCCCTCATGGATCAGGCCAAGGAGGATGTGCTCGGTGCCGATGTAGTTGTGGTTGAGCATCCGGGCCTCTTCTTGGGCCAGGACGACAACACGCCTTGCTCGGTCGGTGAACCTTTCGAACATGTGCACTCCTTGCCTGCTACGCCCACACATGAGGCGCGCAATGCGCCACGGACGTCGATACCAGCACCTACCACTGTATCGGCTACCGCCCGTCGGGCGCCTCTACGCGCACCCTAGGCGTTCACACGGACACAACGTGGTGACATCCGGTCTCATTCCCCGGAACGCGGACGTCCCGCCTGATCAGCTCGCCGCGGCGGTCTGTTCGCGCTGCCGCTCGGCGGCCTTGTCCGCCCGGAAGCCGTCCTCGTCCCGTCCCCTGCGCCAGTACCCGGAGACGGACAGCGCGTCCCGGTCGACGCCCCGCTCGCCGAGCAGGTGCCGGCGCACCTCGCGGACCTCACCCGCCTCGCCGTGCACGAACGCGTGCACGCGGCCGGGCGGGAACTCGAGCGCGCGGACGGCGGCGAGCAGCTGCCCCGCCCCGCCGGCGGCGGTGGTGTCGCGGTGCAGCCAGGTGACCCGGACGTCCGGGCCCGCCGGGAAGCTCCTGCTGGTCGTCGGCGTTCCCGACCTGCACGAGCACCCGTGCGGTGGCCCCGTCCGGGATCTTCTGCAGGGCCGCGGCGATGGCGGGCAGCGCCGCCTCGTCACCGACCAGGAGGTGCCAGCCGGCCGCGGCGTCCGGGGCGTAGGCACCACCCGGGCCGAGCAGCCGCAGGGTGTCCCCCGGCTTCGCCGCGGCGGCCCAGGGACCGGCCACGCCGGTGTCCCCGTGATGCACGAAGTCGATGGTGAGCTCGCCGGCGGCGTGGTCCAGCGCGCGGACCGTGTAGGTCCGGGTGAGCGGCCACTCGGCGCGCGGGTGGTCCCTGCGGATGGCCTCGATGTCGAACGGTGCCGCGTAACTCACACCCGGAGCCGGAAACAGAATCTTCACGTAGCGGTCCGTGTGCTCGGTGTCCGGGAAGGCGGCGAGCTCGTCGCCGCCCGCGATCACGCGGATCATGTGCGGCGTCAGCCGTTCGGTGCGCCGCACCTGCAGGGTGGTCATCCGACGTGCCACTGCGAACCTCCGAGGCGAACGGGCGGACGCGGACGGCGCGCCACGACGACGAACTCGATCGATGAGGCCACCCTAACCTCGTGGCGACACGAGGGGGCCGCCCGGGCGTGATCCGGACGGCCCCCTCGAACGCGGGACAGGAGGTCAGTTCTCCTGGTGATAGGCCTCGAGGACCTCGGCCGGGATCCGGCCCCGGTCCGACACCTTCATCCCGCGCTTGCGGGCCCAGTCCCGGATCGCCTGGTTCTGCTCACGGTCGATCGCCGGCCTGCGCGCCGGGGCCGAGCCGTTGCCCGTCGCCGTCGCTCTGCGGCGGCTGACGGCCGCCTTGCGCGCGGCACCCACGTAGTTCGCCAGCGCGTCCCGCAGTCTG
The DNA here is from genome assembly GCF_038039215.1 of Pseudonocardia sp. T1-2H. Lineage (NCBI taxonomy): Bacteria > Bacillati > Actinomycetota > Actinomycetes > Pseudonocardiales > Pseudonocardiaceae > Pseudonocardia > Pseudonocardia sp. T1-2H. The sequence continues at coordinate 6,062,045 of NZ_JBBPCL010000001.1, forward strand.
TCGGCGTTCGTCGACGACAGGTCGATCTCGTAGTTCTTGCCGTCGATACCGAACTCGACCGTCTCGGCTGCAACCTCCCCGTCGAGGTCGTCGATCAATCTAATCTCACGGATCTGCGCCACCGCCGCAGCCCTCCACATCATTTGGTTCAACAGATGCACACGAACGAAATTGTGCACGGCAACGCCGTCGAATTGAATATATCTCCAATCCGGCGCCGTTGTCGAGGCGCCCCCACACGACCGGGTGGAGACGTCGGCGATTCGTGTGTTAAGGAGCTTTGCGCCGGGGGTGCGGCCGCCCGGAACGGAACGGGTCAGGACTCGGCGCGGACCAGCGGGAACAGGATGGTGTCCCGGATACCCAGCCCCGTCAGGGTCATCAGGAGCCGGTCCACGCCCATTCCCATACCGCCTGTCGGCGGCATTCCGTACTCCATCGCACGGAGGAAGTCCTCATCGAGCTGCATCGCCTCGGGATCGCCCTTGGCCGCGAGCAGGGACTGGGCGTGCAACCTGCTGCGCTGCTCCACCGGGTCCACCAGCTCGGAGTACGCCGTGCCCAGCTCGTGCCCGAAGACGATCAGGTCCCAGGCCTCGGCCAGCCGCGGGTCGTCGCGGTGCCGGCGGGTGAGCGGGCGGACCTCGACCGGATAGTCCCGCACGAACGTCGGCTCGATCAGCGTGTGCTCGACGAGCTTCTCGAAGAGTTCCAGGACGATCTGGCCGGCCGTCCACGATTCCTTGAGCGCGACGTCGTGTTCAGCGGCGATCTTTCGCAGCTCTTCCGTACCGGTGTCCGGGGTGACCTCGCTGCCCACCGCGTTCGCCACCGATTCGTGAAGCGTGACCGAACGCCACTCACCCCCGAGATCGTGCTCCGACCCGTCCGCGTGACGGACGACCGTGGAACCGAACACGGCGCGTGCACTTTCCTGCACGAGCTGCCGCGTCAGAACGGCCATATCGTCGTAGGTGGAGTAGGCCTGATAGGCCTCCAGCATCGCGAACTCCGGCGAATGCGTGGAGTCGATCCCCTCGTTGCGGAACACGCGGTTGAGCTCGAAGACCCGCTCGATCCCGCCCACGACCGCTCGCTTCAGGAACAACTCCGGGGCGATGCGCAGATAGAGGTCGGTGTCGAGGGAGTTCGCGTGCGTCACGAACGGGCGCGCGGTCGCGCCGCCGTGCAGCAGCTGCAGCATCGGCGTCTCGACCTCGACGAAGTCCCGGGCCGTGAGCTGCTCGCGCAGCGTCCGGAGCACGGCGGAGCGGGCGCGCACCATGTCTCGCGCCTCCGGGCGCATGATGAGGTCCACGTAGCGCTGGCGGACGCGCGTCTCCTCGGACAGCTCGCGGTGGGCCACCGGGAGCGGCCGGACGGACTTCGCCACCATGGACCACGAGTCCGCCATCACCGACAGCTCACCGCGCCGGGAGGTGATCACCTCGCCGTCCACCAGCACGTGGTCCCCGAGGTCCACCATCGCCTTCCACTCGGCGAGGGGCTCCTCGCCGACGTTCGCCAGGCTCAGCATCGCCTGCAGCTCGGTCCCGTCGCCCTCGCGGAGGGTGGCGAAGCAGAGCTTGCCGGTGTTGCGGACGAACATGACCCGCCCGGCGACGCGCACCCGGCGTCCGGTCTGCGTGTCCGGCTCGAGGTCCGGGAACGCGGCGCGGATCTCCGCGAGGGTGTCCGTGCGCGGGACCTCGACCGGATACGGGTCCTTGCCCCTCTCCAGCAGTTCCGCACGCTTCTCCCGACGGATCCGCAGCTGCTCGGGCAGATCGTCGTCGGCGGAGGGGGGCGTGTTCACGGAACCGTCATTCACGCTGGAGCAGCGTAGCCGCGACGCGGCGACGCCCGGCGGGCGGCCGGTGCTCCGGTTACGGTGCGCGGGTGACTTCCGCGGGTGGCGAGGGCCAGCAGGACGACCAGGAACCCGAGGACCCCGGGATGCACGGGGCGCCCGACCGGGAGCCGGAGGCCGGTTCCGGGGACGGGCGCGATGCCGGCGAGGGCGAACCGCGGGACCCGCGGCAGCCCGACCCCGAGGACCCCGGCATGCACGGGCCGCCGCCCTGAGTCGCCCCGCGGCCCGGGCGCCGGGCTACTGCCCGGCGCGCCCCGAGGCCGTCGGAGGTCTCACGTTGCCGCCGGCCACGAGGGTGCTGCGGACGTTGCGCAGGTAGGTCAGCCGTAGTCCCTCGAGCGTCAGGTCCGGGACGTACTCGGTGATCGTCTCCGAGACCCCCACCATCAGCGGCGCCAGGCCGCCGGTGCCCAGCACGGTGACCGGTCCGGCCTCGGGGCCGAGCTCGGCCTCGATGCGGTGCACCAGGCCGTCGACCTGGCCGGCGAAGCCGTAGAGCACCCCGGACTGCAGGCACTCCACGGTGTTCTTGCCGATCACCGAGCGCGGCGGCAGGAACTCCACCGTGCGCAGGGCGGCGGCGCGATGGGCCAGGGCGTCCATGGAGATCTCGATGCCCGGCGCCAGCGCGCCACCCAGGAACTCCCCGCGCGCGGACACCACGTCGATGTTGGTGGAGGTGCCGAAGTCCACGACGACGCAGGCCGTGTCGTGGCGGGCGTGCGCGGCGAGGGTGTTGACGACGCGGTCCGCGCCGACCTCCCGCGGGTTGTCGACGAGCAGCGGGACACCGGTCTTGACCCCCGGCCCGACCACGACCGTCGGCATCCGGGTGCCGCGCCGCTCCAGCATCACGCGGAGCTCGCGCAGCAGCATCGGCACCGTCGACAGCGCCGCGACCCCGGTGACCTGCCCGTCGTACTCGCCGATCATCGACCGGACGGCGACCTCGAGCTCGTCCGCCGTCATCCGGGGGTCCGTGCGCAGCCGCCAGTCCCGGACGAGCTCGGGCCGCACCCCGTCCTCGGCGTCCGGGTAGACGCCGAGGGCGATCTGTGTGTTGCCGATGTCGATGCAGAGGAGCACGTCAGATCGCGCTGACCGCTCCGGACAGCAGCCCCGAGCCCTCGGGGGCGTGCGCGGGGTCGTTCCCGAGCTCGACGACGCGGTTGTGCTCGTCGACGAACACGACGTGCGGCGAGTAGGTGAGCAGCTCGGCCTCGTCGAGCTGGCCGTAGGCGATCAGGATGACCAGGTCGCCGGGGTGCACCAGGTGCGCGGCGGCCCCGTTGATCCCGATCACCCCGCTCCCCCGCTCACCGGGGATCACGTAGGTCTCCAGCCGGGCCCCGTTGGTGATGTCGACGATCGCGACCCGCTCCCCCTCGAGCAGGTCCGCGGCCTCCATCAGGTCCTGGTCCACCGTCACCGAGCCGACGTAGTGCAGGTCGGCCTGGGTCACCGTGGCACGGTGGATCTTGGAGGTCATCATGGTGCGCAGCACGGGGGCTCCTAGAGCTGGACGGAGATGTTGTCGATCAGGCGGGTGGCGCCGAGGCGGGCGGCGACGAGCAGCCGGGCGCGCCCCGAGACCGGGTCCGGCCCCAGGTCGCCGTCGCGCAGCTCCAGGTACTCGACCTGCAGCGCCGGCTCCTCGGCCAGCACCGCGTGGGCCCGTTCGAGGACCGCGCCGGGGCCGTGGGCGGAGACCGAGGCCCCCTCGCGCAGCGCGCGGGAGAGCGTGGCAGCGCGGGGGCGCTCGTCCGCGGACAGGTAGGCGTTGCGCGAGGACCGGGCGAGCCCGTCGGGCTCGCGGACCGTCGGGACACCGACGACGGAGAGCGGGAAGTCCATGTCCCGCACCATCTTCTTGACCAGGACGAGCTGCTGGAAGTCCTTCTCCCCGAACAGCGCGACGTCCGGGCCGACGATGTGGAACAGCTTCGCGACGACGGTCAGCATCCCGTCGAAGTGCCCGGGCCGGAAAGCGCCGTCGAGCTCGCCGCCCAGCGGGCCGGCCGCGATGCGCGTGTCCGAGCCCGGCGGGTACATGTGCTCGACGCCGGGGGTGAACACCAGCTCGGCCCCCTCCTCGCGGCAGGCCTCGAGGTCCGCCTCGAGCGGCCGCGGGTACTTCGCGAGGTCCTCGTTCGGCCCGAACTGCAGCGGGTTCACGAAGATGCTCACGACGGGCACGACGTTGCCCGGGACCTTCCGCGCGTGCCGGATCAGCTCGCGGTGACCCTCGTGCAGCGCGCCCATCGTGGGGACGAGCACGACCTTGCGACCGGCGTTCCGCAGGGCGCGGGTGACGGGCGCCAGCGTCGACGGCTCGGAGTGCACGGTCAGCTCTCCGGCGGCGTAGCCGCCCCGGGTGCCACCGGCGGAGCCGGCCCTTCTGTACGCAGCAGGTGCGGTCACCGGTGTTCCTCCAGGGTCGCGCGGACCTCGTCGGCCGCGTGGTCGGGCAGCAGGCCGGCCGCGCCGGCGCGGTACGCGGTCCGGCGGGCCAGGGTGCGGTAGGTGTCCGCCAGCTCGGGATCGACGGCGTCGAGCTCGCGCAGGTGCTTCCGCACGGTCCCGGCGTCGCCGCGCGCGACCGGGCCGGTCAGGGCGCGGTCGCCGTGGCGCAGGGCGTTGTCCAGGGCCGCGGAGAGCAGCGGGCCGAGCAGCCGCTCGGCGGGCCGGATCCCGGCGTCCTCCAGCAGCTCGACCGCGTCCCGCACGAGCGTGACCAGGTGGTTCGCGCCGTGCGCGAGGGCCGCGTGGTAGAGCGGGCGAACGGCCTCGGCGATCCGCACGGGCTCGGCCCCGATCTCGACGACGAGCGCCTCGCCCACGCTCCACGCCGCCTCGTCGTCCTCCCGGGCGGTGACGCCGACGCTGCACGCGAGGAGCCGCTGGACGTCCTCCTCGCGGCCGGTGAACGTCATCACCGGGTGCAGGGCGATCGGCAGCACGTCGTGCTCGACGGCCGGGTCCAGGACCGAGATGCCGTGGGCGCCGGAGGTGTGGACGACGATCTGGCCGGGGCGGAAGCAGCCGGCGTTCGCGAGGCCGCGGACCAGGCCGGGAAGGACGTCGTCCGGGACGGCGAGCACCGCGAGGTCCGCGCGCTGGACCACCTCGTCGGGCGGCAGCAGCGGGACGCCCGGGAGCATCGTCTCGGCGCGGTGGACGGACGCCCGGGAGACGCCTGAGATGGCGACGACCTGGTGGCCGACACCGCTCAACACGGCACCGAGAGCTGCACCGACCCGGCCGGCGGAGACCACTCCGACGGCGAGCCGCGCAGGACGGCCTGCACTCATGACGCTCCTTCTCGTTCCAGTCCGCGCTTCGGGTACCGGACGAGCTGTCGACGACGACTGTTGGCGACGCGACGTCAGGGTAGACGCGGGGGACGATCAGGTAGCACGCTCGTGACGGGGTTCACCCGTCACGCGGGCGCGAGATCGTCCCCGGCGCAGCCCGGGAGCTCAGCGCGGCGGGCCCCAGCCGGGCGGCGGCCCCTGCTGTCCCTGCCCGTAGCCCGGCGGTGGCCCCGGCTGCCGGTGGCCCGGTGCCTGACCCGGCGGCGGCCCGTACCCCGGTTGCGGCGCGTACCCGAGCTGCCCGTACCCCTGCGGGCCCCGGAACGGCGCTCCCGGCACCGGCCCCGGTGCGGGCGGCTGCCAGCCGGGCGGAGGCGGCCGGCTCCCCCAGGTCGCGGTGAGGGCCTCGGGCATCCCGACCGCCCGGGCCCGGGCGGCCTCGAGGGTGTGCAGCATCTCGTCGTGCCGCCGGTGGGCGTCGTCCCGGGCCGCGCCACGGGAGATCCTGCTGCGCAGGAACGCGAGCTCGGTGACCGCGGCCTGGTAGTCCGCGACGGCCTTGGCGGCGCGCGATCCCGCCCGCCTGCGCACGGCGGCCCGCCAGCCGCGGCGACGCGCCAGGTTGCCGAGCAGCGGGACCTCGCTCCAGGCGATCCAGCCGGCCTCGGCGAAGCCCGGCAGCTGGTCCGCGACGGTGCGGGCCTCCCGTCGTCGCTGCCAGACGATCACCACGATCATCGCGACGAACAGCGGCAGCATCACGAACGCGTAGACGCCGAGGAACACCCCGCCGCCGAACAGCGTGGCCGCGCCGTTCCACATCGAGTGCAGGACCACTGCGACCAGGTAACCGGCCAGGACGGCCAGCACCCGGACGACCGGCGCGCGGTTCGAGGCGGCGATGCCCGCGCCGATTCCCGTCATGACGGTGAAGAGCGGATGCGCGAACGGCGAGAACACCCCGCGCAGCAGGACGACCGCCAGCACGCCGCCGCCCTGCGCCTCGATGCCCCCCTCGGCGAAGGCGCGGCCGATGTAGAGGATGTTCTCCGTGAAGGCGAAGCCCGCGGCGGTCAGTCCCGCGTAGACGATGCCGTCGACCACGCCGTCGAACTCCCGGCGGCGCCAGATCAGCAGCCCGACGAGGAACAGGCCCTTCACGGCCTCCTCCACGAACGGGGCGATCACGACGGCGCCGAGGACGTCCCCGCTGCCGCGGCCGAGCAGCTGGTCCGCCGCCAGCGCGGCGCTGGAGTTGATGAGCAGCGCGGACAGGGCGGCGAAGCACGCGCCCCACAGGAAGGCGTAGAGCAGCATCCGCGGCGGCTCGGGCTCCCAGCGGTCCACCCAGAGGAAGGTGGCGACGACGGGCCCGACGGGCAGCAGCGCACACAGTGCGCCGACGATCACGCCGCCGGAGCCGACGGAGCTTCCCGACGATGCCGAGCACCACGAGCCCGCAGATACCGAGCAGCACCAGCCCCACGACCGGGGCGAGCACGCCGCGGCGCCGCGCCACATGGGCATGCCTCGGAAGGGGATGAGCCATGTCCCGGGAGCCTACGGGTGGGGGAGGCCACCCGCCCGGCGCCGGGCACGAGCGGGTGGGAAGTCCGCGGCGGAGCCGTCAGTAGCGGCCGGGGTCCCCGTGGTCGCGGTCGTCGCGGTCGCGGACGTCGGCGTTCCGGTCGTCCCTGTCCCGGTCCCGGTCGCGGTCGTCCGGCGCCCGGCAGCACCGCTCGAGCCACAACGCCCCGGCGACGAGGCCCAGCGCGCACACCAGCCCGACGGCCGCCGACGCCGCGTCCGAGGCCGCCGCGGTGACGCTCCCGCTGCGGGGCAGGACGTACACCAGCAACCCCGTCCACAGCCCGGCGACGAGCGCCCCGCCCATGGCCGACGCCTGCGCGACGATCACCGCCCGGGCCGCGACCAGCGGTTCGAGCGGCCGGCTGCCGGGGCTGCGCCGGATCCGCCCGCGCAGCACGTTCCCGGCCACGGCCTCGGCGACGCCCAGCACCCCGAGCGTGACGCCCGCGGGCAGCGGGAACGCGGGCAGCGCGCCGTAGGTCAGCCGGACCAGCAGGAGCGCGACGACCGCCGCACCGAGCCCGGCGACGAGGAGATCACGCGGACGGGTGGGCCTCACGGCGCCAGCACCAGGTCGTCCCGGCGCCGCACGGCCTCGGCGTCCGCGTCCGGCAGCGCCCCCAGCAGGGCACGGACCGCGCCGCGGCCCGGGAGCATCGCGTCCGGCTCGACGTCCAGCCAGGGGACGAGCACGGTCGCGCGGTCCGCGGTGCCCGGGTGCGGGAGCAGGAGCTCGGGGGCCGCGCTGAACACCGGACCGTCCGGCCCGTCGACGCTCACGACGTCGACGTCCAGGGTCCGCGGGCCCCAGCGCACCTCGCGGACGCGCCCGGCGGCGTTCTCCAGCGACTGGCCGCGGCGGAGCCAGCCCCACTCGTCGAGGGCGGGGTCGTCCGCGATCAGGACCGCGTTGAGGAAGTCCGCCTGCTCGACGCCGCCCCAGGGCTCGGTCTCGTACACCGGGGAGACCGCGACGAGGACCTCCCGGAGGTCGTCGACCACGCTGCGGAGGTGGGCGAGGCGGTCCCCGAGGTTGGAGCCGAGGGACAGCACGGCCCGACTCATCGCGGGGTCCCCGCGCCGGGGAACGCAGCCGGGGTCATGCGGGGATCACCCTGGGCTCGCCGCCGCGGGCGCCGTTGCGGCGGGAGCGGCGGGCCACCACGGCGACGTCCGCGAAGTCCAGCGGGATCGGGGCGGACGGCTTGTGCAGCGTCACCTCGACGGCGTGCACCCGCGCGTCCTTCATGACGTCCTCGGCGATCTCCGCGGACACCGTCTCGATCAGGTTCCGGGGCTCGCCCGCCACGATCGCGGCGGCCCGCTCGGCCAGCTCCCCGTAGTGCAGGGTCTGCGCGAGGTCGTCCGTGGCGGCGGCCTCCTCCAGGTCCATCCACACGACGACGTCCACGACGAAGTCCTGGCCGTCCCGGCGCTCGTGGTCGAACACGCCGTGGTGGCCGCGGACCTTGAGCCCGCGCAGCTCGATCCGGTCCGTCATCGGGTCCTCCTCCGTGATCACGTCGAGGGTCACGCCGGGGGCGTGTCGCCCGGCCACGGGCCGGTGCGGGCCCGGGAGGCGCCCAGCCGGAACGCCGTGGCCACCGCGACCGCGTCCATCGTCGTCTCGACGTCGTGCACCCGGACGCCCCAGGCGCCCGCGTCGGCGGCGAGTGCGCTGACCGCCGCCGTCGCGCAGTCCCGGCCCGACGGCGGACGTACCGCGCCCGTGGAGTCCGCGAGGAGCTGGCCGAGGAACCGCTTCCGGGAGGCGCCGACCAGCACCGGGAAGCCCAGCGCGACGAGCACGTCCAGCCGGCGCAGCAACGCCCAGTTGTGCGCCGCCGTCTTCGCGAACCCGAGGCCCGGGTCCAGCACGAGCCGGCCGGGATCGACGCCCGCCATCACCGCGGCGTCGACCCGCGCGACCAGCTCCTGCCGCACCTCGCCGATGACGTCCTCGTAGCTCGCGAGCTCGTTCATCCGGTTGCTGTGCCCGCGCCAGTGCATGAGGATCCACGGCACCCGCAGCGACGCGACCGCCGCCGCCATGTGCGGGTCGGCCAGGCCGCCGGACACGTCGTTGACGAGCACGGCACCGGCCTCGACCGCGGCCTCGGCGACGGTGGCCCGGGTGGTGTCCACGCTGACCCGGACGCCCTCGGCGACGAGGTCCCGGATCACCGGGACGACGCGCGCGCGCTCGGTGTCCGCATCCACCCGCGCCGCGCCGGGGCGCGTGGACTCCCCGCCGACGTCGACGAGATCGGCGCCGGCGTCCCGCATCGCGACGCCGTGCGCGACGGCGTGCCCGCGGTCCACGTAGCGGCCGCCGTCGGAGAACGAGTCCGGCGTCACGTTGAGGATGCCCATGACGGCGCACCGGCCCAGGTTCGGGAGCGCGAGACCACCGGCCGCCATCAGCCGCCCCGGATCAGCGACAACGCCTCCGCACGCGACGTCGGCGAGGTCTTGAACATCCCTCGGACCGCCGAGGTGGTGGTGCGCGCGCCGGGCTTGCGCACCCCGCGCATGGCCATGCAGAGGTGCTCGGCGTCGATCACGACGATGACGCCGCGCGGGTCCAGCTTGCGGACGATCGCGTCCGCGACCTGGCCGGTCAGCCGCTCCTGCACCTGCGGGCGCTTCGAGTACAGGTCGACGACCCGGGCGATCTTGGACAGGCCGGTGACCCGCCCCTCGACCGACGGGATGTACCCGACGTGCGCGAAGCCGTGGAACGGCACGAGGTGGTGCTCGCACGTGCTGAACAACGGGATGTCCTTGACGAGCACGAGCTCGCCGTGGCCCTCGTCGAAGGTGCGCTCGAGCGGGGCGTCCGGCTCCACGTAGAGACCCGCGAACATCTCCTCGTAGGCCCGGGCGACCCGGGCCGGGGTGTCCCGCAGGCCCTCGCGGTCCGGGTCCTCCCCGACCGCGATGAGCAGCTCCCGGATCGCGGCCGCGGCGCGGGCGTGGTCCACGCCGCGCCGGGCCTCCAGCATCGCCGGGTCGAGCTCGGCTGGCGTGGTCAGTTCGGTACTCAGTTCCTGCCCCTGTCGTCGGGCGTTCCACCGGCGGGCGGGACGTCGCCGTCCGCGGGGAGCTGCGGCGCGGCCTCCGTGCGCTGTTCCTGCTGCGGCGCCGCCGGGTTCTGGGCATTCGGGTTCTGGGCGGTCGGGTTCTGGGCCGCCGGGTACGGGGGCGGCACCTGCTCCTGCGGCCCGGCCTGCTGCGGGTAGGGCGCCTGGGCGCCGTCCTGCGGGGGCGTCCAGTTCGGCGGCGGCCAGGCCTGGCCCGCCGGCGTGGTGGCCGGGCGCCAGTCCGCGGGAGCACCGTAGTTCGGCGGTACCGCGTAGGGCGGCTGGTGGGCCTGGTAGCCCCCGTTGCCGACCGGACCGCCCTGCCGGGCGACGTCCGCGCCGTTGCCGTGGCCGTTCCCGTATCCGCCGTTGACCGCCGGGGCCGGCTGGCCGTAGCCCGCGCTCGGGAAACCACCCGGGTATCCGCCGTTGGGCGGCAGCGGCCCCGGGCCACCGTTCGGACCCGGCGTCGGGACGCCGTTGCCGCCGCCCGGGTACGACCCGACGGGTGCCGGCTCGCGCTCGGGCTCGATCTGCGGCGGCCACGGCTCGCCGTTCTCGCGGGCGCGCTCGGCCGGGGTCTTGATCGGCGGCTTGTCCGACGGCGTGCGCTCGCCGAAGTCGTTGAACGCGGTGATCCGCGGCCGCTTCTCCACCCGGTCGAAGATGCGCTCGAGGTCCTTGCGGTTGAGCGTCTCCTTCTGCAGGAGCTCGAACACCAGGTCGTCGAGCACGTCCCGGTAGGTGTTCAGGATCTCCCACGCCTCGGTGTGCGCGGCCTCGATGAGCTTGCGCACCTCCTCGTCGATCTCGTGGGCGACCTCGAGCGAGTAGTCCGCCTGGTTGCCCATCGAGCGGCCGAGGAACGGGTCGCCCTGCTCGCGGCCGTAGCGGACGGCGCCGAGACGGGCGCTCATGCCGTACTCCGTGACCATCGCCCGGGCGATCTTGGTGGCCTGGTCGATGTCGCTGGACGCGCCGGTCGTGGGCTCGTGGAAGACCAGCTCCTCGGCACTGCGCCCGCCCATGGCGAACACGAGACGGCCGATCATCTCCGAACGCGTCATCAGGCCCTTGTCGTCCTCGGGGACGACGAGCGCGTGCCCGCCGGTGCGGCCGCGCGGCAGGATCGTGAGCTTGTAGACCGGCTCCAGGTCCGGCATCGCCCACGCGGCCAGCGCGTGCCCGCCCTCGTGGTAGGCGGTGATCTTCTTCTCCTGCTCGGAGATGATCTTGCCCTTGCGTCGCGGGCCGCCGACCACGCGGTCCACGGACTCCTCGAGCGCGGCGCCGTTGATCAGCGTGCCGTTCTCCCGTGCGGTGAGCAGGGCGGCCTCGTTGATGACGTTGGCCAGGTCCGCGCCGGACATGCCGACCGTGCGCTTGGCCAGGCTCAGGAAGTCCACGTCGTTCGCGAAGGGCTTGCCCTTCGAGTGCACGGCGAGGATCGCCTGCCGGCCCGCGAGGTCCGGGGCGCCGACGGGGATCTGCCGGTCGAAGCGGCCCGGGCGCAGCAGCGCCGGGTCCAGGATGTCCGGCCGGTTCGTGGCGGCGATGAGGATGATGCCGCCGCGCGCGTCGAACCCGTCCATCTCGACGAGGAGCTGGTTCAGCGTCTGCTCGCGCTCGTCGTGCCCGCCGCCGAGGCCGGCGCCGCGCTGGCGGCCGACCGCGTCGATCTCGTCCACGAAGATGATGCACGGTGAATTCTGCTTGGCCTGCTCGAACAGGTCCCGCACGCGGGAGGCACCGACGCCGACGAACATCTCGACGAAGTCCGAACCCGAGATCGTGTAGAAGGGCACGCCCGCCTCGCCCGCGACCGCGCGCGCCAGCAGCGTCTTGCCGGTTCCGGGCGGGCCGTAGAGCAGCACGCCCTTGGGGATCTTCGCGCCCAGGGCCTGGTAACGGCCCGGGTTCTGCAGGAAGTCCTTGATCTCGTAGAGCTCCTCGACGGCCTCGTCGGCCCCCGCGACGTCGCCGAAGGTGGTCTTCGGCATGTCCTTGTTGAGCTGCTTCGCCTTCGACTTGCCGAAGCTCATCACCCGCGAGCCGCCACCCTGGGCGTTGTTCATCATCCAGAACAGGACGAGGAGCACCAGGCCGAGCGGGATCAGGTAGATCAGCATCGTGGTCAGGAACGAGTCCTGGCGCACCACGGTGTTGAAGCTGGGGTTGTTCGGCGCGTCCTGCAGCTTCGTGAACACCGCACCGGCGGACTGCGCCGGGTACTGGGTGATCAGCTGCGTGCTGCCGTCGACCGGGTTGTTCAGCGTGAGGCGGAGCCGCTGCTCCTTGTCCTCGACCGTCGCGTCCTTGACGTTGCCGGTGTCGATCTGCGTCAGCGCGGTGGAGGTCGGCACCTGCGTGTAGCCGCGGGTGTCGTCGAACAACGTGCTGAACGCGAAGTAGACCAGGATCACGACGAGGATCCAGATCACGGGGTTGCGGAGCAGGCGCTTGCGGTCCATGCAGCTTCGGCCCTTGCGGCCTTCACCTTCCCGAGTGTGGTTCTCCGGGTCCGTACCCCCGCTGATCACGAAGGACCATGATCGCCCGGCGACGGGCGGAGCGGCCCTGATCCGCCAGGATAGCGGCCGAGGGACGAACCCGCGTCAACGCGTGCGACGAGGCGGACCCGGTTGGTGGATCGTGTTCGGACAACGAGCCGCGCGGGGGCCGGGTTCCCGGGCGGCAGCCGGCCCAAGGAGGCCTACGTCACGGATGGGTCACGATAGGACGGCGGGGTGAACCCGGATCCTCGCCGGACGTCCACCGGGTTGGTGGGGTATCCCCGGGGGCAGGCGCTCGTTGGACGGACGACGAGGCCCGGCGCAGGGACGGTGCCTCGTCCGTCATGTCTGTGTCAGCGGGGGAGTAGCGCCATGGTCGGGTCGGGTCGGGGAATGCGCGTCAGAGGCCTCGGAGCCGCGGCGGTGGCGGTCGGCGTCGTCACGGCGGTGGCGTTCGTCCTCCCCTCGACCGCGACCGCCCAGCCCACGATCCAGCTCCCCGCCGCCGCGCCGGCTCCCGGCTGGGCGCCGGCCGGTTCGGCCGAGCTGCACCCGGGCGTCCAGACCGTCACCACCGGCGGCGGCGCCTGCACCAGCAACTTCGTCTTCACCAGCGGGGACCGCACGTTCATCGGTCAGGCCGCGCACTGCGCCGGCACCGGGCAGGCCACGGAGACCAACGGCTGCGACTCCTCGACGATGCCGGTCGGCACCGCGGTGACGGTCCAGGGCGACCGCGGCTACACGACCAGCGGCACGCTCGTCTACAGCTCCTGGGTGACGATGCAGCAGCGCGGCGAAGCGGACCCGAACACCTGCGCCTACAACGACCTCGGGCTCGTCGAGCTCGACCGGGACGCCGTCGCGCACCTCAACCCGTCGGTCCCGTTCTTCGGCGGCCCCACCGGCCTCTCCGACGCGGGCCTGCCGGCCGGGGCGCTGACCTACTCCTACGGCAACTCCCCGCTCCGCCAGGGCGTCGCGGCGCTGAGCCCCAAGGCGGGCGTCAGCGCGGGCGACGTCGGCGGCGGCTGGGGCCACGAGGTCTACACGATCTCCCCCGGCGTCCCCGGGGACTCGGGCAGCGCGTTCCTGAACGACTCGGGCCAGGCCGTCGGCCTGCTGTCCACGCTGAACCTCGCGCCGCTGCCGGTGAGCAACGGCGTCTCGGACCTCTCCCGCGAGCTCGCCTACGCCAACGCCCACGGCGAGCTCGGGACGCTGAAGCTGGTCAGGGGCACGGAGCCGTTCACCGCCACCCCGCCCGGGATTCCGCTGCAGGACATCGCCCCGCCCGCCGGTCCGCCGGCCGGCGCCTGACGATCAGGTGTAGACGGCGGGCTCGAGGGTCCCGATGAACGGCAGGTCGCGGTAGCGCTCGGCGTAGTCCAGGCCGTAGCCGACGACGAACTCGTTCGGGATGTCGAAGCCCACGTACTTCACCGGGACCTCGACCCTCACCGCGTCGGGCTTGCGGAGCAGCGTCACGACCTCCAGCGACGCCGGCCCGCGCGACTCGAGGTTCTTCAGCAGCCAGGACAGGGTCAGCCCCGAGTCGATGATGTCCTCGACGATCAGGACGTGCCGGCCGGCGATGTCCCGGTCCAGGTCCTTGAGGATCCGCACCACGCCCGACGACGACGTCGACGAGCCGTACGAGCTGACCGCCATGAACTCCAGCTGCACCGGCAGCGGCATGGCCCGTGCGAAGTCCGTCATGAACATCACCGCGCCCTTGAGGACGCCGACGAGCAACAGGTCGTTCGGGGCGCCCCCGTCGCACGAGTCGGCGTAGTCCTTGCCGATCTCCTCGGCCAGCTCGGCGGTCTTGTCGCGAATCTGCTGTTCGGTGACCAGGACGGACGCGATATCGCCGTCGTACACGCCGATGCCTCCTGCATTTCAACGGATGGGCTGCTCAACGGATGTGCAGCACGAGCCTGCCACGCTCGCGGACCAGGTCCAACCCGCCCGGCAGCCGCGGGCCGCCCTGACCGCGCCACGCGCCCACGAGATCGTCCGCCGCGCGCAGGTGCGCGTCGGTGAGCGGACCGGTTCCGTGATCGCGCAACCAGGAGCGGAGCACCCGGCGGCGCACCGCGGCCGGGATTCCGGCGAGCTCGGCGACGTCCAGCGCGCCGTCGCGCTCTGCGGCGCATCTCACCCGGGACGCCCACCCGTCGAGCGCCGCGGCGTCCTCCCGGAGCTGGCCCGCGGTGCGTGCCAGGGCCTCGGCGACGCCGCCCGCGAGCACGTCCTCCAGCAGCGGGAGGACCTCGTGCCGCAGCCGGACCCGGGTGAAGCGCGGATCGGCGTTGTGGGGGTCCTCCCACGGGGTGAGCCCTCGTGCCGCGCACGCGGCACGGGTGTCCGCGCGGCGCACGGCGAGCAGGGGGCGCAGCCACGGCGCGTCCCACTCGCGCATCCCGGCGACCGAGCGGGGGCCGGAGCCGCGGCCGAGGCCGAGCAGGACCGTCTCGGCCTGGTCGTCGAGGGTGTGGCCGAGCAGGACGGCGGACCGTGGCTCGGGCCGCGCGGCGTCGAGGGCGGCGTAGCGGGCCCGCCGCGCGGCGGCCTCGGTCCCCCGGCCCCCTCGACGACGACGGGGTGCACGTCCGCCGTGATGCCCCGCTCGCGCAGCTGGGCGGCGAGCTCCCGGGCGCGTTCGGCGGAGCCCTCCTGGAGGCCGTGGTCGACCACGGCGGCGCGGGCGTCCGGCCGTTCGGCGTGCGTGGCGAACAGGAGCGCGAGGGAGTCCGCGCCGCCGGAGCAGCCGACGAGGGGTGGCGCGGCGCGGACGTCGTCAGGCAGGCGGGCCAGGGCGGCCCGGACCGCCCGCCGCACCGCCCCCGGATCCCCCGCCACCCCGCAACCCTCGCACGGGTCGTCGAAAGGCGCGTTGAGCCTCCACAACGCGGCCACAGGCCCGCGGGAAGCGCGTTGTGGCTCCGCGACGCGGAGGAGGGTCGAGTTCACCGGGTGCGGACCAGCCACTTCTCCGGGCTGCCCAGCTCCCCCCGGGTCGGGAGGGTGTCCGGGCTGGTCCAGATCCTGTTGAAGCCGTCCATTCCGATCGCCCCGACCACGTGGTCGGTGAAGGCGGCGCCGACGGCGTACTGCTTCATCTTCGCCTCGACACCGAGCAGCGCCCGCAGGATCCGGTCCACGATCCCGCCACCGCGGCGGCGCACGGTGAAGCGCTCCCGGATCGTCGCGACGCTGGGCACGACGCCCGGGCCCGCGGCGTCCATCACGTGGTCCGCGTGGCCCTCGAGCAGGGTGGTCAGGGCGAGGAGGCGATCCAGGACCGCGCGCTGCTCGGGGCCCTGCAGCAGCTCGACGAGCGCGAGGGTGTCCCCTCGGGAGTCCTTGAAGGCCCTGATCGCGTCCGGCAGCCGGTCGAGCATCCCGGCCTGCCGACCCGGGTCCCCGATGGAGAGGAACTGGCCGATCTGGTCGGCGAAGTAGTCCCGCAGCCACGGGACGGCGGTGAACTGCAGCCGGTGCGTCGCCTCGTGCAGGCAGACCCAGAGCCCGAAGTCCTCGGCCGGGACGTCCAGGGCCTGCTGGGCGGCGAAGATGTTCGGCGCGACGAGCAGCAGCCGGCCCTCGCGGTCCGGGCCGCCGAAGGGGTCGTACTGGCCGAGCACCCGGCTGCCGACGAACGCGAGGACGCCGCCGATCTGGAGGCCGGCCGTGGTGCCGGTGACCGCGCGCGCGGCCCGCGGGGTCTTCGGGAGGCGGGCCCCGGCCGTCAGCTGCGCCATGCCGTCGACGGCGGCGGCGGCCCACGCGGGCCGGTCCACGACGTCCGCGGGCAGGAGCGGGAGACCGGCTCCGAGCCCGGTGACGTCCCGGACGTGACCCTCGGCGACGGCCGCGTCCGAGCGCAGCCGGTCGACCAGTTCACGGGCGGTGGCCCGGTCCACCGGTGGGCCGTCCTGGACGAGCCGGGCGGCCGTGCGGCGGGCCAGCCCCCAGTTGATCGGGAGCCCCTGGGTGAGCTCCCGTTCGTCGGATCGGGCTGTCAGCCGGGCTGTCGACGTCACCGGCCCGAGGCTACGCGCGCCGAGCGGCGGCGCGGGGTCAGCGACAGCCGCAGCGGCTCAGGGTGGCGGCGATCGTGTCCAGCTTCGGCCGCACGGTCGCGGGGGACACACCGTTGGACATCAGCGCGAACACCAGCAACCGGCCGTCGACGTCCGTGACGACGCCCGCGAGGCTGCTCACCCCGGTCAGCGTCCCCGTCTTGGCCCGCACCACCCCGCGGCCGGCCGCCGAGGTGCCCTTCCCGAACCGGTCCGTCAGCGTGCCGTCGCCGCCCGCCACCGGCAGGCCGCTGATGATCGGGCGCAGGAACTCGGTGTCGTCCGGGCCCTCGGCGGGCGCCGCGGCGGCCCCCAGCACCGCCCCGAGCAGCCGCGGGGGCACCCAGTCGTCCGTGGACAGGCCGCTGCCGTCCACCATCACCGCGCCGGTGACGTCGAAGCCGGCCTGGGAGAGTGCCGCAAGGGTCTCCTGCGCCGCGCCCGCGAACGACGGATCGCCCTTCCGGGTGATCGCCAGCTTACGGGCGAGCGCCTCGGCCAGGACGTTGTCCGAGGTGGTCATCAGGTGTTCGACCAGCTGCGACACCGGCGCGGACACCACCACGCCGAGGTCCTGCGCGTCCGGTGGCGCAGTGCCCTCGGAGACCGCGCTCGCGCCGAGGCCCAGCTTCTTCGCGAAGGCGATGCCGGCCTGCCCTGCCGGGTCGTCGACGCGCGGGCCGTCCTGCTCGGCCGGGTCGATCCGGCCGCCGTCGAGCATCAGCGGCACCATCGGCGCCACGAAGCCGCCCGGGACGTCCGCGGGCTCCCAGCCTGGCGCGAGTGTCGGCCCGGTCCAGGCGCCGGTGTCGACCACGACCTTGCGGATCTGCTGGTTCGGCAACGCCTTCTCGACGTCCGCGACCAGGTCGTCGAGCCGGGCCGGGTCCGGGTACACGGAGTCCTTGCCGGTGGGCAGCGCGGTGAGGGTGGGGTCCCCGCCGCCGACGAGCACGACCGTGTCCGGCGTCGCCCCGGCGACCACGCGGGTGGCGAACCGATCGGTGGAGTCCAGGGTCAGCAGCGCCGCCGCGGCCGTGAGCAGCTTGCCCGTACTGCCCGGGACGAGCGCCTGATCCGGTGATAGTTGCCACAGCGGCCCCGCACCGCGCGGCGCGGCCGGGTCGACGACGACGCCCCCGAAGTCCCCGAGGCCCGACCCCTCGGTGACGGGCCCGAGTACCGAGGTGAGCCCGTTGCCGCTCGGCGTGGGCGCCGTCCCGGCGAGCGGGGCCAACTGCGGGACGGGTGCCGGGATGTTCGCGGCGGCACTCGCGGAGCGGCTGACGCCCAGGTCGGAGAGCAGCGACGGCGCCGAGAGCGCCACCGCCCCACCGCCCGCGGCGGCCATCGCGAGGACCACCAGGACGATGGTCAGGCGCCGCACACCGCGCCCGGGAAGCCGTAGAGTGTCACCGATCCGGCGGCCGAGACCCACGTGCGTCCGCTCCTCTCACGCCCGCGCGGAGTGAGCGGGCGGGTCGGCCGGTCACGACCGGCCCGATGCGGTCCCCCACACTAGAGGTAGGCGCCGCGGCCGATCCGCCGACCGGCCCGGCCTGCAGAACACGGTCTGTACACGAGCGTGCACGGCACGCACCGACAGCACAGGAGCACCAGAAGTGGACTTCGACGTCTTGATCGAGATCCCCAAGGGCGGACGCAACAAGTACGAGGTGGACCACAAGAGCGGGCGGATCCGGCTCGACCGGACCCTCTTCACCGCCACCCAGTACCCGGCGGACTACGGCTTCATCGAGGACACCCTCGGTGAGGACGGGGACCCGCTGGACGCCCTGGTCCTGATCCAGGAGCCGACGTTCCCGGGATGCCTCGTCCGGTCGCGGGCCATCGGCATGTTCCGGATGAAGGACGAGAAGGGCGGGGACGACAAGGTCCTCTGCGTCCCGGCGGACGACCCGCGCCAGGAGCACCTGCGGGACATCCACCACCTGCCCGAGTTCGACCGGGCGGAGATCCAGCACTTCTTCGAGATCTACAAGACCCTCGAGCCGGGCAAGAGCGTCGAGGGCGCGATGTGGGTCGGCCGCGCGGACGCCGAGCGCGAGATCCACAACTCGTACAAGCGCGCCCAGGACGCCGCGGCCGCCGAGGCCGCCGCCCTCGAGGCCGGGGAGTCGGTCGAGCACTAGGCCCCGAAGGGCCCTACCAGCCGCCCTTGTTCCACCGGTCCTCCAGGACCGACGTGAACCGGGACAGCAGCCGGGTGAGCGTCTCGCGCTCACCCGGCTCCCAGTCCGCCAGCATGGCGGCGATCCGTTCGTTGCGGATCTTGCGGTTCTCCTCGAACACGCGGCGGCCCTCCTCGGTCGCCGAGAGCACGGTGACGCGCCCGTCGCTCGGGTCCGCGGTGCGGGCCACGTAGCCGAGCCGCACCAGCTGCGCGATCTGCCGGCTCACCGTCGACGGGTCCGAGTGCACGGCCTCGGCGAGCGCCCCGGCCCGTTGCGGGCCGTCCTTCACCAGGTGCACGAGCAGCAGGTAGGCCGAGCGCTCGACGGCGTCCGGGTTCTCGGCCTGGTACTGGGCCTGAGCCCGGTCCACCAGCCGGAGCAACCGGACCAGCTCGGTGCCGAGCTCGTCCGCCCCCGCGATGGGGGCGGACGGCGGCTCCGTCACGTGCCTGCCCCCGTTCCTGCCTGCCTTCAGACCTTCTCGAAGACCGCGGCGAGGCCCTGTCCGCCGCCGATGCACATCGTCTCGACCCCGTAGCGGGCGTCCCGGCGCACCATCTCCCGCGCCAACGTGGCCAGGATCCGCCCACCCGTGGCCCCCACCGGATGCCCCAACGAGATCCCCGAACCGTTCACATTCGTCCGCTCGAAATCCGTCGGGGTGAACCCCCACTCCCGGGTACACGCCAACACCTGCGAGGCGAACGCCTCGTTCAACTCGATCAGATCCACGTCCTTGAGCGCCAACTCCGCAGCGTCCAACGCCTTGGCCACCGCCGGGACCGGCCCGATCCCCATCGTCCTCGGCGCCACCCCACCCAGCCCCCAGGACACCAACCGCACCAACGGCCGCAACCCCAGCTCCGCCGCCCTCTCCGGGCTGGTCACCACACAGACCGCCGCACCATCGTTCTGCCCGGACGCATTCCCCGCCGTCACCGTGGCGTTCTCGTCCTGCTTGCCCAGGATCGGGCGCAGCCTCGCCAACGTCTCGATGCTCGAATCGGGCCGGATGTGCTCATCCCGCTCCACCACCGTGTCACCCTTACGAGCCCGCACCGTGACCGGCACGATCTCCTCGGCGAAGCGGCCCTCGGCCGCCGCCGCGGCCGCCCGCCGATGCGAACGCACCGCGTACTCGTCCTGCTCCTCCCGCGGAATCCGGTACTCCGCCCGCAGGTTCTCCGCCGTCTCGATCATCCCGCCCGGCACCGGGAAATTCTTCCCCCCGCGGTCACCCGCCCCCGCGCCAGCGAATCGTTCAGCAACACCCCCGGCCCGCCCTTGGCGCCCCAGCGCATCGCCGTGGAATAGAACGACGCGTTCGACATCGACTCCGCCCCACCGGCCAGCACCACCTCCGACGCCCCGGTCTGCACCTGCATCGCCGCATACAGCACCGCCTGCAACCCCGACCCGCACCGCCGGTCGATCTGCAACCCCGACGCCGTCACCGGCAACCCCGCGTCCAACGCCGCCACCCGCCCGATCGCCGGCGCGTCCATCGACGGATAACAGTTGCCCAACAACACATCGTCCACCGACTCCGGCGGCAACCCGGTGCGCTCCATCAACGCCCGGATCACCGTCGAGGCCAACTCGTGCGCCGGCACGTCCCGCAACGTGCCCCCGAACCCCCCGACCGGGGTCCGCAACGGCTCGCAGATGACCGCGTCCCGCATCTCTTCTCGCTCCTCGTTCGGATCTTCGTAGAACTCAGCTGTACTGGCGGGTGAGCCACTCGGCGACGATCGCCGGGCGCTCCGAACCCTCGAGCTCGACAGTGATCTTGGTGGTGATCTGGACCGCGCCGCCGCCCGCGTCCGCGACGTCGACGAGCTCGACATTGCCCCGTACCCGGCTACCCACGGGGACCGGGGAGGTGAACCTCACCTTGTTCAACCCGTAGTTGATGCCCATCTTGACGTTGTCCACCCGGTACACCTGGGAGACCAGCACCGGGAGCAGCGACAGGGTGAGGAAGCCGTGGGCGATCGTCTTGCCGAAGGGCCCGTCCTTGGCCCGCTCGGCGTCCACGTGGATCCACTGGTGGTCCCCGGTCGCCTCGGCGAACTGGTCGATGTGGGACTGCTCGACCGTCACCCAGTCCGAGGCCCCGAGCTGCGAGCCCTTGGCCTGGCGAAGTTCGTCGACACCGTTGAAGACGCGCATGATCCACCCTTTCGGCGAGCTTGTGCTTTCGCGTCACCCTGCCACAGGGTCGGACGTTCGTTCGGTGTCCTCGGCCACGGGCGTGCGGCCATCGGGCGAGCGGCACGGCCCGGGGCGGGCCGCGGCCGGGAGCCCACCCCGGCCGGGTGTTCGGCGCCCGGACGGACCGCCCGGCGCTACGGGCCGCGACGAGGCGTTGCTCCGTTCGGCAACCGCAGGTCCGGCACACTATCGTTCGCCCCGGCGCGAGTGCTCGGGACGGGAACGATGACCACCGTGGGAACGGGTGACGCCCCCCGGCTGCGGGGTGGCCAAGGATGAGCGGCTCCTCTGTCGAGACCACGGCGGGGATGGTGCACGAGGGCGTCCTCCACGAGGGCCCGGAGCACCTGGCCGCGCAGTTGCGCGAGCCGCTGGCCGGAGCCGTCTCCGACGGCGAGCGCGTCGTCGCCGTCATGGACGACCTGACCCGCGAGGCCGTGAGCGCCGCGTTGGGCACGGCCTCGGAGCAGGTCGAGTTCCTGGATCCCGTCGAGGTGCACCGCGTCCCCGCCTTCACCGTGGCCTCCCGCTGGGGCCGGCTGACCCGCAACGCCGGGCGGCCCGGAGCGCGCACGACGGTCGTCGCCCAGCACTTCGCGGACGTCGCCGGACTCGGGCCGGAGCACTGGATCCGGCTCGACGCCGCGCTGAACGTGGTGCTCGAGGGCCTGCCGATCACGATGCTCTGCCCCTGCCCGCAGGATCCCGAGACGCTGTCGATCGTCCGGGCCACCCACCCGACGCTGCGGATCGACGGTCAGCGCGTCCCCAACGACCAGGTCCGGGACCCGATCGAGATCGTCGCGGAGTACCCGCCGCCCCCGCCGCCCGAGCTCGGCCCGCCGACGGCGCGCCTGGAGTTCCGGCTCGCGGACCTGCACGCGCTGCGCCGCCTCGTCGCCGCGGTGGCCGCCCGGGCCGGCCTGGGCCAGGAGCGCGCCGCGGACATCGTCCTCGCGGTGAACGAGATCGCCACCAACAGCGTCGAGCACGGCCCCGGCCTCGGCGTCCTGCGGCTGTGGGCGGACGGCACCGGGATGGTCGCCGAGGTGCACGACACCGGGCGGACGACGATCCCGTTCCCCGGCATGGTCGCCCCACCGGCGTCCGGCGAGCGCGGGCGCGGGTTGTGGCTCGCCTCGGAGCTGACGGACGTCCTGCAGGTGTGGAGCGACGAGCGGAGCGGCACCGTCACCCGACTGCGGATGGACCTCGGCTGAGCGCTCCCCGCCCGCGCGGTTGGCGGCGGTGGATGCCGCGGCGAGCCGCGTGACCCGCGCTCACGCCCCGTCGAGCTCCAGCAGCAGCTTCCCGGTGTTCTCGCCCTTGAACAGCCGGAGCAGGACGTCCGGGAAGTCCCCGACACCACCGCGGACGACGTCGTGGCGGCTGTGCAGCCTCCCCTCGGCGATCCACCGCGCCATCTCTGCGGCGGCCTCCGGGTAGCGCTGCGTGAAGTCCGTCACCACGAAGCCCTCCATCCGGGCGCGGTTGACCAGGAGGCTGAGGTAGTTCGCGGGGCCGGTCGGCTTGCCGGTCTTGTTGTACTGGCTGATCGCACCGCAGATCGGCACCCGTGCGTGCGTGCGGAGGCGGCCGAGCGCGGCGTCCAGGATCTCGCCGCCGACGTTGTCGAAGTACACGTCGACGCCGTCCGGGGTCTGCGCGCGCAGCGCCTCGACGAAGTCCGCGGACCGGTAGTCGACGGCGGCGTCGAAGCCCAGCTCGTCGACGAGCCAGGCGCACTTCCGCGGCCCGCCCGCGATCCCGACGACCCGGCAGCCGCGGATCTTCGCCAGCTGCCCGACGATGCTGCCCACCGCACCGGCGGCCCCGGACACGAGCACCGTCTCGCCGTCCTTCAGCGCCCCCACCTCGAAGAGCCCGAAGTACGCCGTCATCCCCGGCATGCCGAGCACGGCGAGGTTCGTGGGCAGGTCCGCGTCCGGGGCGAGCTTCTGCACGCCGCGACCGTCCGAGACGGCATACGTCTGCACGCCGAACAGGCCCGTGACCAGGTCGCCCACGGCGAAGTCCGGATGCGCCGTCGCCACGACCTCGCCACCGGCGAAGGCCCGCATGACCTCGCCGATCTGCACCGGCGGCACGTAGGAACGGCCCTCGTTCATCCACCCGCGCATCGCCGGGTCCAGCGAGACGAACCGGACGGCGACGACGAACGTGCCCTCGGCGGGGTCCCCGATCTCCGACTCGGTGTGGTCCCACACCTCCGGCGTGGGAAGGCCCGAGGGCCGCGCGGCGAGGCGGATCTGGTGGGTCGCGAACGTCATGGCCCCATCTAGCCATGTCGTTGGCCGGGCCCGCAGCGGCGGGTGCAGGATGTCGGGGTGGACGCGGTGCAACGGTTCGTCAGGCTCGTCTCGGCACCGGAGCCCCCGCTGGACGAGGCCGCGCTGCTCATCGCGGCCGGTGCGGACCCGTCGCTGGATCCGGCCCGCTGGCTGCACGAGCTGGATCGCCTCGCCGCGGGGGTGGACTCGCTGCCGCGGTTGCTGCGCCGGCTCTTCCTGGAGGAGGGCTTCCGGGGCAACGCGAGCAACTACTACGACCCGCGGAACTCCTTGCTCCCGCACGTCCTGACCCGCCGGACGGGGATCCCGATCTCGCTCGCCGTGGTGTGCATCGAGGTCGGCCGACGCGCCGGGATCCCGCTCGAGGGCGTCGGGATGCCGGGTCACTTCCTGGTCCGGGTGCCGGGTACGGACCAGCACCTCGACGTGTTCGACGGCGGCCGTCGCCTGGACCTCGCCGGCTGCGAGGCGCGCTTCCGCGCGGCGACCGGCGCGGGGCCACGGATCCGGTTCGGACCGCACCTGCTGGCTCGCGCCTCCACCCGGGAGATCCTGTCCCGGATGCTGGAGAACCTGCGCGGCGTCTACCGGGCCGGCGGCGCGCCCTCGCGCCGGGAGTGGGTGCTGCGGATGCGCCTGGCGCTGCGGGCGGACGAGGCCGCGCTCGTCGAGCTGGGCGAGGTGCTCGGGGAGCAGGGCCGCTGGGGCGAGGGCGCGCGGCTGATCGACAGCTGGCTCTCGGGCCGGGCCCGGGTGGACCCGCCGACGCGGGACCGCCTGGTCCTCGCCTCCCGGACGCTGCGGGCGCATCTCAACTAGCGCCGTACCGTGGACGACGTGACCACTCCCCCGCGTGTCCTGATCACGAACGACGACGGGATCGACTCCCCGGGCCTGTGGACGCTGGCGCGGGGCGCCCGGGATGCCGGGTTCGACGTCGTCGTGGCCGCGCCGCACACCAACGCCAGCGGGGTGGGCGCCTCGATCCTCTCCGTGTCCGACCGGCACCGCACCGCCGTCCATCCGCGGACGCTGCCTGGGCTCGACGGGATCCCCGCGTTCGCGGTGCAGGGGCATCCGGCGTTCATCGTGCACGCGGCCGGGCACGGCTGGCTGGACCCGCTGCCGGATCTCGTGCTCTCCGGGATCAACCTCGGCGCGAACACCGGGCACGCGGTGATCCACTCGGGGACGGTCGGCGCGATCCTCACGGGCGCGCTGCACGGCTTGAGCGGCCTGGCGGTCTCGCTGGACAGCGGGCTGAGCGAGCCGGAGGAGCCGCACTGGGAGACGGTGCTGCACGTGCTCCCGGAGGTGCTCGGGATGCTGACCTCGATGCCCGCGGCGACGCTGCTCTCGCTGAACGTCCCGGACCGGCCGGCGGACGAGCTGGGGCCGCTACGGGAGGCCACGCTGTCGTCGTTCGGGGCCGTGCAGGTCCGGGTGGATCACACCCCGGCTGTCGACGACGGCCCGGGCAGCCTGCTCACGACGATCTCCGAACCGGACGGCATCCACGACCCGGACTCGGACGTCGCGTTGCTCGCTCAGGGTCACCCCACGCTGACCGAACTGTCCCTGGTGGAGGCGAGACCGGGCCTGCTCTCGCAACGCTCCGTCACGCGTTCCGCCTGACGAGGTACGCCCACCCGGATGGCAGGGCCCGATGTGGGCGGGGTTCATGACGCATCGTCGATGAAGCACCCCCGGATCGGGCGTGACCAGCCCCACGTCGCACACTGTCACCATGGGTGACGGTGACGTGAGGTACGAATGGTCCACCCGCTTCGCGCGCGCCATCGCGGAGGAGCTCCGCCAGGGCGTCGCGAGCGGGGCGATGAGCCGGTTCGAGGCGGACCAGCTGCTGAACCGGATGCGCACCGTCGTCGAGCAGGCCCTGGATCCGGCGCCGATCCTGGGCTGAGCCCCCGCCTCGGGCCGACCTCGGTGCTAGTGCTCGTCCTTGCCGGTGAGCAGCTCCTCGAGCTCGTCCGCGGCCTTCACGACCAGCCGGAACGGCAGGTCGAAGCCGGTCAGCTCCCCTTCGTGCAGCGGGATGGAGTGCCGGAAGAGCGCCACACCGTCCTCGGCCGTGACCCCGCCGACGACGGACTCGGACGCCTTGGCGAGCAGCAGCGGCAGGTCCAGGTCCGCGATGCGACCGATCGGGGACTCGATCTGCGCCCAGGCCTGGCCGTCGGCGTCCGCCTTGTGCCGGACGACCACCAGCTGGGTGCGCTCCTGGGTGGTGGGCAGGTTGAACCACAGCTCGGCCTCGCTCGAACGCATGATCTCGTACCGCACCCGCACGAAGGACACGAGATCGTCCCAGCTCGCCACGTCGGCTCCTCACCTGTGCCGGTGTCTCCGGCATGTCGGCGACGCTACCGTGCCCAGCTCGTCCCGTGCGGTCCGAGGTCGGGAGTTGATCTGCCGGCGCGCGGTCGCCGGTGAGCACATCGGACTCCGGCAGGACCTCCGGGACGTCAGCGCCAGTCGTCGACCACCAGGGCGTCCGGCCGGTGGTAGCCGGGCTCGTCCGGGCGATGCATGGCGACCCCGATCAGGTCCGCGCGGTAGCCGCGCTCGCCGAGCATCCGGTAGGCGGCACGCCGGGCGGTGCTCACCCCGGCCACCACACGGCCCGCTCCTCGCGTGGTGGCGAACGCCTCGCAGGCGTCGAGAAGCCGGGCGAACGAGTCCGGCGCCCCCGTCCGGGCGGCGGCGAACTTGACGAAGCAGACCCCGGTGCCCGCCTCGCTTCCGGCGCCGACGTGGCAGATCGCGAAGCCCGAGCCGTCGTCGAGGAGGACCGTGTCGCCGAGGCCCAGCGTGTGGCAGGCCACCACCTCCCGGCTGACGTCGAGGCCGGGGTAGATGGTGTCGGTGAGCGACGCGCACTCGGCCAGCCTGGCGCTCGGGTCGGGATCGGAGTCGAAGGTCGACCATCCGGACCGGTGTGCGGCCGGCGCGGCCGGTGCGGCCAGCACGACGGTGAGGAATCGCGGCCGGAAGCCGTAGCGCTCGTAGAGGCCCAGGTGCTTGGGGCTGTGGCTGAAGGTGAACAGGCCTGCGTGGGTGAGCCTCCACGCGTCCATGATCTCCATGGTGCCGTCCATCAGACGCCGCGCCACACCCCGGTCCCAGAGCGGAGGGTCGACGGTCAGCGGCCCGAAGAACCCGACGCTGCCCCACCTGGTGGCGAAGGTGGACCCGACGAGCCGGCCGTCGATCTCCGCGGTCAGCGCGGCCTGCGGCGCGACGGCCCAGCGGCTGCGGACGTAGTCGCCGTCGCCGAGGAACGCCATCGGGTCCGGCATTCCCAGGAACGTCCCGAACGCCGTCCGCATGATCCGGTCGGCATCCGTCAGGTCGGCCTCGATCATCGACCGCACCTTGAGGCTCTCGACCTGGCCGGCCTGCGTGGCAGTCGTCATGACGCCCCTCCTCGGACGGGACGGCGCGCAGCGCGGACCAGCTGCTGCCGCCCGGGTGCGGGAGCAGGCCCGTCCACGTCGGAGGAACCAACGTAGTGACGCTCTGCCGTCGCCGCGACGGCTGATCGGTCGACGCAACGCCCCACCAGGCCCGCCGGCCGCGCCGGGGCGGGGGCCCGCCCTAGAGGCCGAGCTGGCGGGCGATCAGCATCCGCTGGACCTCCGACGTGCCCTCACCGACCTCCAGGATCTTCGCGTCCCGGTAGAAGCGCCCGACGGGGTACTCGTTCATGAAGCCGTAGCCGCCGAAGATCTGCGTGGCGTCCCGGGCGTTGTCCATCGCGGCGTTGGAGGACACCAGCTTCGCGATGGCCGCCTCCTTCTTGAACGGCTCGCCCTTGAGCATCTTCGCCGCTGCGGCGTAGTAGGCCAGCCGCGCGGTGTGCGCCCGGACCTCCATGTCCGCGATCTTGAACTGGATCGCCTGGTACTTGCCGATCGGGCTGCCGAAGGCCTGCCGCTCGTGGGCGTAGCGCAGGGACTCGTCGACGCAGCCCTGGGCGAGCCCGACGGACAGGGCCGCGATCGCGACGCGGCCCTCGTCGAGGATCGAGAGGAACTGCGCGTAGCCCCGGCCCCGGGCACCGAGCAGGTTCGCGGCGGGGACGCGGACGTCGTCGAAGAAGAGCTCGTGGGTGTCCGAGGAGCACCAGCCGACCTTCGAGTACGGCTTCGCCACGGTGAACCCGGGCGTGCCGGACGGGACGACGATCGCGGAGATCTCCTTCTTCTCGTCCGTCCCTCCCGTGACGGCGGTGACCGTGACGATCTCGGTGATGTCCGTGCCGGAGTTCGTGATGAAGCACTTGGACCCGTTGATCACCCACTCGTCGCCGTCGAGGCGGGCGGTGGTGCGGGTGGCGCCGGCGTCGGACCCGCCGCCGGCCTCGGTCAGACCGAAGGCGCCGAGCTTCTCCCCGGCCGCGAGCTGCGGCAGCCACTGCGCCTTCTGCTCGTCGGAGCCGAAGCGGTAGACCGGCATCGCGCCGAGCGACACCCCGGCCTCGAGGGTGATCGCGACGGACGAGTCGACGCGCGCGAGCTCCTCCAGGGCGAGGCAGAGGGCGAAGTAGTCCCCGCCCATGCCGCCGAACTCCTCGCTGACGGGCAGGCCGAACAGGCCCATCGCGCCCATCTTGCGCACGAGCTCGTACGGGAACTCCTCGCGCTCGTAGAGGTCCCCGATGACCGGGGCGACCTCCTTCTGCGCGAAGTCCTCGACGGTGGCCCGCAGGGCGGCGTGCTCCTCGCTCAGGTCGAGGTCCATCTCAGTTCTCCTCGGGTGTCTCGATGATCAGCAGCGTGGCGTCCTTGGCGACCGTGCCGCCGGCCCGCGCGCGCAGCTCGCGGACCACGCCGTCGACCGGCGCGGTGAGCACGTGCTCCATCTTCATGGCCTCGACGACGACGAGCTTCTGCCCGGCCGTCACCTCCTGGCCCTCAATGACCTCGACGACGGTCACGGTGCCGGGCATCGGCGAGAGCACCGGCCCGCCGCCGCCCGCGACGTCGGCCATCGCGGCCTCGAGCGGCTCCTGCTCCCGCACCGCCCAGGAGTACCCGTCCCGGCCGATCCACAGGACGCCGTCCTCACCCCGCGCCGTGACGTAGTGCCGGCTGACGCCGGCCTGTGCGTGGGAAACCTCGCTAGAACGAGGTTTCCCACTCACGAGGCGGGTCGACGTGCGGACACTCTCGCCTCCGTCGAGGGAGATCTCGGCGTCCGGCGCCCGGCCGCGGACACGGACCTCGACGGCGTCGTGGCCGGACGCGACGAGTTTGCGCGTGACCCACGCGGGGCCGCCGAGCCGCCAGCCGCCGGGGACGTCGAAGGGATCGACGATCTCGCCGTGGGGCTCGAGGCGGAGCAGGGCGCAGCCGGTCGCGACGCCCAGGACGTCCTCCGGGAGGTCCGCCGACGCCAGGTCGTCGACGCGGCGGCCGACGAGGCCGGTGTCCAGGTTCCCGGCGCGGACGTCGTCGTCCGCCAGCAACCCGCGCAGGAAGCCGATGTTCGTCCCGAGCCCGAGCAGCACGGTGTTCCCCAGCGCGGCGTCGAGCCGGCGCAGGGCCTCCGCCCGGTCCGCCCCGTGCGCGATCACCTTGGACAGCATCGGGTCGTAGTCCGACCCGACCGTCCCGCCCTCGACGATCCCGGAGTCCACCCGGATCCCCGGCCCCGCCGGCTCGTCCAGGGCGAGGATCCGGCCGCCGGTCGGGAGGAAGCCCGCGGCCGGGTCCTCCGCGTAGACCCGCGCCTCGACGGCGTGGCCGCGCAACTGCACGTCCCCCTGCGTGAGCGGCAGCGGCTCCCCCGCGGCGACCCGGAGCTGCAGCTCGACGAGGTCCAGCCCGGTCACCATCTCCGTCACCGGGTGCTCGACCTGCAGGCGCGTGTTCATCTCCATGAAGAAGAACTCGTCCGGCCGGTCCGCGCCGACGATGAACTCGACGGTCCCGGCGCCGGTGTAGCCGCAGGCCCGGGCGGCCTCGCAGGCCGCCGCCCCCATCGCCTCCCGTTGCTCGGGCGTGAGCAGGGGCGACGGCGCCTCCTCGACGATCTTCTGGTGCCGCCGCTGCAGCGAGCACTCCCGCTCGCCCAGGTGCACCACGTTCCCGTGCGCGTCGGCCATGACCTGGATCTCGATGTGCCGCGGCGTCGTCACCAGGCGTTCGACGAGCAGGGTGTCGTCCCCGAAGGACCCGCGCGCCTCCCGCCGGGCGCTCGCGAGCGCGTCGGCGAGCGCGTCGGCCGAGTGGACCTCGCGCATCCCCTTGCCGCCGCCGCCCGCGGACGGCTTGAGCAGCACCGGGAACCCGATCTCCTCGACGGCGAGGGCCAGGTCGGCGTCGGAGAGCCCGGCGCCGTCCGAGCCCGGGACGACCGGGACGCCGGCCTTCGCCACGGTCTGCTTGGCGCGGATCTTGTCGCCCATCGCCTCGATCGCGGACGCCGGCGGCCCGACGAACACGATCCCCGCGGCCTCGCACGCCGCGGCGAACGCGGTGTTCTCCGACAGGAACCCGTAGCCCGGGTGGATCGCCTCGGCGCCGGTGGCGCGCGCGGCCTCGATGACGCGGTCGATCGAGAGGTAGCTCTCCGCCGCCGCCGCGGGCCCGAGCCGCACGGCGACGTCCGCCGCGGTGACGTGCGGGGCGGAGGCATCGGCGTCGGAGTACACCGCCACCGAGCGGATCCCGAGGGCGCGCAGCGTCCGGATCACCCGGACCGCGATCTCCCCACGGTTCGCGACCATCACCGTCGAGAACATCCGCGCACCCCCTTCGCCGCTGCACGAACGGCACTCTCGATCACTAGGTCCGCACGAACGGCACTTTCCTGCAACGGAGCCGGCAGCACGGCGCTCACATCCGGAAGACGCCGAACGCCGGGTCGGCGAGGGGCGCGTTGGCGGCGGTGGACAGGGCGAGCCCGAGGACGGTCCGGGTGTCGGCGGGGTCGATGACGCCGTCGTCCCAGATCCGGGCCGTGGAGTAGTACGGGTGACCCTGGTGCTCGTACTGCGCCCGGATCTTGTCCTTGAACTCCTCCTCGGGCGTCTCGTCCCGCGGCGAGCGCACGGCGGCCAGCACCGTCGCGGCCTGCTCCCCACCCATCACCGAGATCCGTGCGTTGGGCCACATGAACAGGAACCGCGGGGAGTACGCCCGCCCGCACATCGAGTAGTTCCCCGCCCCGAAGGACCCCCCGATGACGACGGTCAGCTTCGGCACCCGGGTGGACGCCACGGCCGTCACCATCTTGGCGCCGTTCTTCGCGATCCCGCCGGCTTCGTACTCCCGACCGACCATGAACCCGGAGATGTTCTGCAGGAACACCAGCGGGATGCCGCGCTGGTCGCACAGCTCGATGAAGTGGGCGCCCTTGACCGCGGACTCGGAGAACAGGATCCCGTTGTTCGCGACGATCCCCACGGGGTGCCCGTGGATGTGCGCGAACCCGGTGACCAGCGTCGTCCCGTACTCGGACTTGAACTCGTGGAACCGCGACCCGTCGACGACGCGGGCGATCACCTCGCGCACGTCGTAGGGGGTCCGGGAGTCCGTCGGCACCGCCCCGTAGAGCTCGGCCGGGTCCACCGCCGGCTCCTCGGTCGGCACGACGTCCCACGGCCGGGGAGCGCGCGGCCCGAGCGTCCCGACGATCGACCGGACGATCTGCAACGCGTGCGCGTCGTCGTTCGCGAGATGGTCGGTGACGCCGGAGACCTTGGAGTGCAGGTCCCCGCCGCCCAGCTCCTCCGCGGTGACGACCTCGCCGGTCGCGGCCTTCACCAGCGGCGGCCCGCCGAGGAAGATCGTCCCCTGGTTCCGGACGATCACCGCCTCGTCGCTCATCGCCGGCACGTACGCACCCCCCGCGGTGCACGAGCCCAGCACGGCGGCGATCTGCGGGATGCCCAGCCCGGACATCTGCGCCTGGTTGTAGAAGATCCGGCCGAAGTGCTCGCGGTCCGGGAAGACGTCGTCCTGCTGCGGCAGGAACGCGCCACCGGAGTCCACCAGGTAGACACACGGCAGCCGGTTGTGCAGCGCCACCTCCTGCGCGCGGAGGTGCTTCTTCACCGTCATCGGGTAGTAGGTGCCGCCCTTGACCGTGGCGTCGTTGGCGACGATCACGCACTCGCGCCCGGCCACCCGCCCGACCCCGGTGATGATCCCGGCGCCCGGGGCCTCGTCGCCGTACATGCCGTTCGCCGCCATCGGGGACAGCTCCAGGAACGGCGACGACGGGTCGACCAGGTCGTCCACCCGGTCCCGCGGCAGCAGCTTCCCGCGCTCGACGTGCCGGGCGCGGGACTTCTCCGGCCCGCCGAGGCGGGCGACCGCCAGGCGCGCGTTCAGGTCCGCGACCAGGGAGCGGTGCGACTCCGCGTTGGCCGCGAACCGCTCGTCGCCCGGGTCCACCGCGCTGCGCAGCCGCGGTGCCTCGGTTCGGGTGTCCGGCATACCTCTCCTCAGCCAACTTCGTCGTCACGTCGGTTAGCGATCGTTAACATGTTAGCGGTCGTTAACCGGATGTGCCAGGGCCTTCAGCGGGCTCACATGGAGCGCCTTCTACGGTTCGGGGCGTGCGCGTGCTTCTGGTGGAGGACGAACGACCCCTTGCGGAGATGGTCCGCCGCGGACTCGCCCGGGAGGGCCACTCCGTGGACATGGCCCACGACGGGCCCTCGGGGCTCGACGCGGCGCTCTCGGGCGTGCACGACGTCGTCATCCTGGACATCATGCTGCCGGGGCTCTCCGGCTACCGGATCCTGCAACGGCTGCGCGCCGCCGGGGTCTGGACGCCCGTCCTCATGCTCACGGCGAAGGACGGCGAGTACGACGAGGCGGACGCCTTCGACCTCGGCGCCGACGACTACCTGACCAAGCCGTTCTCGTTCGTCGTCCTGCTGGCCCGGCTGCGCGCCCTGCAGCGCCGCGCCGGCGACGCCCGGCCGAGCGTCCTGACCGTCGGGGACCTGAAGCTCGACCCCGCGCGGCACCGGGTGTTCCGCGGGGACACCGAGGTCACGCTCACCCCGCGCGAGTTCGGCGTGCTGGAGCACCTGATGCGGCACGCCGGGGAGGTCGTCACGAAGACGGACATCCTGCGCGCCGTCTGGGACGCGCACTACGAGGGCGAGGTCAACGTCGTCGAGGTGTACGTCGGGTACGTCCGGCGCAAGATCGACGCGCCGTTCGGGACCGCGTCCATCGAGACCCTGCGCGGCGTCGGCTACCGGATGGCCGAGCCCACCTGAGCTATCTGCCCTCGGACGGCGAGTAGCTCTGCGGGCGGACGACCGGCAGCGGCCCCGTCGGGTTGACGTCCGCGGGTGAGTGGGCCTCGCCGAGCCGGATCGGCGTCGCGAGCTTCCCGGCCCGGACGGTCCGACGCGGGCCGGCCCTGCGGCACGGGGACCGGCCCGGACGTCGGCTCCGGGCGCGGCCGGGGCCGCCCACCCGGCGGGACGACGGGCGTGGGCCCGGTCGGCCGGTCGTCGTAGAGCGGCTGCGTCTCCTGCCTGGACGGCGCTGTCTCGGCCGGGTCCCGCTCCGCGGCCGGGCCGGCCGGCAGGGTCACCCGGAACAGCGCCCCGCCCAGCTCGGACTCGCCGATCTCGACACCGCCGCCGTGTGCGGCGATCACCTCGGCGACGATCGCCAGGCCGAGCCCGGCGCCGCCGTCGGACCGCGCGCGGGCCTCGTCCAGGCGCACGAACCGCTCGAAGACGCGCGTGCGTTGCTCCGGCGGGACGCCCGGCCCGTCGTCGCCGACCTCGACCACGGCCCGGTCGCCCTCGCGCCGTAGCGTCACCAGCACCCGGGACTCGGCGTGCCGGCGGGCGTTGTCCACGAGGTTGCGCACGACCCGGACCAGCTGCCCGCGGTCCCCGACGACGCGCACCGGCTCGGCGCGGACCGTGACGCCGTCCGCACCCACCCGGGCCCCGCCGATGTCCGACGGGCGGCCGCGCTCGGCCTCCACGATCTCGTCGAGGTCCACCTCGTCGTGGCGTGGCTGCAGGCCGCGCTCGTC
Source organism: Pseudonocardia sp. T1-2H (assembly GCF_038039215.1). Lineage (NCBI taxonomy): Bacteria > Bacillati > Actinomycetota > Actinomycetes > Pseudonocardiales > Pseudonocardiaceae > Pseudonocardia > Pseudonocardia sp. T1-2H. The sequence goes on from NZ_JBBPCL010000001.1 coordinate 6,095,271, forward strand.
GGCCCGGGCGAGCAGCAGCAGGCCGTCGACGAGCCTGCCGAGCCGGTCCGCCTCGGTGCGCATCGAGCGGACCGTGGCCCCGTCCGGACTGTCCGGGTGGTGCGCGGCGGCGATCAGCTCGAGGCCGGAGGAGATGGTGGCGAGCGGGCTGCGCAGCTCGTGGCTGGCGTCCGCGACGAACCGGCGCTGGTTGGTCTGCGCACCCTCCAGCCGTCCGAGCATCTGGTTCATCGTGGCCGCGAGCCGGCCGATCTCGTCCTGGGTCACGGGCTCGGGGACGCGCCGGTCCAGGTCCCGGTCCGTGAGGCTCGCGACGTGCGCGCGGATCCGCTCGACGGGACGCAGCGCCCGGCCGGCGAAGAGGTAGGTGAAGAACCCGGCGATCACCACGAGGATCGGCACCCCGATGTAGACCATCGTCTTGACCGTGTCCACGGCCTTGTGCACCGGTTCGAGCGGCTGTGCGGCCAGGATCGTGATGGGCCGGCCGAAGGGCTGGAACCCCACCGCCACCACCTGGACCTCCTGACTCGTGCCGTCCCCGAGCTCGACCCGGGTCGGGCCGACCACCCTCGTCCGGCCGCGCTCCACCAGCACGTCGGACATCCTCGGCATGCTCGCCAGCGGGTCCGACGCCGCGATGATCTGGATGTCCGGCTCGTCCGGGTCGTCGTTGTTCCAGTCCGTGACGACCTGGATCAGGTCCGTGCGCTTGCCGGTGGTGTCGAGCGCGTTGTCCCGGACGTTGCCGGTGGCCGTGAAGTTCGCCGCGATCCGCTGGCCGACCTGCTCGGCCTGCTGGGTCGCCGCCTCGTCGAGCTGGGTCTGCAGGGACCGGTTCAGCAGCAGCACGAGGGAGAACCCGGCCACCACGAGGACGACGGCCACCGCGGCGGCGGCCGCGAGCGCGGACGCCACCCGGACACCCATCCGGGCGCGGAGCCAGCGCAGACCGAGCATCCGACCAGCGTAGAGGGGCCGGCCTGTGTCCAGGCTGAGACGTTCGTCGGACGTTAGCGTTCGTTAACCTGACGCGCTACGCTCGGCCGATGGCGGCACCGGAGGTGGATCCGCGTACGGGCGTGCCCACCCGTCGGGAGCAGATCCTGCAGGTGGCCGCGCGGCTGTTCGCGAAACACGGCTTCCACGGGGTGAGCATCACCGACCTCGGCGCGGCCGTGGGGATCAGCGGGCCCGCCCTGTACCGGCACTTCCCGGGCAAGGAGGCGCTGCTCGCGGAGATGCTGCTCCGGATCAGCGAGGACCTGCTCGCCGGCGGCCGGGCCCGCAGCACGGGGGCGCCGCGGGACGTCCTGGCCGCGCTCGTGGACTTCCAGCTGGACTTCACCCTGCGAGAGCCGGAGCTGATCGTGGTGCAGGACCGGGACCTGGACAACCTGCCCGACGACGCCCGCCGCCGGGTCCGCCAGCTGCAGCGCACCTACGTCGAGATCTGGGTGGACACGCTGCGCCGGATCCATCCCGGGCTCTCGGCCGACGCCGCGCGGATCGCCGCGCACGGCACGTTCGGCCTGCTCAACTCCACCCCGCACAGCGGCTCACGGGGCAGCCCCGACGAGGTGGCCGCGCTCCTGCGCACCATGGCGCTCACCGCCCTCGACGGCCTCGGGCCAGCCGGGGCGGACGAGCAGCCGTAGCCCGTTCAGGCAGACGAGCACCGTCGACAGCTCGTGCCCGGCCACGCCCACGGCCAGCGGCAACGTCCCGGCGAGGTCCCACACGACCAACCCGACGATCACCGCGGCGGCGAACGCCAGGTTGGCCCGGGCGATCCGGCGGGCGCGCCGCGCGAGGGTGACCAGCGGCGCGGGCGCGCCGAGCGGGCCGCGCAACAGCACGCCGTCGGCCGCCTCGGCGCTCAGCGAGCCGGCCCCCTCGGCGACCGCGAGCCCGACGTCCGCGGTGGCCAGCAGGGGGGCGTCGTTGATCCCGTCGCCGACGGCGAGGACGGTGCGCCCCTCGGCCCGCCACCCGTCGACGATCGCGGCCTTGTCCGCGGGCAGCAGGCCGGCGTGGACGCGCGAGACGCCGACCCGGGCGGCCACGCCTTCCGCGGGGCCGGCCGCATCGCCGGTGAGCAGCGCGGGAGCGTCGCCCACGGCCTCGGCCAGCGCGGCCACCGCCGCGCGGGCCCCCGGCCGCAGCTCGTCCGCGAGTACGAGCGTCCCGGCCGGCTCCCCGTCCACGAGCACGTCGACGACCGTGTGGTCGACGGCCGGCGTCGCCGACCGGCCGACCCACACCTCCCGGCCCTCGACGACGGCCCGGACCCCGCTCCCCGGAACCGCTGCGAAGTCCGTGGCCGGCGCCAGGGCGAGCCCCCGCCGTCGCGCCTCGGCGACGACCGCCCGGCCGAGCACGTGCTCACTCCCCGCCTCCGCGGCGGCGGCAAGGGCCAGCAGCGCGTCGGCCGTCCCGGCCAGCGGCCGAACGTCCCGCACCTCCGGCCGCCCACGCGTCACCGTGCCGGTCTTGTCCAGCGCGACCGCGTCGACCTCGGCGAGCGTCTCGACGACCGTCGCGTCCTTGAGCAGCACCCCGCGCCGCCCGGCGACGGCGATCGCCGCGAGCAGCGGCGGCATCGTCGCCAGGACGATCGCGCACGGCGAGGCGACGATCATGAAGGTCATCGCCCGGAGCAGGGTCTCGCGCAGATCCGCGCCGAACGCGAGCGGGACTGCGAGCAGCGCCAGCGCGCCCACCACGACCAGCACGGAGTAGCGCCGCTCGACCCGCTCCACGAAGAGCTGCCGCCGCGACTTCGTCTCCGCGGCCCGCCTCACCTGCGCCGCGATCCCCGCGACGAGCGTGTCCGCGGGGTCCTTGTCGACCCGGACCCGGATGCTCCCGGTCCCGTTGACCGTCCCCGCGTGCACCTCGTCGCCGGCGCGGCGGCGCACCGGCAGCGGTTCCCCGGTGAGGCTCGCGGTGTCGATCTCGGTGACGCCGTCGACCACGGTGCCGTCCGCCGGGACCCGCTCGCCCGGCCGGACCACCACCTCGTCCCCGACGGCCAGGTCCGCGGCCCGGACCTGCTGCTCGCCGCCGAGGCCGACCCGGGTCGCGGTCTCCGGCGCCAGGTCGAGCAGCCCGGTGATGCCCGCGCGGGTGCGCGCCGTCATGACCGCCTCCAGCGCGCCCGAGCTCGCGAAGATGACGATCAGCAGCGCCCCGTCCAGGTACTGGCCGATCGCGGCCGCCCCCAGCGCGGCGACGATCATCAGCAGGTCGACGTCCAGGGTCCGTTCCCGCAGCGCCCGCAGTCCCTCCAGGGCCGGCTCCCACCCGCCCGCGAGGTAGCAGGCGGCGTACAGGACCGCGACGAGCGGTGTCGGCGCGCCGAGCAGGTCCGCGGGGACGGCCAGGGCGAACGCCGCGAGCGCCAGGGCCGCCCAGCGCACCTCGGGCAGGGACAGCAGACGGGACATGCGATCACCGTACCTTCGCAGGCACGCAGATACGCATACAGGAAGGTGTACTGCGAGCTGTTCAGGTGCTCAGGTGTCGGTGACCGGCGTGCGCCGCGCCGCGAACCGGCGCAGGGTCAGGAACGCGCCCGCAGGACCGGCGGTTCGCCCGTCGACCCCCGGTTGACGCCGACGAGGCCCCGCAGCCGGGGCTCCCCGCCGTACGCGGCGTGCATCCGCGGGCCCGCGGCGAGCAGCCCGCCGTCGACGACGATCTCCTCGCCGGTCACGAACCGCGACGCGTCGCCGCAGAGGAACGCGATCACCTCCGCGACGTCCTCCGGCCGGCCGAGCTCGGGCCAGGGCTGGGCCTCCGCCATCACCGCGGCCGTCACGTCCAGGTCCCCGCCGATCAACGGCGTGACGATCACGCCCGGGCACACGGTGTTGACCCGGATCCGGTCCGCGCCCAGCTCGGCCGCGGCCACCTTGCCCAGGTTGAGCACGGCCGCCTTCGCCGCGGAGTAGGCCTGCGGGCCGGCGCCGCCGCTGAAGGCCGCGACCGACGCCGTGTTCACGATCGCGCCGCCGCGCCCGGCCGCCCGCATCGCGCGGGCCCCGTGCTTGATCCCGAGGAACACGCTGCGGACCAGCACTGCGAACGTGTAGTCCCAGTCCTCGACGGTGATGTCGGTGAGCGCCCCGAACGCGCCCCCGACGCCGGCGTTGTTCACCACCGCGTCGATCCGGCCGAACGCCGAGACGCATCGCGCCACGGCCGCCTCGACGTCGTCCTCGCGGGAGACGTCCGCCCGCACGAACTCCGCGCCGAGCTCGGCCGCGGTCCGCGCACCGGTCTCGCCGTTGAGGTCCGCCAGCACCACCCGCCAGCCGTCCGCCTGCAGCCGCGCGACCGCGGCCCGTCCGATACCGCTCGCGCCGCCGGTGACGAGTGCGGCCGGAGCCTCGTTGCCCATGCCCCGGACGCTACCGGTCCACCCCCTGTGCGCGACGTTTCGCGCTAGAGCGCGAATCGCCGTGCACAACCCCGGCCGAGCTGCGAGGACAGGAGAAAACCCAGCTCAGGGCGGGTCGAGCGCGCGAAGCCTCGTTCTCGCGAGGCTGCGCGCTCACAGGGCGGCCTGACGTGCGGCGATGGGGTCCGGGGCGGCGCAGGCGGCCGCGGCACGGGCGCGGCACTCGTCGAGGGTGACCGACGCGAGGGACGCGCCCACCGCGGCCAGTGCACCGGAGCCCATCGACAGCGTGGCGACGCCCAGACCCACCAGCACGGGGGCGAGCGCCGGGTCCGCGGCGGCCTCACCACACACGCCGACCGGCGTCCCGGTCTCCACCGACGCCTCGCCGAGCATCCGGATGAGGCGGAGCAGGGCGGGCTGCCACGGGTCGTTCAGCGCGGCGACGGGCCCGGACTGGCGGTCCGCGGCGAACAGGTACTGCGCGAGGTCGTTCGTGCCGACGGACACGAAGTCCACCTCGGCCATGATCTCCCGGGCCGTCAGCACCGCCGCCGGGATCTCGATCATCACGCCCGCGCTGGTGATCCCGTGGGCGCGGCAGCGCTCGACGAACCAGCGGGCCTCCTCCGCGGTCGCGACCATCGGCGCCATCACCTTCAGCTCGGCGCCGGTCTCCTTCGCGGCGGCGGCCAACCCCGCGAGCTGGCGTTCGAGCACGTCGGCGCCGTTGCCCGGGACCCGCGCGATCCGCAGGCCGCGGACCCCGAGCGCCGGGTTGGGCTCGCCGTCGAGCGTCAGGAAGGGCAGCGGCTTGTCCGCGCCCGCGTCGAGCGTCCGCGCCGTGACGGGCTTGCCGGCGAACGCGGCCAGCACGCCGTCGTAGACCTCGCGCTGCCGCTGCTCCGACGGCTCCTCGGCCGCGGACAGGAACGCGAGCTCGGTGCGGAACAGGCCGACTCCCTCGGCCCGGTCGGCCGCACCCTTCGCGGCACCGGGCGCATCGCCGACGTTCGCCAGCAGCGGGACGACGTGCCCGTCGGCGGTCCGGCCGACGCCGTCCCACTCCGCGGCGACGGCGGCGGCACCGGCCACCGTCGCCTCCTCGGCCGTCGCCACCTCGACGACCTCGCCGGACGATCCGTCGACCACGAGGAACTGCCCGTCGGAGTAGGCCGTCGCCCCGGCACACCCGACGACGGCCGGGATGCCCAGCGAGCGGGCGAGGATCGCGGTGTGGCTGGTCGGCCCGCCCTGCTCCGTGACCAGCGCGAGCGCGACCCCCGGCCGCAGCCCCGCCGTGTCCGCGGGCGCGAGGTCCGCGGCGACGAGGACGGCGGGCGCGTCGAGGTCCGCGACGCCCGGGGCGGGCAGGCCCTGCAGCTCCGCGACGATCCGGTCCCGCACGTCCTGGATGTCCCGCGCGCGCTCGGCCATGTAGCCGCCCATCCCGGCGAGCATCTCCGCGAAGGCGTTCGCCGCCTCCCAGACCGCGCGGGGCGCGGGCCGGCCGTGGCCGACGAGCTCGCGCGCGTTGTCCAGCAGGGCGGGGTCCCCGACCATCGCGATCGTCGCCTCGAGGACGTCCTTCGCGTCACCCGAGACGCTGTCCGCCCGCGCCTGCAACCGCGCGGAGACCACCTCGACCGCGGGCTCGATACGCGCGCCCTCGGCGGCGGGGTCGGCCGGCGCGGGGCCGACCGGCGGCTCACCCGGCGCGTCCGCGACGCGCACGACGCGGCCACCGGCGCGTCCGGGACTGGCGGGGATGCCCTGCAGGGACAGGAGCGTCATCTGAATCTCCTCGGGGTTACTTCGACGTGACCCGTTGACAAACACAGTAAAACCCACATACTCGGACTGAAGCAAGCACCAACCCGGGAGCAAACAAAGATGTATGCAGCGGAGCGACAGCAGTGGCTGCTCAACCGCACCCGTGAGGCGGGGCGGGTCGACGTGGCCGCGACGGCCGAGGAGCTCGACGTCACGCCCGAGACGATCCGGCGGGACCTCGGCACCCTCGAGCGCCAGGGCCTCGTCCGGCGCGTGCACGGCGGCGCCATCCCCGCGGACCGGCTGGACTTCGAGCCCGCCATCGGCCAGCGGGACTCGCTCGCGGGCGTCGAGAAGGAGCGGATCGCCAAGGCGGCGCTCGCCGAGCTCGAGGGCTGTCTGACCGTCCTGCTGGACGCGGGCACCACCACCGCCCGGCTCGCCACGCTCCTCCCGCACGACCGCGAGCTGACGGTCGTCACCAACTCCCTGTCGATCGCCTCCATGCTCGCGACCCGGCCGAACATCGTCCTGCGGCTGCTCGGCGGCCGGGTCCGCGGGACGACGATGGCGGCCGTCGACGACTGGATGGTCGACACGCTCGCCACCCTCACCGTGGACGTCGCGTTCCTCGGCACCAACGGCTTCTCCCCCGAGCGGGGCCTCACGACCCCGGACCCGGCGGAGGCCGCGGCCAAGCGGGCCATGATCGCCGCCGCCCGGCGCTCGGTCGTCCTCGCCGACGCCGCCAAGTACGGCGCGGACCAGTTCGTCCGCTTCGCCACGCTGGACCAGGTCTCGATGCTCGTCACCGACACCGGCCTCGACGCCGCGACCGCCGCGACGATCGAGGCCGCCGGCCCGAGGGTGGTGCGGGCGTGATGCGCGGCGACGCGTTCCTTTCCGCGGTGGCCCGGTCCTGCCCCGTCGACGCACCGCTCCCCGTGGAGGCCCGATCGTGATCGTCACAGTGACCCCCAACCCGAGCCTGGACCGCACGGTCGAGCTCGCCGAGCTCCACCGCGGCGAGGTGCACCGTGCCCTGTCCGGCCGGCTGGACCCGGGCGGCAAGGGCGTCAACGTCGCCCGCGCCCTGACCAAGGCCGGCCTCGACACGATCGCAGTGCTGCCCTCCGGTCGCGCGCCGGGCGGGCGCCTCAACGGACTGCTCGACGCCCTCGGCGTGCATGCGGTCACCGTCCCGATCCACGGGGCGACCCGCTCGAACATCACCCTGGTCGAGCCCGACGGGACCACCACCAAGATCAACGAGCCCGGCCCCGTGCTGACGGCGGAGGAGGTGGCGGAGATCGCCGAGCAGGCCGTGGCCCGCGCCCCCGGCGCGTCGTGGCTGGTGACCTGCGGGTCGCTGCCCGAGGGCATGCCCGGCACCTTCCACGGTGACCTGGTGCGCCGCGCCCGTTCCGGGGGTACCCGGGTGGCTGTGGACACCAGCGGCGCGCCCCTCGTCGCCGCGGTGGCCGCCTGTCCCGACCTGATCAAGCCCAACCACGAGGAGCTGGCCGAACTGGTCGGCCGGCCCCTCGACAGCCTCGGCGACGTGCTCGCCGCGGCCCGTGAACTCCGTGCCGGCGGTGTCGGCGCGGTCCTGGTCAGCCTGGGCGCCGACGGCGCCCTGCTGGTCGAGGAGTCCGGCGAGTACCACGCCATGACCCCTCCCGTCACCGTGCGGAGCACGGTCGGCGCCGGGGACGCCACCCTGGCCGGCTTCCTGGCCGCGGGTGGCGCCGGACCGGACGCCCTGCGTCGCGCGGTCGCCTACGGCGCCGCCGCGTGCCGCCTGCCGGGAAGCGCGATGCCCGGCCCGCTCGACATCCCGCTCGCCGATGTCCGGCTCCACCCTGCGCCCGACGCCGCCCTCGTCCTCTAGAAGGAGACGCCACAATGACCGAACCGTTGATCACCGCCGATCTCGTCGACCTCGACCTGCCGTCCGACGACCGCCGCGAGGCGGTCCGGGCCCTGGCCGAGCGTCTGGTCAAGGCGGGCCGGGTCACCGACATCGACCAGTTCCTCGCCGACATCGAGGCTCGTGAGGCGCAGATGCCCACCGGTCTCGAGGGGGGCATCGGGATCCCGCACTGCCGCTCCGCCGCCGTCACCGTGCCGAGCCTCGCGTTCGGCCGCAGCACCGCGGGGGTGGACTTCGGCGCCGAGGACGGCCCCGCACGGCTGATCTTCATGATCGCCGCACCCGAGGGCGGCAACACCGACCACATGACCGTGCTGGCCGCGCTGGCCCGGCGGCTGGTCCGCAAGGCGTTCAAGAACGAGCTGCTCGAGGCGACCGACGCCGGTCACGTCGCCGACTACGTCCAGAAGGAGGTCGCGGGATGAAGCTGCTCGCCGTCACCGCGTGCCCCACGGGCATCGCCCACACGTACATGGCCGCCGAGGCCCTCGAGGTCGCCGCCGAGGAGGCGGGCCACGAGATCGTCGTCGAGACGCAGGGCTCGGCCGGCTCCACCCCGTTCACTCCCGAGCAGCTCGCCGAGGCGGACGCGATCATCCTGGCCGCGGACGTCGAGGTCCGGGACAAGGAACGCTTCGCGCACCTGCCGACCGTCACCAGCGGCGTCAAGAAGGCCATCGGCGGGGCGGACGGCCTCATCGAGCAGGCCGTCGCCGCCGCCGAGGCCGCACCGAAGGGCTCGCCGGCCGCCGCGGCACCCGCCCTGGCCGTCAAGCAGACCGGGCCGGGCACCGCGTCCAAGGTCCGCGGCTGGCTGATGACGGGTGTCTCCTACGTCATCCCGTTCGTCGCCGCGGGCGGCCTGCTGATCGCTCTCGGCTTCGCGATCGGCGGCTACCAGATCACGGACGCGCCGTCGGTCACCAAGGGCTTCGACTGGGGCTCCTCCACGAGCTGGGCCGCGCTGATGTTCCAGCTCGGCGCCCTCGCCTTCGGCCTGCTCGTGCCGGTGCTCGCCGGCTTCATCGCTTTCGCGATCGCGGACCGGCCCGCGCTGGTCCCCGGGTTCGTTGGCGGCCTGGTGGCCGTCGAGACCGGCGCCGGGTTCCTCGGCGGCCTCGTCGCCGGCCTGCTCGCCGGCGGGCTGATCTTCTGGATGAAGCGGATCAGGGTGCCCAGGGCGCTGGCCGGGATCATGCCGGTGCTGGTGCTGCCGCTGATCGGCACCGCGATCGTCGGCGGGATCATGTTCGTGGTCATCGGCGGACCGCTCGCCGCGGCGACGACCGGGCTCACCAACTGGCTGAACAGCCTCTCCGGCACCAACGCGATCCTGCTGGGCGCGCTGCTCGGCCTGATGATGGCCTTCGACATGGGCGGGCCGGTCAACAAGGCCGCCTACGCCTTCGCCGTCGCCGGGCTCTCGACGCCGTCGAACACCGCCCTGCTGATCATGGCGGCGGTCATGGCCGCCGGCATGACCCCGCCGTTGGCCATGGCGCTGGCGACGACGGTGCGCAAGCGCCTGTTCAGCGAGGTCGAGCGGGAGAACGGGCGGGCCGCCTGGCTGCTCGGCATCTCGTTCATCACCGAGGGGGCGATCCCGTTCGCCGCGGCCGACCCGTTGCGCGTCATCCCGTCGCTCATGGTTGGTTCCGCGGTCACCGGCTCGCTCTCGATGGCCTTCGGCAGCACCCTGCGGGCCCCGCACGGCGGCATCTTCGTGCTCCCGCTGATCGGCAACCCGGCCGGCTACCTGATCGCGATCATCGTCGGGACGGTCGTGTCCGCCGCACTCGTCATCACGCTGAAGACCCTGGGCCGCCGGAAGACGGCTGTCGCCGAGACCACCGACACCACCCCCGCCGCGGCTCCGCGCGCCGCCGCCCACGCCTGATCCCGAGGAGAAGAACACCATGGCCGAGCGCCGCGTCAAGGTCGGATCGTCCGTGGGGCTGCACGCCCGCCCCGCCAACCTGTTCTGCAAGGCCGCCGGGCAGCAGCCCGCGAAGGTCACCATCGCCGCGGGTGACCGCGGCCCGGTCGACGCCCGCAGCATCCTCTCCGTCCTCGGGCTCGGGGTGAACAGCGGCGAGGAGGTCGTGCTCACCGCCTCCGACGACGCGGACGGCGAGGCCTCGCTGGACGCGCTGGCGGACCTGCTGGCCCAGGACCTGGACGCCGTCCCCAACTGAGCCACCCGGGCGCTCGCTCCTCCTGAGCGCTCCCCTGCCGGACGGGCGGTTCTGCCGAGGGCACTCGGGAGGGCCGCCCGTTCGCACGTCCGGATGTTTCGTCGCTGTGACAACCGGCGGAAGGCCGACCCCCAGCGATGGCCCGGGGACGGTGCAGGGGCGACGATGGCTGCAGGACCTCACCGTTCCCGACGTCGCGAGCGGACGCACTCCCGATAGGACGGAGCACCACGGTGACCGCGAGCGCCCACCGCACCGAACTGCTGGCCCCGGACTCGCTGGCCGCGCACTCCGGTGTCGTCTCCGAGTCCGAGCACGACGCGCTGCGGGCGGACATCCGCCGGCTCTCGACGATGCTCGGCCGGACCGTCGCCCACCAGGCGGGGGACGAGCTGCTGGAGCTGGTCGAGGAGGTCCGCAAGCTCGCCCGGGACGCCACGGCGAAGGGCGGTGACCCGGACGCGGTCACCCGGCGGCTCGCGGGACTGGACACCGGCACCGCCGTCACCCTGGCCCGGGCGTTCTCCCAGTACTTCCAGCTCGCGAACGTCGCCGAGCAGCTGCACCGCTCCCGCGAGCTGCGGACCCTGCGCCCGCAGGACGCGCGCCCGTTGCACACGGTCATGGAGCGCCTCGCCGCGGAGGCGGACCGCGCCGCCGTCCAGGACGTCCTGGCCCGGGCCCAGCTGCGGCCCGTCTTCACCGCGCACCCCACCGAGTCCTCCCGGCAGTCCGTGCTGGCGATCCTGCGCCGGGTCGCGGACGGGTTGGACCACGGGCTCCCCGACGACGAGCTGGGCGCGCTCGTCGACCTGCTCTGGCAGACGGACGAGATCCGGCCCGGCAAGCCGACCGTCGCCGACGAGGCCCGCGCCGTCGGCTGGTTCATGGAGCAGCTGGGCTCGCGCACCGTCCCGGACGTGATCGGCGAGTTCGGCCGGGAGGCGAAGGCGCACGGCTTCGACGTCCCGGCGGACTCGCGCCCGTTGACGCTCGGGGTCTGGGTCGGCGGGGACCGCGACGGCAACCCCAACGTGACCCCGGACGTCACCCGCGACACCCTCGAGCTCTACGCGGACCGTGCCCTGAAGATCCACGGCGCGCTGGTCGAGCAGCTGATCCAGGAGCTCTCGATCTCCACCAAGGTCGTGGGCGTCTCCGAGGAGCTGCGCGGCGCGCTGGCCCGGGACCGGCGCAGCCTCCCGGAGATCCACGAGCGCTTCATCCGGCTCAACGCGAACGAGCCGTACCGGCTCAAGCTGTCCTACATCCAGGCGCGGCTGGAGAACACCCGCGCCCGGATCGCGGAGAAGGCCGCGCACGTCCCCGGGCGGGACTACCAGGGCTCGACGGAGTACGTCGCGGACCTGGGCGTCCTGGACCGCTCGCTGCGCGGCCACCTCGGCGCCCGGATCGCGGACGGCACCCTCGCCCGCACCATTCGCGCAGGCCAGGCGCTCGGGCTGCACCTCGCCGAGCTGGACATCCGCGAGCACAGCCAGCGCCACCACGACGCCCTCGGCGCGATCTACGACTCCCTCGGCGAGCTGGACAAGCCCTATGCGGAGCTGACTCGTGAGGAGCGCCGGGAGCTGCTGTCGCAGGAGCTGCAGGGCGGGCGGCCGCTGATCCGCCGGCACTACGGCGTCCCGGACGAGGCCGCGCAGGTCGTCGCGACGTTCGACATGCTGCACGAGGTCCAGCACGAGTTCGCCCCGGAGGTCGCGCAGACCTACATCGTGTCCATGGCCCAGGACGTCGACGACATCCTGGCCGTCACGGTGCTGGCCCGCGAGTCCTACATGGTCGAGCTGAAGACGGACCCGCGCTCGTCGGTGGACCTGGTGCCGCTGTTCGAGACCGTCGAGGAGCTTCTCCAGGCGGGCCCGCTGCTCGACGCGCTGCTGTCCGACCCGGGCTACCGCCAGCAGGTCCGCAACCGCGGCGACCTGCAGGAGATCATGCTGGGCTACTCGGACTCCAACAAGGGCGCCGGGATCACCAGCTCACAGTGGGAGATCCACCGCGCCCAGCGCCAGCTGCGCGACGTCGCCGCGCAGCACGGCGTCCGGCTGCGGCTCTTCCACGGCCGCGGCGGCTCCGTCGGCCGCGGTGGCGGCCCTGCTGGCGAGGCGATCGCGTCCGCCCCGTACGGCAGCGTCGACGCCACGATGAAGCTCACCGAGCAGGGCGAGGTCATCTCGGACAAGTACTCGCTGCCGACCCTCGCGCACGACAACCTGGAGATCCTGCTCGCCTCGATGCTCGACGCCAGCCTGCTCCACCAGGCGTCGCGCTGGCCCGACGAGACCCTCGCCCGCTGGGACGAGGTCATGACCTGCGTGTCGGAGGCGTCGAAGACGGCGTACCGGCGGCTGGTCGGGGACCCCGACCTGCCGGAGTTCTTCACCTCGGCCACCCCGGTCGACGAGCTGGGCCGGCTCAACGTGGGCTCCCGGCCGTCGAAGCGTCCGGGCAAGGGCGCCCCCTCCCTCGACGACCTCCGCGCGATCCCGTGGGTCTTCGGCTGGACGCAGACCCGGATGGTCGTCCCGGGCTGGTACGGCCTGGGCAGCGGGTTGGCGGCCGCCCGCGAGGCCGGGTACGGCGAGACCCTGGAGGAGATGCGGGACTGGGCCTTCTTCTCCAACCTGCTCGGCAACGTCGAGATGACCTTGGCCAAGACGGACCTGCGGATCGCCTCGTACTACGTGTCCGCGCTGGTGGAGCCCGCGCAACAGGGGCTGTTCGAGCTGATCCGGGCCGAGCACGAGCTGACCCTGCGCGAGCTGCTGCGGCTCACCGGGGACAGCACGCTGCTGGAACGGCACCCCGTCCTGCGCAACACGCTCTCGGTGCGCAACGCCTACCTCGAGCCGCTGCACCACCTGCAGGTCGAGCTGCTGGCCCAGCGCCGCAAGGCGGGCGAGTCGGACCCGGACCTCGAGCGCGCCCTGCTGCTCACCATCAACGGCATCGCGGCGGGCATGAAGAACACCGGCTGACGCCTCGTGCGCGAATAACGTTGTTCCCGCGAGGATCTCCGCGCACGAGGGCACGCTACCTTCAGCGCCGGGTCAGCCGGCCGCGAGCGCCGGCCGCCCCGCCGGTGAGCCCTCGGTGATCCAGCGGCCGAGGCGCTCCCGCGAGAACAGCTCGTCGACGACCATGAACGCCGCCCCCCGCAACCCGACCCGGTCGCTGAGCGGGGACAGCCCCACCTGCAGGTCCCGGGTGGCCAGCGGGAGCGAGCGGCGGTAGACCGCCTGCCGGATCGACGCCAGCAGCAGGTTCCCGGACGCGCCCACCCTGCCGCCGAGCAGGATCATCGACGGGTTGAAGAAGTTGACCAGCGCGGCGAGGGTCTCCCCGACGATCGCCCCGGCCCGCTGCAGGAGCTCGACGGCGACCGGGTCCCCGAACTCCGCGGCCCGGCCCACGTCGTGCGCGTCCAGCATGCCGGCCTCGGCCAGCCGCGCGGCCAGCACCGGGCTGCGCCCGCTCGCCGCCGCGGCCGTCGCGTCCCGGGCCAGCGCACCGCCGCCGGCCAGCGCCTCCAGGCAGCCGGTGTTGCCGCACCGGCACACTACGTCCGCCGCCTCCGGGACCGACCCGCCGAGCGAGATGTGCCCGATGTCGCCGGCGCAGCCCTGGGCGCCGCGGTGCAACCGTCCACCGGAGACCAGCCCGGCCCCGATGCCCGTGCCGATCTTGACGTAGATCAGATCGTCCACATGGCGCGCCAGCCCGCAGCGGACCTCGCCGAGCGCCATCATGTTCACGTCGTTGTCCACCCAGACGGGCGCGTCGTACCGGGCGGCGAGGCGATCCCGCACGGGGTGGCCGTCCCAGCCCGGCATGATCGGCGGCGCCATCGGCCTGCCGGACGCGAACTCGACGGGCCCCGGCACTCCGACCCCGACCCCCCAGACCGGCGCCGACGGGCCCTCGGCCAGCAGCGCGTCGAACAACGCCTCGACGTGGGCCAGGGTCGCGTCCGGGCCGGCGGCGATGTCCCACGTCTCGGCCCGGTGTCCGAGGAGCTCCCCGGCCAGGTCGGTGAGGCCCGCGGTGATGCTCGTGGCCCCCAGCTCGGCGACGAGGACGATGCCCGCGTCCGCGCGGAAGCGCAGCTGGCGGGGTGCGCGGCCACCGGTGGAGGGCCCGAGCGGGCCCTCCGCGACGAGGCCGCTGGCCAGCAGCTGGCCGAGACGCTGGGTCACGACCGTGCGCCCGAGGTCGGCGCGACGGGCCAGCTCCGGCCGTGTCTGCGCCTCGCCCGAGCGTATGAGGTCGAGCAGGGTCACCAGGCCGTCGAGTTGGTCCGGTGCGATCCCCGGCTCCGCCATCGTCCCCCTCCTTCGCGCGTGTGGCCGACGGTTCCGAGCGTAAGCTATTGACTTCTGTTTGTAGCGAACATTAGCGTGCTCGCATCGGTCCAAAGGAGGAGCGGGCATGCGACTCGGCTACCACTCGATCACCTGGGGCGGCGTCACCGGCGACGCGTCCGGGGTCACCAGCGTCAAGGACCTCGTCTACCGCGTCCCCGGGGACATGCACCGCGCCCTGCGCGACATCGCCGCGGCCGGGTACGAGGGCGTCGAGATCTTCGACGGCAACGTCGCGGAGCTCGCCGACGCCGGCCTGGCGGAGCTGCTCGACGAGACCGGGCTCGCCCTGGTCAGCGTCTACACCGGCGCCAACTTCATCTATCCGGACATCCTCGACGACGAGCTGTACCGGGTCCGGCGCGCCGCCGAGCTCGCGCAGCGCTTCGGCGCCGAGCAGCTCGTCGTCGGGGGCGGGGCCCGCCGCGCCGCCGGCACCACCGACCTCGACTACGACCGGCTCGGCGAGGCCCTCGACACCGTGGACGGGATCGCCGGCGAGCACGGCCTCTCGGCCTGCTACCACCCGCATCTGGGCACGATCGTCGAGGGACCGGACGAGGTCGAGAAGGTCTTCGCCCGCACCCGGATCGGCTTCTGCCCGGACACCGCGCACCTCGCCGCGGGCGGCGGGGACCCGGCGGCGCTGATCCGCCGCTACCCGGACCGCATCCGGCACGTGCACCTGAAGGACCTGCGGAACGGCGCGTTCCTGCCCCTCGGCGAGGGCGACGTCGACTTCGACGACGTGCTCGCCGCGGTCCGCGAGGTCGGCTACGACAGCTGGCTCCTCGTCGAGCTCGACTCCTACGACGGCGACCCCGCCGAGGCGGCCCGGATCAGCAAGGCGTTCCTCGACGCCCACCTGCCCAAGGCGCTCGCATGAGCCGGCGCGCACGCGGCCGCGCCGTCGCCGTCGCGGTCGCCCTGCTCGTCGCCCTCGCGGGCTGCGCGAGCACCGGCACGGCCGCCCCGCCGCAGCGCGGGTACCCGCCCGCCCAGCAGGCGCTCGCCGCCCTCGCCGGCACCGTCCTCGCCACCGGCCCCAACGGCGAGACCCCGGCCAGGGCGGACGCGGTGAGCCTCACCCCGGCCGAGATCGAGCAGGTCCGGGCGAAGAAGGCCACCGCCGCGATCGTCATGCACTACACCGGCGACGGCTGGACCGACGCCCAGATCGCGGGCCTGCGCCAGCAGTTCGACGAGCTGGGCATCGAGGTCGTCGCCGTCACCGACGCCAACTTCGAACCCGACCGCCAGGTCTCCGACATCGAGACGGTGCTCGCGCGCAAGCCGGACATCATCGTCTCCATCCCCGCCGACCCGGTGGCCACCGCGGGCGCCTACCGGCAGGCCGCCGCGGCCGGCGTGAAGCTCGTCTTCATGGACAACGTGCCGCAGGGCATGGTGGCCGGGAAGGACTACGTCTCCGCGGTGTCGGCGGACAACGTCGGCAACGGCGTGGTGGCCGCGCACCTGATGGCCGACGCGATCGGCGGCCGGGGCGAGATCGGCGTCGTCTTCCACGAGGCGGACTTCAAGGTCACCCGCCAGCGGCTGGAGGGCTTCGAGCAGACGATCGCGAAGGACTACCCGGACATCCGGATCGTCGACCGCAAGGGCGTCACCGGGCCGGACTTCGCCGGGCAGGCGCAGGCCGCGGCCACCGCGATGATGGTCAAACACCAGGAGCTGGCCGGGATCTGGGGCGTCTGGGACGTCCCGACCGAGGGCGTCATCGCCGCGGCCCGCGCGATCGACCGCTCCGACCTGGCGATCACCACCGAGGACCTCGGCCCGAACGTCGCCATCGCGCTGGCCTCGAACCAGTACGTGACGGGACTCGGCGCTCAGCGGCCGTTCGACCAGGGGCTGACCGAGGCGAAGCTCGCCGCCTACTCCCTGATCGGCAAGCAGGCGCCGCCCTACGTCGCGCTCGACGCGCTGCCGGTGACCCACGACAACGTCCTCGAGGCGTGGCGCGAGGTCTACCACTCCGACCCGCCCGCGCAGGTCACCGAATCGCTCACGGGAGGCCGGTCATGACCGCAGACGCACCTCGTCCCGCGGAGGCGCCGTCGACGCCGGCGATCGAGATGACGGGGATCGAGAAGGGCTTCGGCGGCACCCCGGTGCTGAAGGGTGTCGACTTCACCCTCGAGGCCGGCGAGGTGCACGCGCTCGCCGGCGGGAACGGGGCAGGCAAGTCGACCCTGATGAAGATCCTCCAGGGCGTGCACCGCCCGGAAGGCGGCACGATCCGCGTCGCCGGCCGCGAGGTCGCGTTCTCCGCGCCCAAGGACGCCGAGGCGGCCGGCATCGGGATGGTGTTCCAGGAGTTCAGCCTGGTGCCCACGTTGACGGTGGCCCGCAATGTCTTCCTCAACCACGAGCCGCGCCGCTTCGGCCTCATCGACGACGCCGCCATGGTGCGCCGCGCCGGGGAGATCCTCGCGGGGATGGGTGTGGACCTCGATCCCACGGCGCCGCTGCACACGCTCTCGACGGGCTACTGGCAGCTCACCGAGATCGCCAAGGCCCTCGCGCTCGACGCGAAGGTCCTGATCATGGACGAGCCGACCGCCAGCCTGACGAAGACCGAGTCCGAAGCGCTGTTCGCGCTGATCGAGCGGCTCAAGGGGCAGGGCGTCTCGATCGTCTACATCTCCCACCGGATGGAGGAGATCTACCGCATCTGCGACCGGATCACCGTCCTCCGCGACGGCGGGGTGGTCATGACGGAGCCGATTGCGGACGTGACGCCGGAGCGGATCGTCGAGGCGATCGTCGGGCGGCAGATGGAGAACGCGCTCGAGTGGGAGGAGCGCGCCGCACTCGACGGGGAGGGCCCGCCTCTGCTGGAGGTGCGGAACCTGACCGCGGCCAACGGGGTCACGGACATGTCGTTCTCGCTGCGCGCCGGGGAGATCCTCGGCCTGGCCGGGCTGATGGGCAGCGGCCGCACCGAGCTCGCGAGGCTGATCTTCGGGATCGACCGGCCCACGTCGGGCGAGATCCTGCTACGCGGCGAGCCCGCCGGGATCACCAACCCGCGGATCGCCATCGCCAAGGGGATCGCGCTCGTCCCCGAGGACCGTCGCCTGCAGGGCCTCGTCCTCACCCACGCCGTGCGGGACAACCTGCTGCTGCCCGCGCTCGGCGGCCTCACCCGGGCCGGGTTCGTCGACGACCGGTCGGGCGACGGCCTCGCCGCCCGGCTGATCGAGCGCCTGCAGATCCGGCTCTCCTCGCCGAAACGGCCCGTGAACCTGCTCTCCGGCGGGAACCAGCAGAAGGTCGTCATCGGCAAGTGGCTGGGCCGCGACCCCGACGTGCTGATCCTCGACGAGCCCACGGCGGGCGTCGACATCGGCACCAAGACCGAGATCATCCAGCGGATCCGCGAGCTGGCCGACTCGGGCAAGGCCGTCATCGTCATCTCCTCCGAGCTGGCGGAGCTCCTCGCCGTCAGCGACCGCGTCCTGGTCCTGCGGCGCGGCACCGTCACGGCAGATCTCGACCGGCGGGACATCGCCGACGAGGAGTCCCTCCAGCTCGCGATCCAGGGAGTCTGATCATGTCAACCTCGACCCTCGACCCCACCCCGGTCGGCACGAAGCCCGGCGGGCCGCTGCGCGGACTCGACTGGCGCAACTACGCGATCTACATCGGCTTCGTCGTGGTGTTCGCGCTGTTCGCGATCCTGCTGGGCGGCGACGGCTTCCTCACCGGCACGAATCTCCTCAACATCTTCCGGCAGACCGCGATCATCTCGATCATGGCCGTCGCGATGACGTTCGTGATCGCCTCCGCGCAGATCGACCTGTCGGTCGGGTCGACGGCGGGCCTGTCCAGCGTCGTCGCCGCGCTCGCGATCGGCAGCACGGGCAACGCGCTGTTCGGCGTGCTGGCCGGGCTCGGCGTCGGCCTGGGCGTCGGAATCATCAACGGCGGCCTGGTGACGTTCCTCGGGATGCCGTCGTTCCTGGTGACGCTGGCGATGCTCGGCATCGCGTTCGGGCTGGCGCAGTTCATCACGACGTCCGCCCCGGTGCCGATCCTGAACGACACGTTCAACGCGATCTTCGGCGGCGGCAACATCGGACCGATCC
Organism: Pseudonocardia sp. T1-2H; assembly: GCF_038039215.1. NCBI lineage: Bacteria > Bacillati > Actinomycetota > Actinomycetes > Pseudonocardiales > Pseudonocardiaceae > Pseudonocardia > Pseudonocardia sp. T1-2H. Next base: position 6,114,077 of record NZ_JBBPCL010000001.1, read on the forward strand.
CCGGGCTGCTGGTCTGGACGGTCATCGCCGTGGCCGTCGGCGCGGTCGTGCTGGCCAAGACCCGCTACGGCCGCCAGGTCCTCGCCACCGGGGGCAACCGGGTGGCCGCGGAGTACAGCGGCGTGAACACCAAGCGGATCACCTTCACGGTGATGCTGGTGTCGTCGCTGGTGGCGTCGATCGCCGGGATGCTCTACGCCGGGCGCCTGGAGTCCGGCCGCTACCAGTGGGGCACCGGCGACGAGCTTCTCCGTCATCGCGGCGGTGATCCTCGGCGGGACCTCGCTCTTCGGCGGGGCCGGCAGCGTGATCGGCGCGCTGTTCGGCTCGCTGCTCATCGGACTCATCAACAACGGCCTGATCCTCGCGGGCCTCGACAACAGCCAGCAGCAGATCATCCGCGGCCTGATCATCATCGTCGCGGTGGCGCTGGCGCGGAAGAAGTGATGACGGATCGGATACGCGCCGGGATCATCGGCGCTGGCTTCATCGGCACCGTGCACGCGCATGCGGTCCGGGCGGCGGGCGGGACCGTCACCCGGGTGGCCGCGTCGAGTCCGGAGCGGTCGGCCGCGGCCGCCGCCCGGCTCGGCGCACTCGCCCCGGCGGACACCGGTGCGGACCTGATCGACGCCGACGACGTCGACGTCGTGCACATCTGCACCCCCAACTCGCTGCACGTGCCCCTGGCCCGGCGCGCACTCGCCGCGGGCAAGGCCGTGGTGTGCGAGAAGCCGCTGGCCACCGCGCTGGACGACGCCCGCGCGCTCACGGCGGAGGCCGCGGGCGCGACGGCCACCGTCCCGTTCGTCTACCGCTTCTATCCCGCGGTCCGGGAGGCCCGGGCGCGGGTCGCCGCCGGGGACGCCGGGCCGCTGCACCTACTGCACGGTGCCTACCTGCAGGACTGGCAGGCGGGCGGCGCGGGCGCCGGCTGGCGGGGCGCCGCGGCCGAGGGCGGGGAGCACGGAGCCTTCGCCGACATCGGCGTGCACTGGTGTGACCTCGTCGAGTTCGTCAGCGGGCACCGCATCACCCGTCTGCTGGCGCGCACGGCCGGCGGTGGGACGCGCACCACCGTGCAGTTCGAGACCGACGGCGGCGCGGCGGGGTCGGTGGTCGTCAGCCAGACCGCGATCGGCCGCCGGAACAGCCTGCGCTTCTCCCTCGACGGCGAGCGCGCCGCGTACGGCTTCGACCAGGAGCACCCCGAGGACCTGCTCGTCGGCGGCATGGACGGGAACCTGACCGTGCACCGCGGCTCCCCCGCCACGTCGCCTGCGGCGCAGCGTTTCTCCCTGCTCCCGCCCGGGCATCCGCAGGGCTACCAGGACTGCTTCAACGCCTTCGTCGCCGACACCTACGCGGCGATCGGCGGCGAGGCCCCTGACGGCCTGCCCACCTTCGGCGACGGCACACGGGCGGCCGCGCTGACCGACGCCGTGATCACCAGCTCGACCACTCGGACGTGGACGGAGGTCCCTGCATGAAGCTCGGTTTCCTGACCGCATGCCTGCCGGATCGGCCACTGGCCGACATCGCCGCCTGGGCGGAGTCGCAGAAGTACGAGGCGCTCGAGGTGGCCGCCTGGCCCGACCTCGGCGACAGGCCGTTCACCGCCACCCACCTCGACGCCGCCGGGTTCGGGGAGAAGGAGGCCGACGAGACGCGTGCGCTGTTCGAGAAGCACGGTCTCACGCTCAGCTCGCTCGCCTTCTACGACAACAACCTCCACCCCGACCCGGCCGAGCGGCAGGCGATCAACGACCACGTCCTCGCCTGCATCGACGCCGCCGCTCTGGTCGGCTGCCCCACCGTCGGCACGTTCATCGGCCGGCACCCCGGGAAGTCGGTCGCAGAGAACCTGCGCGAGGCCGAGCAGCTCTTCCCACGGCTGGTGGACCGCGCCGGGGAGAAGGGCGTCAAGCTCATCATCGAGAACTGCGTGATGGAGGGCTGGCACCCGGACGGCTACCCGGGCAACCTCGCCTACTCCCCGGCTTCTGGGAGTGGATGTTCGACCTCGGGCTCTACCTGAACTTCGACCCGTCCCACCTGATGTGGATGGGCATCGACCCCGTCGAGGCGCTCAAGCCCTACGTCGACCGGATCCCGCACGCCCAGGCCAAGGACATCCAGCTCTTCCCGGAGAAGCGGAACCACTACGGGTGGCCGGGCAAGGCCGTGGTCCGCGAGGACCCGTTCGACGTGGGGTGGTGGCGCTACCGCGTCCCCGGGCTCGGCGAGGTCGACTGGCTCCGCGTCGTGGACGCGCTCTACGAGGGCGGCTTCGACGGCGTGCTGTCGGTCGAGCACGAGGACCCGGTCTGGGGCGGCACCGAGGACAGGATCCACACCGGGCTGCAGGTCGCGCACCGCACCCTGCGCCCGCTGATCGTCGCCTGAGGAGAGAAGTGCGCTACACCGCAGAGATCCTGCCGTACCACGACTACCCGCTCGAGGTGGCGATCCGCGAGCTCGCCGGGCTCGGGTTCACCGAGGTCAACCTGTGGTCCTCGGCTGCGCCGCTGGCCCACCACGTCGACCCGGGTGACGACCCCGCCGCGATCCGGGCGATGCTCGACCGCTACGGCGTCCGTCCTTGCGGCCTGACGATGTACGGCAAGACGCAGGACGAGATGCTCCAACGCATCGACTTCGCCCGTGACCTGGGCATCGACACCGTGATCTTCGACTGCGAGGCCAACTACCCCGACTTCGTCGCGAAGTTCCTGCCCCCGCTGGTGGAGGCCGCCGCCCGCAACGGCGTGCGGATCGCCGTGGAGAACCACCTCACCGTGCCGTTCAGCGCCGACTTCGAGTCCGGTCACGGCGAGGAGCAGCGCTGGGACGAGGGCGTGGACACGCTCGCGCAGATCAAGCGGCTCGTTCGCGACATCGACCACCCGAACCTCGGGATCTGCCTCGCGCCGCCGCACCTGTGGGTGATGCAGGACGGCATCAGCGAGGCGATCACCTGGCTCGCCGAGCGCAAGAAGCTCTTCTACTACTACATCTGGGACATCGACCGCGCCTACCGCCACCGCGTGGACGGGCTCAACTTCGGGCCCGGTGAGCAGCAGCTCCCCCGGCCCGGCGGCACGCTCGACCACGCCGTCCCGCTGGGGACGCTCGCGCGCGTCGGCTACCGCGGCCCCGCCAGCCTCAAGTGCCACGGCACCGGCGGCTGGCCCCTGCACCACATCACCACCGAACTGGCCAAGGCCGACGCGTACGTGCGCTCGTGCCTGGCCGCCATCTGAACGGAGCAATCTTGTCCGAGATCGACGCCTACGGCGGATCCACCCGATGGACCTTCGACGCCACCGGAGCGTTCCGGCTCGACCGCGACGGCGACCGGTGGTGGCTGGTCGACCCCATCGGCAACGGGTTCCTGTCCGTCGGCCTCAACCACATCGACGACTCCGACCTCAAGTACCCGCACAACCTCGACATCTGGAAGAAGCGCTACGGCAGCTCCCGCGAGCGCTGGATCTCCGAGGGCGTCGTCGCCGACCTGAAGAACTGGGGCTTCAACTCGATCGGCTGGACCCAGCAGTACATCGGCGGCGGCTGGCGCGAGAAGTTCGACTGGTCGCAGATCGTCGTCGTCGAGCACGGGTCGCAGTGGACGGTGGCCGACCTCGAGGCCGCCGGGATGCCGTACATCATCCAGATGCGCCTGGCGGAGAACGAGAACTGGAACGGGCGCCCGTACTACCCCGACGTCTTCGACCCCGACTTCGACGACCACTGCGCCTATCTCGCGCGCAGCATCTGCGTCGACGCGGCCGAGAGCAAGAACCTCATCGGCTACTCGTTCGTCGACGCCCCGCTGTGGTTCCGCCACCCCGCGGGCGCGGACTGGCCCGGCCTGGAAGGCCTCGAGGGCGACAAGCGTGACGCGAAGCTGTTCGAGATCGCCACGAAGTACTACGAGACGATCCACCGCCACATCCGCACCTACGACCCGCACCACCTGATCCTCGGCGACCGCTACAACGGCGACAACGAACTCCCCGAGGTGGTGCTCGAGGCGGCGAAGCCCTACATCGACGTGCTGTCCGTGCAGTACTACCCGGGCAACGACCAGACGTCGCGCGACCAGATGATCACGCACGCCCGCGGTCTGTACGAGCGCGTCGGCAAGCCGATCCTGATCCCCGACATCGGCAACTGGACCGCCACCGAGCTCAACCCGCAGCGCACGATGGACGGCGTGCCCGACCAGGCCACCCGCGCCCGGCACTACATCGACACGTTCACCGACCTGGTGCGCGAGCCCTGGCTGCTGGGCTGGCACTGGTGCGGCTACGTCGAGAACCTCTCGCGAGGCTGGGGCATGAAGGACCCGTGGGACGAGCCGTACGGCGAGTACGTCGACCCCATCGCGGACTTCAACCGCCGCGTCTACGACCTGCTCCCGTAATTCCCGAGGAGAACCATGCTCGACATCACCGACCACGCCGGCATCCCCGTCACGCACGGCCGCAAGACCGTCAACGGGGTGCGGCTGCACTACGTCACCGCCGGGTCGGGGCCCGCGCTCGTGCTGCTGCACGGCGTGCCGAAGACTTGGTACTACTGGCATCGCGTCATCCCGCTGCTCACCGAGCACTTCACCGTGATCGCGCCCGACGTGCGCGGTTTCGGCGACTCCGAGCGGCCCGCGGACGGCTACGACATGGGCACCATCGCCGAGGACATCGGAGCGCTGCTCACCGAGCTCGGCCACGAGACGTTCGCGGTGGCGGGCGAGGACTGGGGCGCCGCGTTCGCCTACGCCGTCGCGGCGACGTTCCCCGAGCGCGTCACGAAGCTGTCCTACGGCGAGATGCTGCTGCCCGGCTTCGGGCTGGAGGACTGGTCGGCGCTCACCGCCGACAACGTGCGGTCCAGCCACTTCCTGTGGCACGTCGGCTTCTTCCACGTCCCGGACTTCCCGGAGATGCTGATCACCGGCCGGGAGGAGATCTTCTGGTCGACGTGGATGAAGAACGAGACCTACAACCCCGCCGCGATCACGCCGGACTGCGTGGCCGAGTGGACGCGCTGCTCGTCGGCGCCGGGCGGGCTGCGGGCGATCTTCGAGGTCTACCGCGCCACGTTCACCAACATCGCGCTCGACGAGAAGTGGGGCCAGACCAAGCTCCCGATGCCGGTGCTCGCGGTGGCCAGTGAGCTGTTCATCGGCGAGGAGACACGCCGGCAGATGGAGCGGGTGAGCGACGACGTGCGCTACGTCGAGATCGCCGAGTGCGGACACAGCATGGCGCTGGAGCAGCCGGCGGAGCTGGCCGGCGTCCTGCGCGACTTCTTCGCTGCGTGAGAAAGAACGGAAGGAACTGACATGGGCCGCATGGACGGCAAGGTCGCGGTGATCACCGGCGGCGGACGCGGGCAGGGCCGCTCGCACGCGGTCACGCTCGCGAGCGAGGGCGCCGACGTCGTCATCCTCGACGCGCCGGGCGACATCGCCACCATCGACTATGCGATGAGCACCGCCGACGACATGGCCGAGACCGTGGCGCTGGTGGAGAAGCACGACCGGCGCTGCCTGGCGATCGAGGCCGACATCCGCGACACCGCCGCGGTGAACACCGCCGCGGAGCAGACGATGTCCGAGTTCGGCCGCGTCGACGCGCTGATCTCCAACGCCGGCGTCATGGGCGCGGCGGACAGCACGTGGCAGCTCACCGACGAGCAGTGGCAGGACATGCTCGATGTCAACGTGACCGGCGGGTGGAAGGTGTGCCGGGCGTTCATCCCGCACATGATCGCCGGAAAGCGCGGCGGGGCGATCACGCTCACCGGTTCCACCGGTGGGCTGCGCTCGGTGGCCGGCTGCACGCACTACAACGTGGCCAAGCACGGCCTCATCGCGCTGATGCGCACGCTCGCGTGGGAGCTGGCGCCGGAGATGATCCGGGTCAACGTCGTGCACCCGACGGGCGTCAACACCGACATGTCCAACAACCCGTGGTTCGTCGAGTGGATGGGCACCCACGAGCGGCTCACCGGCCCGATGCGCGGCAACCTCATGCCCGTGGACGTGGTGCAGCCCGAGGACGTGTCGAAGATGATCGCGTTCCTCGTCAGCGACGACGCCCGCTACGTCACCGGCACGGAGGTGCGGGTGGACGCGGGCTTCATGCTGAAGTAGCCCCTTCTCGGACGGCGCGGTGCATGGCCATCCGGTGGCCGGCGTCCTGCGGGCGCCGGAACATCGTCCGCCCGATCACCGCCTCGCCGACCCGACCGGGGACAAGATCCACACCGGGCTGCAGGTCGCGCCCCGCACGCTGCGCCCGCTGATCGTCGCCTGAGGAGGCACTATGAAGATCGTCGACCACGAGGGAAACCCCGTCCGCCACGGCCGCGCGACCGTGAACGGGGTGCGCCTGCACTACCTCACGGCGGGCAGCGGCGAACCCGTCCTGCTGCTGCACGGCGTCCCGAAGACCTCGTACCACTGGCGGCACGTGATCCCCCTGCTCACGCCGCAGTACACCGTGGTGGTCCCGGACATGCGCGGCCTCGGTGACTCCGAGCACGCGACGAGCGGCTACGACATGCGCAACGTGGCCGAGGATTTCGCGCAGCTGATGACCGAGCTGGGCCACGAACGCTTCCGCCTCGTCGGCGAGGACTGGGGCGCCGCCGCGGCCTACCAGCTCGCGTCGGCCTACCCGGAGCGCGTCCGGCAGCTCGTCTACCAGGAGATGATCCTGCCCGGCTTCGGCCTGGAGGACTACTCGTTCCTCACGCCCGAGAACGTCCGTAGCTACGTCTGGCTCTGGCACATCAACTTCTACTCGGTGCCCGAGTTCCCGGAGATGCTGATCAACGGCCACGAGCGGGAGTACTTCTCGTACTTCATGAAGCACGAGACGCACGACCCGGCGGCGATCACGCCGGACGCGCTCGACGAGTACGTGCGGTGCTACTCCTCGCCGGGCGGCGTGCGTTGCATGTGCGAGATCTACCGGGCGACGCTGACCGACGGCGACCAGAACCGCGCGTCCGCGAAGAAGAAGCTGCCGATGCCGGTGCTCGCCGTCGGCAGCGAGCACTTCATCGGCGCGGACAACGAGCGGCAGATGCGGGAGGTCGCCGACGACGTCCGCGCCGTGATCCTGCCCTGGGGCCACCAGCTGGCCGAGGAGTCCCCGGACGAGCTCGCCGGGCACTACCTGCGGTTCTTCGCCGGGGAGGAGCCGGCATGAGCGCCTTCGCGATCCGGGACGGGCGGCTCGTCGACCCCGACGGCGCCCCGTTCCTGTCCCTTGGCCTCAACCACGCGGACGAGACCGCGCTGAAGTTCCCGCGCAACGTCGACGTCTGGCGCGAGCGGTACGGCTCCCGGGAGAGCTGGATCCGCGACGGGGTGGTGTCCGACCTGCGCAGCTGGTCCTTCACCACGCTCGGCTGGACGCAGGAGTACGTCGGCGGCGGCTGGGGCGAGGCGCTGGACTGGTTCGGCGACCCGATCGACCTGAAGCACTCCACGCCGTGGTCGGCCGCGGAGCTGCGCACGGCCGGGATGCCCTACGTCGCGCAGCTGCCGGTGCAGGAGATCGAGGACTGGAACGGCTATCCGGCGTTCCGCCCGCTGGACGACGACTTCGAGGTCTGGTGCGACTACCTGGCCCGCAGCATCGTCGTCGAGCACGCGGAGTCGCCGGACCTGCTCGGGTACTTCCTGGTGGACATCCCGGCCTGGCTGCCGCATGCGTCCGGCCGGGACTTCGCCGAGCTGGCGGGACTCGACCCGGCCGAACGGGAGAAGCGGCTCTACGACGTCGCGAGCCGCTACTACGAGACGGTCGCGGCCGCGATCCGCCGCTACGACCCGGACCACCTGATCCTGGGTGACCGGTTCAACGGCAACAAGGGCATCCCCGAGCCGGTCCTGCGGGCGATGGCACCCCACGTCGACGTGCTCTCCGTCCAGTACTTCACCGAGCCGACCGCGGAGTCCCGCACCCGGCTGCACGACGACCTGGCGGCGTGGCGCGAGCAGTGCGGCGACAAGCCGGTGATCGTCGCCGACGTCGGCAACTGGACGCCCACACAGCTCAACCCGCACCGCGAGGGCCTGCCCGACCACGCCGCGCGCGGCGCCGACTACGGCGCCGCCCTCGACGCGGTGCTGCACGAGCCGTGGCTGGCGGGCTGGCACTGGTGCGGCTACGTCGAGAACACCGGTGGCCGGGGCTGGGGCCTCAAGGACCCCTGGGACGAGCCCTACCGCGACCTCACGGACGCGATCACCGAACACAACCGCCGCGCGCTGGCGCGGTACGGAAGGAACTGAGATGGGACAGCTGGACGGGAAGGTCGCCGTGATCACCGGCGGCGGCCGGGGACAGGGCCGCTCGCACGCGATCCGGCTGGCGGAGGAGGGCGCGGACATCGTGGTCTGCGACATCACCGAGCAGGTCGGGTCGGTGCCGTTCCCGACCGGGCGCCCGGGTGACCTCGAGGAGACCGTGGCCGCGGTCGAGAAGCTCGACCGGCGCTGCGTCGCGCTGCAGGCCGACGTCCGCAGCACCGCGGACATGAACCGGCTCGCGGACACCGCGATGAAGGAGTTCGGGCGGATCGACATCCTGCTCGCCAACGCCGGCATCCTCAGCCTGTCGGACAACACCTGGGAGCTCGACGACGAGACCTGGGACGACATGATCGACATCAACCTGACCGGCGTGTTCAAGGCCTGTCGGGCCGTGGTGCCGCACATCCGGGCGGGCGGGCGGGGCGGCTCGATCGTCATCACGTCGTCGATCGCGGGGCTGCGCGGCGTCGCGGGCTGCACGCACTACACGGCGGCCAAGCACGGCATCGTCGGCCTGATGCGCACGCTGGCGCGCGAGCTGGCGCCCGAGTCGATCCGGGTGAACACGCTCCACCCCACGGGCGTGGACTCGCCGATGTCGAACAACGACTTCTTCCCGAAGTGGCTCGACGAGCACAAGGAGCTCGGCGACGCGATGCGGTTCAACCTCATGCCGGTCGACGCCATGCCGATGCGCGACGTCTCCGACGTGGTCGCGTTCCTCGTCTCCGACGCCGGCAAGTGGGTCACCGGCACGACCATGCAGGTGGACGCGGGCTTCATGCTCAAGTGACACTTTCCCCGCCTCCCGCCGGGACCGATCACCCGGCGGGGGCGGGGACCGCGATCCGGGTGGCCTCGGTGCGGCCGCGGAGGACGACGGAGTCCTCGACGCTCCAGCGCTCCGCCTCCCGCCCGCTCGCCAGTGACACCGCCGCGCCCGAGGCGACGACTCCGCCGGGCGCGGTCTTCGCCAGCTCGGTGAGCCGGGCGGCCTCGTTCACCGGGTCCCCGATCACCGTGTACTCGTAGCGGCGGACGTCCCCGACGTTGCCCGCGACGGCGTCCCCCGCGGAGACGCCGATGCCGGCGGTGAGGTCCGGCAGCTCCTCGGCCAGCCGTTCGGCCAGCTCCCGGCCCGCCGCCAGCGCGCACCCGGCGACGTCCGGAAGATGGTTCGGGGCGCCGAAGACGGCCAGCGCGGCGTCGCCCTCGAACTTGTTGATCCAGCCGCCGTGCCGCTCCACCACCTCGACGACCACGGCGAAGAACGCGTTGAGCACGCCCACGACCTCGGTCGGCGGGCGCTGCGCGGCCATTGCCGTCGACCCGACGAGATCGACGAAGAGCACCGCGACCCGTCGCACCTCGCCGCCGAGCTCCACCCCGTCCGACGCCGCCGCGGCCCGCGCGACCTCGTGCCCGACGTGCCGGCCGAACAGGTCCCGGATCCGCTCGCGCTCGGCGAGGCCCTCGGCCATGGTGTTGAACCCGGCCTGCAGCCGGCCGAGCTCGGTGTTGTCGTAGACGGGGACGCGGACGTCGAAGTCGCCCTGCTCCACCCGCTGCATCGCCCGCCGCACCGCGACCACCGGGTCCGAGGTCGCCCGCGCCGCCCCGATCGTCGTCAGCACCCCGGCCAGCAGCGCGCTCCCGCCGATGGCCAGCACCATCACCGCGAGCCGCTCCGCGGTGACGTCGCCGAACACCAGGGTCGCGATCCCCGCGAGCAGCAGCCCGCCGACCGGGACCGCGGTGCCGAGCGTCCAGAACAGCACCGCCCGCACGAGCACGCCGGGGACGAACCTCCGCTGCCGGGGCGGGGTGCGGGACAGCACGCGGGAGGCGGCGCCGCGCAGGATCCGCTCGGTGAGCAGGTAGGACAGCGAGCAGGTCGCGATTGCGCCGATCGTGATCGTCTCGGCGATCTGCATGGCGAGCCGCGGGGAGAAGCGCAGGTTGAACAGTCCGAACAGGACGACGGCGCCGATCCAGAGCGTCGCCAGGATCGTGACGATCCGCAGCGGCCCGTAGAGCACGAGGTGGCGGATCCGGCGTTCCGGGTCCCTCCGCGCGGTGCGCCCCAGCCGGAACCGCAGGCTGCCCCACACGAACCCCAGCGGCACGCAGACCACGAGGTAGCCCGCGAACAGCAGCACGTTGACGACGCGGGCCCGCCCGGGATCGGCGAGCCCGCCCGTGGGGAGCACCCACGCCCCGAGCACGAACACGATCAGCGCGCCGCCGATGTTCGCCACCGCCACGACGGCAGCCAGCAGCAACCGGACGGGCCAGCCAATGACCGAGCGTCCAGGTGTCAGGTCACGGCTGCGGGGGAGCGCAGGCGACGGCAGGTCCGCCATGGCGGGAGTGTAGGCCGAACGGCCGCGCACCATGGAGCCACAACGCGCTCCTCGCACCCCGAACTCTCGCATTATGGAGCCACAACGCGCTTTTCAGGCCTCCGAGGTGGCGTTATGGCTCCATAACGCACAGTTCGGGAGGTCAGTGGACCTGGGCCGCGAGGTGGGCTGCGGAGGTGCGGCGGTTGCGGACGGACAGGTTCCAGCCGTCCCCGGCGCGCTGCGTCACCAGTTCCACCGCGGACGGCAGCAACAACGGCTTGCGGAACAGCACCTCGTACGTCGCCGCGTCCGGGACCCGGCCCTGCAGCGACGCGACCGCACGGGCCGCCGTCCACATCCCGTGTGCAATGGCCCGCGGGAAGCCGAAGGCCCTGGCCGTCAACGGGTTCAGATGGATCGGGTTCACGTCCCCGCTGACCGCGGCGTACCGGCGGCCGGTGTCCTTCTCCACCCGCCAGACCGCGGATGCCGGTCCGTCCACGTCGGACACCTCGGGCATCTCCCCGGCGAGCCCGGTGGGTGCGGACGCGCCGCGGGCCAGGTACGTGCTCCGCCCGTCCCAAACCGGTTCACCGGCCACGGAGACGGCCGCGACCAGGTCCACCTGCGCGCCCTTGGGATGAGCGGCGAACCGCTCCGCCCTCACCCGGACGTCGAGCCGCTCGCCGGCCCGGATCGCCCGGTGCGCGGTGATCCGGTTCCCGACGTGCACGAGCCCGGGCAGCGGCAGCGGGAACGCGCGGTCCGCCATCAGCTCGACCTGCAGCGGGAACGCGAGGACGTGCGGGTAGGTCAGCGGCAGGGTGTCGGTGAGCGCGAACCCGCAGACCCGCGCGTAGTCCGCGAGATGCCCGAGATCGACGGCGAGACCCTCGCGGGCGATCTCCCGGTCCGGCAGCGTCTTCCCGCGGCCGGGGAGCACCGCCCCGACCGCGGCCTTCGCGTACAGGGCTCCCAGAGCCATCACGCCCCCAGGATCGACTGGCCGCACACGCGCACGACCTGCCCGTTCACGCCGCCGCTCGAGGACTGCCCGAGCCAGCCGATCGTCTCCGCCACGTCGACCGGCAGGCCGCCCTGGCGGAGGCTGTTGACCCGGCGCCCGGCCTCCCGGGTGCCGAGCGGCATCTTCTGGGTCATCTCGGTCTCGATGAACCCCGGCGCGACGGCGTTGATCGTGGCCCCGCGCTCGGCGAACCTGGGCGCGTACGCCCGCACCATGCCGATGATCCCGGCCTTGGACGCCGCATAGTTCGTCTGCCCGCGGTTGCCCGCGATCCCGCTCTGCGACGAGACGCAGACGATCCGGCCGGCCTCGTGCAGCGCCGTCTCGTCGGCGAGCAGCGCATCGTTGATCCGCAGCTGGGCGGCCAGGTTGACGGCCAGGACCGAGTCCCAGCGCCCCGCGTCCATGTTGGCCAGCAGCTTGTCCCGGGTGATCCCGGCGTTGTGCACCACCAGGTCCACGCCGCCGTGCCGCTCGCGCAGGTGCCCGAGGAGCCGCTCGGGCGCGTCGGCGGCGGTGATGTCCAGCTGTAGCGCGACACCCGCGGTGCGGTTGGCGACCTTCGCCAGGTTCTCCCCGCCCCCGGGATGTCGACGGCGACGATCGACGCCCCGTCCCGCGCCAGGGTGTCCGCGATGGCCGCGCCGATCCCGCGCGCGGCGCCGGTTACGACGGCGACCCGCCCGGCGAGCGGCCGGTCCGGGTCGATCGGGTCGTCCATCCCGACCGGGTCCTGCGGCGTCCCCACCGGCACCCCGACGTGCACGACCTGCCCGTCGACGTACGCGGAGCGCGCGGACAGGAAGAACCGCACCGAGCTGTCGACGGCGGCGGGCAGCGCGTCCGCAGCGACGACCAGTAGGTTCGCGGTCGCACCCGCCCGCAGCTCCTTGCCGATCGAGCGGACCAGCCCGTCGAGGGCCTGGGCGACGGCGGCAGCTTCCCCCGTCGACGCTTCGGACGGCTCGGGCCCGAGCACGAGCAGCCGGCCCGACGGCGCGATCTTCCGCACCGCCGGCGTCAGGATCTGCTGGGCCGCGGCGAGGTCGGCGAGGGACGCGGCGGCCGTCAGGTCGAGGACGACGGCGGCGAGCTTCTCCTCGCCGGCGCTCTCGACGACGCCCTGCCCGGACTCCTCGACGAGCGCGGCGATCGGCTTCGCGAACCGGCCCGCGCCCACGCCGGTGACCAACGCGGGGCCCGGGAGCAGGGGTTGGCCGGGCTCGTGGCGGCGGAGCACGGGAACCCGCGGCACGCCGAGCCGGCCGGCGATGCCGGTGTTGGAGAAGTCCCGCAGACGGTCGTTGCTCATCTCTCCTCCACCGAAAAGATCATGTCGTCGGTCCTCACTTCGCAGCCTCCAGGATCGCGACGACGCCCTGCCCGCCCGCGGCGCAGATCGAGATGAGCCCCCGCCCGGAGCCCTTCTCGTGCAGGGCCTTCGCCAGCGACGCGACGATCCGTCCGCCCGTCGCGGCGAAGGGGTGCCCCGCGGCGAGCGAGGAGCCGTTGACGTTGAGCCTGCTGCGGTCGATCGAGCCGAGCGGGCTGTCCAGCCCGAGCCGCTCCTTGCTGAACGCCGGGTCCTCCCAGGCCTTCAACGTGGCGAGCACGGTGGACGCGAAGGCCTCGTGGATCTCGTAGAAGTCGAAGTCCTGCAAGGTGAGCCCGTTGCGCTCGAGCAGCCGCGGGACGGCGTGGACGGGCGCGGTGAGCAGCCCGTCCCGGCCGTGCACGTAGTCCACGGCGGCGGTCTCGGCGTCCACGAAGTGCGCCAGGACCGGGAGCTTGTGCTCGGCGGCCCACTCGTCCGAACCGAGCAGGACCAGCGCGGAGCCGTCCGTGAGCGGGGTCGAGTTCCCGGCCGTCATCGTCACGTCCTCGCCGCGGCCGAACACGGGCTTCAGCTTCGCGAGCTTCTCGACGCTGCTGTCCGGGCGCAGGTTGTCGTCCCGCGTGAGCCCCAGGTACGGCGTGACGAGGTCGTCGAAGAAGCCGCGGTCGTAAGCGGCGGCGAGGTGCCGGTGGCTGGCGGCGGCCAGCTCGTCCTGCGCCTCGCGAGAGACACCCCACTCCTTCGCGGTGATCGCCGCGTGCTCGCCCATGGACAGGCCGGTGCGCGGCTCGGAGTTCTGCGGGATCTCCGGGACGATCTGGCCGGGGCGCAGCTTGCCCAGCAGCTTCAGCCGGGCGCTCGCGCTCCGGGCGCCGTTGAGCGCCACCAGGATCCGGCGGAGGTCCTCGTTGACGGCGATCGGCGCGTCGCTCGCGGTGTCCACACCCCCCGCGACGCCGCTCTCGATCTGCCCCAGCTTGATCTTGTTGGAGACGGCGATGGCGGCCTCGAGACCGGTGCCGCAGGCCTGCTGGACGTCGTAGGCCGGGGTCGACGGGGCGAGCCGGCTGCCGAGCACGGCCTCGCGGGTGAGGTTGAAGTCCCGGGAGTGCTTGAGCACCGCCCCGGCGACCACCTCACCGAGGCGCTCGCCGGCCAGCCCGTAGCGGGCCACCAGCCCGTCGAGCGTGGCGGTGAGCATGTCGAGGTTCGACGCGCGGGCGTACTTGCCGTTGGCGCGCGCGAAGGGGATCCGGTTGCCCCCGATCACCGCGGCCTGGCGGGTCTGACGAGTCTTCGCGGCCATGAGCCCTTCTCTCCTGTGGGGGTGCCCTGCCTGTCCCGGTGCCCTGTCCTGTCCGGGTGAACAGCATTACCCACGAGTAGCTTGTACCCAAAGTACACGGTACTGTGAGTTTCATGAAGACCGCCCGGGACCGTCGGGACAGCCGGTGGGACACCCACCGGGAGCAGCGGCGTGTCGAGCTGGTCGCCGCCACCATCACCGCGGTCCGCCGGCACGGCGCGGGTGTCGGCATGGACGACATCGCCGCCGAGGCCGGCACCAGCAAGACCGCCGTCTACCGGCACTTCCGCGACCGCACCGGCCTGTACGTGGCCGTGTGCGAGACCGTCGCGAAGGTCCTCGTCGGACAGATCCGCAAGGCCACGGACCGGGAGTTCGGCGCCTCCGGACGCGGGCCCCGCTTCGCCCTCTCCGAAGGTATCGACGCCTACCTGCGACTGATCGAGTCGGACCGTGAGGTCTACCTGTTCGTGGTACACCGGCCGCTCCTCGATCCCGCGGTCCACGCCGCGGACCCCGTGACCGACCTCGTCGCCATGATCGGCGACCACGTCGCCGGCGTGATCGCGAAGCAGTTCCGCCGCAACGGCCACGACGACCCCGCCCGCGCCCGCTCGTGGGGGCACGGCCTCGTCGGCCTGGTCCGCGGTGCCGCGGACGACTGGATCACTCGGCCCGACGGCACCACCCGCGACGAGCTCACCGCCCGTCTCACCGACCTCGCCTGGGCCGGACTCGCCGGCCCGGCACCCTCCCCGGAGGTGACCGCATGACCGCCACACCCTCAGTAGAAGCACTCCGCACCGTTCTCGACGGCCGCTGGGCGAACGTCCGCGAGGACGTCCGATCCCGGATGGGCCTGTTCCGGCCCGCGAACCCGGACCTGAGCACCGAGGAGTACCGCGCCCGCGTCCTCGAGCTCGTCGAGGAGCTCGCGAAGACCGGGCACCCGCACACCGGGTTCGCCGAGGAGTACGGCGGCAAGGGCGACGTCGGCGGGGTCGTCGTCGCCTTCCAGGCCCTCGGCTACGGCGACCTGTCCCTCCTGGTCAAGGCGGGCGTGCAGTGGGGCCTGTTCGGTGGCGCCGTGCAGGTCCTCGGCACCAAGCGTCACCATGACGAGTACCTGCGCCGGATCATGGACGGCGAGCTGCTCGGCTGCTTCGCGATGACCGAGACCGGCCACGGGTCGGACGTCCAGCACCTGCGTACGACCGCGACCTACGACCCGTCGACGCGCGAGTTCGTGATCGACACTCCGGAGCCCGGGGCGCGCAAGGACTACATCGGCAACGCCGCGCGGGACGGGCGGATGGCCGTCGTGTTCGCACAGCTGGTCACCGAGGGCACCTCGCACGGCGTGCACGCGTTCCTGACTCCGATCCGGGACGACGAGGGCAAGGCCGTGCCCGGTGTCGAGATCTCCGACTGCGGGCAGAAGGCCGGGCTGAACGGCGTCGACAACGGCCGCCTCACGTTCGACCACGTGCGCGTGCCGCGGGAGGCGCTGCTCAACCGGTTCGCGGATGTGGCCGAGGACGGCACCTACTCGAGCTCGATCGAGAACGAGAACCGCCGGTTCTTCACGATGCTCGGCACCCTGGTCCGCGGCCGGATCAGCGTCGCGGGCGGCGCCGGCAGCGCCGCCCAGAAGGCGCTGGCCATCGCGATCCGCTACGGCGAGAAGCGCAGGCAGTTCAGCGACCCGGCCTCCGGTGAGGAGGTGGTGGTCCTGGACTACCGCGCCCACCAGCGCAAGCTGCTCCCGACGCTCGCCACGACCTACGCCCTGCAGTTCGCCCAGGACGATCTGGTGGCCGAGATGCACCGGCTGCAGTCGCCCGGCGCCCCGGAGGACGAGGCCGCACAGCGCGAGCTGGAGAACCGCGCGGCCGGGCTCAAGGCCGTGGGGACCTGGCACGCGACGGCCACGATCCAGGCCTGCCGCGAGGCCTGCGGCGGGGCGGGCTACCTGTCCGAGAACCTGATCCCGCAGCTCAAGGCGGACACGGACGTCTTCACGACGTTCGAGGGTGACAACACCGTGCTTCTGCAGCTCGTCGGCAAGGGGCTCCTCGGGGACTACAGCAAGCGGGTCGGGAAGCTCGGCCCGCTCGGCATCGCCCGGTTCGCCGGGGAGCAGGTGCTGGCGTCGGTGACCGAGCGGACCGGCGCCAACAAGCTCCCGAGCAGGCTGCCCGGGCGTGGCTTCGCGCCGCGGGACCGCGCGCAGCAGCGGAAGCTGATCACGGACCGCGCCGAGCACCTGCTCGCCGGCCTCGCCCGCCGGATGCGGCCCGCGCTGAAGAAGGGCGCGGACCAGTTCGGGATCTTCAACGCCGCCCAGGACCACATGCTCGCCGCGGCCCGCGCGCACGTCGACGCGCTGGTGTTCGAGTCCTTCGTGGACGCGATCGGGCGCGTGACGGACCCGGCGGTGCGGGCGCTGCTCGAGACGATCTGCGACCTGCACGCGCTCGCGGTGATCGAGCGGGACCGGGCGTGGTTCCTGGAGCACGGGCGGCTCACCGCCGCCGAGAGCCGGGCCGTCACGGGCGCCGTCAACGACCTCTGCGCGGAGCTGCGGCCGCACGCCCGGCTCCTGGTCGACGCCTTCGGGATCCCGGAGGGCTGGCTCGCCTGCCCGATCCTGGCGGACGAGAGTGCCACGGAGGCCGACTCCGAGCCCGTCCCGTCCATGGTGGGCTGACGCCCCTGTGCGCGGAAATCGTTGCCAGGGCGACGGTTTCCGCGCACGAGCGGCCGTTCGCGAGCCGGTAGATCGGTGCGGTGTCCATGCCCACCACGACTCCATACCCCCAGCCGGTATTTCTGGCCTATCGTCGGACCGTGGCCGTCGTCAGACCCGTGACCGATCTCCGCGCGGTGCGCGCCGTCCTGTTCGACATGGACGGGACACTCGTGAACTCCGACGCCGCCGTGGAACGGGCGTGGCGCACCTGGGCGGGCGAGTACGGCGTCGATCCGGAGCGGGTGATCCGCGTCGGGCACGGCCGGCCGTCGTGGGACACGATCCGCGAGGTCTGCCCGGACCTCGACGACGCGGAGAACGCCCGCGCGGGGGTGCGCCAGCTCGAGCTGCAGTACACCGATCTTGCCGACGTCGTCGCGACGGCGGGCACGCACCGCCTCCTCGCGACGCTGACGCTCCCCTGGGCGATCGTCACCAGCGCCGACCGGAGGTTGACGGCCGCGCGTCTCGGCGCCGCAGGGATCACGCCGCCGAAGGTGGTGATCACCAGCGAGGACGTCGTGCGGGGCAAGCCCGATCCGGACGGCTACCTGCAGGCGGCGGCCGCGCTGGGCGTCCCGCCGGAGGCGTGCCTGGTCGTCGAGGACGCGGACGCGGGGCTCGCCGCCGCCCGGGCCGCGGGTGCGCGGACCGCCGCACTGCGGGGCCTCGCCGGCGACGTCCCGATCAAGACGCTCGACGACCTCGTCCCCCTGCTCACCCGCCGGGTCGGTCCCGGGCGACGATCTCGGGCACCCGGTCGTTGATCCAGCCGATCAGGCCCGCGAGGTGTTCGGTGAGCCCCCGGCCCAGCTCGGTGAGGCTGTAGGTCACCTGCGGCGGCGCGGTGGCGGCGACGACCCGGTTCACGAAGCCGTCGGACTCGAGCGTCCGGAGCGTCTGCGCCAGCATCTTCTCGCTGACCCCGCCGACCTCCCGGCGCAGCGCGCTGAAGCGCAGCTCGTTCCGCGACAGTGCGACGAGCACGAGCACCGCCCACTTGGACGTCACGTGGTCCAGGACGGCGCGCGCCGGGCAGTTCTTGTCGAACGCGTCACCCGGGCCGGGCCACCTGACCGCCTCCACCTGCGCGCTCACGTCTGCTCCGTGTCCTTACCGAAAGGTACGTACTTACCAGAAGTGAGTACATCACCGTAGCGTCGCAAGCGCAACGAACCGAGGAGAGGAACACAGAGATGATCGTGGTGACCGGCGTGACCGGCAATCTCGGGCGCGTCGTCGTCGAGGACCTGCTGACCAGGGTCCCCGCCGACCAGCTCGCCGCCGTGGCACGCACTCCGGAGAAGGCCGCGGACCTGACGGAGCGCGGCGTCGACGTCCGCGCCGGGGACTACGACGACCCGGCGAGCCTCGAGGCCGCGTTCGCGGGTGCGGACGTCGTCCTACTCGTCTCGTCGCCGGACGTCACCCCGGGCACCCGGGCCCGGCAGCACGGGAACGCCATCACCGCGGCGAAGGCCGCCGGCATCGGGCGGATCGTCTACACGAGCGCGATCAAGGCGGACAGCGGTCCGGGTTTCCTCGCCGACCACGCCGCGACGGAGGCGCTGCTGCGGGAGTCCGGGCTCACCAGCACGGTGCTCCGCAACAGCTTCTACTCCGACTTCTTCGTCAACCCGGGAGTGGTGAAGGCGGCGGTCGACGCCGGCGAGGTGACCTCCGCGGACGACGGAAAGGCCCTCAACACCGCGACGATCAGGGACTTCGGGCTCGCCGCCTCCGCCGTGCTGACGGGCGGCGGCCACGACGACGCGGTCTACGAGCTGCGGGGCCCGCTGTGGACCTACGACGAGCTCGCCGCCACGATCTCCGAGGAGTCCGGGGCGACGGTCGTGCACCGGGAGATCCCGCTCGCCGAGGCCGGCGAGGGCGCGTTCGTCGCACAGCTCGTCGGCGACGGGTTCTTCGCCGAGCCGTCGGACGACCTGGAGAAGCTGCTCGGCCGCCCCGCGACGGGGATCCGCGAGCTCGTCCGTTCCGCTCTCGCCTGAGGCACCCTCGTGCGCGGAGAACGTCGCCGGAACAACGTTGTCCGCGCACGGGGGTCGGGCTCACGTGGCGAGGTCGGCGTGCTCCACCCGGAGGTCCTTCTTGAGGATCTTGCCGCTGGGGTTCTTCGGCAGGGACTCCGCGAACACGACGTACTTGGGCCGCTTGTACCCGGCGAGCACCTCGCGCGCATGCGCGTCGACCTGTTCCTTCGTCAGGGTGACGCCCTGCTTCGGCACGACGACCGCGGTCACGGCCTCGATCCAGTGTGGGTGGCTGATCCCGAACACGGCGACCTCGGCGACCCCGTCGAGCAGGTAGATCGCCTCCTCGACCTCCCGGCTGGCGACGTTCTCACCGCCGGTCTTGATCATGTCCTTCTTGCGGTCGACGACGGACAGGTAGCCGTTCTCGTCGATGATCCCCAGGTCGCCGGAGTGGAACCAGCCGTTCCGGAACGCCGCGGCCGTCTTCTCCTCGTCGCCGAAGTAGCCCAGCGCGGCATGCGGGCTGCGGTGCACGATCTCGCCCACCTCGCCCGGGGGGACCTGCTCGTCGTTGTCGTCGACGACGCGGGTCTCGACGTTCAGCGACGCCCGCCCGGCCGATCCGGCGTGCGGGAGCTGCTCGTGCGGACGCAGGATCGTGGCGAGCGGGGACATCTCGGTCTGCCCGTAGAAGTTCCAGAACTGCACGTCGGGCAGGCGCCGGGACAGCTCGCGGAGCACCTCGACGGGCATCGCGGACGCCCCGTAGTAGCCCTTGCGCAGGCTCGAGAGGTCCCGGGTGTCGAAGTCGGGGTGGCGCAGCAGGGAGATCCACACCGTCGGCGGGCAGAACAGCTTCGTGACCTTCTCCCGCTCGACCGTCGCCAGGAGCGTCGCAGGGTCCGGGCCGGGCAGGATGATGCTGGTCGCGCCCAGATAGACGTCGACGGAGAAGAAGCAGTCCAGCTGCGCGCAGTGGTACATCGGCAGCGTGTGGACCTCGACGTCGTCGACGCTCATGCCGCCGTCGACGGTGCAGGAGACGTACTGCGCGATCAACGACCGGCTCGACAGCATGACGCCCTTGGGCCGGGACTCGGTGCCGGAGGTGTACATCAGCCGGAGCGGGTCGTCGTCGGCCACCAGGACCCGGGGCGACGACGGGTCGCCGGCGTCGATCCAGGAGTCGACGTCCTCCCAGCCGTCCGGGGCACCGCCGCCGGTCAGGGGGATCGAGCCGCGCAGGCCGTCGGTGAGGCCGGCGCCCGAGAGGGCCTTCTCCGCGGTGGGGACCAGGGCGTCCTCCGCGACCATCCCGACCGCGCCGGAGTGCCCGAGGATGAACGCGATCTCCTCCGCGCCGAGCATGAAGTTGACCGGGACCAGCACCACGCCGAGCTTCGCGGTGGCGAAGACGAGCACCGCGTACTGCCAGGAGTTGTGGCTGAGCAGCGCCAGCCGGTCCCCCTTGGCCAGCCCGCGGTCCGCGAGGGCGTGGGCGCAGCGGTTCACCGCGACGTCGAACTCGGCGAAGGTCACCCGGCGCTCGCCCGCGACCACGGCGAGCTTGTCCGGGTAGCGCAGCGCGGTACGGCGCAGCAGGTCGCCGACCGAGTGCTGGCGCGCACGGGCGATCGACTCGGCGGTGGCGGGGGTGAAGGGCACGACGTCGGACACGCCCGAATACTGCACAACGGCCGAGCGGTTGGCCAGACCGTCCTGCGAGGCCGGACGACCTCACGCCGTGGTCAGGATCCGCGGGCCGTCCTCGGTGATCGCGATCGTGTGCTCCGCGTGCGCGGCCCGGGATCCGTCCGCCGTGCGCAGGGTCCAGCCGTCCGGGTCGTGCCGGTAGGCGTCCGTGCCGCCCGCGATCAACATCGGCTCGATCGCGATGACCAGCCCGGGGCGCAGGATCAGCCCGCGCCCGGCCGTCGCCTCGTTGGGGACGTGCGGCTCCTCGTGCATCGACCGGCCGACACCGTGCCCACCGTGGTCGGCCAGCATCCCGTAGCCCGCACCTCGCGCGACCCGGGCGATCGCGTGTCCGACGTCGCCGAGCCGGGCGCCCGGGACCGCCGCGGCGATGCCCGCGGCGAGCGAGCGCTCCGTCGCCTCGACCAGGGCCAGGTCGCCGGGGTCCGCCGGTGCGCCGACGACCATGCTGAACGCCGCGTCCGCACACCAGCCGTTCAGATGGACGGCGCAGTCGACGCTGAGCAGGTCCCCCGCCCGGAGCTTCGTGCGGCCGGGGATTCCGTGCACCACGGCGTCGTTGACGCTCACGCAGAGCACGCCCGGGTACGGCATCGGCGCCCAGCGCGGGTGGTAGCCGAGAAAGCTCGGCCGCACCCCGGCCTCGCGCATCAGCCGGTGGGCCAGCCGGTCCAGGTCGGCCGTGCGCACACCCGGCGCGGCCGCCTCACGCACCGCGGCGAGGATGTCGTGGACGACGGTGCCGGCCGCGTCGACGGCGTCGACCTCGGTACGGGTCTTCATCTCGATCACGCGATAACTATACCGGTATTACTATTCGGGCATGGTGCGCATCCCGCTGACCCCCGCCGACCGCGAGCGCGGGGAGCGGCTCGGCGCCGTCCTGCGCGGGGCCCGAGGGGAGCGCAGCATCGGCGAGGTCGCGGCCCTCGCCGGCATCTCCGCCGAGACGCTCCGGAAGATCGAGACGGGACGCATCCCCACCCCGGCGTTCTTCACCGTCGCCGCGCTCGCCGCCGTCCTCGACCTGTCCCTCGATCGACTCTCGGGCGCCACCGAGGCGGTCCGAACAGGGAGAACCTAGACTTCCGATCACCGGTGGCCGATCGTCACCGTCTGCCACCCCCGGAGGTCCGTGTGTCCACCCCACCCATCGATCCGCCCGTGGACGCCGAGGAGGCGAACCTCGCGGTCGGCAAGCAGAAGCGCGCCGCCGCCGGCCTCCCCGCGGTCCGGGTGAGCCTCACCCGGGCGGTCAGGCAGATGGGGGTCGCGAAGACCGCCCGGAACCTGCTGAAGCTCAACCAGGCCGAGGGTTTCGACTGCATGAGCTGCGCGTGGCCGGACCCGTCGCCGGAGCACCGGCACACCGCGGAGTTCTGCGAGAACGGCGCGAAGGCCGTCGCGTGGGAGGGCACCCGCTCGCGGGTGGACCGCGAGTTCTTCCGCGCCCATCCGGTGTCGGACCTGCAGACGCGCACCGAGTACTGGCTGGAGAAGCAGGGCCGGCTCACCGAGCCGATGGTCCGCCGCCCCGGTGGGACGCACTACGAGCCGCTGAGCTGGGAGGACGCTTTCTCGATCATCGGCGCGGAGCTCACCGCCCTGGACAGCCCGGACGAGGCGCTCTTCTACACCTCCGGGCGGGCGTCGAACGAGGCGGCGTTCGTCTACCAGCTCTTCGCCCGCGCGTTCGGCACGAA
Source organism: Pseudonocardia sp. T1-2H (assembly GCF_038039215.1). Taxonomy (NCBI): domain Bacteria; kingdom Bacillati; phylum Actinomycetota; class Actinomycetes; order Pseudonocardiales; family Pseudonocardiaceae; genus Pseudonocardia; species Pseudonocardia sp. T1-2H. The sequence continues at coordinate 6,136,597 of NZ_JBBPCL010000001.1, forward strand.
CAACCTGCCGGACTGCTCGAACATGTGCCACGAGTCGACGTCCGTGGGCCTGGCCGAGACGATCGGGATCGGCAAGGGCTCGGTATCGCTGCAGGACCTGCACGAGGCCGAGCTGATCGTCATCTCCGGGCAGAACCCCGGCACGAACCACCCGCGCATGCTCTCCGCGCTGGAGATCGCGAAGAAGAACGGGGCGAAGATCCTCGCGATCAACCCGCTGCGCGAGGCCGGGCTGCTCAAGTTCGACAACCCGCAGAACGCGCGCGGCCTGACCGGCCTGGGCACGGACCTGGCGGACCGGTTCCTGCAGATCCGTTCGGACGGAGACCTGGCGCTGTGGCAGGCGTTCGGGCTGCTCCTGCTCGAGGCCGAGGACCGCACCCCGGGCACCGTCGCGGACCGGGACTTCATCTCCCGCCACACCCTCGGGTACACCGAGTGGGAGAAGAACGTCCGCAACCTGGACAAGCAGAAGGTGCTGGAGGCGACCGGGCTCGAGTGGTCGGAGATCGAGGCCGCGGCGGACATGCTGCTCGCCTCGAAGCGCACCGTGCACTGCTGGGCGATGGGTATCACCCAGCACCGCAACGCCGTCGCGACGATCAAGGAGTTCGTCAACGTCGCACTGTTCCAGGGCATGATCGGCAAGCCCGGCGCCGGGCTGTGCCCGGTCCGCGGCCACTCCAACGTCCAGGGCGACCGGACGATGGGGATCTGGGAGAAGGCCCCGGACACCTTCCTGGACGCCCTGGGCGCGGAGTTCGGTTTCGAACCCCCGCGCGAGCACGGCCACGACGCCGTGGCGTCGGTCCAGGCCCTGCGCGACGGCAGGGCGAAGGTCTTCATCGGGCTCGGCGGGAACTTCGTCGCGGCGATGTCGGACACGGCGGTCACCGAGGCCGCCATGCGCAAGGCGTCGCTGACCGTGCACGTCTCCACGAAGCTCAACCGCTCGCACGTCACCACCGGCAGGACGGCGCTGATCCTGCCGACGCTGGGTCGCACCGAGCGCGACCTCACCGGCGGGCGCGAGCAGCGCGTCACGGTGGAGGACTCGATGTCGGCGGTACACGCCTCCCGCGGCCGGGCGACGCCGGCGAGTCCGATGCTGCGCTCCGAGGTCGACATCATCTGCGGTATCGCCCGCGCCACCCTCGGGGAGCGCCACGACATCCCGTGGGCGGAGTTCGCGCAGGACTACGACGCCATCCGGCGACGGATCGGCCGGGTCGTCCCGGGCTGCGAGGCCTACGCGGACAAGATCGAGCTGCGCGGCGGGTTCGTCCTGCCCCACCCGCCACGGGACACCCGCACCTTTCCCACGAAGGAGAAGAAGGCGATCTTCTCGGTCAGCCCGGTCGAGGTCACCTCGGTGCCCGAGGGCCGGCTGGTCCTGCAGACCCTGCGCAGCCACGACCAGTTCAACACCACGATCTACGGACTCGACGACCGCTACCGCGGCATCCACTCCGGACGTCGCGTCGTGTTCGTCTCCGCGGCGGACCTGAACGAGCTGGGGTTCCGGGACGGGGACACGGTGAACCTCGTCAGTGAGTGGGAGGACGGCGTGACCCGGCGCGCGGACGCGTTCCGGCTCGTCGAGTACTCCACCCCGAAGGGCTGCATCGCCGCCTACTACCCGGAGACCAACCCGCTGATCCCGTTGGAGTCGCAGGCGATCGCGAGCGGCACCCCGACGTCGAAGTGGGTCGTCGTCCGGTTCGAACGCGCCTGATCCCCGTCGTTCCGAAGCGGCGTTCCGGCATTCGGCCGGGACGCCGCTTCACGCGTCTGCACACCATTGCCCGGCGCCGCGTCCGCATTCCTCGACCCGCAGTGCCCGATGCACGGGGTCGGGAAATATGACGCCGGCCCATTCTTCGCGGCACACCCCGGGTGTCCGAGCGAAACAACGTCACCGCTACTCCGTGCGCATGAAATCGCGTCGCGGGCCGAACCGGTAGTCCGTCGTCGCAGAAGCGACCCGCGATACCGCGTCCCGATTCTGTGTTCCCGTCGGGTTGAGCGAGAATGCAGGTTGGTAATCCCGTATTCGTGTGTGCGGGAGCGGGCTACCGGAGGCGGAGAGCGACCTTGCCGCGCGTGTGGCCGTGCTCCACCGCCGCCAGGGCGGCGCCCGCGTCCTCGAAGGGCCGGACGTCCGTGACGTGCGGGGTGAGCTCCCCGGCCGCGACGAGGCGGGCCAGCTCGGTCAGGACGGCGGTGCTGCGGTCCCGGACCACCTCGCCGCCACCGAGCTCCTTGGCCAGTTCCTTGTCCGCCACCGAGCGGACGCGGGAACGGTCCCCGGCCAGGACCGCGACCGTGCGCAGGGCCTCGCCCCCGACCAGGTCGAACACCGCGTCGACGCCCCCGGGCGCGGCCTCGCGGATCCGCTCGGTGACCCCGGGCCCGTAGGCCACCGGGGTGGCGCCGTAGGAGGCGATCAGATCGTGCTTCGCCGGGCCGGCGGTTCCCACCACGACCAGGCCGCGGGCCCGGGCGAGCTGCACCGCCGCGATGCCGACCCCGCCACCGGCCCCGTTCACCACCAGGGTGGCTCCGGCCGGGAGGGCCAGGCCGGTGAGGGCGTCGTGGGCGGTACCGGCCGCGACGGGGAGCACCGCGGCGTCCTCGGGGGAGACGCCGTCGGGGCGGTGCGCCGCGAACGAGGCCGTGACCAGCGCGAGCTCCGCCCAGCCGCCGACCATCCCGGGACAGCCGCCGAAGACCTCGTCGCCGACCGCGAAGCCGTCGACGTCGGGTCCGACCTGCTCGACGGTCCCCGCGACCTCCCGGCCCAGCACCGCCGGACCCGCGACGCCGTAGGAACCCTCGCGGAGCTTCCAGTCCCCCGGGTTCACCCCGGCCGCCCGCACCCGGACCAGCAGCTCGCCGGGGCCGGGGGTAGGCACTCCGACGTCGAGGAAGGCCTCGTTCTCGGGCCCGCCGACCGTCGTGAAGCCGTACGCCCTCATGCCTCCAGCGCCTTCCGCAGGTTCGCCAACCGGGACACGGCCTCGGCCAGCACCTCGTCCCTCTTGCAGAACGCGAACCGCACCAGCGTCCGCCCCAGGTCCGGGTCCGCGCAGAACACGGACACCGGGACCGCGGCGACGCCGACCAGGTCGGGTAGCCGCCAGCAGAACTCCGCCCCGTCCGCCACCCCCAGCGGTGCGACGTCGGTGACCACGAAGTACGTCCCGGACGACGGGTACACGGTGAGCCCGGCGGCCCGGAGCCCCGCGGAGAGCAGGTCCCGCTTGCCCTGCAGGCCCGACGCCAGGTCGTCGTAGAAGGAGTCCGGCAGGGCCAGCGCGTTCGCGATCGCGGGCTGGAACGGCGCCCCGCTCACGTAGGTCAGGAACTGCTTCGCGGCCCGCACCGACGCGAGCAGCTCGGCGGGACCGTGCACCCAGCCCACCTTCCAGCCCGTCACCGAGAACGTCTTGCCCGCGGAGGAGATCGTCAGCGTGCGGTCCGCGAGACCGGGCAGCGTCGCCATCGGCACGTGCTCGCGGCCGTCGTAGAGCATGTGCTCGTACACCTCGTCGGCGACGATCACCGCGTCGAACTCCACGGCCAGCTGCCCGATGAGCGTCAGCTGCTCCCGGTCCAGGACGGTGCCGGTGGGGTTGTGCGGGGTGTTGACCAGCACGACCCGGGTGCGCCCGGAGAACGCGGCGCGCAGCTCGTCCGGGTCGAAGGCGAAGCTCGGCGATCCCGATGGACCGGGTCGCAGCGGCACCGCCCGCAACGTGGCTCCGGCCAGCGCGATCGTCGCGGCGTAGGAGTCGTAGTACGGCTGGAACGTGACGACCTCGTCCCCCGGCTCGCACAGCGCGAGGATCGCGGAGGCGATCGCCTCGGTGGCGCCGGTCGTGATCAGCACCCGTTCCGGGTCGACCTCCTGGCCGTAGAAGCGGCGCTGGTGCTCCGCCACGGCGGTGCGCAGCTCCGGGATCCCCGGTCCCGGCGGGTACTGGTTGACGCCTCCGGTGACGTTCGCGGCGACGTCGGCGAGCAGCGACGGCGGGCCGTCGGTGTCCGGGAAGCCCTGGCCGAGGTTGATCGCGCCGGTCCGCAGGGCCAGCGCCGACATCTCGGCGAAGATCGTGGAGGTGAAGGGCCGCATCCGCGCCGCCATGGGTTCGCGCACGTCACCACCCTGACATGCGCTGGACCGGCGAACCGGCCCGGGCCATGCTGACCGGTCATGAGCCGAGTCGACGGGACCATCCGTGAGCTGTCCGACGCCGGCGTCGCCGGGTTGACGATCGCCTGGGCGGACAACAACGGGATCCCGCGCTCGCGGACCGTGCCGATCGCGGCACTGCACGACGTCGCCCGCACCGGGGTCGGCGTGACGCCGCTTTTCGCCGTCTTCGACAGCTCGGACGCGATCACGTTCGCCCACCCGGGCCTCGCGACGCCGTCCGGGGACGTGCGCCTGGTCCCGGACCACCTGCGCATCACCCGGCTGGCGGGCCAGCCCGCGCTCGCCTGGGCGCCCGGGACGATCGTGACCGCCGAGGGGGAGCCCTGGCCCTACGATCCGCGGTCCGCGCTGCAACGGCAGGTCGACGCCCTGGCCGAGGCCGGGCTCACCGCACGCGCGGGCTACGAGCTCGAGTTCGGGGTCTACCTCGACGAGGGGATGGCCCCCGCCCATCACGGTCCCGCGTACGGCCCGGCGGCGCTCACCGAGATCGACGCGTTCGTCGGGGACGTGCTGCACGACTTCCGCGCCAACGGCCTGCGGATCGGCCAGCTGCACGCGGAGTACGGCCCGGCCCAGGTCGAGGTGACGCTCGGCGCGGCGGACCCGGTGACCGCGGCCGACGAACAGCTGCTCGCCCGGCAGACGCTGCGGGCCGCGGCCCGGAAGCACGGGCTGTGCCTGAGCTTCGCGCCGCTGCCGTCGCAGGCGTCCGCGGGCAACGGCTGGCACCTGCACACCTCGTTGTGGCGGGGGGAGCGCAACCTGCTCGCCGGCGGCCCGGAGGGACCGGGCACGGACGGCGCCGCCTACGTCGCCGGGATCCTGCGGGACCTGCTCGCCGTCGCCGCGGTCAGCGCGCCGAGCCTCGGTTCGACGGCCCGCCTGCGGCCCGGCTTCTTCGCCGGCGCCTACGCGTTCTGGGGGGTGGAGAACCGGGAGGCGCCGCTGCGGTACGTGCCCGGGTCGGCGCTGCTCGGCGAGGACCACGCGAACCTCGAGCTCAAGACGTCCGACGCGTCCGGCAACCCGTACCTCGCGCTGGCCGCCGTGCTCGCGGCCGGCGCCGCCGGGGTGGCCGAAGGCCTCGTCCCGCCCCCGCCGGTCGCCGAGGACCCCGGCACGTGGAGCGACGCCGAGCGCGCCGCGAGCGGGATCGTCGCGCTGCCCACCACACAGGCCGGTCAGGAGGAGGCGCTGCTGGCCAGCTCGCGCGTCACCGCCGCGCTCGGCCACGACCTGCTCGGCGCGTTCCTCGCCGTCCGCCGGTCCGATGCGGCGGCGGCCGAGGGCAAGGACCTCGACGACGTCCTCAGCGGGCTCCGCTGGCGCTACTGACCGATCCTCGCCGCGGCCCGCAGCAGGCCGGGGGTGAGCCGGGACAAGGCCAGCGCGACGTGCGCCTCGGGCGTCACCGGGGCGAGCGCGACGTCCCTCTCCACGGCGCGCACCACGCGCTCCGCGACCTTCGACAACGGGTAGTTCCGCCGCAGGATCAGCGCGTTCGCGGAGCGCCGCTGCTCGGAGGCCGTCGACTCGTCCACGCCGACCATCCGGGCGGAGGACACGATGTCCGTGGGCACGAACGCGGGGCACAGCGCGGTCACGCCGATCCCCTGCCCGGCCAGCTCCGCGCGCAGGCACTCGGACAGCATCAGCACCGCGGACTTCGTCGTGCAGTACGCCGGCAGGCCCGCCACCGGCGTGAACGCCGCCGCCGATGCGACGTTGACGATGTGCCCGCCCTCGCCGTGCTCCCGCAGTTGCGCGCCGAAGAGCCGGCAGCCGTGGATCACCCCCCACAGGTTGACGTCCAGGATCGCCTCCCAGTCCTCGACGCCGGTGTCCGCGAAGGGCCCCGACACGGCGATCCCCGCGTTGTTCACCACGACGTCCGGCACGCCCGCCTCCGCCGCGACCCGGTCCGCGAAGGCGGCCATCGCGGCGCCGTCGGACACGTCGACCTCGTACGCCAGGCCGCCGGTCTCGAACGCGGTCTCCTGCGCCGTGGCCAGGTTCAGGTCCGCGGCGACGACGAGCGCGCCGCGCCGGCCGAACGCGTGCGCGACCGCGCGGCCGATCCCGCTCCCCGCCCCCGTCACGACGACGACCCGGCCGACCCAGCGGCCGACACCCTTCGCGACCGCCCGGGCCCGGCGCAGCGACGGCGTCTCCGCCGCGCCGTCGACGTGCGCGGCGAGCTCACGGACGCACCGGGCGACGACGTCCGGGCGCTCGCGGGGCAGCCAGTGCCCGCCGGGGACGGTCCGGACCCGCAGATCGTCGACGTACGGGGCGATCTGCGTCTGCAGCGCGGGCGTGACGAACGGGTCGTCGGCAGGGGCCAGGACCTGCACGGGGACGTCCGTGCGGACCGGCGCGCCCACCGGGCCGCCGATGTTCTCGCGGTACAGCTCGAGGCCGCGGACGGCGTCCGCGGTCCTGGGCCGCGGGACGCCCGCCCGGCGGGACATCACGGCGCCGATCAGGCCGGAGCGCCAGCCGAGCTCGGGCAGCACCGGAGCCCTGAACAGGAGCATGTACCAGGACGCCAGGGCCTGGCGGAGGCGGTCGCGGCGCCGGGCCCGGCGGTAGAAGGCGGCGACGTGCTCGCGCGCCGGCCCGGAGATCGACGTGAACGAGGCGACCCGCCCGTCGAGCGCCCCGTGCGTCACCGCGTGCCAGGCCTGGGTGGAGCCCCAGTCGTGGGCGAGCAGATGCACCGGCGTGCCGGGCGAGACCTCGTCGACGACGGCGCGCAGGTCCGCGGCGAGCCGCTCGATCCCGTAGCCGGCCCGCTCCCCGGGACGTCGGAGGCGCCGGCGCCCCGGACGTCGTAGGTCGCGACCCGGTGGGTGGCCACCAGCTCCCCGACCACGCCGTCCCAGACGGTGTGGTCGTCCGGGTAGCCGTGCACCGCGACGACCACCGGCGCCCCCTCCGGGCCGCTGACCTGCACCGCGAGCCGGAGCCCGTCCGTTGTGGTGATCACTGTCGCGCTGCTCGGCATGGGGCAACCCTAAGTCGCCCGGATCACAGCGAAACGCGCGCGGGAACATCACCCGGACGGGTGGGCTTGAGGCTGACGGTGGGTCGCGCCGTGGGGGGCGACGTCGGTGCGCCACCGGCCCCACCACGGACCAGGAGATGAAGGTGCCGCGTGACCACCACCCCTGATCGCACTCGGACGGAGAAACGAGCCCGGGGCACCGCCGCCCCCGCGACTCCCGCCACCCCGCCCGGGCGGCTCCGGACCACCCTGTTGCTGGGCGCGCTCATCGCGCTCGGGCCGCTCACCATCGACATGTACCTGCCGGCCCTGCCGACGCTGACCGCGGACTTGCAGGCCACGGCTTCGGCCGTGCAGCTGACGCTCACCGGCACCCTGGTCGGCCTCGCGCTGGGCCAGCTGATCCTCGGCCCGCTCTCGGACTCGCTCGGCCGGCGGCGCCCGCTGCTCGCGGGGACGGCGCTGCACGTGCTGGCGTCACTGCTGATCGTGGTCGCCCCGAACATCGCCGTGCTCGGGGCGCTCCGGGTGCTCCAGGGCGTCGGTACCGCGGCAGGCGCGGTGATCGCGCTGGCCGTGGTCCGGGACCTGTTCTCCGGCCGGGCCGGGGCCACCCTGTTCTCCCGGCTGATGCTCGTGATGGGCGCCGCCCCGGTGCTCGCGCCGACCATCGGCGGCGAGCTGCTGCGCGTCACGGACTGGCGCGGGATCTTCGTCCTGCTCGCCGTCTACGGCGTCGCCCTGATCGCGCTGCTCACGGTCATGCTCGGCGAGACGCTCCCGCCGGAGCGCCGGCGCAAGGCGGGCGTGGCGCACACCCTGCGCACCTATGGCGGCCTGTTCCGCGACCGCACCTACGTCGGCCTGGTCCTGGTGGCGGGGCTCGTCATGGCGGGGCTGTTCGCCTACGTCTCCGGCAGCTCGTTCGTCTACCAGGAGCAGTTCGGCCTCGACGAGCAGCAGTTCGGTCTGCTCTTCGGCGCCGGCGCGATCTGGCTGATCGCCGGTACCCAGCTCAACGCGGCCCTGCTGCGGCGGTTCGAACCGCGGCAGCTCCTGCCCGCCGCGATCGTCGGCGCGATGCTGGCCGGCCTGGCGCTGCTGATCCTGTCGTCGACCGGGACCGGGGGACTACCCGGCGTCGTCGCGCCCCTGTGGGTCGCACTGTTCTTCTGCGGGATCTCGATGCCCAACGGCCCGGCGCTCGCGCTCGCCCGGCACGGCGAGTCCGCCGGGACCGCGGCGGCGCTGCTCGGCGCGGTGCAGTTCGGCGTCGGCGCGCTGGTCTCGCCGCTGGTGGGCCTGCTCGGCAACGACGCGCCCGCGATGGGCGTCGTCATCTTCGCGGCCCTGCTGCTCGCGCTGCTGGTGCTCCTCACCGTCGTCCGGCCGTGGCAGCTGGCGGACCTCGACGAGGACGCCGCCGCCTGACCGCACCAGGGAGCCATGACGCGCTTGTCGAACCCCCGCCCTCGCGTCGTGGCTCCATGACGCGGGTCAGGTATGGGCGCGTTCCAGCTCCTTCTCCAGGCGCTCGATCGCCCAGACCGCCCAGCTGTGCACGGCGTCGTACTGCCGCACCCCGTACTCCGCGGCGAGCAGCCCGAACCCCTCCTCGCTGGTGAACGGCACGTCGTCGTTCTCCACCCGGATCCGGCGCAGCTCTTCCGCGCCCTCCCGGGTGTGCTCGGCGATCCCGCGGAGCAGGATCAGCGCGTCCTTCGGGTCCAGGGCGGAGATCAGGAACATCCGCAGCACCTGCTCGTTGCGGACCCGGCCCGCCCGCGGCGGCGCCAGCAGCCATTCGCGCAGCTCGGCGCGGCCCTCGGAGGTGACGGCGTAGGTCCGGCTGCCGCGTGCGCCCTCGTGAGTGACCTCGACGAGCCCGCGCTCCGCGAGCCGGTTCAGCTCCGGGTAGATGCTCGTGTGCCCGGCCTGCCAGGCGTAGCGGCCCAGGTCGCCCTCGAACGACTTCGTCAGCTCGTACCCGCTCGAGGGCCGGACGGCGAGCAGGCCCAGCAACGCGTGCGTCAGCGACATGCGAGGAGCTTAGCTGCCATCGTCGACATGTCACTATTGACATGTCGTGGGACACGGGTGCAGAGTCGCGGTCATCACCGAGGAGGACGCGACGATGACCACCGGCACCTCACCGCGCTACCTGACCGGGCACCTCGCCCCCGTCCCGGACGAGATCGAGGCCCGGGACCTGGCCGTCACCGGCATCCTGCCGCCCGAGCTGACCGGCCGGTACTTCCGCAACGGCCCCAACCCGCTGCCCGGCCAGGACCCGGGCCACTGGTTCATGGGCGCCGGGATGCTGCACGGCATCCGGCTCCGGGACGGCCGGGCCGAGTGGTACCGCAACCGCTGGACGCGGACGAGGGCCCTGCAGGGGCAGCCCTTCATCCGACCGGACGGCACGTTCGACCGGACGGCCGTCGTCGCCAACACCCACGTCGTCGAGCACGGCGGGAAGATCATGGCGCTGGTCGAGAACGGCTTCCCGTACGTCGTGACGCCGGAGCTCGACACGGTCGGTCCGGACGACTTCGGGGGCCGGCTCACCACCGCGATGACCGCCCACCCCAAGACCGACCCGGCCACCGGTGAGCTGCACTTCTTCGGCTACGGCTTCGCCCCGCCGTTGCTCACCTACTACCGGCTCGACGCCGCCGGGACGCTCGTCGAGAGCGCCGCGATCGACGTGCCCGGGCCGACGATGATGCACGACTTCGCGATCACCGAACACCACGCGGTGTTCATGGACCTGCCGATGACGTTCCAGTTCCGGCAGGGGATGCCCTACGCCTGGGACGAGTCCTACGGCGCCCGCCTCGGCGTCATGCCGCTGGACCGGCCGGGCGAGGTCCGCTGGTTCGCGATCGACCCCTGCTACGTCTTCCACGTCGGCAACGCGCACGAGGACGCGGCCGGACGGATCGTCCTGGACGCCGCGCGGTACGCCCCCGCGGACGTCGCCGCCATGTGGGACGCCCTCGGCCCGAACCCGGCTGGTCATGCCTCCGCCGCCGCGTCGACCGGCCTCGCCCGGCTGCACCGCTGGACCCTGGACCCGGCCACCGGCGCCGTCACCGAGAGCGCGCTGGCCGAGCGCGGGCTCGAGTTCCCCACCCTCGACGACGAGCGGGTGGGCCGCCCGAGCCGCTACCTGTACGCGGTCGCGGACCCCGGACACGCGGCCGGCGGGAGCGCGATCCTGCGCTACGACGGCGAGCGGGGCAGCACGTCCGCGCACTCGCTGGGCCCGGACGTCGTCGCCGGGGAGGCGGTGTTCGTACCGGCCGCCGGCATCGATCGCGGTGAGGACGAGGGCTGGCTGCTCTCGGTCATCACCACCCGGGACGGGAAGGCGTCCGAGCTGCTCGTGCTCGACGCGTCGGACGTCTCGGCCGCGCCGGTCGCGACCGTCACGCTCCCGCGCGGCGTGCCCGCGGGCTTCCACGGATCCTGGATCGCCGACGCGCGGGAGGAGTCGTGATCGCCATGACCGACGAGCAGACCCGGTCGCGGCCCGCCGGCGCCGGTCCGCTGGGCATCGTCCGCGGGCTGGCCTGGGACGTCGGGCTGCCCGCCGGGGCGTACTACGCGCTGCACCTGCTGGGCGCGTCGGACTGGGTGGCCCTCCTGGCTGCCACCGGGGTCGCCGGGTTGCGCCTGGTCTGGACGGCGCTGCGGGACCGTGCGCTCAACGCGTTCGCGCTGGTGATGTTGATCGTCTACGGCATCGGGTTGGTCCTGGCTTTCGCCACGGGAGATCCCCGCCTGCTGCTGCTCCGCAGCTCGATCACGACCGCCGCGGTCGGGGTCGCGTTCCTGGTCAGCGCCGCACTCGGCAGGCGGCCGCTGACCCTCGCGGCGCAGCAGAGCTTCTCCCCGGGGTCCGCGGCGGAGCTCGCCGAGGGGTACCGGACGCAGCCGCTGGCTCGGCACGGCCACCGGGTGAGCTCGACGGTCTGGGGCGCGGGCCTGGTCACCGAGTCCGTGCTCCGGATCCCGATCGTGTTCCTGCTGCCCGTCGACGTCGCGGTGGGGCTGTCCGAGGGCCTGCTAGTCGTGACGTTCGCGCTGCTGATCCTCTGGAACGGCTGGTACGTCCGGCGGCTCACGCGGTCCGGACGGGCTCCGGCTCGCGGACCACGAACAACGGCAGGAAGAGCTGGGTGAGCGGCCCGATCGCCAGCGCGTAGAGCACGGTGCCGACGCCGACGGTCCCGCCCAGCAGCCAGCCCGTCCCGAGCACGACGATCTCGATGGCCGTCCGCACCAGCCGGATCGACCGGCCGGTGCGGGCGGCGAACCCCGTCATCAGGCCGTCGCGGGGGCCCGGGCCGAGCCGGGCGCCGACGTACGCGGCGGAGGCGACGCCGTTGAGCACGATCCCGCCGGCCATCATCGCGACCCGCGGGACCAGGCCGGTCGGCGCGGGGAGCAGGGCCAGCGCGGCGTCGACGGCGAACGCGATCACCACGACGTTGGCCACCGTCCCGATCCCCGGGCGCTGCCGCAGCGGGATCCACAGCAGCAGCACGACGACGCCGGTCACCGCGGTGATCGCACCGAAGCTGATCGGGAGCCGCGTCGCGAGCCCCTGGTGCAGGACGTCCCACGGGTTGAGGCCGAGGCCGCCGCGGATCTGCATCGCCATCGAGGTCCCGTAGAGCGCGAGGCCCGCGAAGAGCTGGGACAGGCGGCGGAGCGGGGCGTGCGCGACGGGCAGGGGGCGGAGGTCGGGGGCGGCCATGATGTCGATCGTCCGCCCGATCCGGGCGGATACCGATGGCCAATCGGGGAGACGTGGCATCCTGGGGGCGAGCGCGACTGGCGGCAGGACAGAGGATGGCATCGACCATCGGGGAGCCGAGAAGTCCGTGGGGGTCGACCGCCTGGGCACCCACGATCATCGGGAGTCCGCATGACCGCACGTCTGTTGCCCGGTAAGCCCGTCGCCGAGAGGGTCCTGGCGGACGTCACCGCCCGCGCCTCCGCCCTGCGTGAGCAGGGGGTCACGCCCAGCCTGGCCACGATCCTCGTCGGCGACGACGACGCGAGCGCCGGTTACATCCGGATCAAGCAGAAGCAGGCCGCCGAGCTCGGCATCGACTCGCCGCACACCCACCTCCCCGCCGATGCCACCCAGGAGGACCTGGTCCGGGCGATCACCGGGTACAACCAGGACCCGTCCGTGCACGGGCTGCTGATCCAGTACCCGGTGCCCGGCCACCTGGACTACGACGCCGCGCTGTCCGTGATGGACCCGGACAAGGACGTCGACGGCATGCACCCGACGAACATGGGCCGCCTCGCCGTCGGCCTGCCCGGCCCGCTGCCCTGCACCCCCGCGGGGATCGAGGAGCTGCTGGCCTTCCACGAGATCCCGGTGTCCGGCCGCGAGGTCGTCATCCTGGGCCGGGGCGCGACGCTCGGCCGCCCGCTCGCGATGCTGCTCACCCAGAAGCGCCCGACGGCGAACGCCGCGGTGACGGTGGTGCACACCGGCGTCCCCGACTGGGACCGCTACACCAGGCGCGCGGACATCCTCATCGCCGCCGCCGGCGTCCCGGGGATCATCCAGCCGGAACACGTGAAGCCGGGCGCGACCGTCGTCGGGGGCGGGGTGCGGTACTCCGGCAAGAAGCTGCTGCCGGACGTCGACGAGTCCTGCGCCGAGGTCGCCGGCGCGATCACGCCGCGGGTCGGCGGCGTGGGGCCGACGACGGTCGCCATGCTCTTCCGGAACGTGATCGCGGCGGCGGAGAAGGCCTCCGCCTGACCTCACGAACGGCACTCCCGTCCGGCCCCGTGGGGCGGGAGTGCCGCTCGTCCGGGCTTCAGGCCCCGAGGTGCCGTACGAAGAAGTCCCGCGCCGGCGGGCTCGCGTGGTCGAAGCCGTCGACATAGGCGTCGAAGTGGCCGCCCGGCATGATCTTCAGCTCCTTCGGCTCGCGGGCGTGCTCGTACGCATCGATGGCGAGATGGGCCGGGGTGAGGTGGTCGCCCTGCGCGACGAGCATCAGCAGCGGGGTCGGGCTGATCCGGCCGATGTACGCGATCGGCTCGTACTCCCCGAGCATCTCGACGGTCCGCAGCGTGACCTCGTTGCGCCAGGACGGCGCGCGGAGCTTCCCGGTCTCGGTGAACCAGGTGTACGAGTCCGGGGTCGGCAGCGCGGACGGGGCGTTCGGGTCCTCGTCGACGACCGGCACCATCGCGGGCGGGTCCCCGGCGTAGCGGGCGGCGCGGTCGGCGTCGAACATCTCGCGGAAGCCGGCCCGGAAGTCCGCGCGGACCAGCTCCCCGATGTTGGCCGAGCCGCTGACCAGCGGGACCTGCGACACGATGGCCTTGACCCGGCGGTCGATCGCGCCCACGACGAGCACGTGGCCGCCGGAGTAGCTCGAACCCCAGATGCCGATCCGGGTGCCGTCGACCTCGTCGAGGGTGGTCGCGTGGGTGATCGCGTGCCGGTAGTCCCGGACCTGCGCGACCGGGTCGATCTCCTGGCGCGGCTCGCCGTCACTGGCGCCGAAGTTGCGGTTGTCGAAGACCAGCGCGTTCAGCCCGGCCGCGGCGAAGACCTCGGCGAACGAGTCCAGGTACATCTCCTTGACGGCCGAGAACCCGTGCGCCATGACGACCGTCGGGGCCGGGCCGCTCGCCCCTTCCGCCCGGTAGAACCAGCCCCGCAGCGTCGTGCCCTCCGCGTCGAACTCGATGTCCCGTCGTGTCCCGGTCATCCCGGCCTCCTCACGTCGTGGGACCCGAGTCTCAGCCGGTGGTCGCCTCGGCGGCTTGAACGGCCGCGCCACCTTCCGGCCGGTGCGCGCCAGACCGCGGGGCACCGGCGCGGTAGTCGCTGGGCGAGCAGCCGTAGACGGCCCGGAACGCCCGGCTGAAGTGGCTGCCGTCGGCGAAGCCCCAGCGGTGGGCGATCGACGTGATCGGAGCGGCCCGGTCGACCAGCTCCTCCCGGGCCCGCGCGAGCCGGCGGACGCGGACGACCTCTCCGACGGTGTGCCCGGTCGCGCTGAACGTGCGGTTGACGGTCCGCACGGACACCCCGTGGGCGCGCGCGACCGCCGCCGGGGTGACGTCGTGGCCGAGCAGGTGCCGGTCGATCCACCGCTCCATCGACGCCCGGAGCGCCGGAGCGGCCGGCCGGCCCTCCACCACGCCCGAGTCCGCCCGCGCCGCCCCGACCAGCAGTTCCAGGGTCGCGTTGCGGGCCGCGGCGACGGCGGACGGGCCGAGCGTGGGCAGCGCCTCCCGCAGCGTGTCGAGGTAGCCGCGCAGGAGCCGGACGGCGGGGGCGCCGCCGTCGAGCACGGTTCCGGTGCCCAGCCACGCGCGCCCGCCCACCTCCTCGAGCGCCGCGCGCGGCACGAGCAGGCTCCGCTTGCCGAGCGGTTCGTGGACGGCGAACGATGCCGCGACGGTGCTGTCCCAGAGCACGGCGTCACCCGGCCGCAGCTCCAGCCGGACCCCGCCCTGCTCGACGCTCTCCCGGCCGGCCAGCGTCATCAGCACGACGACGAACTCGCCGTCCGTCGCGGCGATCTCGCGGCGCCGGCGCACCCCGGAACACGGGCCGCACGCGCAGTCCACGAGGGCCAGGTCGTCGATCCACCACCGGCGGGCCCAGGCCGTGAACGGACGGTCCGGGTCCGGCGGCAGCCGCGCCTGCCAGGGCAGATGGGTCGCCGAGAGCAGCGACGCCCAGCCGTCGGGCCCCTCGGCAGGACCCGACGTCCAGTACTCGGCAGCCGTCACGGCACACCCCTGTCGTCCGACACCGGCGGCGAACAGGCTCGACGGTAGCGAGGGGCCGGGTGTTCCGCGACGGTTCGCGGGAGGTCCTCCGGGTCAGGCGGCGGACCCGGTGGCCCCGTGCGGGTCGATCACGTACTTGCGCGCCGCGCCCCGGTCGAACTCCTGGTATCCGCGAGGCGCGTCGTCGAGGCCGATCACGGTGGCGTTCACCGCGTCCGCGATGTGCGCCTTGTCGTGCAGGATCGCCATCATCAGGTTGCGGTTGTAGCGCAGCACGGGGCACTGGCCGGTGGTGAAGCTGTGGCTCTTGGCCCAGCCCAGGCCGAGCCGGACCTTCAGGGTGCCCTCCTGCGCGTCCGGGTCGCCGGCCCCCGGGTCCCCGGTCACGTAGAGGCCCGGGATACCGAGCTTCCCGGCCGCGCGGGTGACCGTCATGATGTCGTTGAGCACCGTGGCCGGCGCCTCGCCCGTGCCGCCGTGCCCGCTCGCCTCGAACCCGACGGCGTCGACCGCGCTGTCGACCTCGGGCACGCCGAGGACCTGCTCGACCTGGTCCGCGAGGGTGGCGTCCTGGGAGATGTCGACGGTCTCGCAGCCGAACGAGCGGGCCTGTTCCAGGCGCTCCTTGTTGAGATCGCCGACGATCACGACGGCCGCGCCGAGCAGGTACGCGGAGTACGCGGCGGCGAGGCCGACGGGGCCCGCGCCCGCGACGTACACGGTGGAACCGGTCGTGACGCCCGCCGTCACCGCGCCGTGGTAGCCGGTCGGGAAGATGTCCGACAGCATCGTCAGGTCGAGGATCTTCTCCATCGCCTTCTCGCGGTCGGGGATCTTGATCAGGTTGAAGTCGGCGAAGGGCACCATCACGAAGTCGGCCTGGCCGCCCTCCCAGCCGCCCATGTCGACGTAGCCGTACGCCGAGCCGGCGCGGGCGGGGTTCACGTTGAGGCAGACGCCGGTGTTCTGCTCGCGGCAGTTGCGGCAGCGCCCGCAGGCGATGTTGAACGGCACCGTGACGATGTCCCCGATGTCGAGGAACTGGACGTCGGCGCCCTTCTCGATGATCTCGCCCGTGATCTCGTGGCCGAGGGTCTGCCCGGGCGGGGCAGTGGTCCGGCCGCGGACCATGTGCTGGTCCGAGCCGCAGATGTTGGTGGTGACGTTTCGCAGGATCACCCCGTGCGGCGCTTCGCGGGTCATCCCCGTGGCCCGAGCGACGTCCTCGGGCACCTCCAGCTTCGGCATGTCGTGATCCTCGACGGTGACGACGCCCGGCTCCTTGTAGACCACAATCCTGTTTCCACCCATGACCCCTGCCTACTCCGGTGTGGCGGTGCTCACAACCGCTGGATGATGGTCCATAAGGTCCCGGACGGGCCGCACCCCTTGATCTGAAGTTCACTTCAGCTCCTACCGTCCCGGACCATGGACATGAACGCGTGGAGTGCCCTCCGCACCGTCTCGCGGGAGCGGGAGGCCGCCCGCGCGCCCGTGCCCGTCACGGCGCGCAGGATCGCGTCGTTCGCGAGGCCGCACCGGCGCCGGATCGGCGGCTTCCTGCTGCTCAGCGTGGTCGGGGCGGTCCTGACCGTCGCGACCCCGCTGCTCGCCGGCCGGGTCGTCGACGCGATCGACGCGCGGTCCGGGATCGACGTCGTGCTGCGGCTCGCCGGGCTGATCGCGCTGATCGCGGTGGCGGAGGCCGGGATCGGGCTCCTCACACGCCTGCTCTCGGCGACCATCGGCGAGGGCCTGATCCTGCGGCTCCGGACGGCCGTGTTCGACCACGTGCAGCGGATGCCGGTCGCGTTCTTCACCCGGACCCGCACCGGCGCGCTGGTCAGCCGGCTGAACAACGACGTCCTCGGCGCGCAGCGGGCGTTCAGCGACACCCTCTCCGGCGTCGTCGGGAACCTGGTGACGCTGGTGCTGACGCTCGTCGTCATGATCGGGATCTCGTGGCAGGTCACGCTGCTCGCGCTGCTCCTGCTGCCCGTGTTCGTCGTCCCCGCGCGCCGGATGGGGCGGCGCCTCGCCCGGCTGCAGCGCGAGGGCGCGGACCTGAACGCCGCCATGAGCACCACCATGACCGAACGGTTCTCCGCGCCGGGTGCCACGCTCGTCAAGCTGTTCGGGCGGCCGGACGAGGAGTCCGCGGAGTTCGCCGGACGCGCCGCCCGGGTGCGGGACATCGGGGTGCGCTCGGCGATGGTGCAGTGGGTGTTCATCACGGCCTTGACGCTGGTCTCGGCGCTGGCGCTCGCCCTCGTGTACGGCCTCGGCGGCGTGCTGGCGATCGGCGGCGCCCTGGCGCCCGGAGCCGTCGTCTCCCTCGCGATGCTGCTGACCCGGCTCTACGGGCCGCTGACCGCGCTGGCCGGCGCCCGGGTCGAGGCGATGAGCGCGCTCGTCAGCTTCGAGCGGGTCTTCGAGGTCCTGGACCTGGAACCGATGATCCACGACGCGCCGGACGCGCGTCCCGTGCCCGAGGGCCCGACGGCGCTGCGCTTCTCCCGGGTCCGGTTCGGCTACCCGGCCGCGGACCGGGTGTCGCTGGCGTCGCTGGAGGAGGTCGCGACGCTGGACACGCGCGGCGGCGAGGAGGTGCTGCACGACGTGTCGTTCGCGGTCCCGGCCGGGCGGATGGTCGCGCTCGTCGGCTCGTCCGGCGCCGGGAAGTCCACGATCGCGCAGCTCACCGCCCGCCTCTACGACGTCGACTCCGGCTCGGTGTCCCTCGGCGGCGTCGACGTCCGGGAGCTGCGCGCCGAGGCCATCCGCGGCGCCGTCGGGTTCGTGACGCAGGACGGGCACCTGTTCCACGACACGATCCGGGCGAACCTGCTGCTCGCCCGGCCCGGCGCGACCGACGACGAGCTGTGGGACGCCCTGCGCCGCGCCCGGCTCGGCACGTTGGTCGGCGGCCTGCCGGACGGTCTCGAGACCGTCGTCGGCGAGCGCGGCTACCGCCTCTCCGGCGGGGAGCGCCAGCGGCTCACGATCGCGCGGCTGCTGCTCGCCCGGCCCCGGGTCGTCGTGCTCGACGAGGCCACGGCCAGCCTGGACTCGACCTCCGAGGCCGCCGTGCAGGCCGCGCTGGGTGAGGCGCTGGAGGGGCGCACCGCGCTCGTCATCGCGCACCGGCTCTCCACGATCCGGAACGCGGACGAGATCCTCGTCCTGGAGGCGGGAACGATCGTCGAACGCGGCAGCCACGAGACCCTGCTCGCCCGTGACGGCCGCTACGCGGAGCTGTACCGCACCCAGTTCGCGGACCCGGCCACCGACACGGCCGCCTGACCCGGTGTCCCTCTCGCGACGGGACGGAGCGCGGTGTGCGTGGAGCAGGGGTCAGCGGAAGTCCTCGGGGTCGACGTCCGCGAGGAACTCCTTGAACTCCCGCACCTGCTCCGCGGGCGGGGCGTCGCTCCCGTTCGGGAAGAGCTCCGCGGTGGGCTGGCCGACCTCGTCGAGGATCTCGTCCGCCATCCCGATCGGCAGGCTCTCCCGGACCGCGATCGCCAGGGCGTCGCTCGGCTTCACCGGCACCCGCACCCCGCCGGAGATCACCAGATCGGCCGAGAACACGCCGTCGACGAGGGCCGTGACCTCCGCGCCCTCGAGCTTCGCGCCCAGCGCCTCGACCACGGGGACCAGCACGTCCTGGCTCAGCGAGGTCTCGTCGTCGCGGGCGCCGGCGGAGATCACCTCGGCCTGGGCCGGGCGCAGGAAGACCGGGACGCAGCGTTCGCCGTCGGCCTCGCCGAGGATCAGCACCGGCTGCCGGGAACGAGCGTGGACGACGAGCCGCAGCACCCGCATCGCGCGCATGCGCCCAGTCTGGCGGGCCCGGGGCCCGGCACCGGTCTCACAGTGAGACGCCGGGTCGGGCGAACCCCTCAGCCTCGGCCGATGAAGGGCATGGTCGTGGCGGTGATGGTCAGGAACTGCACGTTCGCCTCGAGCGGCAGCCCGGCCATGTACAGCACCGCGTCCGCGACGTACCGGGCGTCGAAGGTGGGCTCCGGGCGTACGCTGCCGTCCGCCTGCCTCGCGCCGGTCGCGATCCCGGCCGTCATCTCCGTGGCGGCGTTGCCGATGTCGATCTGGCCGCAGGCGATGCCGAACGGTCGGCCGTCGAGGGACAAGGACCTGGTCAGACCGGTGATCGCATGCTTCGTCGCGGTGTAGGCGGCGCTTCCGGGCCGTGGGACGTGCGCGGAGATCGAGCCGTTGTTGACGATCCGCCCGCCCTGCGGCTCCTGCGTGCGCATCAGCGCGAACGCCTCCCGGGCGCAGAGGAAGGAGCCGGTGAGGTTCGTGCCTACCGCGGCCAGCCAGTCCTCGACCTCGATCTCGTCCGGGGTGCCGGAGGGGCCGAACGTGCCGGCGTTGTTGACGAGCAGGTCGATCCGGCCCCAGCGCTCGCGGACCGCCGCGAACAGAACGGCCACCGACCCGGGATCGGCGACGTCCGTGGGCACGACGAGCGCGGCCGGCGACCCCGCGGCCGTCTTCTCCAGGGCCTCCCGGCGGCGCCCGGCCAGCGCCACCTCGTACCCGGCGCCGAGCAGCGCCTCGGCGATCACCCGTCCCAGCCCGGACCCGGCTCCGGTCACCACCGCCACTCGAGCGTTCATTCAGCCAGCTTCGCAGCTCAGATCGAGGATGCCGAACGCGAGCCGCGCGGTGAGCAGCGCGTCGAAGTTCCGCACGTCCAACCCGGTCACCTCGGCGACCCGGCCCAGCCGGTACCGCACGGTGTTCTCGTGGACCCCGAGAGCCCGGGCGGCCGCCCTCACCTGGGCCGCCGCGTCCAGGTAGGTCCGCAGCGTCTCGAGCAGGCCGGCCTCGCGCAGCGGGCCGAGCACGTCCTCGGCGAAGCGCCTGGCCTCGTCGACCCGGCCGCTGTTCGCCACCAGCCGCAACGGCCCCAGCTCCTCGACGGCGAGCACGCCGGACTCCCGGCCGAACGCGGCGGCGAGCTCGTCGACCCGGCCCGCCTCGGTATGGGCACGGGGGTGGTCGCCGGGGCCCGTGCAGGTCTCGGAGACGACGACGCGGTGCACGCCCGCGCCGTCGCCGAGCCCGTCCAGCACCGCGGCCGCGACGGCCCGGGAGGCCGCCGGGACCAGCAGGATCACCGCGCCGGGGATCGCGACGGCAGGAGGTTCCGCGCCGAGCACGCGGGACGCGGCGCGCACCACGAGCGACCGGCGGACGGCCGCGGGCAGGGGCGACGCGGGGTCCGGGACCGCGAACCGGAACAGCACGTGCGGCTCGTCGAGCGCGATCCCGCAGGCCAGGGCCCGGCGTACGAGACGGGGGCCGTCGCCTCCGCGCAGCAGGTCCGCCAGCAGGTCGTCCCGCTCGCGGCCGGCAGCCTCGTCGTGCCGCGAGTCCGCGAGCAGCCGCAGCGACAGGACCGCGGCGCCCTGCTCGGCGAGGCAGTCGTCGAGCGGCCCGAGCCGGCCGCCCATCTCGACCACCCCGAGGTAGCCGCTCAGCCGGCCCTCGGCGACCAGCGCGGCGACCAGATGCCGGTGCCCGATCCCGAGCGCGGGCCGGGCCGGGACGGTCGCAGTAGGCCGGTCCGCGTCCAGGGCGGCGAGGGCCTCCCGCACCCCGGCAACGGCCCTGACGTGCGGCGCCAGCGCGGGTGCGCGGTCCAGGCCGAGCCCGGGTGGCGCCGCCCACTCCCGGACCTCCAGGTCCGTGCCGTAGAGCACGACGGGCTTGCCCGCGAGCTCGGCCAGCAGCGTGACGACGGCGGGTGCGTCCGCCCCGCCGAGCGCGGCCCGGACGAGCCGGGAGCGCAGCGCCTCCCGGCGTTCGAGCAGGTCCAGCCGGCGGGTGAGCCGGGCGCCCGCGGCGGCCTGGGCGGCCAGGGTCCCGGCGAAGCGGGCGACGCAGTCCGCGAGGGCGACGTCCGCGTCGTCGAAGGTCCGTCCCCGCCGGTCGACGACCTGCAGCAGGGCGAGCACGTCCTCCCCGGCGGGCACGGGGACGACGAGGCGCGCGGAGCCCGGACGCGCCCGGAACCGGCCGTCGTCGTCGCGCAGGACGACCGTGCACCCCTGCGCGCCCAGCAACCCGGACAGGCGGCCCGCGACGGCGTCGAGGAGGTCGGGGACGGAGGCGCCGGGGACGAGCGCGGCGAGGTCGGACAGCGCCGTGACCACGGCGGCCGGGTCGACCGGGGCACGGGGGCACCGATCGATCGTCGCCAGCACCGACATCGGCACCCTCCTCGGTGAGACCCGTTGACCAGCGGTGACGTGCGCCACTACCGTGACAGCCCTAACGGGCGTTAGGCAAGGGTCCGCAAGGAACTCACCCACACGGAACTCGACGAGGAGAGCCGCATGGACGTCGGTGTACTGCTGGTGTTCCAGAACTGGCACGAGAACCTGAGCGACGCAGACATGTTCCGACAGGAGGCCGAGCTCGGCGTCCAGGCCGAACAGCTGGGATTCGACTCGGTCTGGGCGGCCGAGCACCATTTCGACGACTACTCGATGTGCCCGGACAACCTGCAGCTGATGTCGTATCTGGCAGGTCGGACGAGCCGTATCAAACTGGGCACCGGCGCGGTCATCCTGCCGTGGAACGATCCGCTGCGCGTCGTCGAGAAGGTGACGATGCTGGACATCCTGTCGCAGGGCCGCGTCGTCTTCGGGATGGGCCGGGGCCTCGCGAAGATGGAGTACGAGGGCTTCGGGGTGGACATGAACACCTCGCGGCAGAAGTTCGACGAGGCCGGCGAGATGATCCTGCGCGGGCTGCGGAACGGCTACGTCGAGAACGACGGGCCGATCTACCAGCAGCCCAAGGTCACCGTGCGGCCCGGCGCGGACCCGGGGACGGACTGGGCGGATCGGCTCTACGGCGTCGCGATGTCGCCGGACTCGGTGCCCGCGGTGGCGAAGCTCGGCGCCCGGATGATGACCTTCATGCAGTACCCGGCGGAACAGCACGCGGAGGCGATCAACCGCTACCGCGACATCTACCGCGCCGAGCACGGCAAGGAGCCGGGCCCGGTCCTCACCCAGGACTTCGTCTACTGCCACGAGGACCCGGCCGAGGCGGAGGCGACGGCGCGGGAGTACCTGAGCCGCTACTTCCTCTCCGTGATCAAGCACTACGACTTCGCCGGCGAGCACTGGCGGGACACGAAGGGCTACGAGGCCTACCAGGCCGGCGCGGACATGATCCGCGAGGCCGGCATGGAGGCCGCGGGCGCCGGCTACGCGGACACCCAAATCTGGGGGACGCCGGAGCAGATCGTCGAGAAGTACCGGCACCGCCTGGAGGTCCTGGGCGACCACCAGCCGAACATCGCCCCGTCCTTCGCCGGGCTGCCGTTCGACAAGGTGCGGGCGAGTCTGAAGCTCTTCGGCGAGAAGGTCGTGCCCGAGCTGAAGAAGATGGGAGTGAAGACCGCGGTGCCCGCCTGACCTGGCCCTGTGGGTCCCCGGGACGGTCCTTCCCGGGGGCCCGGGGCGGGCGTGGTTCGATGGCGCCCTCCTCAGTCGTCTCCGCCGGAAGGGACCGTCGATGACGGCAGCCGAGCAGCACCCCGCCGCGCCGCGGACCCGCTCCGGCGCCCGGCGCGCCGAGATCGTCGCGCTGGCCAGTCGCATGTTCCGCGAGCGCGGCTACGACGCCGTCGGCATGCGGGCGATCGCCGAGGCCGCGGACATGCAGGCCGCGTCGCTCTACCACCACTTCCGCAACAAGGAGGAGCTCCTCCTCGAGGCGATCTTCGTCGTCGATCGGGACCTGGTCGTGGACCAGCTCCCGATCCTCGACGGCGCCGGGGACCACCGCGAGCGGCTGGCGAGGCTGGTCCGCGGGCACGTGCTGCACGTCGGCGCCAACCGGGACGCCTGGTGGGTCGCCGGACGGGAAGCTCCGCGCGCTCTCCCCGGAGAAGCTCGACGCCGTGCAGGTCTACCGGCGCCGCTACCAGCACGCGATCGCGGACTTCCTCGCCGCGGGCGTCGCGGCCGGGGAGTTCGCGTGCCCGGACCCGCGACTGACCGCGCTCGCCGTGCTCGACATGCTCAACGGGCTCAACGGGTGGTTCACCCCCGGCGGCCGGCTGGGGATCTCCGAGCTCGCGGACCGGTACGCGGAGCTGGCGGTCCGGCTCGTCACGGCGTAGGCGCCTTCGACGCTCGTGCGCGGAAATCGTCGCCCTGGCGACGATTTCCGCGCACAGGCGCGTCAGCGCACGAAGGCGAGGAGCTCGGAGAGGTAGGTCTCGGCGTCCTCGACGAACGGAGCGTGGCCCACGCCGGGGAACTCGACCAGCCGGGCGTCGCGGAACAGCGGGATCGCGGCCTTCGCGCCGTCGAAGGCCACGAACGCGTCCTCGGTGCCGTGCAACGAGAGGACCGGGCAGCGGATCGTGCCGATCAGATCCCGCTGGTCCAGGGCGATCAGCGAGCGCATGGTCTCCGTGGAGCGCGTCCCGGTCTGCATGAACTGCAGCCAGAACCCCTCGACGACGTCGTCCCCGACCGGCTTGGCGCACACCGCACCGGCGATACCGCGGAACGTCGTCGGGCGGTCCGCCTCGAGGCCGGCGAGGATGCCCTCGACGTCCGCCGCGGTGCCGCCGTGGGGCCAGTCCTCCGTCCGGGTGTACCGCGGGGTGGCGCCGCCGGTGAGGACCAGTCCGCGGAGGTCGTCGCGCAGCTCCGCGGCCGCCGCGGCGACGACCGCGCCACCGAGGGACCAGCCGTTGAGCACGGGCTCGCGGAGGCCGAGGTGCCGGACGAGCGCGACGACGTCCGAGGCGATGGCCTCGATCGAGACGTCGTCGAAGTCCTTGTCCGAGCGGCCGCACGCGCGGTGGTCGATCAGCGCGACCTCGTGACCGGCCTTGAGCAGCGCGGTGAGCGTGGTGTCCCAGCACTGGGTGGTCGCGCCCCAGCCGTGGACCAGCACGACCGGCCGCCCGCCACCGCCCCGGTGGTGCTCGTAGTAGACCTGCTTGCCGTTCTCCACGTCGAGAAAAGCCATCGGTTCTCCTGTGTCGTCGTGACGGGGTGGGATACGGGGCCCGTTCACGCCCCCGAACGGAGGCGGGCACGGACCTCGGGGGCCACCTTGGTGGCCAGGTACTCGATCCGTTCCGAGCCGCTGTCGGTGGACTCGCCGGGCAGCTGCGCCCAGAAGTGCACGTCCTTGACCTGCGGGCGCTCGCGGAACAGGGCGGTCAGCTCGGCGACGGCGGTGCTCGCGTCCCACAGCACGTATGCCCCGGCCTCGAGGATCTGCGCCGGATCCGTGAACTGCGGCGTCTGCTCCGGCGGTCCGAACGCACCCCACGCGATGTACTGGTTGAGCTGGTAGAGCGCGTGCTTGCCGATCCGCGCCCAGACCCGCTCCGGGTCCTCCGCGACGATCGCCCACTGCCCCGCGTAGATCCGTGCGTCCGCGACCGATCCGCCCTGGCGCTCGACGGCGTCGAGGTAGATCTGCTGGTGGGCGTTCTGGGTGGAGAGGAAGCCGTCCGCGATCCGGGCCGCCCGCACGATCGCGGGGTCCGCCATCGCCCCCACCAGCAGCTGCGGCCGCTGCTCGGGCATCGGGGTGACCGTCAGGCCCGCGGGGAGCCGGAACCGCTTGCCCTCGAAGCCGCTGTCGTCACCGGCCCACGCCCGCCGGATGATCTCGACGCCCTCCTCGAGGAGGCTCGGCCGGTTCCGCAGCCGCTGACCGAACGCGTCGAACTCGCGCCGCCAGTAGCCCTGCCCGACACCGAGGTCGAAGCGGCCGCCGGTGAGCAGCGACAACGTCGCCGCGTCCTCGGCGAGCCGGACCGGGTCGTGCAACGGCGAGACGATCAGGTTGGTCCCGATCCGCAGGCTCGACGTCCGCTCGCCGATGGCCGATGCGAGCACGAACGGCGAGGGGCTGTAGCCGTCGTCGCAGAAGTGGTGCTCGGTGAGCCAGACCGACCCGACGCCCTGCTGCTCGGCCCAGCCGATCTGGTCCAGCACCTCGCGGTAGAAGGAGCCGAAGGGGCGGCCGGGGTCGGGGTTGCGGAAGTCGTACCAGAGCCCGAACGTCGGATCGGCCACGCCGCCACCTCCGTGTGCGGGCGGGCCACGCCGCCCGCCGTCCGCACCGAAGGCTGGCCGGGCGGGGCCCGGTTGTCACGCGCCCCGGCTCCGTCGCGTTGTGCACCCTTCCAAAAACGCGCCCTCCGCGGGCGGCGGCCCACCCGGAGGTCGTGGCGTAACGGCGTCACGTGATCACCGATGAACGGGTACTCGCTCCCCGCGAACTCGGAGACCCCATGCCGCCTCGTCCCGGGGCACGCCACGCCGGCGTGCCCGCCCCGTCCTGCTCGACGCCCGGCGGAGCGTGACCGTCACCCGCGAGGAGCACCACCAGGACGTCCTCGCGCAGTACGCGCCGGCGCCGGGCTCGACCCGTCGGATCGTCGCCGACCTCGCGTTCTGCCGGATCGGGGCCGGCAGGTACCGGGGCGAGCGCGGGATCGAGGTGCGGCTCGGCGGGCGTCGGGTCGGCGAGCTGACGCACCGGATGTCCGAACGCTATGCGGGCACGGTCGGGGCAGTGCTCGGGAGCGGGCGGCGGCCGGACTGCGAGGCCCTGGTGAAGCGCGGCGGCCGCGGGTTCGAGGTGGAGCTGTGGCTACCGGACGCGGCGGATCCGGCCCCGACGGCCGGGGCCCCGGTCGAGCCGGTGACGGACCGGTTGCCGCAGGTCCCCGGCCCGCCCGCCCCCTCGACGGCCGTACTCCCTCGGCAAGGCGGCCGCCCCGGCCAGGCCTCGGTACTCGCCGGGTCGGGCCCGGTAGTCGCCGGGTCGGGCCCTGCCGCGCCCGGCGGGAGCCGGCCGACCTCGTCGAGGCCGGGGATCGTCCTGGAGCCTCGCCGCCGCCGGCTGCGGAAACCGCACTGGACGGCGGCGAGCGCCGTGGGCGTGGTGCTGCTGGCGATCGGGATCGGGGCGGGGGACGGCGGGGAGGACCCCAAGGCGGAGGTGTCCGCGAAGACGAGCACGACGCTGCCGGATCCGACGCCCGTCCCGGAGGTCCCGGTCGCCGCGACGCCGACCCGGGCACCGTCGGTGGCCGCGGAGCGGGTCGCCCCCACCACGACGCGGGCGCGGGCGGCCGCGCCGCCGACCATCACGCGCGCGGCCGCACCGGCGGGCTGCAGCCCGAACTACAGCGGCTGCCTCCCGATCACGGACGACCTGAACTGCGCGGACATCACCGGCACGGTCCAGGTCCTCGGCAGGGACGTCTACAGGCTGGACGGCGACGGTGACGGCTACGCCTGCAATAGCAGCTGATCACCGGTCGAACATCCAGCGGCCCGGTTCCTCCCACGGCCCGCCCAGGTAGCGCCATGTGTGCGGGGACCTCGCGTGCGCCCCGGCACGTCAGGGTGGAGAAGGCGACCGCGGCGTTGCGCCCGACACCGGGTACGGACGTCGCGCAGCGCCGCACCGGCCTGCGGGAACGTGCGCAGGACTTCGCCAAGGCCGTGCCGGGCCGAGCCGGGCCCGCCCGAGCCTCACTGCTCGAGCACCCGTTTGAGCGTCCGCAGGTCCCCCGCGACCGCCTCGACGTCCGCCGCGAACTCCGCATCGCCCACCCCGGGCCGCCGCTGCACGGTGAACACGAGGTCCGAGCCGGACCCGTTCGGGACGACGCGCATCGGGTTCGTGACGACCTCGCCGGACGGCAGCTCGACGTCGTGATCCAGGACACCCCACGGGTTCGGCGCGGCGAACGTCACCGCCACCCGGCCCATCGGGGAGTCCGCGAACCAGCGCCCGTCGACGCGCTCCATGCTCCCGGCGAGCCCGGCCGCCCACACGGGCAGATGCACGGGATCCGCGACGTACTCCCGGACCCGCTCGGGCCTGCGCGCGATGTAGACGCCCACGTGGCGGGACGTGCTGTCCGGTGTGGTCATGGCTGGTGTCTATCAAGCATCGACGGACCGTGACGGTCCGGCGACGTACGGTTCGTCCGATCGGTAACGAAACGGCGTCGACGGCGATCAAGGACATGGCCCCCGTTCGCTCCCCGCATCGGAGTTCACCCCATGTCTTCCGCCCCCGGCCTGGCCGTGCTCGAGCCACGCCGCACCATCCTCGTCACCCAGGTCGAGGACCATCAGGACATCCTCGCCCCCCACGCGCCCGTCGGCTCCGAGCGCCACGACGTCCTCGTCGAGCTGGCGTTCTGCACCGTCTCCGCAGGCATGTACGCGGGCAGCCGCGGCATCGAGGTCCGCCTGGACGGGTACCGCGTCGGCGAGCCACCCCGACGATGTCGCACCGCTACGCGGAGCTCCTCGAACAGGTCTACGCCGCCGGCCAGCAGCCCGGCGCGGAGGCCGTCGTCAAGCACGGCCCGCGCGGCGTGGAGATGCAGCTGCGGCTCCCGGTCCTCGACGAGTCCGAGGAACCGACGCGGATGACCCCGGTCGTCGAGCCGCTCACGTCGCACGTCGAGGACCTTCCGCAGCAGAACCAGGGGTCGGACCTCGGCTTCGTCCCCGCCCAGCAGGCCGAAGGCGCCTGGATGCAGCAGGACCCGTGGCCCGAGCCCGAGACGGTGACGGGCTACGCCGGCCCGTACGAGCCCGGCTACGACGCGTTCCACGACGACCGCGCCGGCGCGGTGGCCCCCGCGCCCCGCCGGTTCGAGCGCGGGCGACTCGGCAGGTCGGCCTGGATCGCCGCGGGAGCGGCGGCGGCCGTGCTGATCGGTGTCGCGGTCCTGGTGACCAGCGGCGGGGGCGACGAGCCCACCTCGTTCTCGGCGTCCACCACGCTGCCCAGCCGGGCCACGCCGGCCACGACCGCGCCCGTGCCGACGACCACCACGGCCGTTCCGGCCGAGACGACGCAGGCCGAGGCGGCCGCCACCACCCGGCGGCGCGCGGCCGGGCAGCTCACGCTGACGGTGGCGCCGGCGCCGCGGGCCTCGGTCAGCCCGGCACCGGCACCCGCCGCACCGGCACCGACCGGCGGGCTCCTCCCCCGCTCGGGTGCCACCGGAGGCACCGGCGAAACCGGTGGCCCGGGAGGCACCGGGGAGCCCGCTGGCGGCGCGGGCGGAACCAGCGAGACCCCGACCGACTGCCCGGACACCGCGACCGGCGGGGGCACCAGCCAGAGCCCGGGGCCGATCCAGATGCAGCCGACCTGCACCTCCGCCGCCAGCTGACCCTCCTCCCGCCGGCAGCGGCTCCTCCCGGCCCACGGGGGGACGCTGCCGGACCTTCCCCGGCGACGTCCCGACCACCTGCCTGAACGCCCGGCTGAACGCCGCCTCCGAGCGGTAGCCGAGCGTCCCCGCGAGCTGCGCGACCGTCGCGTCCCCGTTCTGCAGCCGGTCCCGCGCGACGTGCATCCGCCAGCGCGTCACGTACGCCATGACCGGCTCCCCGACGAGCTCGGTGAACCGCGCCGCGAAGGACGAGCGGGACAGGGCCAGTTCCGCGGCGAGCGACGCGACCGTCCAGTCCCGCGCCGGGCCCGTCGCCGTGCTCCAACAACGCATAGCGGTCGTCCCGACCACGCTCGCCGAGTTCGTGCCCGCACTGCTCCGCGAGGCCGGGGAGCCCGTCCGGGCCGTCGGCCGCTCCGCCGAGACGTCGACGGCGCCACGACCCTGCTGGCCACGGGCCCGGGCTGAGAGCGAGGTCTCCCGGACCGGGGATGGCCACTCCGCCTCCCGGGAGGCAGAGTGGACCCCCGGTCCGCTTCCCCGGACCGTCTCGTATCGGACGACCCCGGGGAAGACGTGCAGCACGAGCAGCGGCGCTATGCCGCGCTACGCGCGGACCAGGAGACCATCGCCCGGGCGGCCGCCTGGCTGCGACACGACGCCGTCCAGTCGCAGTACGCCGGGCTGAGCCGCCAGGAGTACGCGTTCGGGATGGCGTCCCTGCTGGACGTCGTCGCGATCAACCTCGCGGACCTGCCGCCGTCGCTGCGGGACCACGCCGTCCGGGTCTGCCGGACGATGCTGGGGGACCGGATGGACATGCCCGCCACGAGACGGACCCGACGCCGTTGAGCTGCGGAAGCACCAGTTGTCCACAGCTGTGGACGGACGTGTGGGCAACTCGAACGCGCGTTCGATGTCGCCCTCTCCTCAGAGCTCGGCCGGCCCTTCCTGGGGATGCGTCCCCAGCTGCTCGGCCACCGCGCCCATGATGTCCTGCACCGCGATCGTGTCCGCCAACGGCATCACCGCGCTCTCGGTCCGACCTGCGGTGATGCACTCCGTGACCTCGATGAGCTCGTGCGAGTACCCGCCGCCGAGTGGTGGCCGGACGATCGTCTCCGGCTCGTGACCTTCGCGCTGCAGCAGGATCGCGGACGGGTGGTGGAAGCGCGGGAGCACCTCGATCCACCCCCGGGTGCCGACCACTCGCGCCATCCCCGGGGTCTGACAGCGCATCGAGGCGAACGTCGTGGCGGTCCGGCCGTCCGGGTAACCGAGCAGGACGGACTCCTCGACGTCGACGCCGCCCGCGTCCACCACCCCGTGCGCGTGCACCGTGTCCGGCGTCCCCAGCACCATCTGCGCGAACGAGAGCGGGTAGACGGTCAGGTCGAACACGGCCCCGCCACCGAGCGCAACGGAGAAGTACCGGTCGCTCGGGTCCGCGTTCTGCTTCGCGCCGAGCTCCACCTGCACGGCCGCCACGTCGCCGATCGCCCCGTCCGCGATCAGCTCCCGCATCCGGACGACGGCCGGCTGGAACCGCGTCCACATCGCCTCCATGACGAAGATCCCGCGCTCCCGGGCGAGGCCCACGACCTCCCGGGTGGCCTCGGGCGTCACCGTGAAGGCCTTCTCGACCAGCAGCGCCTTGCCGGCCCGCAGGGCGGCGAGGGCGATCGCGCGGTGGTGCGGGTGCGGGGTCGCGACGTACAGGACGTCGACCGCCGGATCGTCGAGGATCGCCTGGTAGGAGCCGTACGCGGTGCCGATGCCGTGCTCGGCGGCGAACGACGTCGCCCGCTCCTTGGAGCGCGAGGCGACGGCCACCACCTCCGCCCCGGGGACGTACGGGAAGTCCCGGACCACCTTCGCCGCGATGCGGCCCGGGCCGACGATCCCCCAGCGGACGGTCATTCAGCGCACTCCTTCCATGAGCCGGCGCAGCACCGGCGCGAGCAGGGCCACCACGGCCCCGACGATGATCGCGACGGCCCCGAGGACGCCGAAGTACGGCACCTCCGACTCCGCCGAGTAGTACCCCGCGAGCGTGCCCGAGAGCGCCGAGCCCAACGCGACCGACAGGAAGAACAGCGCCACCATCTGCGTCCGGAAGGCCTCGGGCGCCAGCTTCGTGGACAGCGACAGGCCCACCGGCGAGATCAGCAGCTCGGCGATGGTGAACACGAACAGGATCCCGACCAGGCCGAGCAGCGGCGCGCTCGCCGGGCCGCCGCCGACCATCGGCAGGAACAGCAGGAACGCGACGCCCATGATCGCGGTGCCGAGCGCGAACTTGACCGGTGTCGACGGCTGGCGCGGGCCGAGTTTCGTCCACAGCGCCGCGAACGCCCCGGACAGCACGATGATGAACACCGGGTTGATCGACTGCACCCAGGACACGGGCATCTCCCAGCCGAACAGCGAGCGGTCCAGCCGGGAGTCCGAGTAGAGGGTGACGACGGTGAACTGCTGCTGGTAGAGCGACCAGAACACCGCGCTGGCGATCCACAGCGGGATGAACGCGAGCACCCGGCGGCGCTCGATCCGGGTGATCCGGCGGCTGGCGAGGATGAGGACGAAGTACCCCACCGCGGCGACGACGGTGACGCCGACGACGATCGCGTTCAGCCGGTCCGCACGCAGCACCCCGGTGAGCCCCAGCACCACGATGACGACGACACCCGCGAGCGCGACGCCCGCCGCGACCAGCCGCTCCCTGCCCGCCAACGGTGCGGGGACCTCGGCCGCGGAGCGGGGCAGCCGGCGTCGGCCGACCGTGTACTGGGCGAGCCCGAGCGCCATGCCGAGCGCGGCGAGGCCGAACCCGTAGTGGAAGCCCAGCGTGGTCTGCAGCAACCCGGTGAGCAGCGGCCCGAGCAGCGCGCCCAGGTTGATGCCCAGGTAGAACAGGGAGAAGCCGGCGTCGCGGCGCTCGTCGCCCTCGGCGTAGAGGCTGCCGACCAGCGAGGTGGCGGTGGCCTTGATCCCGCCGCTGCCGAGCGCGACGAGCACCAGCCCGACGCCGACCCCCGCGAGTCCGGGGAGCACGGCGAGCGCAATGTGCCCGGCCATCACCAGCACGGCACTGAAGAACAGGGTGCGTTCGGCACCGAGGAGCCGGTCCGCGATCCAGGCCCCGGCGACCGTCGAGAGGTAGACGAGCCCGCCGTAGGCGCCGATGATGCCGGTGGCGGTGGTCTCGTCGATCCCCAGGCCGCCCTCGGCGGTGGAGTAGATCAGGTAGAGCAGCAGGATGCCCTGCATCCCGTAGAACGAGAACCGCTCCCACAACTCGACGCCGAACAGGGTGGCCAGCGGGCGCGGCTGCCCGAAGAACGTCGGCCCGGAGTACGGCGAGGCGGTGCGGTCGAGCTCGGTCACGGCGGCCACCCTTCCACCGCGGGGGGCGACCGGCCGCGCGGGGTTGGTCCGGCGCTCGAGTGGCTCGAGCGGCGCGGGGTGGCGCTCGAGCCACTCGAGCGCCGTTCAGAGGCGCCGGTAGCCCGGGTGGACCCCGGGCGTCAGGTCGTGCTCGGCAGCGAGCCTGGCGAGCAGCGCCCGCAGGGCCTCGCGCTCCTGCGGCTCGAGCGCCCCGCAGATCGCCTCGTCGTGGGCGCGGGCGACCTCGCCGATCCGCCGCAGCAGCTTCTCCCCCTCCTCGGTGAGATGCAGCGCGTGCAGCCGGCGGTCGTCCGGGTTGCGGCGGCGCTCGACGAGCCCCCGCTCGTCCAGCCCGTCGACCAGCGTGACGAGCCGGCTCGGCGGCGTCCCGAGGAGCGTCGCCAGCGCCTGCTGGGACCGGCCGGGCTGCGCGGCGATCGCCCGGAGCAGGCCGGTCTGCGGCGGCGTCAGGTCGAGCTCGGCGATCCGCTCGGCGAAGCGGCCCGCGGCGTAGGCCCCCAGCTGGGCCAGCAGGAAGGCCGATCCCGGCCCGGAGTCCGGGGTGCGGTCGGTCGTGGTCGGCACGAGCAGAACCATACCCGTTGACAAATCATATACGCAGAAGAACGATTCTGTTCAGTAACGAGTTCACCGAGGAGGAACCCATGATCGTCACGGCACCCACCCCGGTCCGGCGAGCCCGCCAGGGCGGCCCACCCCTGATCGTCCCTGCGCTGGCGTTCACCGGCCTGACCGTCGCGGGCGCCGTGATCGGCGGCGGTGGGCCGCGGCCGGATTCGACCGCGGCCGAGGTCCTCGCCTACGCCACCAGGCACGCGGGCGCGATGAACCTCGGCGCCGCGCTGCTCTTCGGCTCGGCGTTTCCACTGGTCGTGTACGCGGCGACGGCGTTGCGACGGCTCCGGCGCCTCGGCGTCGCCGCGCCCGGTCCGCTCATGGGGCTCGCCGGCGCGGTCCTCGCCGCGGGTTCACTGATGACCAGTGCCCTGACGAGCTGGGCGGCGGCGCAGACCGCGAGCCTCGGCGACCCCGCCCTGGCCCGCCTGCTGGCCACCCTGTGGTTCGCGACCGGTGGCGTGGGCTTCGTCGCGCCGTTCGGCCTGCTGCTCGTCGGCGTCGCCGTGCCGGCGCTGGTCCTGAAGCTGCTGCCGCGCCCACTCGCGTGGGCCGGTCTCGTCGTCGGGGTTCTCGCCATGCTGAGCACGTTCGCCCTGCTCACAGGCCTGCTCTACCCGCTGCTACCCGTCGGCCGGTTCGGTGGGGTCCTGTTCCTGGTCGCCGTCGCGGCGCTGCTCCCGCAGTCCGCCCGCCGCAGGGAGGCCTGAGGTGCAGGACTTCCGCTTCGGCGCCATCGAGGCGCCCCACGGCACGACCGAGGACTGGCTCGTCACCGCCCGCCGAGCCGTCGACCTGGGGTTCTCGACACTGCTCACGCCGGACGGCACGCAGCAGCACGCCCCGTTCCCGGCGCTCGCCGCCGCGTCCACGGTGCCGGGCCTGCGGCTCGGCACCTTCGTGCTCGCCGCCCCGCTCCGGCCGCCGCGTTCCGCGGCCTGGGAGGGTCACACCCTGTCGGTGCTGTCCGGGGGCCGGTTCGAGTTCGGCATCGGCACCGGACGACCCGACGCCCGCGCCGAGGCCGAGGCCTTCGGCCTGCCCTGGGGCACCGGGGCGGAGCGGCTGTCGATGGTCCGGGAGACCGTCGCGCACCTGCGGAAGCTCGACGCCCGAGGAGATCGGCAGGGACAGCGCACGCCGGTCCTGATCGCCGCTGGCGGTCCGCGGGCCCTCGCCCTCGCCGCCGAGGAGGCGGACATCGTCACGCTGGCCGCGCCGCCGCTGACGCCGCGTGCGGAGGTCGCCCGGATGTCCGCCGACCTGCGGGAGCGGGCCGGCGCCCGGGACCTCGAGATCGCGATGAACCTGTTCGTCGTCGGGACGGAGGTGCCGCCCTGGACCAGGCGGTTCCTCGGCGTCGACCCCGCCACGCTCGACGAACGCGAGTCCCTGGCGGTGCTCCGCGGCACCCCGCGGCAGATGGCGGACGAGCTGGAGCGCCGCCGCGAGGAGCTCGGCGTGACCTACTTCGTGAGCAGCGCGAGCTACGGCGAGGCGCTCGCGCCGGTCGTCGAGCTGCTCACCCGGTGAACGGCCAGGACGCCACGGTCGCGTACACCGGGGGACCCGTCGAGCCCGGCGGCGACGTGCTGCTCACCAGGTGCAGGTCGGCGGCGGTCCACGGCGTCCCCGTGAACCCGGCGAGCCGGGAGACGAGCGGGCGCAGGTCCGTCCCCGCCGGCGCCCGGGCGAGGGTGAGGTGGGGGCGGTAGCGCCGGGCGTCGAGGCTCAGGCCCGCGCGCCGTCCGGCCGCCTGCGCCCGGGCCGCGGTCCGGGCCAGCCGTTCGGTGTCGCCGCCGACCCGCGTCCAGAGCACCCGGTCCCCGAAGCGGCCCCCGCCGCCCAGGGCCAGCGTCGGCGCGGGCCGGGCCGCCGCCACCCGGGAGAGAAGTCCTCGCAGGTCACCGAGTATGCGGGGATGGACGTCGCCGTAGAAGGCCAGGGTGACGTGCCACTGCGCACGCACGGTCCAGCGCAGCTCCGGCGCGCCGAGCCCCGCGAGCGCCGCCTCCAGCTCGTCGAGCACCGCCGCCGGCGGGACCAGCGCGGCGAACATCCTCACGGATGGTGATGCTGACAGAAATCCGGTGGGTCCAGGTGTCGACGCGGCTAATCTGCCGGGGGTGACCCTGACGCTCGCGGCCGTCGCCCGCTACCCGGTCAAGTCCTGCCGCGGGCACTACGTCGGGTCCGCCGTCGTCGAGCCGTGGGGGCTCGCCGGGGACCGGCGGTGGCTGGTCACGGACCCGGACGGACTCGCCGTGACCGCACGCACCACGCCCCGGATGCTGCTGATCGAGCCCGTCCCCCTCCCGGACGGCCTGCTCCTGCGCGCTCCCGGCCTGCCGGACCTGCGCGTCCGGACGCCGTACGGCAACCCGCTGGCGGACGTGCAGGTGTGGGCGGACCGGGTCAAGGCCACGCTGGCGGACGAGGACGCGCACGGCTGGCTCACCACGGCGGTGGGCGCACCGGCCCGGCTGGCCTACCTGGACGACCCGCGGCGCCGCCCGGTCGCCCCGGAGTACGCCGACGCCGAGGACCGGGTCTCCTTCGCCGACGGCTTCCCGATGCTCATGACCTCGAACGCGTCGCTCGCCGCCCTGAACGAGCTGATCGCGGCCGGGCCGAACGCGGCCGGCGCCCCGCTGGCCATGACCCGATTCCGGCCGAACCTGGTGGTCGACGGCGCCGCCCCCTGGGCGGAGGACGGCTGGACGGCGCTGCGCATCGGCGAGGCCCCGTTCCGGGTGGTCAAGGCCTGCAGCCGGTGCGTGATGACGACCGTGGACCCGGAGACCGCGACGAAGGGCCGCGAGCCCCTCGCGACGATGGCGAGGCACCGGAGGTTCGGGTCCAAGACCTGGTTCGGCGTGAACCTGATCCCGGAAAGGGCGGGCGTCACGGTGCGCGTGGGCGATCCCGTGGAGGTGCTCGGGACGCGCGACGGGAGCGAGCCGCTCCGCTAGTCGTGGGGGTGAGCGGCGACAATGCACCCATGGGAATGTCCGCGGCGCGGCCGGACGACGGGGAGCTGGACTACTGGTCCTTCGTGGACGTCGCGATAGCCCGGACCCTCGCCGCGCAGCCCGAGGTCGATCCCGCCGCGATGCGGCTCGTACTGAGCCTGCACCGGGCGTCGACCTCCCTGGCCTACGACCTGGAGTCCGCCGTGCACCGGCCCCGGGGCTGGTCCTGGCCGGGTTTCCGGGTGCTCTTCGTGATCCGGCTGACGGCGCCGGTGGAGGCCAAGCGCGTCGCGCAGCTCTCCGGGATGAGCCGCGCGGCGGTGTCCGCGCTGCTCAAGACCCTGGAGCGGGACGGCCTGGTCTCCCGCACCCCCGCCGCCTACGACCGGCGCGCCGCCGAGCTGACCCTGACCCCCGCGGGCGAGGAGGCGTTCAGCAGCGCCTTCGTCGCGCACAACGAGCGGGAGCGGACCTGGGCCTCCGCACTCGACGACGACGAGGTCGAGACCCTCACCGCGCTGCTGGAGAAGCTCATGGCGGGCGACGCCGCGCAGCGCGCCAACCGCCGGTCCTGATCGCTCAGAGCAGCGCTTGGTAGGCGCCGCCGTCGACCGGGATCGCGGCGCCGGTCAGGTACCCCGCCTGCCGGGAGCAGAGGAATGCGACGATCGCGCCGAAGTCCTCGGGAGCGCCGAGCCGGCCGGCCGGGATGTCCTCCGCGGCGCGGGCCAGCGCCTCCTCGCTGTCCGCCATGCTCCGCAGCCGGTTCGTCAGGTGCGAGGCCGGCTGCAGCGAGTTGACGGTGACGCCGTCGCGCGCGATCTCCCGGGCGAGCGTCCGCAGGAACCCGGTGGCGCCGGCCCGGGCGGTGTTGGAGAGCACCAGGTTGTGCAGCGGCTGCCGCACCCCGATCGAGGTGATCGCCACGATCCGGCCCCAACCCTGCGCCTGCATCCCCGGCGCGGCCGCCAGGCACATCCCGACGACGGCGAGCAGGCTCCGGTCCAGCGCGGCCTGGTAGTCCCCGAGGACGGTCTCCGCGACCGTGCCGGGCTTCGGTCCGGGCCCGTTGACGACCAGGATGTCCAGCCCACCCATCCGCTCGCGCGCCTGGTCGACGAAACCCGCCGCCGCCTCCGGGTCCCGCAGGTCCGTGACGAGGTACTGCGCCCCGAGCTTCTCGGCCGCGGCCCGGGCGCGGTCCTCGTCGGACCCGCAGATCGTGACCTGCGCGCCCTCCGCGACCAGCACCTCCGCGCTCGCGTAGCCGAGCCCGCCGCTCGCGGCCGCCACCGCCGCCCGCTTCCCCGCGATCCCCAGGTCCACGTGACTCCCTCCGATCCCGCGGGCCACCGGTCCGCGCAGGCAACCTACCGAGTCCCGGTCGGGACGCGCCGGTTCCGGTGCACGATCTCCTCGGCCGGGGAGCCGAACGTCGCGGTGCCCCGGACGGCGTCACGGGAGCGGGGCGGTGCCCGGACGGGAGAGCACCACCTCCGCACCGGCGTCCGGATCGGACGCCTCCGGCGTTCTCGAGGGGAGGAGGACCGCGGAGCCGACGGCGCCCGCTAGCACCAGGCCGGCGAGCACGAGGAGCGCTGACCGTTGCCCGGTGAGCTCACTGCCGAGCGGAGTCCCGCCCGCCGCCAGGGCCCGCGCCGCCGCGGACCCGGTGAGCAGCGTGACGACGGTGATTGACAGTGCCGCGCCGATCGCCTGCGTGCTGTTCAGCGCTCCCGCCCCGACGCCGTGCCGGGCCCGCGGGATGCCGGACATCGCGGTGACGGTGCAGCTCACGCTCGCCGCGCCGGTGCCCGTGCCGAGCAGGAGGAACGGGAGCAGCAGGTCGGGGTACGTCGTCGTCGGCCCGACCGCGGTGGCCAGCAGGAATGCACCCGTCGCGGAGACCAGCAGGCCGGCCGGCACGAGCACCCGCGGACCGACGAGGTGCAGCGTGCGGGAGGCGATCTGCGCGACGACCGCGGTCGTCGCGGCCCACGGGACGAACGCCAGCCCGGCCTCGAGCGGGGACCAGTCGAGCGACTCCTGCATGAACAGCGAGCTTGTGAAGTAGGTCCCGATCCCGGTCCCCGCGGTGATCACCACGAACAGTAAGGCGAACGACGTCCGGGTCCGGAAGAGCTTCAGCGGGAGCAGCGGATCGGGGCTGCGCAGCTGCGACACGACGAACGCCGCGCCGAGCGCCACCGCGCCGACGAGCAACCCGACGGCGAGGGGCAGCCCGGCCGATCCCCGCAGCCCACCCAGGCCCAGGACGAACGACGCGACCGCACCGGTCCCGAACAGCCCGCCGACCAGCCCGAGCCGCTGGCGCCGTCCGGGGCGCGGGTCCCGCACCGTCAGCAACGCCGTGACCGCGGCGACCAGGCACACCGGGACGTTGACCAGGAAGATCCAGCGCCAGCCACCCGCTTCGGTGAGGAGGCCACCGACGACGTTGCCGAGCGTTGCGCCGAGCGCCCCGACGCCGGCCCACGCGCCGAGCGCGACGCTGCGGTCCCGAGTGGTCGTGAACACTCCGGTCAGCAGCGCCATCGCGGCGGGCGAGGCCATCGCGGCGCCGACGCCGGCGAGCGCCCGCGCGGCGATCAGCGGGCCGGCCTGGCCCACGACCGCGCAGAGCAGTGAGCCGGAGGCGAAGACCAGCAGCCCGGTGAGGAAGAGCCGACGGCGCCCGAAGACGTCCGCGAGCCGGCCGCCGAGCAACAGCAGGCAGCCGAACGCGACCGGGAAGGCCGTCAACACCCATTGCAGCTCGGCGGGCCCGAGGCCGAGTTCGCGGCGGATCGAGGGCAGCGAGACCGTCACGACCGTGCCAGCGACCAACATCATGAACTGGACGCTGCACATCAGGACGAGGAACGGCCCCCGACGCGCGACGGCGGCCGTCGTACCGGGCGCCGTGCGGTGTTCGGTGCTCACGCGCCTCGGCCGGCCCCCAGGTACGCGGTGATTGCGCCGAGGGTGTCGTCGAGGTACTCCACGACCATCCCGTGCCCGCCCCGCGGCTGGACCCGCAGCGTCCCGTTCGGCAGCAGCTCCGCCATCTCGACGGACTGCGCCACCGGGGTGAGCACGTCCTCCGCCCCGGCCAGCACGAGCGTCGGGGTGGTGGCGGACGGCAGGCCCGGCCGGGAGTCGTAGAGCCGCAGCCCGGCAGCTTGGGCCTCGAACCCCGCGAGCGAGGTCGGGTGCGGGTCCTTGCGGGCCAGCTCGGCCTGCGCCGCAGCCGCGGCGTGGTCCGAGAGCAGCCGCGGCGTGAACGCCCAGGGCATGCCGTGGATGCCGATCGAGACCGGGTCCAGGCCGGCCCGGCGCAGGGCGAGCCCCGCGTCCAGCCAGGCGTCCTGCACCCCGGTGTAGGAGGGGAAGGCGTTGAGCAGCACAGCTTTCGTGAGCACGCGCGGGTGCCGGATCAGCAGGGACTGCAGCACCGAGCCGCCGAGCGACCAGCCGACCGCTGCGACGGGGCCGAGCCCGAGGTGGCCGACGAGCGCGGCGGCGTCGTCCCCCAGGTCGTCGATCGTGTAGGGCCCAGGCGGCACCTCGGAGAGCCCGGTCCCACGGTTGTCGAAGGTGATCACCATGAAGGACTGCGCGAGCAGGGGCGCCGCGGCGGCCCATGCCAGCGAGCTCAGCCCGAGCCCTGCGATCAGCAGCAGCGGCGGACCGTCGCCCCGGACGTCGTAGCGCAGGGTGACGCCGTTGACGGTTGCCGTACTCACGAGCCCGCCACCAGCGACGGGGCGGCCGCGGCGACCCGACGCCGGCTCACCTCGGGGGTCCAGTGGTCCGGCTCGTCCGCCCACAGGTCCCGCAGTTGCGGGATGACCTTGGTGCCGAAGAGGCGGGTGTTCTCTGCGGCCGTCTCCTCGGGCAGGTTGCCCATGTGCAGGGAGGCGATGAGCTGCCCGACGCGCAGCTCGGTGGCCAGCTCGCGCAGCCGCTGCGCCACCCGGTCCGGGGTGCCGGCGATGATGTAGCCCTTCTCGTCGTACTCCCAGAAGCTCATCTCGCCTCGGACCGCGCGCCGCTTGTCCTCCATCGCCTCAGGGCTCGTCGTCCGCTTCAGCACTCCCGCCATCGCGGCGGGGGAGTTGTAGCCGGGCGGCGTGGCCCAGCGCATCGCGGGATCCCGGACGCGCTGGAAGTACTTCACCGCCTCGGAGTACTTGGCCTCGGCCTCGACGTCCGTGTTCGCCACGCAGACGAGCTGGGTGAACGCCATCCGGTGCGGGTTCATGTCCCCGTCGTTCGCGGCGACGTAGTCCCAGTAGCCGTCGACCAGCGGTTTCGCCGCCTGCAG
Source organism: Pseudonocardia sp. T1-2H (assembly GCF_038039215.1). Classification (NCBI taxonomy): domain Bacteria; kingdom Bacillati; phylum Actinomycetota; class Actinomycetes; order Pseudonocardiales; family Pseudonocardiaceae; genus Pseudonocardia; species Pseudonocardia sp. T1-2H. The sequence continues at coordinate 6,176,176 of NZ_JBBPCL010000001.1, forward strand.
GCCGGAGAACGAGAGGTGGCCGTAGCAGTAGTTCTCCCGCGTCACGAGTTCCCAGGTCTCCGGGCTCGACGAGCCGGGCACCCAGATCGGCGGCCGCTGCTGGATCGGCCGGGGCCACAGGTTGACATAGCGGAGCTGCGTGTACTTCCCGTTGAACGCGAAGGGCTCCGGTTCGCGCCAGGCCCGGGTCACGAGCTCGCGAGCCTCATGGAAGCGCTCGCGCAGCTCGATCGGCGGGCGGGCGTAGGCGAACGCGGAGTCCATCGGGGTGCCGAAGACGAACCCGGCGATGAGCCGTCCCTCGGACAGGCAGTCCAAATAGGCCATCTCCTCGGCGACCCGGATCGGAGGGTTGTAGAGGGCCAGCGAGTCCCCGATCACGAGGATCGCGGCGTTCTCGGTGCTGCTCGCGACACTGGCGGCGAGCAGGTTCGGCGACGGGGTCATCGCGAACGGGGTCTGGTGGTGCTCGTTGACGGCGAGCCCGTCGAAGCCGTCCCGATCCGCCTGCTGCATGAGCCGGATGAACATCCGGTAGTTGGCGCCGACCCGTTCCGGGTTCGCCATGGCGATCGGGCTGTCCACCCAGCCGCCCTGGCCCGGGGCCGGGAACTCCGCCGGCAGGCCGTCGTAGGTGACCTCCGCGAACCAGTGGAACTTCACCCTCGCACCATCCTCACCCTCGTCCTGCTCGAAGCCTGGGCGGCGCTCGGCGCCGCGGACAATGGAGAACCGCACACTCGTTTCCGAGTGGATGTGGATGCTTCTCCAACGATCCCGTTCAGCCGTCCGTGAAGGGTCGGTCGTCCCGAAGTCGTCCACATATCCGAGTGCGGATGCGTTGCCTTTTCAGGCCCATACCGCTTAGCGTCCGAAGGCGGCGCCCCACAGCGAAGCGCCAATTCGAGCCGGTACACACACCGGTCAACGACCGACACCACCGCACGAGAACCCGGGGGCCGATCCCCGGGCTGCCGCCGTGCACGGAAATGTTCCGGACCGACTTCGACGAGGAGGTCGATCATTCGTGCTGAAGTTCTTCCTGACGCGCCTGGCGACGACCATTCCGGTCCTCATCCTGGTGACCTTCGTGGTCTTCGGGTTGGTGCTGCTGATCCCGGGCGACCCGGCCGTCACGATCGCCGGGCCGGACGCCACGGTCGAGCAGGTCGCCGCGGTCCGGGCGCGACTCGGCCTGGACCGGCCGATGGTCGTCCAGTACTGGGACTGGATCACCGGTGCGGCCTCGGGCGACCTCGGTACGTCGCTGTTCACCAGCCGCCCGGTCGCCAAGTCGATCAGCGACGGACTGCCGGTCACGATCGCCCTCGCCGGGACGGCGCTGCTGATCTCACTGCTGATCGCAATCCCGACGGCGATCTTGTCCGCGCTGCGCCGCGGCACCTGGCTGGACCGGGTCTCGACGATCGGCTCGTCGCTGGGGATCGCGCTGCCGTCGTTCTGGCTGGGCCTGATGTTCGTGCTGCTGTTCAGCCTCACCCTCGGCTGGCTGCCCGCCACCGGCTACGTGCCGATGTCGAAGAGCCCCGGGGACTGGCTGCTCCACATCTTCCTGCCCGCGCTCACCCTCGGCATCGCCGGCGCCGCGGAGAGCGCGCGTCAGCTGCGCGGCTCGATCATCGGGGTGCTGCAGCAGGACTACGTCCGCACCGCCCGGGCCAAGGGCCTGCGCACCCGGATGGTGATCGGCAAGCACGTCATGAAGAACGCGAGCGTCCCGCTGGTCACCGTGCTGGGCCTGCAGATCACGGCCCTGCTCGGCGGCGCGGTGCTCGTCGAGCAGATCTTCGGCGTCCCGGGGCTCGGCCAGGTGGCGATCAACGCCGTCACCACCCGGGACATCCCGGTGATCCAGGGGATCGTGCTGGTCGCGGTGGTGGTGGCGATGGGCTCCAACCTGCTCGTCGATCTCACGTACGGCTACCTCAACCCGAAGGTGCGGCCCCGATGACCAACGTCGAGAAGAAGCCGGAGACCACGGTGGCCCCCGACGCGCCCGCCGCCTCCGAGATGCCTGCGGGCGACCCGGCCACCGTCTCCGCCGCCGCGCTCGCCCACGGCGGCGGCGCCTGGTCGGACTTCCGGCGGCGGGTGGGCGGCAACACCGGCGCGATGGTCGCGCTCGGCGTCCTCGCGTTCCTCGTCCTGATCGCCGCGATCGGACCGTTCATCACCCCGGCGGACCCCAACGAGCAGAACCTGCGCGCCGTGCTGCTGGACCCGTTCTCCGCGGGACACCTCCTCGGCACGGACCAGCTCGGCCGGGACATCCTCAGCCGGCTGATCGTCGGCACCCGGGTCTCCCTGCTCGCGATCGCCCTGGCCCTCGCGGTGGCGATGGTCATCGGGGTGCCGCTGGGCTTCGTGTCCGGCTTCCTCGGCGGCCGGTTCGACCAGCTCGTCATGCGGCTCAACGACGCCGCGATGAGCTTCCCGCCGCTGCTGCTCGCGATCACCCTCGTCGGGGTGCTCGGGCCGAGCCTGCGCAACGCGATGTTCGCCGTCGGGATCCTGATGGCGCCGCGGTTCCTCCGGCTGGTCCGCGGAGTGGTGATCGGGCTGAAGGAGGAGACCTTCGTCGAGGCGTCCCGCAGCATCGGCACCCCGACCTGGATGATCATCATCCGGCACATCCTGCCGAACACGCTGTCCCCGCTGACGGTCGCGATTGCCGTGACCGCCGGCTACGCGATGCTCTCCGAGGCGGGCCTGAGCTTCCTCGGCCTCGGCGTCCAGCCGCCGGACGCCAGCTGGGGCTCGATGATCCGCGAGGGGTTCCTCTACTTCGGGCGCTCGCCCTGGCTGGGGATCTTCCCCGGCGTCCTCATCGCGCTCACCGTGTTCACCTTCGTCACCCTCGGGGACGGGCTGCGCGACGCGCTGGGCCGCGAGGAGAGGACCGAGTCGTGACCGCGACCACCGGAACCGGGATCACCACGGACACCACGCTCGAGGTCGAGAACCTGAAGGTCGACGTGCTCACCGAGAAGGGCTGGGCCACCGTCGTGGACGGCGTCAGCTTCGGGGTGGCCCGCGGCGAGACCCTCGGCATCGTCGGCGAGTCCGGCTCGGGCAAGAGCGTCACCTGCCTGTCCATCGCCGGGCTGATGCCGCCCGCCCAGACCCGGGTCACCGCGGACACTCTGCGGCTGCTCGAGCACGACCTCACGACGCTGTCCCCGAAGGAGATGGCGGACATCCGCGGCCCGAAGATCGCGATGATCTTCCAAGAGCCGATGAGCAGCCTGAACCCGGCGTTCACCGTCGGGGACCAGATCGCTGAGGTGCTTCGCCGGCACGAGGGGTTGTCCCGCAAGGAGTCCCGCCGGCGCGCGGTGGCCCTGCTGGACCGCGTCGGGGTGCCGAGCCCCCAGCGGCGGGCGGCGCAGTACCCGTTCGAGTTCTCCGGCGGCATGCGGCAGCGCGTGATGATCGCGATCGCGCTGGCCTGCAACCCGGACGTCATCGTCGCCGACGAGCCGACGACCGCCCTGGACGTCACCGTGCAGGCCCAGATCCTCGAGCTGCTCCGGGAGATCCAGTCCGAGCACGGGATGTCGGTCATCTTCATCACCCACGACCTCGGCGTCGTCGCGGACGTCTGCGACCGGGTGCTGGTGATGTACGCCGGGCAGATCGTGGAGGGCGCGGACCTCGCCGAGCTGTTCGCGGACCCGCGCCATCCCTACATGGAGGGCCTGCTGGCGGCGATGCCGCGGATGGACAACCCCTCCGACACGCTGGTGAGCATCCCGGGACATCCGCCGCGGGTCGATGACATGCCGGCCGGCTGCCGCTTCCACCCCCGCTGCCGGTACGCGAGCGACGCCTGCCGTACGGGCGACTCGCCGCTGCTGGAGCGGGTCGCCCCCGGCCACACCACCCGGTGCCTGCGGCACCCCGAGCTGACCCTGCGAGGTTCCCCGTGAGCGAGGCGCCCCTGCTCCAGGTGAAGGACCTCGAGGTCACCTTCTCCCCCGCAAGCGGCTCTTCCGCGAGCGGGTGCACCTGCGTGCCGTCGACGGCATCAGCTTCGACCTCACCGAGGGTGAAACGCTCGGCCTGGTCGGCGAGTCCGGTTGCGGCAAGTCGACGACGGCGCGCGGGCTGATGCGGCTGGTCGAGCCCACCCGGGGTTCGGTGAAGCTGGCGGGCCGCGAGCTGCTGGGCCTGCCGCAGAAGGAGCTGCGCACCGCCCGCCGGGACATCCAGATGGTCTTCCAGGACCCGTACTCCTCGCTCGACCCCTCGATGCTGGTCCGGGACTCGATCGGCGAGCCGCTGGACGTGCACGTCGGGCTCGGCCGCACCGAGCGCGTCGAACGGGTCGCCGAGCTGCTGCGCCGGGTCGGGCTACCGCCGGACTACATGACGCGCTACCCGCACGAGTTCTCCGGCGGACAGCGCCAGCGGCTCACCATCGCCCGGGCCATCGCCGCGGACCCCAAGATCCTCGTCCTCGACGAGGCGGTGTCGGCCCTGGACGTCTCCACCCAGAACCAGGTGATCGGCCTGCTGGAGGAACTGTCCGCGAAGATCGGGCTGACCTACCTGTTCATCGCGCACGACCTGTCCGTCGTGCGGCACATCTCCGACCGGGTCGCGGTGATGTACCTCGGGCAGATCGTGGAGCACGGGGACGCGAAGCGGGTGTTCGACTCCCCGGCCCACCCGTACACGCAGGCGCTGCTGTCCGCCGTGCCCGTGCCGTCGCCGCTGACCCAGCGCAACCGGGAGCGGATCGTGCTCTCCGGGGACCCGCCGGACCCGTCCCGGGTGCCGCCGGGCTGCCGGTTCCACACCCGCTGCCAGTACGCGATGGACGTCTGCCGCACGGAGGTCCCGTTGCCGACGCCCGCGCTGGGCTCCGGCGAGGTGGCCTGCCACCTGCACACGACGGGCCCGCGGCTCGGCGGCTCCTCTGTGCGGACCATCGGCACCGGCCGGCATTCGCGCAGCTCGAACGAGGTCCCGGCGTGAGGACGGCCCGTTGGGAGGGCATCGAGAAGATCGCGCTCGTCGAGGTCGACGCGCCGGAGCCAGGCCCACGGGACGTCGTGCTCGATATCGGCGCCTGCGGGATTTGCGGCTCGGACGTGCACGCCTACGCCGAGGGGGCCTGGATCGCCGAGGGCTCCCCCATGGGCCACGAGTTCTCCGGCACCGTGCGGAGCGCGGGCGCGGAGATTCGCGGCCTCGCCGTCGGGGACCGGGTCGCGGTCAACCCGATGGGCCCGTGCGGAACCTGTCGGCAGTGCTCCCTGGGCCGCACCAACCTGTGCTCGGGCGCGGTGAACAGCGCCCGCGGCGGCCTGTCGGACCAGGTCCTCGTGCCGGAGGCCGAGTCCGGCGCGCGGCTGTTCCGGATGCCGGACGGGATGTCGTTCGAGGAGGGCGCGTTCCTCGAGCCGCTCTCCGTGGCGGTCCGCGCGGTGACCTCCGCCACGCCGGACCTGGACGCGCCGATCGTCGTCGCCGGGCTGGGCTCGATCGGCCAGTGCGTGCTGCGGGTCCTGCTCGCGTACGGCGCGACGGACGTCGTCGGGATCGACGTCTCCCCCGCCCGGCTCGACGTGTCCCGCGAGACCGGCGCCCCCGTGCTCGACGCCCGCGCCGAGGACGCCCGCGCCCACCTGCTCGACCGTTGGGGCACTTCGGTCTCGCCATACCAGCAGGGCGGCAACGTCGGCACCTTCTTCGAGTGCTCCGGCGCCGTGCCGATGACCACGATCGCGACCGAGGTGACGCGCGCGGGCGGCACCGTCTCCCTCGCCGGGCTCAACGGGTCCAGCCCGCCGGTCGACCTGGACACGGTGGTGCAGAAGGAGCTGCGGCTGCTCGGCAGCTTCGCCTACACCGGCCCGGACTCCACCGAGGCCTTCCGGCTGCTGTCCACCGGGGCCGTCCGGGTGGCGCCGCTGGTGTCGCACCGGGTGCCGCTGAGCCGGGTCGGCGAGGCGTTCGAGGCCCAGCACGCCGTCGACGGCTCGATCAAGGTCGTCGTCCTCCCCGACTAGAGGAGTCACACGCATGTACGCCGTCGGAATCCCGCAGCCCGGTGGCCCGGAGGTCCTGCAGCTCGTCGAGCTGCCGACCCCCGAGCCCGGGCCCGGCGAGATCCGCATCCGCACCGCCGCCGCGGCGGTCAACCCCACCGACACCGCGTTCCGCCAGTGGGGTCCGCGGCAGAAGGAGGGGTTGGCGCCGCCGTGGGTCCCCGGAATGGAGATGGCCGGGACGGTCGACGCGGTCGGCGAGGGTGCGCCCTGGGCGACAGGGGACCGGGTGATGGCGATCGTCATGCCCCGTCGCGCGCTCGGCGGGGCCCAGGCCGAGTACGTCGTGGTGCCGGCGGACGGTGCCGCGGCGATCCCGAACGGCATCTCCGACGCCGAGGCCTCGACGCTGCCGATGAACGGCCTCACCGTCCACTCCGCCCTGCTGCACCTGGGCCTGTCCCCCGGTCAGACGCTCGGCGTCACCGGGGCCGCGGGCGCGGTCGGCGGCTACGCGATCGAACTCGGCAAGATCACGGGGCTGCGGGTCGTCGCCGACGCGAGCGAGCCTGACGAGGAGTTGGTCCGCGGCCTCGGCCCGGACGTCGTCGTGCGGGCGTCGAAGAACCTCGACGAGGAGGTCGCCGCGTTCCGCGGGGCCGTCCCCGAGGGCGTCGACGGGCTGATCGACGCAGCGGTGCTGGACGTCGGCGCGCTTCCGATCGTCAAGGACGGCGGGGCGCTGGCGACCCTCCGGTTCTGGGCCGGGCCGTCCGAACGAGACATCCGGATCCACCCGGTCATGGTCTCCGACCACCTCCACGACGGGGCCGAGATCGCGAAACTCGCCCAGCTCGTCGTCGAGGGGCGGTTGACGTTGCGGGTCGCCGCCACCTACCCGGCCGCCGAGGCCACCGCCGCGCACGAGCGGCTGCAGGCCGGCGGTACCCGCGGCCGTCTCGTCCTCACGTTCTAGAAGGGAACTCACCATGGGCAGGCTCGACGGCAGGATCGCCGTGATCACCGGCGGTGCCAGCGGAATCGGACAGGCGACCGCGGTGCGGTTCGCCGTGGAGGGCGCGGACGTCGTCGTCGGCGACCTCGCGGACGGCGCCGAGACGGTCGCGCTGGTCGAGAAGGCCGGCCGCAAGGCCCGCTACGTGCGCACGGACACCACGAACGAGGCGGACTGCGACGCACTGGTCGCGGCGGCCGTCGAGACGTTCGGCAAGGTCGACGTCGGGGTCGCCGCGGCCGGGGTGGCCACCGCGGCCGGGGCGAGCAACATCCAGACCCGGGCCGCACAGGGCGACGCGACCCACGTCGTCAACCTGGAGCCGGACAACTTCCGGCGGGTCCTCGACGTGAACCTCCTCGGGGTCCTGTTCACCGACCGGGCGCTGGCCCGGCAGATGCTCGCGCAGGGCACCGGCGGCTCCATCGTCAACATCGCCTCGACGGCCGCGAAGATCCCGCTGGCCGGCGCCGCGCCGTACTGCGTGTCCAAAGCCGGCGTCTGGATGCTCACCAAGGTCATGGCTCTGGAGCTGGCGACCACGGGCATCCGGGTCAACGCCGTCGGCCCCGGCTACACCGCCACACCGATGATCGCCGGGCTGGAGCAGAACCGGCCCGCCTACGACGTGGCCATGAGCATCACGCCGATGAACCGGCTCGGCACCGCGGCGGAGTCCGCGGCCGCCTGCCTGTACCTCGCGAGCGACGAATCCTCGTTCACGACCGGCCAGATCCTGCACCCCGCCGGCGGCCAGTTCACGGGCTGATCGCCCCCCGAGAGAGGACCACACTCGTGACAGGCACCCCACGCCGGCTCCTGGTCGGCCTGATCGCCGCGCTCGCCCTTCTCGTCTCCGCCTGTGGCGGCGGGGACGCCGGGAGCGACACGCCCTCCGCGGCGTCGGACCCGAACGCGATCCTGCGCTACGCGTTCGTGCAGAACGTCTCCAGCTTCGACCCGCACCGCTCCAGCAACGCCTGGGACATGGTCAACCTGCGGCTCGTCTACGACCAGCTGCTGCAGGAGGACCAGAACGGCGAGATCCGGCCGATGCTCGCGACGAGCTACGAGTTCACCGACGGCGGGAAGGTCCTGCAGCTCACCCTGCGTGACGACGTGACCTTCCACGACGGGACGAAGTTCGACGCGTCCGCGGTGAAGGCCAACCTGGAACGGGCGAAGACGCTGGAGACGAGCACGCTGCGCGGTGCGTTACGGGCCATCGACTCGATCGACGCCCCGGACCCGAGGACCGTCCGGCTGAACCTCAACTCGCCGGGTGGCAACCTGCCCGCGCTGTTCACCGAGCGGTACGGCTCGATGATCAGCCCGGCGGCGTTCGGCAACCCGGACCTGGACCAGAAGCCCGTCGGCTCCGGCATGTTCACGATGACCGAGTACGTCCCCGGGCAGGTCACTCGCTACACGAAGGCCGCGAACTACTGGGATCCCGAGGCGGTCAAGGTCGCGGGCGTCGAGGTGTACGTCCAGACCTCCTCGCCGACGCGGCTGAACATGCTGCGCACCGGACAGATCGACATGACGTATCTGGACCCGTCGGTGCAGGACCAGGCCGTCGCCGCAGGCCTGAACGTGCAGTCCTCGCAGAGCACGACGATCTTCCGGATGACGGTGAACACCGCCAAGACCCCGTTCGACAAGCTCGAGGTGCGCCAGGCCATGGAGCACGCGATCGACCGCCGGGCGATCGTCGACGGGATCCTGTTCGGCATCGGCCAGCCGACCGCGCAGCTGATCCCGCCGGGCCACTGGGCCTACGACGAGAAGGTCGCCTGGGACGGGCCGGACTACAACTACGACCCGGCCAAGGCCAAGCAGCTGCTGGCCCAGGCCGGATACCCGGACGGGACCGAGTTCGAGATGCTCATCCCCGCCCTCGACGACCACCGCGCCGTCTCCGAGGCCGTGGTGCCGATGCTGGAGGCGGTCGGCCTGCGCCCGAAGACACGGGTGATCGAGCCGGCCACCACGCCGTCGACCTTCTTCAGCCGGCAGGAGGGCAACGCCTACATCGGCGCGAGCGCCCCCTTCGTCGACCCGACGACGCAGTACGAGTCGAACCTGGCCGGACAGTTCACCAACCCGTGGAACACGACGTCACCGGAGTTCACGGCGGCCTGGAACGAGTCCCTGGTGGGGGCGTCGCGCGAGGAGCGGTTGCCGGCCGTCCACAAGATGATCGAGGACGAGAAGGACCTCCGCCGCCAGTTCGGGATCTACGCCGCCCAGCCGCCGAGCGTGTGGACGGACAAGGTGATCTTCCCGCAGGGCTACAAGCCGGCGTACGCGCCGACCTTCCGGGGCGTCGCGATCGCGGCTGGCTGACAGCGGCGACGCCGCGGCGGTGGATCGCACCGCCGCGGCGTCCTCGTCGGAAGCGGTGACGGCCGCCCGGCCGTGACAGCATGGGGCCGTGCCCGACGGATCCAGCTCGGCCCTGCCGCTCTACGAGGTCACGGTGATGCGAGAGGACGAGGGGTGGGTGGTCACCGTCGACGGCGTCCCCGGATCCGTGCAGGTGGAGACGTTCGCCGAGCTCGATCCCGCGGTACGCGGGCTCATCACGGAGGGCACCGGGACGAAGGACTTCGACGTGTTCTGGACCTACGTGTAGAACGAACTCGGGGAGCCCGTCGCGGATGCGTGTAGAACGAACTCGGGGAGCCCGTCGCGGATGCGGATACCGGGGCCGCTCGGGGCCGAGGCACGGTGAGAGGAACGGCACGGACGCTGCTACGCCAGCCGGAACACCGGTACCGCTTCGGACTCCTCGTCCGCCCGCTCGAACGCCACCGTCAGCCGAGCCCCCGCCGCGACCTGCTCCGGCTCCGCGCCGATCACCTTCGACCACCACCACGGGCCCTCGTCGAGCTCCGCGACCACCAGGGTGTCCCGATCACCGCCGCGCTGATGCGCGACCGAGCGGCTGACGACCGACGCCCCGCCGGCGGCAGCGACGGACACGAGATCGACCGAGGCGCACGTGTCGCACTGCTGCGCGTACGGCGGCGAGAAGTGCCCGGCCGGGCAGCGGAACAGCAGGCGCTCGCTCCGGGCCGTGCCGTCGAAGAACGCCGCCGTGGCCTCGTCGCGACGCACCGGGCCGACCCTCACGAGCTGCTCCTCCCGGCCGGCCCGTGCGGGGAGAGCACGAGCGTCGAGTGATGGTCGAGCACGCCGCCGTTGCCGCTGACCAGCACGACGTCGTGCCGGTCGACCTGCCGCTCGCCGGCCTCGCCGCGGGCCTGCAGGATCGCCTCGGACAGGGGGGTCATGCCCCACATGTAGGACGACGAGAGCTGCCCGCCGCCGGTGTTGACCTTGAGCTTGCCGTCCGGGCCGAGGGTGCCGTCCGCGACGAACCGGCCGCCCTCGCCCTTCGGACAGAAGCCGTAGTCCTCCAGCGTGATCAACACGGTGAAGGTGTAGCAGTCGTAGAGCTCGGCGACGTCCACGTCGTCCACGGTCAGGCCCGCCATCGCGAGCGCTGCCGGTCCGGACCGGGCCGCACCGGACACGAGGCCGAAGTCCTCGTGGCGCCGCTGCGCGTGCCCCGGGTGCGCCTGCCCCCAGCCCAGGACGTGCACCGGCGGGCGGGCCAGCGACGCCGCCCGCTCCGCGGACGTGACGATCACGGCGATCCCGCCGTTGGACACCAGACAGCAGTCGAACAGGTGGAACGGCTCCACGATCCAGCGGGACGCGTGATAGTCCTCCAGCGTCATCGGCGTGCGCATCTGCGCCTGCGGGTTCAGCTCGGCCCACGCCCGCTGCCCCACCGCGATGTGCCCGAGCTGGTCGTTCGTGGTGCCGTAGGTGTCCATGTGCCGCTGCGCGGCGAGCGCGTACAACGAGTTCGTGTCGCGGATCCCGGCCGCGCCGAGCAGCCCGCGCCAGCCGACCGCCCCGCGCGCGCCGTAGGCCGCCCCGGTGCTGGTGTCCTGGCGGAGCGGGGCGTCCGCGAAGACGCACGCGACGGTCTCGGCCATCCCCGCGGCGATCGCCAGGGACGCGTACTGGACCATCTGCCCCGCCGTCGAGCCGTAGGACTGCATCTCGGACAGCAGCCGCAGGTCCCGCAGGCCCAGGTCCCGTTGCAGCGCCAGGCCCACGCCACCGCTGACGCCGGCCGAGGTCAGCAGCCCGTCGACGTCGCCGAGCTCCAGGCCCGCGTCCGCCACCGCGAGCCGGACGGCGTCGCCCGCGAACTGCGCCGCGGTCCGGCTGTAGACCTTGCCCAGCTCGGTCATTCCGAGCCCGACGATCGCGGCGCTCCGCTCAGCCACGGCGGACCTCCGAGAACGGCAGGTCCCGGTCGGCCTCGGGTTCCTTCGGCAGGCCCAGGATCCGCTCGCCGATGATCGTGCGCTGGATCTGGTCCGTGCCCCCGCCGATCGAGGTGAAGTAGGCGTTGAAGGCCAGGAAGTTCGCCTCGTCCCCGACCGGTTCGTCCGGCCCTTCGAGCATGGCCCGTGACCCGGCGAGCGAAGTACGGACCCGGGCGCTCTCGTGCAGCAGCCGGGACATCGCGAGCTTGCCCAGCGACATCACCGACGACGACGAGCCCTGCTCCACCTCGGCCTTCGCCCGCTGGTTGTTCCAGCCGTTGACCAGTCGCAACGCCGCCATCCGGGCCAGGTCCTGGCGAACCACCGGATCGTCCAGCCGTCCGACCTCGCGGGCGAGGGCGACCAGCTCGTCGCCCATCTCGGCCATCCCGGTCGCGTCCCGTCCGGCGCGGGCCCGGTCGCCCATCACCGACCGCTCGTAGGCCAGGGCGGTCTGCAGCACACCCCAGCCGCGGTCGACGTCGCCGAGCCGGTGCATGTCCGGCACCACCGCATCGGTCAGGAAGACCTCGTTGAAGTGGGCCTCGTTCGTGATCTGGCGCAGCGGCCGGACCTCGACGCCCGCCTGCTTCATGGGGAACAGGAAGAACGTGATGCCGCGGTGCTTGGGCACGTCCCAGTTCGTCCGGGCGACGAGCATCCCGTAGTCCGCGGTCGCCGCCGACGATGTCCAGACCTTCTGCCCGTTGACGACCCAGCGGTCCCCGTCGCGGTCCGCCCTGGTCCGGACGGCGGCGAGGTCCGAGCCCGCGTCCGGCTCGCTGTAGAGCAGGCACATCGACACCTCGTCCCGGAGCATCGGGCCGATGAGCCGGCGCTTCAGCTCATCGCCGCCGAAGGTGAGGACGGTGGCCGCGTAGAGGTTGTGCCGGTCCTGCCCGGTGCCGGGCGCGCCGACCCTTCGGAACTCCTCCTCGACGACGTGGCCCAGCTCGTCGGGCAGCCCCCTGCCGAACCACTCGCGTGGCCAGCGCGGCGCCGCCCACCCTGCCTCGACGACGGCGGCGAGCCACTCCTTCGCCGGTCGCGCCGGGTCCCACTCGGCGGCGAGCCAGGCGGCGACCTCGCGACGGAGGTCATCGGCGTTCATCGGTGCTTCTCCCCATTCCGATTCCCCGGACCGCGACACGGTGGCCCCGAAACCCCGACTCGCGGGGTCCCGGACCCCGACTCGCGGGCATCGCTACACCCCGGTCCGGCGCAGGTACCGCTCCCGGTGGAACGCCGGATCGCCGAGCAGCAGCGCGCTCGTGCGGGCCCGGCGCAGGTACAGGTGGGCGGGATGCTCCCAGGTGAAGCCGATGCCGCCGTGAATCTGGATGGTGTCCGCGGCGACCTTCACGAAGGAGTCCGAGCACGAGGAGCGGATCAGGCTCGCGAGGGCGGGGAGGTCCGGGGCGCCCTCGTCGGCCGCGGACGCCGCGTACCGGGCGGCCGACGTCGCGGACTCGGACTCGAGCAGCAGGTCCGCGCACAGGTGCTTGATCGCCTGGAAGCTGCCGATCGGGCGGCCGAACTGCACCCGGGTCTTCGCGTACCCGACGCTCATCTCCAGCGCCCGCGCCGCTCCCCCGCCTGCTCCGACGCCAGGGCGATCGCGGCCAGGTCGAGCATCCGCTCCACCGCCGGCAGCCCGCCGTCGAGCGGCGTGCCGGGGGTGTCCGTGAACGTCAGCCGGGCCTGCTTGCGGGTGCGGTCCGCCGTGGTCAGCAGGGTGCGCCCGATTCCGGAGGCTTCCCGCTCGACGGCGAACAGCGCCACCCCCGCGGTGGTCCGCGCGGGAACGAACACCAGGTCCGCGACGTGCCCGTCGAGCACGTAGGGCTCGGTACCGGTCAGCCGCCAGCCGTCGTCGGCGCGGCGGGCGACGACGCCGGCGCCCGGGAGGCCCGCTGCGGACACGGCGACCGTCGCGACGGTGCCGCCCTCCGCGATCCCGGGCAGGTACCGCCCCTGTGCCGCCCGGTCCCCGGAGGCGAGCAGGAGGTTCGCGGCGAGTCCGATCGTCGAGAGGAACGGCGCGCAGAGCAGCGCCCGGCCCATCTCCTCGAAGACGATCCCGAGCTCGACGTGCCCGGCCCCGGCGCCGCCGAACTCCTCCGGAATCCCGAGGGCCTGCAGGCCGAGCTGCCCGGCCATCCGTTTCCAGACGTCGGGATCGAAGCCCTGCTCGGTCTCCGACAGCCTGCGGACCTCGGACTCGGGGGAGCGGTCCGCGAGGAACCGGCGCACGGACGCGCGCAGGTCCTGCTGCTCGGGCGTGACGGCGAAGGCCGGCATCGGCGCTCCTCGACGAGGCTCGATCGACGGATACGAACGGTGATCATCCGATATGTCTCGACGGTAGGTGGCCGGTCGGCCGGCCACAAGGCCGGGGTGGCACGTGCCCGTCGAGCGCGAGGCCCGGCAGCGGACGAGAGGGTCAGCCCGGCGCGGTCGGCGGCGTGCTACCCGGGGTCCCGGTCAGCACGAGGTCGACCAGCTCCGCGGCGTAGCGGTCGCCACCGGCGGACACCACCGGACGCAGGTGGTCCGGCGTGGCCAGCGCGTGGTTCAGCATCGCGCCGCAGACGGCGTCGAGCACCAGGGTGGCCGACGTCCCGGGCGCGAGCTGGCCGCGGGATACGCCGCGGCGCACGATCGCCCGGGCGGCCGTCACCCGCGCTTTGTTGCGGCGTGCGAACAGGTCGGCGAAGACCTCGGGGTGCGTCCGGGCGTCGACGAGCATCCGCATTCCGACCGTCCCGCGGACGCCGAGGTACTCGGCCAGCAGCTGCCGGGCCAGCTCCACGAGCTGGTCGCGCGCGGTTCCCGAGTCCGGCACGACCACTTCCATCCCGGACCGTTCGACGGCGTCGACCAGCAGGGCGCGGCCGGAGAGCCAGCGCCGATAGAGGGCGGGCCGGCCCACGCCCGCCCGGCGGGCGACGGCCTCGAAGTTGAAACCGGCCCAGCCGAGGTCCGCGTAGACCTCGAGCGCCGCCTCGAGCACCTTGCGGTCCACCTCCGGATCGCGCGGCCTGCCGGGACCCGCCCTCCCCGCGCGCGCGTCGACCTGCCCGGAGCCGCCCGTGGGGCCTGTCGACATGCGCGGAGTATCCCATCGGCCCGGGCCCGCCGCGGCCATGGACGACTGCCCACCCGCACACCCCCGACGCTGGTCGGACTCACGTTGTCCGGCGGATGCGACGCCGGTCACAGTGGGCTCCGGGTGGTCGCCGCGCCGCGGCGTCGTGCCGCGCATGCGGCGCAACGCACCCCACCGTGAACCCAGCTCGTCCCCGACCGGAGGTCGCCGTGAGACCGACAGCAACGACGCTGCGGCCCGCACGCACCAGCCGTTGGCTGGTCAGCCTGCTCGCCGTCCTCGCCCTGGGCCTTGCGGCGTGCGGCGGGGTCGGCGGAGCACAGGCGGGTGGCGGAGAGATCGACCCGAACGGGACGTTCCGCTACATCTTCGTGCAGAACCCGTCCACGTTCGACCCGCACAAGTCCGCCAACCCGTGGGACATGATCTTCTTCCGGCTGGTGTACGACCAGCTGATCCGCGAGGACGAGAACGGCGACCTCGCCCCCCAGCTGGCCACCTCCTGGGAGTTCGTCGACAACGAGACCGCCCTGGTGCTGAAGCTGCGCGACGACGTGACGTTCACCGACGGCACCAGATTCGACGCGACCGCGGTCAAGGCCAACATCGAGCGGATGAAGACGCTGGACGGCAGCACCCAGAAGGGCGCGCTCGCCCGGGTGGCCGGGGTCGACGTCGTGGACCCGACGACCGCACGGATCAACCTGAGCGGCCCGGGCGGCAACCTGCCCGCCCTGTTCAGCGGTACACCCGGGACCATGGTCAGCCCCGCTGCCATGGCCAACCCGGACCTCGACCAGAAGCCTGTCGGCTCGGGCATGGCGACGCTCGCCGAATACGTCCCGGGGCAGGTCAGCCGCTACGACCGCAACCCCATCTACTGGGACCCCCAAGCCGCGAAGGCCGCGCATTACGAGATCTACGTGCAGACGTCGGCGCCCACCCGGTTGAACATGCTGCAGACCGGCCAGGCCGAGCTGACCTACCTGGACCCGTCGCAGGCGGACCAGGCGAAGGTCGCGGGGCTGAACACGGCCGAGTCGAAGAGCTTGTCGATCATGTCGATGTACATGAATAGCGGTAAGCCACCGTTCGACGACATCCGGGTACGGCAGGCGTTCCAGCACGCGGTCGACCGGCAGGCGATCGTCGACGGCGTCTTCTTCGGGATCGGCAAGCCCGTGGCGCAGTACATGCCGCCGGGCTACTGGGCCTACGACCAGAAGGTGTCCCCGGACGCACCCGACAACAACTACGACCCGGCGAAGGCGAAGCAGCTGCTCGCCGAGGCCGGGTACCCGGACGGCGTCGACTTCGAGATGCTCGTCCCCAGCCTGGACGACCACCGCGCCGTCGCCGAGGCGATCGTGCCGATGCTGGCCCAGGTGGGCATGCGGGCGAAGACCAGGGTCATCGAGTCTCCGACGACGCCGGTGACGTTCTTCGGCCGCCAGGAGGGCAACGCCTTCCCCGGGATGGGTGCCCCGTTCCAGGACCCGACGACCATCTACCAGACGAGCCTGCCGGGGCAGTACGCCAACCCGTGGAACACCACGACGCCGGCGTTCCAGCAGGCCTGGATGGACGCGCTGGCCGGCTCCACACGGGAGGCACGGCTGCCCGCGATGCACCGGATGATCGAGGAGGAGAAGAAGATCCTCAAGAACTTCCCGCTGCACGCCCACTTCCCGCCGAGTGCCTGGACCTCGCGCGCGGTGTTCCCGGAGGGCTACCGGCCCGCCTACGCGCCGACGTTCTACGGCGTCGGGGTCACCGCCGAGTAGCCCGTCCCGCGACCCGCTCGACGAGGCCCGGTACCAGGGAAACACCCCCGGTACCGGGCCTCGTGCCGTGCGGGCCGGGATGGACGTCCGCACAGAGGACCGGCCCGAGGCGTGGACGTCCGTCCGTTGTCCGGCCTCCGCCGCGACTCGCAGACTCGACCCGAGGAGGTCCTGCGCCGGGCCTGCCGGAAGGGGGAGAGACCACCGATGACCACGCTGGAGATCCCGAACATCGGGACGTTCGACGTCGAGCTGTGGGAGGAGGGCACGGGCTCACCGCTGCTGTACCTGCACGGCTACGAGCGGCACCCCGGTGGGGCGGGATTCCTCAAGCGCCTCGCCGCCCACCACCGGGTGCTCGCCCCGGAGCAGCCCGGCTACGGCCGCTCGACCGGCTTCGAGCACTTCACCGACGTGCAGGACGTCGCGCTCTACTACCGCGAGCTCGTCGAATCCTGGGGTGTCGAGGGCATCGACGTCGTCGGGCACTCACTCGGTGGCATGTTCGCCGCGGAGCTCGCCGCGATCGCACCGCAGCTGGTGCGCCGGCTGGTGCTGGTCAACGCGTTCGGGCTGTGGCTGGACGACGAGCCGTCGCGGGACCCGTTCGGCCCGGCCGACCAGGTCAAGGCGGCCAAGTGGCACTCCGCGCCGCCCGTCCCGGAGCCGAGCAACTTCGTCCCGGACCCCGCGGACCCGCACGCGCCGATCCTGTTCTCGGCGCAGAACCTCGGCTCGGCCACGAAGTTCATGTGGCCCATCGCCGACCGCGGCCTGCGCCGCCGGCTCCCGCTGGTCGACGCGCCCACGCTCGTCGTCCACGGCACGTCGGACGGGCTGCTCCCGGTGTCCTACGCCGAGGAGTTCGTGCGCCTGATCCCGGACGCCCGGCTGGCCCGGATCGAGGCCGCGGGGCACTACCCGATGGTCGAGCAGGAGGACGAGTTCGTGTCCGTGGTCTCCGAGTTCCTCGACGCCGGGGCGGCGTGATGGGCCGGGTCGAGGGGAAGATCGCCCTGGTCACCGGGGGTGCCGCCGGCATCGGCGCGGCCACCGCCGCCACGCTCGCGCGCGAGGGTGCCACGGTCGTCGTCGCAGACATCAACACCGACGGCGCGAAGCAGACGGCCGAGCGCATCGGCGGTTCCGCGAGCGCCCTGCACTTCGACGCCACCAGCCCGGAGTCCATCGAGTCCCTGGTCGGCGCGGTGATCGCCCAGCACGGCCGGGTGGACGTCGTGCACAACAACGCCGCGCTCGTCGGGCCGGACGCCTGGTTCACCGACGGATCGGTGATCGACACGTCGATCGAGATGTGGGACCGGGCGTTCGCGACGAACGTCCGGAGCATCTTCCTGATGTGCAAGTCCGCCCTGCCGCACATGGTCGCGAGCGGTGGCGGTTCGATCATCAACATGGCGTCGGTCGGCGGGCTCCGGGGCAGCCCGGCACTCACCGCGTACGGCACCACGAAGGCCGCAGTCATCGGGCTGACGCGCTTCGTCGCGGCACAGCACGGCAAGCAGGGCGTGCGGTGCAACGCCATCGCGCCCGGTGTGATCCGCACCCGGCAGCTGCTCGACGCGGTCCCGGAGCTGCCGGTCAAGGCCCTCGAGGCCGTGGCGTCGCCGCGCGTCGGGGAGCCGGAGGACATCGCGAACATGGTGCTGTTCCTCGCCTCGGAGGAGTCCGCGTTCGTCAACGGCGAGACCTACCGGGTGGACGGCGGCGCGATGGTCACCGCGCCCGCGAGCAGAGATCAGGGAGCCCAGAAGTGAAGTTCCACTGGTTCGCCCAGCAGTACTACACCCGGCTGCCGCAGGAGTACGGCGACACCGTCGAGAGTTCGTGGGTCACCCCGCCGGCGGCGACGGCGGACCCGGCGAAGGTAGGCGAGGACTACCACACCTACCTGCGTCTGATGCAGCAGGCGGACGGCCTGGGCTGGGACTCGCTGCTGCTCAACGAGCACCACCAGACGTCCCTGGCCATGACCCCGTCGCCGAACCTGATCGCTTCGATCCTGGCCGCGACCACGGAGAACGCGGCGATCGCGCTCTGCGGCAACTCGCTGGCGCTGTACAACCCGCCGATCCGGGTGGCGGAGGAGATCGCGATGCTGGACTGCCTCTCCGGCGGCCGGATCATCGCCGGGATCGTGTTCGGCACACCGATGGACAGCGCGTTCTCCTACGGCATCCCGCCGATCGAGTTGCGCGAGCGCTTCCACGAGGCCCGGGAGCTGATCACCCGGGCCTGGAAGGCCGAGGAGCCGTTCGCGTTCAACGGGAAGTACACCCAGCTGCGCTACGTGAACCCGTGGCCGCGGCCGGTGCAGGACGAGATCCCCGTGTGGATCCCGGGCAGCGGCAGCGTCGAGACCTGGGACGTCGTCAACGCGTTCGACCACTGCTACGGCTACCTGTCGTTCTCGGGCAAGCAGAGCGCCGAGCCCATCGTGAAGGGCTTCTGGGAGCACACCCAGCGCCAAGGCGCGAACATGAACCCGAACCGGATGGCGTTCACGCAGGTCATCTGCTGCGCGGACACCGACGAGGAGGCGGAGCGCCAGTACGCCGACGCGGTGAAGTACTTCTACCGCCAGAACCCGACCGCGATCTGGCAGGCGACGCCGCCCGGCTACACCTCCCAGGCATCGATCCGGGAGAACCTGACCCGGGCGAAGACGATCTCGGCCGAGGAACGGCTCAAGGCACAGCGCGGCGAGCTGAGCTTCTGGGAGTACGACGAGCTCGGCTACATCATCGCGGGCACGCCGGAGCGGGTGGAGCAGCGTGTGCGGGAGCTCGTGACGGACCTGCGGATCGGCCAGCTCATCACGTGCATGCACGTGGGTAACCTGCCCGAGGACGTGGCCGCGAAGAACAACCACCTCGTCGGTACGCAGGTGATCCCCAAGCTGCGGGACATCTGGGCGGACCAGGAGGACCGGTGGACGCCGAAGGTGAGCCAGGAACGGGTGGCGGCGAGGTTCGGCGGGGTGAGCGTCTGACCGGCCCGTGGTCGCCGCCGCCCGGCGGCCGGGTCGCCGGGGCGATCGCACCGTTTTGGGCTGTTCGCGTGATCCCGCAAACGACCTTCGTACCCTAGTCTGAACCCGCTGAACGAACGATCGCTAACTGGCGGTGGGTCCGGAGTGGACATCGACGTCCAAAGCGGGAGGCAGCGCATGAGCGCGACCGGAACGGGCGGTCCCGGTGTGGACGAGACCCTGGCCGTCCTGCTTCGCCTGCTCGCCACCGAGGCCCCGGACGAGGCGTTCCACCGGCTCGCCGAGGTCGGCGAGGCCGGCCCGCCCGGTCCGGTCCGGGACGCGGCGCTCCTCGCCCTGCGTCGCGCGGAACGGATCCGGGCGCGGCTCTCCCGCCGCAAGCGCCGGGAGAAGGAAACCCAGGCGCTGCTGGAGACCGCTCGCGGGCTGGCCGCGATTCGGGACGTCGACGAGGCGCTGGAGGCGATCGTCGCGCGCACCCGGCAGCTCCTCGGGACCGACGCGACCTACCTGGCCCTGGTCGACCCGGAGCGCGGCGACGCCTACATGCGCGTCACGCTCGGCACCGTCACGCGGACCATCGAGACGGTCCGGCAGCCGCCGGGCAGCGGCGTCGGGGGCCGGATCGTCGCGACCGGGGAGCCGTTCGCCACCGCCAACTACCTGCTCGATCCGCGGCTCACCCGCAACCCGCACGTCGCGGACGCGGTGGCCGAGGACGGCATCGTCAGCATCGCCGGCGTCCCGATGCGCCGTGGGCCGGAGGTCGTCGGGGTCCTCTTCGCCGCCAACCGCCACGAGCGCACCTTCGACCAGGACGAGATCGCGCTCCTGTCCGCGCTGGCGGACCACGCGGCGGTCGTGATCGAGAACGCCCGCCTCTTCGCCGACGCCGAGGCGACGGCCCGGCGGCTGCGGGAGGCGAACGCCGAGCTGGCGGCGCACGGCAGCGCCCTCGAACGGGCCGGCGCCGCCCACGAGCAGCTCATGCCGATGGCGTTACGGCGGGCGGACGTCGGCGAGCTGGTCGAGGTGGTCGCCGGGATGCTCGGCGGCACAGTCGTGGCCGTCGGGCCCGACGGCGCGGCCCTCGCCGTCGCCGGCGGCCCGGCCCCGGAGCCCCTTCCGGTGCCCGAGCCGGGCGTCGTCGGCGCGCAGCGGGCCGGCGACTCGACCTGGGTGGTGCCGGTCCGCGCCGGCACGGACGAGTTCGGCCATCTCGTGCTCGACAGCCGCGAACCGCTGCTCGGCGCGGACGTCCGGACCTTCGAACGGGCGGCGCAGACGGCCGCGCTGCTGCAGCTCATGGAACGCCAGGCCTTCACGGCCGAGCAGCATGTGCGGGGCGAGCTCGTCGACGAGCTGCTGGCCGAGCGGGAGCCGGACTGGCCGGCGTTCGACCGGCGGGCCCGGCGCTCCCACGGCATCGACCTCACCCGGCCGCACACGGTCCTGGTCCTCACCGCCACCGGGACCAGCCGCCGCGCGCTGCTCCGCGCCGCGACCGAGCGTGCCGGCCGGCACCGGGGCCTCGCCCTGGAGCACGCGGCCCACGTCGTGCTGCTGCTCCCCGACGTCGATCCGGCGGAGGCGGCCCTCGCCGTGCCCGTCGAGCTCGGGCGGGCGACCGGCGGCATCGTCACCGCCGGCGCGGCCGGGCCGTCGGCCTCTGCGCGCGAGCTCCGGAGCCGGCACCGCGAGGCGGACCGCTGCCACCGGCTGCTCCTCGCGCTGGGCCGAGAGGGCGAGGGGGCGAGCACGGACCAGCTGGGCGCGCTCGGGCTGATCCTCGAGGGCACGTCGCGCGCACAGGTGCGCGCGCTGCTGGCCCAGACCGTCGTCCCGCTGCAGCGCTACGACGCCGAGCACGGGTCCGAGCTGCTCCAGACCCTCGACGGCTACTTCGCCGCCGGGCAGAACCCGCGGGCCGCGGCCAAGGCCCTGCAGGTGCACCCAAACACGGTCTACCAGCGGCTGGATCGGATCGACCGGGTGCTCGGCCACCGCCGCTGGCGGGAACCGCCGGGCGCGCTGACCGCGCAGGTCGCACTGCAGCTCCACCGGATCTGCGAGCACATCCCGGTCGAGGAGCTGGTGGCCGGGTGAGCCCACCTCAGGCCGTCACCGACACCGTCCGGCGGGGACAGGAGGCCCGATGACGCTGACCACGATCCGCACGTCCACTCCCGCAGAGGTCCTGGACGCGCTGCTCGCCCTGCTCGCCGAGGACGCCCCCGCCGCCGAGATCGCGGCGCGGGCCGCCGAGCTGGTCGACGGCGCCGACCCCCGCCGCCGTGACCTGCTCGCCCGCGCCGCGGCGGATGCGGTCCGCATCCGGAACCTGCTCGACCGTCGCGAGCAGCGCGAACGCGAGGCCCAGGCGCTCTACGAGACGGCCCGCGACCTGACGTCCCTGCGCGGCACCGACGAGGTGCTCCGGGCCATCGTGGATCGGGTTCGCAGGCTGCTCGGCTCGGACTCGGCCTACATCGCCCTCGTCGACGAGGCCACCGGCGACGCGTTCATGCGCGTCACCTCGGGCACACGGAGCAGTGCCATCCGGTCGGTGCGGCAACGCCCCGGGTACGGGGTCGGCGGGTACGTCATCGCGACCGGGCAGCCGATGGCCACCTCGAACTACCGGGCCGACCCCGCGATCCGGCACGATCCGAGCGTGGCCGCCGCGGTGGGCGCGGACGCGATCGTCAGCATCGTCGGCGTGCCGATGAAGGCCGGCGGGACGGTGATCGGTGCCCTGTTCGCCGCGGACCGCACCGAGCGCACGTTCGACCAGGCGGAGATCGCCCTCCTGACCTCCCTCGCCGCGCACGCCTCGGTGATCATCGAGAACGCCCGGCTCTACGAACGACTCCAGTCCGATACCGACGACCTGCGCCGCGCGGGCGCCCGGCTGGCCACCCAACGCCACGCGCTGGAGCGGGCGGCCTTCGCGCACGAGCAGCTCATGCCGCTGGTGCTGCACCGCGCCGACGTCGGCGAGTTCGCCCGCACCCTGACCCGCATCCTCGGCGGGACCACCGTCGTCCTCGACGAGTCCGGGCGGGCGCTCGCGGAGGCCCGGGCTCCGGGGTCGCCCGAGGTCGCGGACCTGCGCACGGTTCCCCTCCCGCCCGGCGCCCGGGCGCTGCCCGTCCGCGCGGGCGAGGAGACCTTCGGCTGGCTCCTGTTCGCCCGCGGCCTCACGCTGACCGAGGCCGACGAGCGGACGCTGGAACGGTCCGCGCAGACGGCCGCGCTGCTGCTGCTGATGGACCGGCAGACCACGATCGTCGAGCAGGAGCTGCGGGCCGAGCTGCTGGCCGACCTGCTGGCCGAGCGCGCCCCGGACTGGGCGGCCTTGCAGCGGCGCGCGGAGCGGTCCGGCGCGGTGGACTTCGATCGGCCGCACACCGCCGTCGTCGCCTCCGCGGGGGACACGTCCCGGCGCACGGTCCTCACCGCCGCCGCCGAGCTGGCCGAGCGGCACGGCGGGATCGCAGGCGAGCACGGCGGCACCGTCGTGCTGCTGCTCCCCGAGATCGACGCGGCGGCGGCGGCCCGGCTCGTGCCCGACGACTCGGCCGCACGCTGGGGTCGGCGGTCACCGCCGGCGCGGCCGGCCCGGCCACGAGCGCCCGCGGGATCCGCACCCTGCACCGCGGGGCCGCCCGGTGCCACCGGTTGCTGCTGGCCCTGGGCCGGACCGGGCACGGCGCGGCGCTGCCGGAGCTTGGGGTGCTCGGGATGGTACTGGAGGGCACGACCCCGGACCAGGTGCACCGGCTGCTCGACCGCACGCTCGGACCGTTGCTGCGCTACGACCGGGCGCACGACTCGTCCCTCGCGGAGACCGTGGAGTGCTACTTCGCCTCGGGGGCGAACCCGCCGGCGACAGCGAGAGAGCTCGGGGTGCACGTCAACACCGTCTACCAGAGGCTGGACCGGGTCGACGCCGTGCTCGGCAGCCGGACCTGGCGCGAACCTGCGGGCGCGCTGGAGATGCAGATCGTCCTGCAACTGCACCAAATCCTCACGAAACAGACACCGCAACCGCCGTCCGCGTGGCCCCGGCGCGCGCAGATCGCGCCCCGTAACAGGGTCGCAATTACCGAGCAACGCAGCCTCCCCTTCCACCGCTCACGCTGAACCGTCGACACAGGTCGAAAAGCGTGCGGGAACCCGCGGATGCACGGGGAGGGACACCGGTGACGCAGGACACGTCGGCGGCGACGACCAGGCTGGACACCAGTACCGATGTCGGGACGGCGCGAAGGAGACGCTGTAGGACTACACCCTCCGGTTCGCTCCACGCAGTTATCCGAAATGGCCGACCGGCGTCGTCGGAATCACCGCTCTCGGCGGGATCGCCTATCTCGCGGATTCGCGATCGGCGCCAACATCGGGTCCCCTACGGCACGTCGAACGCGCTGTGGGGAATTCAGGTCTTCGCGGTCGTCCTCTTCGCGACCGGTTTCCCGCTCGCCTTCTACGCCGCCCGCTACAACCTCGACCTCGACCTGATCACCCGCGGCAGCGGCTTCGGCTACTACGGCTCGGTATCTCGGCCGGGGTGTCCGTCATCGTGTTCTTCGGCGGCTTCGGCTCCGGGATCCAGCCGTTCTCGCCGCTCGTCGCGATCGTGCTCGCCCTGGTGCTGCCGCCGATCATCGCGGTCGCGACGAAGGGCAGGTACTACCTCAGGCGGGACGACGACGGCATCTCCCTGCCGATGTACGACGAGTACGCCAACCCGTCGGGCGAAGTCCTGGCATGTCACGTGTGCGGCCAGGACTTCGAACGCCCGGACGTCACGAAGTGCGTGGCGCACGAGGCGGTCGTCTGCTCGCTGTGCCTGAGCACGGACAAGACCGGGGAGCATGTGCTCCCGGCGCGCGCCGTCGCCCCGGTGACCACGTAACGCGCACGACCGGGAAGGCCACCCGCCGGCAGACGGGTGGCCTTCCCGTGCGTTCCGGGCGGCCAGAGGCGGCGGCTAGGCTGGACGCGCTGTCCGCTCGGGACCGGCTCTCCGCATCCCTGAGGACGGACATGACCAGCACGCCCACCCGCCACCGGCCCCGGTGCGGCTGCGCGGGCCTCGTCACCGGCATCCGACGGCGGAAGGTCCGTCTCGTCGCCGCCGGCCTCGGCCTCGCGATCGTGGTGGGGGCGGGCGCCGTGGTGGTCGGCACCGCGGGCGGCCCCGCCGGTGGCGTCCGGATCGGTCCCGCGGCCGACCCCTCCGCGGCCGTGACCTCCTCGGCTGCGGCCCCGCCGAGCACCACCGGCCCGCCGCCGCCCGTCCGGGACGCGCGGCTGGCCGTCGCGGGCCACCTCGGTCCCGACCAGCGGCGGATAGCGGACCAGCTGGTGAGCGTCTTCGAGAACGACACCCCGGTGATCCAGTACGACTACGTCGAGGACCTCGGTGACGGCCGCGGCATCACGGCGGGCCGGGCGGGCTTCTGCTCCGGCTGCGGAGACATGCTGGAGGTCGTGCGGCGCTACGCCGAGGTCGCACCGGACAGCGACCTGGCCGGTTACCTGTCCGAGCTGAAGGCCGCGGCGGACGGCGACGACGCCGATCTCGGCGGGCTCGACGCCGCGTGGCGGCGGGCGGCGGCGGACGCCCGCTTCCGGGCGATCCAGGACGCCGTCGTCGAGCAGTTCTACTTCGGCCCCGCCGCGGCCCTCGCGGCGGGCAACGGCCTGCGCACCGCGCTCGGCGTGGCCGTCCTCTACGACACCGCGGTGCAACACGGCACGGGCTCCGACCACGACAGCGTGCGGGGCATCGTCGACCGGACGAACGAGGCCATGAACGGGTCCCCCGCGGACGGGGTCGACGAGGTCGCATGGCTCGGCACGTTCCTCGGGCAGCGCCGCGCGGTGCTGGAGAACCCGAGTTCGGCGGCTACGGCGAAGGCCTGGGGCGAGTCGACCGGCCGGGTGGACGCGCTCGGCGAGCTCCTGCGGCAGGGCGAGCTCGCCCTCGTGGCCCCACTGGTGGTCAGCCCCTGGGGGACGGCCCGGACGCTGGGGTGACGTCGCCCTGGGGCGCGCCCGGACGCCGGGATGACGTCGCCCTGTGGACCCGCCCGGACGCCGGGGTGACGTCGACGGGCCGGTGCCAGCGCGCCGTCCGGGCTCAGCGCACGAGGACCGGCAGCGCCTCGACGCCGTAGACGATCGAGGTGTCCCGGAACTCCAGCTGGTCTGCCGGGACGGCGAGGCGCAGCTGCGGGAAGCGGCGGAACAGCGCAGGGTAGGCGGCACGCAGCTCCATCCGGGCCAGCTCCGCGCCGATGCAGCGGTGGATCCCGTGACCGAATGCGTAGTGCGGGCCGGGGGCCCGGTGCGGGTCGAAGACCTCGGGGTCGATCGTGGCGTCGCCGCCGCTGTCCCGGTCCGCGCCGCTGAGCGAGCAGATGATCGCGTCGCCCTCGGCGATCGCGGTGCCCCCCAGCACGAGATCGCGGCGGGCGAAACGCGGGAACGCGACCTGCACGACCGTGAGGTACCGCAGCAGCTCCTCGACGATCGGGCCGATCGCCGCGTCGTCCTCGCGGACCAGCCGGGCGGCCTCCGGGTCCTCCAACAGGGCCAGGGTGCCGAGCGCCAGCATGCTCGCCGTCGTCTCGAAACCGCCGGTCAGCACGCCGTCCGCGAGGCCGGCCAGCTCCTCGTCGTCGATCTGGTCCCGGTGCTCACGGATGATCATGCCGAGCAGGCCGTCCGTAGGGGCGTCCCGCTGCTTCTTGACCTGTTTGCGCAGGTAGACCAGGGAGTCCGAGATCGCGCCGAGGGAGGCGCTGGCCCCCGAGATCAGGTCGAACCGCGCGGTGGCGAGCTCCTGGAACTCCGCGCGGTCCTCGTAGGGGACGCCGAGCAGGTCGCAGATCACCAGCGACGGGATCGGCAGCGCGAACTCCTCGACCAGGTCCACGGGACCCTCGGCCGCGGCGATCCGGGCCAGCCGCTCGTCGACGACCTCGCTGATCCGCGGGGTGAGCCGGGCGAGCCGGCGCATCGTGAACTCCGGCGTCAGCAGCTTGCGCAGCCGGGTGTGGTCCGGCGGGTCCGCGAAACCGAGGCCACCCGGGCTGTTCGCGGCGTCGAGCCCGGCCTGGCGGGCGACGTGCGCGAAGTCCGTGGAGTAGTCCTCCGTGGAGCCCAGCACCGCGCGCACCTCGTCCCTGCCGGACACGAGCCAGACGTTGATGCCCAGCGGGAACTCCAGCTCGGACACCGGCGTGGCGTTGCGCACCCGTGCCAGGTCCGGCACCGGATCGAGGCCGTCGCGCCGCAGCGGCATCAGGGTGGATGCGGGCAGCGCGGAGATGGAGGACAGGTCCAGGCCACCCTCGCTGAGCTTGGCGAGCTGCCTGCGGACGAACCAGGAGGCGATGCGGGCTCGGAGTCTGCGCACCTCGCCGACCCTAGCCGGGGCTCCGACCGGAGCCCGGACACGCCTGGCCGCACGTCACGTGCCGTTCACCGGCGCCCGCCTCAGCGCTCTCTCAGAACCGGGCCTCCGGCGCCTCCTGGTGGTGCGCCGCCCGCGCGCGCGTGACGTCGAGCGCTCCCCTGGCGCTGCTACTGCCCACCTCGAGCTTCTCGGTGCCGAGGTGCACATCGGACTCGGTCCCCCGGGCGACGGCGGAGAAGGCGGGGATCCGCCCGGGCCGGGGACGACCGTCGCGCGCCTACGCTGTGCCCGGCGGACGCGGCACGAGGAGGATCCCCATGCGCGTGCTGGTCACGACCGCGCCCGGCGCGGGGCACCTGTTCCCCCTGGTACCACTGGCCTGGGCGCTCCGCTCGGCCGGGCACGACCTGCTCCTGGCGACGGCGGGCGGTGGCGTCGAGCTCGGCCCCGCGGCCGGCCTGCCGACCGTCGACGCCGCTCCGGGGATGGACATGGGCGACGTCGTCCGGGGCCTCGGCGCGCGGCCCGGCTTCACCGGGAAGGCCGTCCCCGACGCCCGCGCGCACGCCGTCGCGCTGTTCACCGAGGTCGGCAGGAGGCTGCTCGACGGCGTCCGGCACGCGGCGGACCTCTGGCAGCCGGACGTGGTGCTCCACGAGGGCATGGAGGGCGCCGGTCCGGTGGTCGCGGCCGAACGCGGCCTCCCGCGCGTCGAGCACGGGATCAGCCCGGCGGACCGGGCAGGGGCGATGGGGGCGTCGATCCAGCAGGGGCTCACGGACGCGGCCCACGTCCCCGCCGTCGCCACCATCGGGATCGCCCCGCCGAGCATGGCCCCGGCCCCCGACCCCGGTTGGACGATCCGCACGGTCCCCTACAACGGCGGTGCTGTCGTCCCACCCTCCGTGCTCACCGCGCCGGAGCGGCCCCGCGTGCTGGTCACGATGGGCACCGTCGCGCCGCGGATGGGCGGTACCGGCGCGATCCGGGCGCTGATCGAGGCCCTCGCCGCGGAGCCCGTCGAGGTGCTCGTCGCGCTCGGGCTGGACCCGGCCGAGCTCGGTCCGCTGCCCACCTCCGTCAAGGCCCACCGCTGGGTGCCCCTGACCGCGGCGCTCCCGCGGTGCTCGGCGATCGTGCACCACTGCGGGGCCGGGACGACGCTGTCCGCGCTCGCCGCGGGGGTCCCGCAGGTCGCCGTTCCGCAGGGCGCGGACCAGTTCCTCAACGCGGACGCGCTGGTGCGGCGCGGCTGCGCGGTCCGCAGCTCGACCGAGCCGGACGAGCTGCGGGCCGCCGTCCGCCGCGCGCTCTCCGGGGAGCTCGCGGCCACCGCGGAGGACCTCCGACGGGAGATCGGCGCCCTGCCGACACCGGCCGCCGTCGCCGCGGAAGCTCGGTGCGCTCCTCGGCGCACGGTGAGCAGGCGTACCCGCCGCGGCGGTTCCACTACGGCATCCGCACGCACGCGAGCCGGCGCGCGAGGAGGACACGCCACTCCGAGTGCTCGTACCGAGCTATCCGAAGGAGTACGTTCCCGAGACAGGCGGAGTGGCCCCGGACCCTGGTGACTCCGCGGACCGCAGTATGCGCTGGGCTTGCCACCGGGGGTGTCCGTGACCGACGAGGGTGTGTCCACCTCCTCGCTGCTCCTTCCCAGACCCCGTACCTCGCACGAGCACGCCCCGCCCGAGCCTGCGGCCCTCACCCGGGTCCTGCTCGTCTCCGACGACGAGCCGCTGCGCGTCCTGTGGGCGCACGGCCTGCACGGCCTGAGCCGGGCGGTCGAGGAGATCTCCACACTGGCGGACGCCTACGACCGCAGCCGGGAGGGGCCGCCGCCGGACCTCGTGGTCGTCGACGCGGGGACAGCGGCGGCCGCGGGTCCCGAGCACACCGTGACGGGCCTCGCGCAGACCGCCCGGGTCGTCGTCCGCGGGACGCCCGACGGCCAGCAGGAGGTGCAGCTGCTGCTGCGGTCCGGTGCCCGCGGCTACCTGTTCGCCGGCCCGCCGCCGGCGCCCCGGGCGGTGGTCCAGCCGGAGAAGCCGGCGGAACCGCCGCCGCGCAAGCTGCGCGTGCCGGACGTGCACGGGGTCGACCGCCTGCTCAGCCACCGCGAGATCGAGATCATCCGGTGCGCCGCCGACGGCGAGACGAACATCGAGATCGCCCGCCGGCTGCGGCTCTCGCCGCTGACGGTGAAGAGTCATCTCGGCCGGATCGGCCGCCGGCTGGGCACCGGCGACCGCGCCCGGCTCGTCCTGCTCGCACTCCGCGCCGGCGTCATCTCCTGACCGGCCCCGACGCCTGCGGGGTCCCCTGACGCGGGAGGGGTCGGCAGGGGACCCCGCAGGCAGCCCAGGGTGCTCCGCCGCTCGGCGCCGGCCGCCCCACGGCTCTTCTTGACGGTCGTTCGGCGTGGTACGCATCGACGTGTGCCGCGACTGTCGAAGCTCAGCCGTTCCATCGCCGACCGGGTCGTCCTCGTGACCGGCGCCGCGAGCGGGATGGGCCGGGCGACCGCCTACGTCCTGGCCGACGAGGGCGCCCGCGTCGGCATCGTGGACCGGGACCCCGAGGGGCTGCAGAAGGTCGCCGCCGAGCTCCGGGGAGCGGGCGCGCGGGCGCACGCCGTCGTCGCGGACGTCTCGGAACGGGAGGCCCCCGCCGCGGCCGTCGCCGAGATCCGGGAGGCACTCGGGCCGATCGACGCGCTGGTCAACAACGCCGGCGTCAGCATCCACATCCCCTTCACCGACGACGGGTTCGAGGACGCCTGGGCGACGACGCTCGCGGTCAACCTGACCGCGCACACCCGTTTCGTCCGGGCGGCGCTCCCGGACCTGCAGCGCAACCGCGACGGCCGGATCGTGAACATCGCCTCGACCGAGGCCCTGGGCGCCACCGCGGGCATCGCGCCGTACACGAGCTCCAAGCACGGCGTCGTCGGCCTGACCCGGTCGCTCGCGGTGGAGCTCGGGAGGAGCGGCGTGA
This sequence comes from Pseudonocardia sp. T1-2H, assembly GCF_038039215.1. Taxonomy (NCBI): domain Bacteria; kingdom Bacillati; phylum Actinomycetota; class Actinomycetes; order Pseudonocardiales; family Pseudonocardiaceae; genus Pseudonocardia; species Pseudonocardia sp. T1-2H. Next base: position 6,205,892 of record NZ_JBBPCL010000001.1, read on the forward strand.
CCGTCAACTGCATCTGCCCCGGCCCGATCGACACCGGCATGACCGCGCGGATCCCGGAGGCGGACAAGGCGGTCTTCGCCCGTCGCCGGACGGCGCTGCGCCGCTACGGGGACCCGGAGGAGGTCGCCCACGCGACCGTGTCCCTGCTGCTGCCCGCGGCCTCGTACATCACGGGCGCGACGCTGGTGGTCGACGGCGGTCTGACGATCCGTAACGCGTGATCGGCGCCGGATTGCTCCCCGGCGTCCGACGGGCGCTACGCGGCGGGCAGCGTCACGCAGCCGACCCGGTCTCCCGCGGTGCCCGCCTTGCCCGGCTCGCTGCTGGTGGGCATCGCGTGCACGACGACGGCGTTCGGCCGGGACGCGCCGGTGAACTCCCAGTCCACGGTGGAGGTGGACGTGGCGTTGCCCTGGGCGTCCGTGGTGACGTCGAGCCACACCTCGTTGCGCGGGTTGGCGAACGCCGGGTCGACGCTCGGGGTCATCGGGTCCTTCTCGTGCTGGACGTGCGGTCCGGAGTCCGCGGGCGCGGGGCCGCAGGCCTTCGCGTGGGCGTGCGCGCCGTACTGCCGGTTCGGGACCAGGCCGGTGAGCTCGAGGGTGACGGTCGAGCGGCCGCTCTGCGAGCTCGTCACGACGTGGGCGCCCGAGCCCACCGGGACCAGCGCCGGGTTGTAGGTGATCGCGGGACCCTGTTCCGCGAACGTGACCCGCACGTCCGACGAGGAGGAGCCCGCCGCGGCGACGGACGAGGCGGGGGCGGCGGTGTCCGCTCCGGACGAACAGCCGACGAGCGAGAACGAGGCGAGGACCACGGCGGCGCCGAGGGCGCGTGAAGCGGACATTGCGGGAGCATGGCCGCCCACGAAGCGTGTGGCAACCGACACACCGTGCCCGATCAGTCGAGAACGTGCAGCCGGTAGTCCCCGGAGTCGTCGTCCCACTCCATCTCGATCAGGTCCCGCGCGCGGGCGGCCTTGGCGAAGGACAGGAAGCTGTTGAAGCCGAAGCTCTTCTCGCTGAAGCCCGGCTGACGCTTACGGATCTTGTCCTTCAACCCGCTCAGCTGCGGCGATCCCAGCTCGCTGACGACGTCGGCGAGGAGCCGGAACGCGTCGTCGTCCGCGGAGCCGTTCTCGGGGAACATGACCTCGGGGTCGCCCTGTGCCGACCCCTGCGCCAGCTCGACGACGCCGCGGGTCTGCAGGTTGCGCAGCAGCTCGCCGAACCCGCGGAAGCCATGGTCCGCCTCGTCGAACGTGGGATCCTTGCGGAGGATCGCGCGCTTGAGCCGGGAGGCGAGGACCGGGCCGTCGGTGTGCCGCTGCAGGCCCGCGAGGGTGCGGGTGACGAGCGGCCCGACCTCCCGGTCCGTGCCCGTCTCCACCTGCTCCTCGTCCTGGGGGTCGTCGACGACCGGTTCCGGGGCGGGCGGTTCCGGCGGCGCAGGCGTGACCAGCAGGGGCTCGATCGCAGGGACGACGGGCGTGAGTGCGGCGGCGATCACCGGGCGGACCGGGCGGCCCCGGCCCTTCCGCACGACGGGCGCCTGGGTCGGCTCGACGCCCGGGAGCCGGTCGTAGAACAGGAACTCGTCGCAGGCGGGCGGGAGCAGTGCCGACGTCGAGGACTGCACCCCGATCCCGATCACCCGCTTGTCCATCTCGCGCAGCTTGTGGACGAGCGGGGTGAAGTCCGAGTCCCCGGTGCCGATCGCGAACGTGGTGATGAAGGGGCGCTCGTAGGCGAGCTCGATCGCGTCGACGGCCATCTTGATGTCCGCGGCGTTCTTCCGGGAGCCGCCCACGCGCTGGGGGATCTCGATGAGCTCCACTTGCGCGCGGGCGAGCAGTCGCCGGTCGTCGTCGAAGTAGGACCAGTCCGCGTAGGCGCGGCGCGCCACGACCCGGCCGCGTTCGGCGAGGGCGTCCGCGACGGGGCCGAAGTCGAAGGGCGAGACCCCGAGCCCGTCGCGCGCGCCGATCGCGAGGTTCTCGTAGTCGAGGAACAGCGCGATGCGCTCGTCGTCGGTGATCACTGCTGGGCCTCCCAGGGCTGGTCGGTGGCAGCCTAGGGCGGGCTGCCGGTCAGGCCGACAGTGCCGTGCCGTACAGCTCGGCCAGTGCCTCCCAGTGCCGCTTCTCGGCGTCGGGGTCGTAGGTCGGGTTGTCCGGCACCGCGAAGCCGTGGGCGGCCGGGTAGAACAGCAGGGTGTGCGGGACACCGGCGCTGGTCAGCGCCTCCTCCAGGCGGTCGAACTGCTCCTGGTCGAACGAGGCGTCGTTCTCCGCGCCGGCGACGTAGACGGTCGCCCGCATGCTCGGGGCCAGCAGGTGCGGGCTCGTCGGGTCGTCCGCCGCCGCCAGCCCGCCGCCGTGGAACGACGCCGCCGCCGCGACCCGCTCCGGGTAGCTCCCGGCCACGGTCAGCGACGTCCAGCCGCCCCGGCAGTAGCCGGTCGTCCCGACGGCGTCGCCGGTCACCTCGTCCCGGGTGAGCAGGAAGTTCAGGTAGTCCCCGGCGTCGCGGATGACCAGCTCCTGGGTCAGGCCGTGGACCATCCCCATCAGCCGTGCCCGCTCTTCCGGGTCGCTGAACGCGGTGGCCATGTCGAAGGGCTTCCAGTCGCCCTCGCGGTAGTAGATGTCCGGGAGCAGGGCGACGTAGCCCATGGCGGCCACCCGGTCGGCCATCTCGCGGAAGGTCTCGCGGGCGCCGCCGGCGTCCGGGTAGACGAGCACGCCGGGCCAGGGGCCCTCGCCCTCGGGGACGTGCAGGGTGCCGGACGCGGAGCCGTCCGTGGTGACGATCGTGACGTCGGTACGTGTCATCGGCCCACGTTCCCACGACTCGCCCGTTCTGGCTCGCGACGGCGCCGGGACCGCCGGATCGGGCGTCGGCTCGCGCTCAGCCGGCCGGGAAGCGGTACCGGGTCCGGCTGTACGGGCCCTTGCCGAAGCCGAACGCCGTCGTCGGCTCGACGCGGAACACCAGCGCCAGGCCGTTGCCGCCGTCGAAACCACCGAGCGCTCCGGCAGCTCGGTCAGCGCCACCGTCGTGCCCGCGCCCGCGCGGAACAGCATCGGGTCCTAGGCGGGATCGGACAGGAGTTCGAGCCCGAGGACGTCGCGGTGGAAGGCCAGGATGCGGTCGCCGTCCCGGGCGGGGACACCCCGGAACCCAGCGCGGACATTTCCCTCGCAATCACGCGCCTTCCGGAGGAAGGTCTCTCGAGCCCCGGCCGCGCCGGCGGAGCCACCAGCCGAGGCCGAGGGCGGCGATCCCGCCGCCGGCCGCCACGAGGGCGGTCCGGGGCCGGCGCTCCGCGGCGGCGGCCGGCTCGTCCGGCTCGTCGACCAGGGTGACGGTGCCCGCGTCGCCGTCGACCCGGACCCGGGCGCCGTCGGTGATCCGGCGGGTCGCGGCGCCGGTGCCGAGCACGGCGGGGATCCCGTACTCGCGGGCGACGATCGAGCTGTGGCTCAGCGGGCCGCCGATGTCCGTGACGACGGCGGCGGCCATCGCGAAGAGCGGTGTCCAGGCGGGCGTCGTGATGCTCGCGACCAGCACGTCCCCGGGCCGCATCCGGCCGAGGTCCTGCGGCCCGGCGAGCACCCGCGCGGTGGCCACGGCCTGCCCTGCGCTCGCGCCGGTACCCCGTAGGACGTTCCCGGTCTGCTCCGCGGACGACGCCGGCAGCACCGCGTCGAACCGCTCCCAGTACGAGCCCCGGGGCAGCACCTGCGGAGGGGTGGCGCGGCGCCGTCCCCGCCAGAGCTCCTTGCGCTGCTCGACGGCTCCCGGTCGCCCCTGCAGCACCTCGTCGCGGCGCAGCCAGAAGACGTCGTCCGGGTCGTCGATCACCTTCTCCTCGACCAGCCGGCGGCCCAGCTCGCGCAGCATCCGGCGCAGCTGCGGCCACGCCAGGCCCACGTCCGCGAGGGCGTCCTCACGGACCGGGGCGATGTTCTGGGCCCACCGCAGCAGCCTGGTGAAGGTCCTGCGGCGCAGCGGGTCCAGCCTGGCCAGGACCTGCGCCGTGGCCGCCTCGCGACGGTCCGCGGAGGCGCGCTGCCGCTCGTGCGGGTCCGCCCCGCCGCCGCCCAGGTAGAACCGCACCGTGTCCAGCAGCGGGGTCGGGTCGTCGGCCGGGACGGGGTTGGCGAAGTCCATGTTGTAGAGCGTGTGGCCGTGGGCGTCGAGGTGGGCGCGGAGGCGGACGTCCCACTCCGGCCAGGGTTCGGTGCTCTGCCCGGCCAGCAGCGCGCGCGTCAGGTCGGGTGTCGTCCGCGCCCAGGCCGCGAGGTCGTACAGGGACTTCTCGGCGCGGATGGGCGCGCTGTCGAAGCCCAGCAGGAACGTCGCGGCGGGCGGGTCGCCGGGCCGCCGCACCAGGTGCTCGTAGAACCAGGTGAAGACCACCTCGCTCGACGCGGCGATCGGGATGATGGTCTGGACCGCCGTGTAGTACTCCGTGCCCGCGTCCAGCAGCTCGACGACACCGGCCATCAGCTCGTCCGTCGTCAGCTCGTCGAGAGGCCGGTCCGTCCAGCGCCGGACGACCTCGGCGTAGGCCGGGCGGGACCGCTCCCGCCACCGCACCTGCGCGCGGGCCTCGCCGTTCGAGCCGGCCAGGACCGGCAGGGCCGCCGGGCTGCGCAGCATGATCCGGGCCATCCCGGCGCGGGAGTAGCGGTAGTAGGCGTAGCCGTTGACGGTCGGGAGGCCCACGTCGCCGTCGCGCACGACGCCGGCGTCCAGCAGCTCGGTCATCAGCGCCTGCAGCGAGCGGGTGACCGAGCCGTCGATCAGCTCCTCGAACAGCGGTGTGAGCGGGTCCGGCAGCTGCTCGACGATGCTCGCCCGCACGTAGATCGCCTTCGGGTCCGGCACCGGCCAGTCCGTCGGCGGCGCGGCCTCGGGCTCGGGCAGCGCGGTGACCGGGCGGGACTGCACGATCCGGAACGCGGTCCCGGAGCGGGCCCACTCGATGTCCTGCGGGCCGCCGAAGTGGTCCTCGATCCGGGTGCCGAGGGCCGTCAGCGTGGCCACCTGGTCGTCGGAGAGGACGGGTTCGGAGCGCAGGCCGGCCGGGACCGGCCGTTCCTCGGTGCCACGCCCGGTCGGGACGGTCATGACCGCCTTGTCCGCCGTGGTGCGGGAGCGCACCCGCCCGGTCTTCTTGTCCGCCACCGTGTCGTCCGTCGTCACCGAGCCGTTGGCCACGGACTCGCCGAGGCCCCACGCCGCGGAGATCACCGCCTCGTCACGACGCCCGGTGGTGGGGTTCGCCGTGAACAGGACCCCGGCCGCGTCCGCCTCGACCATCTCCTGGACGACGACGGCGAGCGCGATGTCCGCCGGACCGATCCCCTGCCGGGCGCGGTAGGCCATGGCGCGCTCCGTCCAGAGCGAGGCCCAGCATCTCCGGACCGCACCCAGCAGCTCGCCGCGGCCGTTGCCGACGTCGAGGTAGGTGTCCTGCTGGCCCGCGAAGCTCGCGCCCGCGAGATCCTCCGCGGTGGCCGAGGACCGGACCGCGACGGGACCCTCGCCGAGGGCCTTGCGGGAGGCCCGCAGCTCGCGGGCCATCGCGTCCGGGAACTTGACCGTGCCGAACAGGGCCCGGATCGCGGCCGACGCCGCGGCGAGATCCGGGCCGGCGGCGAGCTCGAGGATCGTCGGGCCGATCCCGCTCGCCTCGACGACGGCGCGGTAGGCGTCCGTCGTGAGCACGAACCCGGGCGGCACGGGGAACCCCGCGCGGGTGAGCTCGCCGAGGTTCGCACCCTTGCCGCCCGCGACGTCGACGTCGTCGCGGGAGAAGCTCGTCGAAGCGACGGATGAACCGCATGCACGGCATTCTGCTATCGGCCCGGCGGGCGGCCCCGAGGAGGACGGCGGTGCACCCGTCCGGGCCCATCGCGATCCCGCCGCGACCGTAACGACGGCCAGATCGGCGATGAACGAGCGGCGCCTCGACGATCTCCTCTCGCCGGACGTCGTGCGTGCGGACACCTCGATCTTCCCGGACGACAGGCAGACGTTCGAACACGTCCTCGTCGACGGGGACATGGCCGCGAAGTTCAGCTTCGCCGGAGTCCTGCGGATCGCGGACGGGAGGATCGCGCGATGGTGGATGACGACCAAGCTGGTCTGCAAGGTCGGCTCCCCCATCACGCGATCCGGCCGCTGGCGTTCGACCGGGACATCAACTGCGTCCTCGCCCTGGAGTACTACGGTGGCGAGCTGCTCAGCGACGCCATCTCGCGCGCGATCCGGGACGGGGACAAGGGGCACCTCTTATGGCGGCTCACCGCGCCGGCCTACTACCTCGCCACGCAACACAACCGGACCGTCAACGGGACGGCCGTCGAGTTCACCGCGGACTGCTCCTACCTGGACGTCCAACTCGGAACCCTGCGGGACGTCGACCGGATCGGACGATGGGACACCGACGACTCCGCCGGCCGTGCGGGCTGTGGGCGGACCGTCCGCGGATGTGGGAGGACCCGCAGGTCTGGCTGCACGGCTTCGCCGTCGAGACGGCCGGCACGTTCGACCTCGACGCCGAGCTCAAGATCTGGCTCTCCGGGATGTCGATGCCGATCGTCAAACAGTTCGGGAAGGGCGTCGACGTCTACGAGGTCCAGGCTCTGATGAGCACCTACGTGGGGCGGTAGCCGGGGCCTCGGGGAACCGGACGCCGTGACGACGGCACGGACGGTTCGACCGCGTCGTCACCGGTGCGAAGCCGAGGCCCGGCCGTGACCTGAGGCGGTCAGACTTCTGCTCCCGCCACCCCAGGAGGACGTCATCACCGCCATCGCCGCAGCCGTCCTGTTCGCCGTCGCCCTCGTCCTGCACCTCGCGAGCCTGTCCCTCGGTCCGCTCGACGCGACCGCTTTCCTGCTCGGCGGGCTGCTCCTCACCGCCCTGCACCTGGCCGGCATCGGCACCGCGCGGAGGACCAGGCGCCGCTGACCCGGGGCACGAGGGTCCCGGCCGCGCTCTCGGCCGCGCGCCCACCAGTTCCACGCGCGTGGTCGACCGCGCGCGTCGCGCCGGATCCCGCGCGTCGAACGCGGCCGGCCGTCAGCGCCGCTCGCGCCGCCTGCGGACGGCCTCGCGGATCCGGGCACGGGCCGAACGCAGGCCCCGGCCCACCGCGTCCCGCAGGGCCGCGGTGGCGATCGCCACCGGGCTGGGGCCGGACCCGACCTCGGGTGCCGTGCCGGTCCGGGCGGTCTCGTCGACGGCGTCGGCGAACTGCTCGAACATCCGCCGGCTGACGTCGCCCGCCAGCGCCCGGCCGAACTGGGCGATCCGGCCGGAGAGGTAGAGCTGCGCGTCCGCCTGCAGACGCGTCCCGCCCTCCGCCCCTTCGTCGGGGACGGCCGCCAGCGTGATCACGGCCTGGGTGGCGCTGCCGCTCTTGTCCGCGCCCTGGGCGAGGACCTTCATCCGGTGGTCGTCGCGATCATGCTCGACGACCTGGGCCAGGCCCTCGAAGGACAGCTTGACCGGCCCGAGCGCGATGGTGGCCCGGCCCCGGTACCGGTCGTCCCCGAGCACCTCGACGAGCTGCGCGCCGGGCAGGCACCGGGCGAGCTGGTCGAAGTCCTCGAGGACCGGCCACACGTCGTCGATCGGTGAGGACAGCGCGCTGGTCACCGAGACGGTTGCGGACGGCGCCCCGACGGGGATGCGCACCTCGGTCGGCAGGGCCGGCCCGGTCTCCACGCCCTCGTCGTCGGCGCTGCCCGCCGGACCCCTGCCGCCGCCCCGGCCGACCAGGGTGCGGGCGCCGCAGTTTCCCGGCGCGGGCGGGCCGTCCGGGTACGCCTCCGCGACGTCCGAGACCGCCGCGAGGATGCCGCGGTAGCCGGTGCACCGGCAGAGCACCCCGGACATCTGCTCCGGGAGCTCCTCCTCGGTCTCTCCCGGCGGGTTCGCGAGCAGGTCGTAGCTGCTCATCAGCATGCCGGGGGTGCAGAAGCCGCACTGCAGACCGTGGTGCGCGGAGAAGGCCTGCTGCAGCGGGTGCTGCTCCTCGGCGGTGCCGAGGCCCTCGACGGTCACGATCTCCGCTCCGTCGCACTGCACGGCGAACAGGAGACACGCGCGGGCGGCGTCGCCGTCGACGAGCACGGTGCACATCCCGCAGACCCCGTGCTCGCACCCGAGGTGGGTGCCGGTCAGCCCGAGGTGCTCACGCAGGACGTCCGCCAGGTGCACCCGGGCCGGTACCGAGACGGTGACCTCGGCGCCGTTGACCGTCATCGAGACCTCGGCCAGCTCGCCGGCGGGGATCTTCTCGGCACGCGGACGCGGGCGGTGCGACGCGCGCGCGTCCGCGTCCGCCGTGCTTGCGGTCCGGTCGTCGAGCTGGGTCATGCGGAAACTCCTCGGAGAAGATGCGCCGTGAGCGGGTCAGGTGGGCTAGGGGCGGCCGGAGGCGCGGGAACCGCGGGCGCGGCGCAGGCCCTTGGCCAGCTCCCGGGCAGCGAGCACGCCGAACAGTCGGCGGCGGTAGCCGGTCGAGCCGTGGGTGTCGCCGCCGGTGTCGACGAGCTCGGCGGCCAGCTCCGCGGCGCCCCCGCGGAGCTCGCGCTCGACGTCGTCCGCGTCCGCGGCGGCCCGGACCAGGTCGGTGACCTCGCGGAACGCCGGGCGGTCCGAGATCCCGAAGCCGGTCAGCCGGGCGTCGGTGACGGCGCCGTCCTCGGACACGGTGACGGCCGTGGCCACCCCGGCCAGCGCGAAGTCGCCGTGCCGGCGCGCGATCTCGGCGAACCCGAAACCCTCACCCGGCGCGGCCACCGGGAACTCGGCGGCCACGACGACGTCCTCCGGGGTCACCGCGGTCGTCATCGCCCCGACGAAGAACTCCCTCGCGCCGAGGGTGCGCCGGCCCCCGGGGCCGGCGACCTCGATCTTCGCCCCGACGCAGCACGCGACGGCGGGGAGCTCCGCCGCGGGGTCCGCGTGGGCGAGGCTGCCGCACACGGTCCCCCGGCTGCGCAGCTCCCGGTGCCCGACGAAGGGCAGTGCGAGACCGAGGAGCGGCACCGCGCGGGCCTCCGCCGACCGTTCCACCGTGCGCTGGCGGACCGCGGCGCCGATCCGCAGCCCGCCGGCCGACGCGCCGTACCCGTGGAGCTCCTCGACGGCGGTGACGTCGACGAGGGTCGCCGGCCGGCCCAGCCGCATGGCCAGGACCGGGACCAGCGACTGCCCGCCGGCAAGCACCTTCCCGTCCCCGCCGGACAGCTCGTCGAGGACGTCGTCGAGGTCGGCGGGGCGCACGTAGGCGAAGGGTGCTGCTTTCACGAGGGACCTTCCCTGAATGGTCTGGGCGCGGGGCGGCTCAGCGCCCGGTGAACTCCGGCTTGCGCTTCTCGCCGAACGCCTTGACGCCCTCGGCGAAGTCGTTCGTCGAGCGCAGCATCGCGTAGGCCTTCCGCTCCAGGTCGATGCCGGTGTAGAGCGGCGCGTCGATGCCCTTGTCGAGCACCTCCTTCGCGGTCCGCTGGGCGGCGGGGAGAAGTTCGCCATCTTCGCGGCCAGCTGCTCGACCGCCGCGTACAGCGCGTCCCGGTCGTCGTGCAGCTCGGCGACGATGCCCCAATCCAGCGCCTGCTGGGCCTGGATCCGGGTGGCGGTCATGATGTGGAACTTCGCCCGGGACAGCCCGATCAGGCGGGACAGGCGCTGGGTGCCGCCCGAACCGGGGATCATGCCGAGGTTCATCTCCGGCAGCGCGAACTGGCTGCGCGGGGTGGCCAGCCGGATGTCGCAGGACAGCACCATCTCCAGCCCCACGCCGAAGCAGTAGCCGTCGATCGCCGCGATGACGGGCTTGGTGCTGCGCGCCGGCGCGGTGACGTTGTGGCCCAGGTCGGTGAAGTCGATCGGGTCGACCTCCATGAACCCGGCGATGTCCCCGCCCGAGGTGAAGTGCTCCCCGTCGCTGCGGACGACGACGACGCGGATGTCCTTGTCGGCGTCGATCTCCGCGAAGCGGTCCGCGACGAGCTGCCGCATCTGCCAGGTGACGACGGTGTACTTGCCGTGCGACAGCGTCAGGTACGCGACGCGCCCGTCCGCGCTCCGCTCGAGCAGGACGTCTCCGCCGGTCAGCGCCATGTCAGTGGGTCTCCTTCGTGGTGGTGTTCTCGAAAAGTTGGTGCAGCACCTCGCCGTGCAGGGGCAGGCGGGTGATCTCGATGCCGTGCGGGCTCAGCGCGTCCGCGACGGCGTTGGCGAACGCGACCGGGAAGCTCATCGAGGAGCCCTCGCCGCAGCCCTTGGCTCCCAGGGGCGTGAGCGGCGACGGGCTGACGATGTGGTCGGTGCGCAGGTCGTAGCCGGCCTCGGCGCTGGTGGGGCACAGGTAGTCGAGGAAGGTGGCCGAGGTCGGCTGGCCCGAGTCGGCGTAGGTGAACTCCTCGTACATGGCCCCGCCGAGCGCATGCGTGAGCGCGCCGTGCACCTGCCCGTCCAGCAGCTGCTGGTTGAGCACGGTGCCGGCGTCGTGCACGGACGAGACGCGGTCCACGGTGATCTCGAGGGTGTCCGGGTCGATCCGCACCGCGACGACTCGGCGACGAACCCGTAGCACAGCGAGGAGTTGATCTTGTCGTCCTTCGTGGCCGCCCGGACCTCCCGCGGGGTGAACGCGGCCTCCTCGTAGAGCCTCGCGGACACGCCCTCGGGCAGGGCCCCGGGATCCCAGTGCACGACTCCCGCGGCGTGCCGGAACAGCACCGCGCGCTCCGGGTCGTCGCGGTGGCGGACCTTCCCGTCGACGAGCTCGAGCTCCTCGGGAGGCAGGTCCAGCAGCACCGAGCCCGCCGCGCGGACCGTCGCCGCGATCCGGTCCGCGGCCTCGACCACCGCGCTGGTCACCAGCGGCGCGAACCGGGAGGAGTAGCTGCCCGAGGTGACCGTCCACGGCGTCGTGCTCGTGTCCATGTCGACGACGGCCCGCACCTGCTCCTCGGGCAGACCCAGCCGGCGCGCGGCGATCGACCGGGCGACCGTGGCGTGCCCCTGCCCCTGGGGGACGCTGCCGAGCATGACGGTGACCAGACCCTGCATGTCGACCGAGATCCGGACGTGCTCGGTCGAGCCGGACTTGTCCCGGCCGGGCTTGCGGTCCTCCGCGGGGGTCGCGAGGCCGACGTAGCCGATGTTCGTGCCCGAGGGGTCCACGACGAGGCCGACCCCGATGCCGTAGTAGGCGCCCTCGGCGCGCGCCGCGGCCTGCCGGGCCCGCAGCTCGTCGAGCCCGGCGTTCTTCACCGCGAGGTCCAGGGCGGCCGGGTAGTCCCCGGAGTCGTAGACGCCGCCGGTGGGCGTCTCGTACGGGAAGTGGTCGACGAGGTTCTGCCGGCGCACCTCCACCACGTCCCGCCCGGTGGCCGCGGCCACGGCGTCCATCAGCCGTTCCAGGCCGAAGTAGAGCTGCTGGCCGCCGAAACCGCGGTTCAGCCCGGTCGGCATGGTGTTGGTGACCACCGCCCGCGCCCGGATCTCGACCGCGCCGATCCGGTACGCGCCGGTGATGTTGCCGAAGCAGCGGTAGAGCGTCGACGGCTCGGGCGGACGCAGGTAGGCGCCGACGTTGTCGACCAGGTCGACCTTGAGCGCGGTGACCGTGCCGTCGTCCGCGACGGCCGCGGAGAACCGCATGGCCCGGTCGGCGCCCGAGGCACTGGCGAGGAGGTGCTCGATCCTGTCCTCGGTCCAGCGCACCGGGGTGCCGGCGTGCTTCGACGCCAGCGCCATCAGCACCACGTACGGGTAGATGCCCGCCTTGATGCCGAAGCTGCCACCGATGTCGGCGGGCACGTGGAGCCGGACGCGGGAGGTCGGGATGCCGAGGGCACCGGCCATGACCGGCACCATGGTGAACGGGCCGTGGAAGTTCGCCCACGTCTCGACCGCAGGCCCGTCGGCCGTGTCCTGCCAGTTCGCGATGACCGAGTAGCACTCCATCGGGACCGAGGAGTAGCGCGGGAAGTCGTAGTCCGCCTCGACGACGTGCGCCGCGTCGGTGAAGGCCTGCTCCACCGGCCCGAACGAGAAGGTGCGGTCCGTGGCGACGTTGTCCCCCGCCTCCTCGTGGAGCACCGGTGCGTCCGGCAGGAGCGCCGGGCGGGGGGCCACGACCGCGTCGAGCGACTCGTACTCCACGGCGACCAGCTCGGCGGCGTCCTCGGCGGTGTAGCGGTCCGAGGCGACCACGACGGCGATCGGCTCGCCGACGAAGCGGACCTTGTCGACGGCCGTCGGGTAGTAGGCCATCGGCGTCGTCGTCGAGAGGGGAAGGGCCGCACGGCGGCCCGGACCTCCTCCGGCCCGATCACGGCCGCGACACCGGGTTGCGCGCGGGCGCGGCTGAGATCGACCGAAACGAGGCGGGCGTGGGGCTGCGTGGAGCGCACGACGGTGGCCACCAGGGTCCCCGGCAGGGGATCCATGTCGTCGAGGAACCGACCGCCGCCGGTGACGAGCGCGGCGTCCTCAACGCGGGCCGGGTTCCAGCGGGGCGTGCCGCCCTCCGTCACCGGGGCATGGTCAGCCACGAGCTTCTCCCTTCGCGTCGTAGTCACCCGCGGACAGGACGCGGCGCAGGGTCTTGCCCACGCCCGACCGGGGGATGACGTCGACGGCGATCACCCTCTTGGGGCGCTTCAGCGACGGCAGCACGCTGCGCGCGTGTTCCAGCGTCTTCTCCGCCGCGGCGATCGGATCGGTGCCGGCCGCGGGGACGACGAACGCGGTGACCGCCTGGCCCCAGCGCTCGTCGGGCAGGCCGACGACCACGACGTCGTCGATCGCGGCGCATCGGGCGAGCGCCGCCTCGATCTCGTCCGGGTACAGGTTCTCCCCGCCCGAGTTGATCATATCGTCGACGCGGCCGGCCACCCACAGGTCGCCGTCGGAGTCGGCGACGGCCAGGTCTCCGGTGTAGTACCAGCCGTCCCGGATGGACTTCTCGTTGGCGTCCGGGCGCTGCCAGTAGCCGGCGAACGCCTCCGGGCTGTCCAGGGACACGATCACCTGTCCCTGCTCGCCGTCGGGCACCAGCGCGTCCGGCGGGGCCCCGATCTCGGGGGTCACGAGCCGCACGCGGGAGAAGATCCCGGCCCGGCCGGCGGAGGCGGGCTTGGCGACGACGTCCGGGTTGACGGTGAACGTGTAGATCTCGGTGCTGCCGAAGTGGTTGACGAACGACGCCGGGCGCACCTCGGCGGCGAGCTGCTCGGCGAGGGACGGCGTCATCGCGGCGCCGGCGTACGCGAGCCGGTCGAGGGCGCGGGCGTCACCGAGCCGCCCGCTGCGCAGCAGGGACCAGTAGATGGTCGGCACCAGGTACAGCGAGCTGATCCCCTCCTCGAGGATCAGTTCCGTCGACGCCTCGGCGTCGAACGCCGGCTGCGCGACCCAGGTGCCGCCCACCACGATGCTGGTCAGCAGGGTGCGCAGCCCCATCGTGTGGAACATCGGCATCACCCCGAGCACGACCTCGCCGATGCGCTGCTGGGTCTGCACGGCGTGCGCCACCGCCGCCGAGTGCTCCGCCCGGTGCGTGCGCGGGACGCCCTTGGGCCGCCCCGTGGTGCCAGAGGTGTAGAGCATGACGCTGATCGCGGACTCGTCCGGCACCGTCGGCAGGTCGCCGTCGGGCTCGCCGGCCGCCAGCTCGTCGAGCTCCGCGGCGGTGTGCAGCCGGGGTCCGCCACCCGAGGTGGCGGCCGCGCCGCGCTCGGCGTTCGCGTCGTCGACCACGAGCAGCACCGCGCCGCTGTCCTCGATGCAGTGCCGCAGCTCGTCCGGCGAGAACCGGGTGGACAGCGGAACCGAGACCGCGCCCAGCTTCTGCGCGGCAAGGTGCAGGCTCGCGAGCGGCTCGCCGCCCGTCAGGGCGAGTGCGACCCGGTCGCCCGGCCCGACCCCCACCGTCTGCAGAGCCCTGGCCAGCGCGTTCGTGCGCGCGTCCCACTCGCGATAGACGAGGTGACGCCCTGCGCCGCGAACCGCGAACCGGCCGGGGTAGCGCTCTGCGGCCCCGCGCAGCGCCGTCGCCAGATCCATGAAGCCTCCCATGACCGTCTGAAACGTACGGTACAGTTCAGATTGTTGGTCGGCAAGACGAGCGCTCGCACCCGGTGTGGGTACCCGTTTCGTAGACTGCACAGGCACGCGGTGCAGGCTCGACCGACGGCGTGTGCTGCCGACCCGAGGAGTTTCGTGGCCGAGGTCCGCCTGTCCCCCACCTCGTACGTCGTGCTCGGCATGATCGCTCTGCGCGGTCCGTCGACCCCGTACGACCTCAAGCGCGGCGTCGCGCACTCGGTCGGCTACTTCTGGAACTTCCCGCACGCGCAGCTCTACTCGGAGCCCGAGCGGCTGGCCGCGCTGGGCCTGCTCGCCCTGTCCGCGGAGGACTCCGGGCGCCGTCGCAAGACCTACTCGCTCACCACGGCGGGCAGGGAGGCCCTGCGGACCTGGCTCGCCTCGCCCACCGAGGAACACTTCGAGATGCGGGACATCGCCGAGCTGAAGCTGTTCTTCAACGAGGCCGGCGAGCCCGAGGACGTCGCCGCCCTGGCCCGGGACCAGATCCGCCAGCACGAGGACCGCATCGCGGTGTACGAGGACATGGCGGAGCGGTTCGGCGACGACCCGTCGCTGCGGCCGCGGATGCTCACCCTCGAACTGGGCCTGGAGATGGAGCACGCGGCCCTGCGCTTCTGGACCGCGCTCGAGGCGGGGGATCTCACCGCGCTGCAGGAGTCCCGTCGCGGCCGAGGCGCGGTCCGCTCGCAGTCCTGACCTCCTCGACGCGGCCCACCGCGCATGGCACGCACCTCGGTGGGTACCAGGTCGCGTCCGAGGACGACGGCGACCGCTCACGGTCACCCTCGGGCTGCAGGGCGGCATCGGGAGGTCCGGCGTGAGCCATGACGAGGACGGGATGCGGCGGATCGCCGTCCTGCGGTGCAACGCGCTCGGGGACTACCTGATGATCACCCCGGCGCTGGCGGCGCTGCGCCGCGCCTTCCCCGAGGCCGAGCTCACCCTGCTCGGCGGGGCCTGGCAGGCGGACTTCCTGTCCGGCCGCCCCGGACCCGTCGACCGGGTCGTGGTGGTACCGCAGGTGGCCGGGTTGGCGGGACAGCCGGGTGGAGCGCCGCAGGCATCCGCCCTGCCGGAGTTCCTCGCCGAGGCCCGCGCCTACCGCTACGACCTGGCTGTGCAGCTGCACGGCGGCGGGACCGCGTCCAATCCCCTGGTGCGGGCCCTCGGCGCCCGGCGGTCGATCGGGCTGCGCGCCGCCGACGCCGCGCCCCTCGATGCGACCGTGCCCTACCGCTACTACCAGCCGGAGGTGTTCCGCTACCTCGAGGTGGTCGCGCTGGTGGGTGCCGACGGGCCGCCGGAGTACCCCCTGCTCGCGGTGTCCGACCAGGAGCAGGCGGCCGCGGCCGAGGCCTGCCCGGCGACGGGCCGTGGGTCGCGCTGCACGCCGGTGCCGGTGATCCGCGCCGGCGCTGGGCGGCGGAGCGGTTCGCCGCCGTCGCCACCGGCCTCGCCGCCGCCGGGGTGCGCCCGGTGCTCGTCGGCTCGGCCGCCGACCTGCCGGTGAGCGCGGAGGTGCGCAGCCACGCCGCCGTCGCGGTGCACGACCTGACCGGCCGCACGGGCCTGGGCACGCTGGCTGCCGTGCTCGGTCGGTGCGCGGTGGTGGTGGCCAACGACTCCGGGCCGCTGCACCTCGCGCGCGCAGCCGGTGCCGCGACGGTCGGGCTGTACTGGTGCGGCAACGCGATCAACGCCGCGGCGACCGTCCGGACGAGGCACCGGCCGCTCCTGAGCTGGACCGTGCTCTGCCCGGTGTGCGGCGTCGACGCCAGCACGGCCGGCTTCCCGCACCGCCCCGGGAGGGCTGCGCGCACCGGCCCTCGTTCCTCGGTCAGATCCCGGTGGCCGAGGTGCTGGAGGAGGCCCTGGACCTGGTTGCGGGAGCGACCTGCGGCCCGCAGGACGTGCCTTCGGCCCGATGGGCGCCTCCCTGAACCCGGGCCGACGACCGCCGCGGGACGCCCCCGCGGGCGGGCGGGCACGGCCCGCCCGCGGCCGCCGGGTGGTGCGGGTGGAACGCCGGGAGGGAACCGGGCCGGACCTCGTCCCGGCCTCGGGCGGACGGCCCGGTCCGCTCCCGGACGACGGGCGTCAGCTCCGCTGCTTCTCCGCCGCCTCGAGGACCGACGTGACGATCGAGTCGTATCCGGTGCAGCGGCAGAGGTTGCCGGAGATGCCCTCCCGCACCTCCTCGGCCGACGGGTCGGGGTTGTCCGCCAGGAAGCTCCGTGGCACACATCAACATGCCGGAGGTGCAGAAACCGCACTGGAGCCCGTGGTTGTCCCAGAACGCCTCCTGCAGCGGGTTCAGCTCGTTGCCGCTGGCCAGCCCCTCGACGGTGGTGATCGTGCTGCCGTCGGCCTGGACCGCCAGCATCAGACACGCCCGCGCGGTGCGTCCGTCGAGCATGATCGTGCACGCGCCGCACACGCCGTGCTCACAGCCCAGGTGGGTGCCGGTGAGACCGCACTCGTGACGGATGAAGTCCGCCAACGTGAGCCGCGGTTCACAGTCGGCCGTGTAGACGTGGCCGTTGATGGTCACCGAGACCGTCTGCTTGTCACTCATGCGCTCACTCCACTTCGCTCGACGGCCGCGGCCACCGCCCTCTTGACCAACAGCTGGATCATGTCCCGCCGGTACGACGCGGGAGCGTGGACGTCATCGGTCGGGTGGACGCTCGCCGTGACCGTGGCCGCGGCGGCGTCGATCGCGTCCGCCGTCGGCTGCGCGCCGGCGAGGACCTCCTCCGCGGCGTGCAGCCGGAGCGGGACCGAGGCCACCCCGCTCGCGGCCACCCGGATCAGGTCGACCGAGCCGTCGGCAGCGAGATGGACCGCGGCCATCGCGCCCACGATGGCGAAGTCGCCGTGCCTGCGGGCCAGTTCCTCGACCGCGACACCGGTTCCCGCGGGCAACCGCGGAATCCGGATCTCGGTCAGCACCTCGTTGTACTCCATCGCCGTGGTGAACGTGCCGGTGAAGTAGTCCTCGGCCGCGATGGTGCGGGTCCCGTTCGGACCCTCCACCACCAACTCGCCACCCAGGCCGGTGACCAGCGCCGGAAGCTCCGCGGCCGAGTCTGCGTGGGCCACGCTGCCGCCGACCGTCCCGCGGTTGCGGTTGGTGATGTGGCCGACGTGGTGCAGGACCTGGGGCAGCAGCGGGACCTCGGCCGCGACGACGTCGCTGATCTCCACGTCGCGCTGCCGGGTCATCGCCCCGATCACCAGGCTCCCGTTGTCCACGCGGATCTGGTCCAGCCCGCTGATCCGGTTGATGTCGATCAGGATCGACGGCCGGGCGAGCCGGAAGCTCATCAGCGGGACGAGGCTCTGCCCGCCGGCGAGCACCTTGGCGTCCGAGCCGTGCTCGGTGAGCAGTGCGACCGCTTCCCTGACGTCACCGGCGCGGGCGTACTTGACAGCTGGGGGCTTCACAGCGACCCCTCCTTACCCGACTGGGCGTCGCGGATCAGATCGAGGAGACGGGGCGGGGTGACCGGGAACCGGGTCACCGCCACGCCGATGTCGCTGAGCGCGTCGTCGACGGCGCTGCCGACCAGCGACACCCCGGCGATCGTGCCCGCCTCACCGACACCCTTGATCCCACCGGGGATGTCGGGGGCCGGGGTCTCCTGGTGGTAGAAGTGGAACGGCGGGATGTCCGTCGACGTCGGCAGCAGGTAGTCCATGAAGCTCGCCGTCCGCAGCTGGCCCTCCTCGTCGTAGACGAGCTCCTCGAGCAGCGCGCCACCCAGCGCCTGGGCCAGGCCGCCGGCGAGCTGGCCGTCCACCAGCATCGGGTTGATCACCGTGCCGCAGTCGTGGGCCTGCAGGCAGTCCAGCAGCGACACCATCCCGGTCTGGCGGTCGACCTCGACCAGCAGAGCGGTGCAGCCGTAGGAGGTCGCCATGTTCGGCGGGTCGAACACGTCGACCTCCTCCAGCGTCGGCATCTCCGCCTCGGGCAGCCGGTCCAGCAGCCGCCGGTAGGCCGCGTCCCCGACGTCCTTGGTGGACACCGACTTGCCCGACGTCCCGCGCACGCTGATCTGGCCGTCGACGATCTCCAGGTCGTCGGCGGACGCCTCGAGCAGCTCGGCGGCCACCCGCAGGATCTTCGCCTGCAGCCGCTCGGTCGCCCGCTGGATCGCGGCGCCGCCGAGCGGTGCCGCCCGGCTCCCGCCCGTGCCGTAGCCGGTGTAGGGGCAGGAGTCGGTGTCCCCGGTGACGACGACGATGTCGTCCATCGGGATGCCGAGCCCGTCCGCGGCCAGCTGGGCGTAGATGGTGTCCGTGCCCTGGCCCATGTTGATCTGGCCGGAGTAGACGGTGACCTTGCCGACCGAGTCCATCCGGACGGTGACCTCGTCGAAGCCGGAGTGCTGCAGGCCGACCAGGTTCATGATCCGGCTGGGACCGTAGGCGCTCGGCTCGATGTGGAACGAGTACCCGATCCCGACGGAACGGCCCTCGGCCCGTGCCTGCGCCTGGCGCTCCAGCCATCCGAGCTCCTCGACCTTGGCGATCGCCAGGTCGAGGCAGTCGGCGTAGCGGCCGCTGTCGTAGGTGAAGGCGGCGCCGCTGAAGTGGGGGAACTGGTCCGGGGCCACGAGGTTCTTGCGCCGGATCTCGAGGCGGTCCATCCCCAGCTCACGGGCGGCGAGCTCGATCAGCCGCTCGTGCACGATGTTGCCCTTGGGCGCCCCCCACCCCCGGTACGAGCCGTACGGCGAGCGGTTGGTCATGACGACCTTCACCGTCACGTCCAGGTTGGGGATGTTGTACGGGCCCATGCAGGTGAGCACGGACGCCCAGCACGGCCCGGCGCCGACCGTGCCGAGTGCACCGCCGAGCGCGCCGTAGGCGGTGCCGCGCAGGCCGAGGATGGTGCCGTCGTTGCTCAGCGCCATCTCGAAGTCCATGCGCTGGTCGCGCGAGTGCGAGGTGGCGAAGAAGCTGTCCACGCGGTCCTCGATCAGCTTCACCGGACGTCCGGTGCGGCGGGACAGGACCGCGGCGATCACCTCCTCCCCGTAGAAGTCGAACTTGTTGCCGAAGCCGCCGCCGAGGTTGGGCGTCCGGACCCGGATCTTGTGCACCGGTACCCCGAGCACCTCGCACAGCAGGTCACGGGCGAGGTTGGGCGACTGCGTCGACAGGTGGAGGTCGAGGGTGTCGGCGAACGAGTCCCAGGTCACGATGCAACCGCGCGGCTCCAGCGGGCAGCCGAAGGCGCGGCCGTGGTCGAACGTCCCCTTGACCACGACATCGGCGGAGGCGAAGGCCTTCTCGGCGTCGCCGAACTGGTAGGAGTGCGAGCCGCTGACGTTGTCGGGCCAGTCGTCGTAGAGCTTCGGCGCATCCGGGGCGAGCGCCGCGTCGAGGTTCGCGACCACCGGCAGCGGCTCGTACTCGACCTCGATCAGCTCGAGCGCGTCCTCGGCGACGTAGCGGTTCACCGCGACGACGGCCGCGACCGCCTGCCCGACCCAGCGGACCCGGTCCACGGCCAGCGCGTAGGTCTTGGCGATCCGCTGGTCCGGGATCGGGAGCCAGATCACCGGCTGCTGGCCCGCGACGGCGGCGAGGTCCTCGCCGGTGATGACATCGAAGACACCGGGAAGCTCACGCGCCCGGCTGACGTCGATGCTGGTGATCCGCGCGTGCGCCATCGGGCTGCGCAGCACCGCGGCTTCGATCATCTTGGGAACCGTGAGGTCGTCGATGTACTGCCCACGGCCCGCCAGCAGGCGGGGATCCTCGGTACGTCGGATCCGCGCCCCGGTGTACTTGGTCTGGCTCTGAACGGGTTCGGTGATGGTCATGGCGCAGCTAATCGCTCCTCAGGTCATCAGTGGTACGACGGCACACGACGGGTCCGGGGCGCCGCCGAGCTCGGGGGTGGCGTGGTGGGTGGGGCGCTCGATCGCCTCGGTGCCCGTCGCCCGGTCGACGATCACCCGGACCTGATTCCGTCGGAATCCGATCTCCTGACCGCTCTCTTGTGCGGTGCGGATCATCATGAAGTGGAACCTAGGCAACGCCCCACGGCCCGACCATGGGCCATTCGCCACAGTTTCGGGCCCACAAGTGCAAGCCGACAAAATGTTTCGCGAATGATTCTGATACATGACAGCGCGTGGTATACGCGCAATGCCGCGAGCCGGAAATCGGCGGGCACGACGGCGAATCCGGCCCGGCACCGGACCCGCCGGCTCGCCGAGGCGTTCGTCCTCGGCGAGCAGCGGGCCCGGGGGCGTCATCGACGGTTGGCCCGCAGGGCCGCGAGCACGGCGAACGGGGAGAGCGGCAGGTCGGTCACCGTCACCCCGATCGCGTCGGACACGGCGCAGGCGAGCACCGCCGCCACCGGCACGATGGGCGGCTCGGCCACACCCTTGGCGCCGTAGGGCCCGGTCGGGAGCGGGTTCTCCAGGATCTCCAGGTCGATCGGCGGCACGTCCGGTGCGGTGGGGATCCGGTAGGTCTCCAGGTTCCGGTCGAGCACCCGCCCGTCCGGCCCGAGCCGCAGGTCCTCGTACAGCGCGTAGCCGATGCCCTGCGCCACGGCGCCGTTGACCTGGCCGACGACCATCGCCGGGTTGATCGCCCGGCCGACGTCCTGGGCGACGACGTAGCTCAGCACCGTCACCTCGCCCGTGTCCGGGTCGACCTCCACCTCCGCGGCATGGGCGTGGGAGGAGGTGGCGTTGATCGTGCTGAAGAGGCCGCCGATCACGCAGCCGGCGTCGAACTCGGGAGGCTGCGCCACGAACCGGCCGGTGGCCGACAGCGGCCCACTGGAGAACATCGCGGCCGCGCTGACCGCGGCGAGAGTGACCGACGCGCCGGGGCTGCCCGCGACCTGCACGACGTCCCCGGCGATCTCCAGGTCCGTCTCCGCCGCCTCCAGCATGCCCGCGGCGGTCCGCAGGATCTGCTCGCGCAGCTCGCCCGCGGCCTGGCCGGCCGCGTTGCCCGCACCGTAGGTCGTGCGGCTGCCCTGGGCGCCGTTGTCGAAGCCCGCGGCGTCGGTGTCCGGGGTGGACACCAGCACGTCGTCGACGTGCACGCCGAGCCGCTCGGCGACGATCTGCCGCACCCCGGTCTGGACGGCGCCGGTGCCGATCTCCGTCGCCGCGGTGGTGACCAGGACGGTCCCGTCGTCGGACAGCGAGACGGACGCCTCGCCGGGGCCGGGGTTGGTGAGCCAGGTCAGCGGCACCACGGCCTTGCCCCGCAGCTTCCCCGGGGTCGCCGGCCGCTCCCGGTCCCACGGCGCGCGGCGCTCCACCGACTCCAGGGCCTCGACGAGGATCGGGTCGTCGAGGGCCTGGCCGTTGACCATGGCCTCACCGGCCCGCAGCACGTTGCGCAGCCGCAGCTCGCGCCGGTCGACGCCCAGCTCGCGGGCGACGTGGTCGAGGTGCGACTCCTGGGCGAACACGACGTACGGCCCGCCGACCCCGCGGAACGCCGCCGTCGGTGCGGTGTTGGTGTAGACCACGCGGGTGCGGTACCGGGCGAGCGGGATGCGGTAGGTCGACCCGAGGGCGAGCGCGGGCAGCCCGGCGCAGATGACCGTCTCGCCGCTGGAGTTCGCGCCGTTGTCGGTGAGGACGTCCGCCTCCTGGGCGAGGATGCGGCCCTCCGCGTCGACGGCGGTGCGCAGCCGCAGGACCGCGTTCTCCCGCGGGCCGGCGGTGGCCAGCTCCTCGGCGCGGCTGTTGACCAGCCGGACCGGGCGCCCCGAGCGTCGGGCGAGCAGGCACGCCATCGGCTCCAGCATCGCGTCGAGTTTGCCGCCGAACCCGCCGCCGACGGTCGGCACGAGCACGCGGACCGCCGACGGCCGGATGCCCAGCAGCTCCGCGGTGCGGCTGCGGACCGAGTGCGGGAACTGGGTGGAGGTGTGCACGGTGTAACGGCCGGTGGTGTACCGGGCCACGCAGGCGTGTGGCTCCAGCGGCGTCTGGTGCTGGCGGGGGACGCGGAACTCGTCGCTCACGACCCGGTGCGCCGCGGCGAACGCGGCGTTCCACTCCTCGTCCGTGCCCTTCTCCAGGCGGGCGTCCCAGGCGACGTTGCCGCTGCGGAAACCGTCGACCGGCGCCGCGTAGTCCGCCCAGCCGGGGTGGATCAGCCGGGCGTCGGGCGCCACGGCCGCGTCCAGGTCGACGACCGGGTCGAGCGGCTCGAGCTCCAGCTCGATCGCGGCCAGCGCCGCCGCCGCCTGCTCGGGCGTCTCGGCGGCGACGGCGGCGATCGGCTCCCCGGCGTAGCGGACGATGTCGATCGCGAACACGGTCTGGTCCTTGACCACCAGCATGCCCGACAGGGCGGGCGCGTCCGCCCCGGTCACGACGGCGTGCACGCCCGGCAGGCCGGCCGCGGCGGAGGTGTCGAGCCGGATGATCCGCGCGGCGGAGAGCTCCGCGCGGAGGACCGCGGCGTGCAGCATGCCCGCCTCGGCGAGGTCGACGGTGTAGACGGCCGCGCCGCGGACCTTGGCGTCGGCGTCCGGCCTGGGGATCGAGCGGCCGACGGCGCCGCTCGCGGGGACGGCACGGGCGGCGGGCTCGGACAGCGCGGTCACAGCCGGTCCTCCCTCGGGGTCGGGGCGGCCGCCGCCGCGGTCAGGGCCGCGTCGACGATGGTGTGGTAGCCGGTGCACCGGCAGAGGTTGCCGGTGAGCGCCTCGCGGACCTGCCCGGCGTCCGGATCCGCCGTGGTGTCGAGGAACGTGCTCAGGGTCATCACCATGCCGGGGGTGCAGGCCCCGCACTGCACGCCGTGGCAGGAGACCATCGCCTCCTGCACGGGGTGCAGCGGCCCGTCCGGCGCGCTGAGCCCCTCGACGGTGGTGACCGGCTCGGCCTCGGCGAGGGCGACCGGCAGCAGGCAGGACGCGACGGCCCGGTCGCCGAGCCGGACGGTGCAGGAACCGCAGCGGCCCGTCCCGCAGGAGACCTTCGTGCCGCGCAGGTGCAGGTGGTCGCGCAGCACGTCGGAGAGCGGGGTCCCGCCGGGCACGTCGACCTCGGCGGCGCGGCCGTTGACGGTCAGCCGGTAGTTCACGGGGCCTCCCCGGTGTCGTGGTCGGTGGCCGGGTCGGTGAGGCAGTCGGCCGCGGCGCGGGCGAACACCGCGGGCAGGACCTCGAGGCGGTACCAGCCGGGTGCCAGCAGGTCGTCCCGCGGGGTCAGGACGGCGGCCGCGGCCAGCCCGGCGGCGCGGGCGGCGGCCTCGTCGAGGGTGGTGCCGGCGAGCGCCGCCTCGGCCTCGGGACACCGCCGGGCACGGGCCTCCACCGACCCGACGGCGACGCGGACCGCGGACGCGACGCCCGCCTCGTCGAGATCGGCGGAGATCGCCACGGACACCAGCGCGTACTCGCCGCCGCCGCGCACGGTCAGCCGGGCGTACCCGGAGCGGCGGCCCGCCGGGGCGGAGGCGGTGACGGAGACCAGCACCGCGGCCGGGTCGGTGGTGTCGCCGTGGGCCGACCGCAGGTAGCCGTCGACCCCGATCCGGTGCCGTCCGGCCGCGGTCGCGACCTCCACTCCTGCGTCGAGCGCGAGCAGGGCCGGGACCAGGTCGGCCTCGGCGAACCCGCGGGCGTTGAGGTTCCCGCCGAGCGTCGCCACGTTGCGGACCTGCGGGAACGCCGACGTCCGCGCGGCCGTGCCCAGGGCGCGCAGCGCGGGGGGCAGGGGCGCGGCGGCCAGCTCGGCGTGGGTCGTGAGGGCGCCCCACGTCCCGGCAGCGACGCCGCGCAGCTCGGCGATGCGGTGCAGTGAGACGAAGGTCCCCGGCGGCGTGGGCGACCGCATGAGCCAGGTCCCTCCGGCGAGCGCGGCGCCGTCGGGGCCCAGCTCGGCCAGCCGGCGCACCGCCTCGTCGACCGACCCCGGCACCTCCACCCGGGGCCGGGCCAGATGGGTGGGGGCCGTCATTGCACGACCGTCCCGGCCACCGCCTCGAAGGCGCTGATGTAGCTGCGGAACTGGTCGAAGAAGCTCGCCGGGGTCGCGGCGATCGACTTCTGGTAGGTCGCCAGGTCACTGATCTCGATGATCTCGAGGTAGCTGTAGGAGGGGGTGGCCACGCCGTCCATCACCGGGCCCTCCAGCCGGACCACCCGGTACCGCTCGACGCCGGGCAGCGCCTCCGCGGTCGGCTGGTCGACCTCACGGACCCACTGCTCGTAGGCCTCGCGCACGTCCTCGGATGCCAAGGTGGTCAGGAAGAACACGACTTCACTCATGGGAGCAGGCCTTTCGGGTCAGGTCAGAGGTGGGGCAGGACGTCGGCAGCGGTCAGCTCGAGGATCGCGTCGTTGGCCTCGGCCGGGAACGGGGCCAGGACGACGGAGGTGGCGCCGGCGTCGAGGAACGCGCGGATCTTGCCGACGCACTCCTTCGGCGTCCCGGCGATGGTGAAGGTGTCCACCCACTCCTCGGGGAGGGCGGCGGCGATCCGGTCGAGGTCGCCCAGCCCGAGGATCTCCGCGAGCCGCTCGTTGATGCCGTACGCGCCGGTCATCGGGGTCGGGCCGACCGCCTGCAGGTAGAAGGCGAGCGCCTCCCGGGCGGCGGCGCGGGCCACGTCGCCGTCGAGGTCCGCCCGGTAGATGGCGAAGGTGGGGATGCGGTGGGCGGCGGCGTCCCGGCCGGCCTTCGCGGCCCCGGCGGCGATGTGCTGCCTGGCGAACTCCAGGTACTTCGGGGCGGCGATGACGGACATGACCGTGCCGTCGGCGATCTCCCCGGCCAGCTCGAGCGACTTCGGTCCGATCACCCCGGCGTAGAGCTCCACACCCGCCGGGTTGGGGTGGACCAGCGAGACCTGGTCGAACACGAACGGGCCGTCGTCGATGGTCAGGGTCTCCCCGGCGAGCAGCGCGCGGGTCGTCTCGATCACGGCGCGCAGCGACCGCATGGGGGACTTCGGGTACAGCCCCATCTGCTTCGTCCAGAAGGGCACGCCGTGCCCGATGCCGGTGATCAGCCGCCCGGGGTAGGCCAGGCTGAGGGTGGAGACCTCCATCGCGGTGACGGCGGGGTGCCGCACCACGGCGGACAGGATGCCGATCCCCACCGGGATCTCGCGGGTGCCCTGCAGGGCCATGGCGGCGGTCGTCGGACCGCCGAGGAAGAAGTAGTCCTCGCTCAGCCACAGCTCGCCGAAACCGGCGTCTTCGATGCCGACACAGACGTCGACGAGCTTGTCGGGCGGGGTGGTGCCGTGCACCAGCACGCCCACAGGGGAACGGTTCGTCATCGTGAGTCCTCTCGCGGGGTTTCTGGGCCGGCCCCGGCGACGGCTCCCGCCAGGGCAGTCGGTTCTGATGGGTCCGGGGTGACGGTCGGGGGCCGGTGTCGCTCGCCACGTCGGTGAGGCAGCCGCAGCTCGCGGCCGCCGGTGAGCCCGCTCGGGCGGCGCAGCAGCATCACGACCAGGACGACGCCGAGCACGACGTCGGCGACGCCGGGACGGGCCGGGACGGGCACCCCGAGCAGCGACCCGCCCTCCGCGCGGCGCAGCACCTCCGCCAGCACCGACACCGCGACGCTACCGGTCACGGCCCCGGTGAGCGAGCCTGCGCCGCCGAGCACGAGCATGGTGATGATCAGGAAGGTGTAGTCGAGGTAGAACACGTCGGGATTGATCGAGCCGAGCTGCAGGGCGAACAGCGCCCCGCCGATCCCGGTGAGGAACGCGCTCAGCACGAATCCCACCCCGCGCTGCACCGGCACCGAGATCCCCGACGCGGCCGCGGCGACCTCGTCGGACTTGGAGGCCCGCAGGCGGATCCCGAAGGACGAGCGTTGGTACGCCCAGGCGAGCAGCAGGGCCGCCAGCACCCAGCCCAGCGCCACCGGCATCGTCGTGCTCGTCGGTATCGACGAGAGACCCTTCTGCCCCCGGGTCACCGACTGCCACTGGGCGGCGACGGCGGAGAAGGCGATCAGCAGCGACACCGTCGCGAGCCCGGCGGAGAGCCCGCCGATCCGGGACAGCGGTACCGCCACCACCACGGCCACGAGCGCCGCGACCAGCCCACCCGCCACGACCGCGACGAACGGCCCGGCGTGCAGCTCCCGGACCAGGGCCGGGGCGTCGGGCAGCAGCTGCCCCTTGAGCCGCACCGGCAGCGCGAGCAGCCCGGCGACGTAGCCGCCGACCAGGGCGAAGCTCATGTGCCCGAACGACCAGACGCCGGAGTTGCCGACGAACACGTACAGCCCGACGACCAGCACGACGTTGACGAGCCCGCCCACCGCCAGCCGCTCCAGCGACGCCGGCCCGGTGGTGGCGAGCAGCGCCACCACGACGATCCCCGCGAACAGCGCCGACGGGACGCCGAGGGCGCCGCCGGCCCGTCGAAGAAACCCGTTCACACCCGCACCCCCTGGCCGGACCGGATCAGTCCCTGCGGCCGGACGACCAGCAGGCAGAACACGGCCGCGAACAGCAGTGCGTCGCGGAACGGGGCGAGCCCCACCGGGAGCACCTCCTGCAGGAGCTGGCTCGCCGCGCCGAGCACGAACCCGCCGGCGACGGCCCCGCGCAGGCTGGACAGCCCGCCCACGACCGCCGCGATGAGTCCGAACAGCACGGCGTTGAACCCGAACGTCGGGGTGACCGACCCGTTGGCGCCCAGCAGCAGCACGGCCGCGGCGGCGGCCAGCACCCCGCTGACCGCGAACGCCAGGCTGATGACCCGGTTGGCCGCCACGCCCAGCAACCGGGCGGTGGCGAAGTCCTCGGCCGCCGCCCGCATCCGCAGGCCCGCCGGGGTGCGGGTGAGGAAGAGCCCGAGCCCGCCGATGAGCACCACAACGACGACCACCGTGACCACGTTGATCTTGGGCAGGTAGATCTGCCCGAAGGTCCAGCTCTCCCGGAACACGGGATCGACGTCGGTCGAGCGGGGCAGCGCACCGAACAGGCTCTCCGCGAGGCTGGCCAGCAGCACGCTCACCGCGAACGAGGTGACGAGCATCGTCTCGGGCGCGGCGGAGCGGATCCCACGGAAGGCGACCAGCTCCAGCAGCATCGCGAGCGCGACGCACACGGCGACGGTGAGCACCAGCCGCACCACCAGCGGCAGCGAGGCCGTGAACACCAGGGTGTACCCGCCCGCCATGATCAGGCTGGAATGCGCGAAGTTGACCAGGCGCAGGATGCCGAACACCATCGCCACGCCGAGCGCGTAGAGGGCGTACAGCCCGCCGAGGTTCAGCGCGTTGACCAGCGCCTGCACCAGCGTCGTCACGGGGTCACCCCCGCCTCGCCGAGGTACTCCGCCGCCATCGCCGCGCCGCCGCCCAGTTCGTCGGCGGTGCCACTGCGCACGATCCGGCCGGTCCGCAGGACCGACGTCCGGTCGGCCAGCTCGACGGCGCGGGTCGCGTTCTGCTCGACCAGCACGATCGTCAGTCCCTCCCGGCGCAGCTGCGCCACGGTCTCGAACACCAGGTCGACCAGCCGCGGCGCCAGGCCGAGCGACGGCTCGTCGAGCAGCAGCAGCCGGGGTCGGGACATCAGCGCCCGCGCGATGGCGAGCTGCTGCTGCTCGCCGCCGGAGAGCAGCCCGGCCTGCTGGCCGTAGCGGTCCCGCAGGATCGGGAACCGGTCGAGCTGGCGGTCGAGGTCCGCGGCGACCCCGGCGGCGTCGCGCCGGATCGTCGCGCCGAGCGCGAGGTTCTCCGCCACGGTCAGCGAGGTGAAGATGTTGCGGCCCTCCGGCACCAGCGCCACACCGTGCCGGACGACCCGCTCGGGCGCCAGCCCGGACACGACGTCGCCGGCCACCGTGACCGTGCCCGCAGCCGCGCGGACCAGCCCGCTGACGGCGGCGAGCGCGGAGGACTTCCCGGCACCGTTCGGGCCGACGAGGGCCACCAACTCGCCCTCGTCGACGTCGAGGTCGATGCTGTGCAGGGCGGTCACGGACCCGTAGCGGACGGTGAGCCCCCGGACCGAGAGCAGGGGACAGGGCGCAGGGGCTCAGCCATGCGCCACCGCCTGCCCGGCCGCCTCGCTGCCCAGGTAGGCCTCGATCACCGCCGGGTCGGCCCGGACCTCGGCCGGGTCTCCCGTGGCGAGCGTGCGGCCGTGGTCGATGACGTGCAGCCGGTCGCACAGCCGCATGATCAGCCGCATGTCGTGCTCGATCACCACCAACCCGCACCCGGACTGTTCCGGGACCGCCCGCAGCCGGTCGAGGAGCTCGTCGCTCTCCTCCTCGTTGAGGCCTGCCGCGGGCTCGTCGAGCACGACGTAGCGCGGCTCGCCGACCAGCGCCCTGGCAATGCCCAGCCGGCGCTCCAGCCCGTAGGGCAGCGCGGTGGCCTCGACCCCGGCCAGCCCCGTCAGGTCGAACCGCTCCAGCAGCTCGCCGGTCGAGCGGCGTGCGGCCGCGCGGCCCAGGCCGACCCCGAGCGCCGCGGCCTCGAGGTTCTGCGCCACCGTCATCCCGGCGAACAGCCGCACGTTCTGGAAGGTGCGCCGGACGCCGAACCTGCTCAGCCGCTGCGGCGACCAGCCCGTCACGTCCCGGCCGTCGACCGCGACGGTGCCCGCGTGCCGCTGGAAGCCGGTGAGGACGTTCGTCAGCGTCGTCTTGCCGGCCCCGTTCGGGCCGATCAGGCCCAGGATCTCCCCGGGCCGCACGGCCAGCTCGATGTCCTCGCACGCGGTCAGCCCGGCGAACCGGACCGTGACCCCGGACGCCCGGAGCTTCCCGGTCACCCGTCCCCACCGGCGTGTCCATCAGCAGGGAGCCTGGCCCATGAGGGACTGCACGGTGCGCTGGCCGATCACCTTCGGCGTGCCGTCGGTGTAGGTCTTGAGCAGCATCGGGCGGCCCGACGGGATGTGGCAGTCGGCGGTAAAGGTGGTCGGCCCGAGCAGCAGGTCCTCGTTCGTGAACCTGTCCAGCTCGGCCTTGACCGCCGCGGTGTCGGTGGAGCCGGCCCGCTCGACGGCGCGGGCGATCGCCTGGACGATCGAGTACCCCTCGAGCGGGTAGTTCGCGCTGGCGGCGGGCTCGCCCGTCCGCTGCTGGAGGCGGGTGAAGAACTCGTTGCGCGCGGGGACCGGGTCGTCGCCGTTCAGGCCGCCGGCGGACAGGATGGTGAAGTCCGAGAGCCCGGGCACCGCGTCGGTCCAGTAGGTGCCGTCGAACGCGGCCGAGCCGAGCAGCGGCTGGGTCAGGCCCGCGGCGCGGAGCTGGCGCAGCAGGGTGGCGCCGCCGGGCGGGTAGCTGGCCACGAGGATGACGTCGGGGTTGGCGCGCTGCGCGGCCGCGATCTGCGAGGCGGCCGACTCGTCGCCGTTCTGGTAGGTCTCCTTGCCCACCAGCGTCCCGCCGAGGTCCGTCCACCGCTTCTCGAAGAAGTCCCCGACGACCTGGGAGTACTCCAGGCCCTGGTCGGTGATCACGAACGGCCGGCTGTAGCCCTTCTCCTTCGCGTACTCCGCGAGCAGCGCTCCCTCGGTGCGCGAGCCGGGGTAGAAGTTGTAGGTCATCGGGCCGACGCCGTCGACGCCGTAGAGCGGGCCGCCGGCGCAGCCCAGCGCGATCTTCCCGGCGTCGTTGGCGACCCGGGCGGCGGGCCCGCCGATGTCGAAGTCACAGGAGGTCACCACGAACTCCGCCCCCTGGTCGAGGACGTCCTGTGCCGCGGTCTGGATCTTCGATACGTCGGTCTCGTTGTTGGTGGTGATCATCTTGAGTTGCCGGCCGAGGACGCCGCCCCGGGCGTTGATGTCGTCGACGGCCAGCTGCATGCCCTGCTGTACCGGGATGTCGAAGACGGACATGAAGCCGGTGGTCCCGGCCGTCTGGCCGATCACGATGGGCTCGGCGGAGCCGGGCTCACCGCGGGCTGCTCCTCCGGAGGAGCAGCCCGCGGCGAGCGCGGCGAGGACTGTCAGGGGCGCGATCGCGCGCCACGCGCGGGTGTGTCGCATCGGGTGGGGCTCCGTTTCGGGGGAAGGGGGCACTGCGTCGTGCGGGGGACTCGCAGGGGCGTGCTCCCGGGCGGGGCTCCCGGGTCGTGCGGCGTGGCGCGCCAGGTGGTCGCGCCCCGTGGTCACATCCGGCCGAGGGGCCCGGCGGCCTTCACCCGGATCCGGACCACCGGTTCGGTGAGGTACGCCATCGGGACCTCCTCGACCTCGACGATCTCGACGGCCGCCGGGTCGGCGCCGGCGCTGATCGCCTCGTCCTTCGCGGCCGCGCAGGCGAGGTCCAGGACCTCCTGACGGTCCCGGCCCGCCAGCTTGAACACCTTGTCCACCTGGCCGGACACCGAGGCGATGGCGGCGCCGATGGCGTTGGCCACGTCGTAGTTCTCCGGCCGCACGATCTGCGCGACGCCCGGCACCTCGGGCGGGAGGATGACGCTCCCGCCGCCGACGACCACCAGCGGGACCGGTCCGCGCGCGGTCTTGATCTGGTCGGTGGCGACGAAGACCAGCTCGTCGGCCCGGCGCAGCGCCGCGGCCAGCAGTTCCTCGTGCCCGGCGACGGCGCCGGCGTCGCCCATGCTCGCGCGGCCGCCGGCGACGGCGGCGTCGGACAGCGTGGGGGTGGCGCCCCCGAAGACCAGGGCCTCCTCGCGGAGGCGGTAGCCGACGCTCTCCGGGCCGACCCGGACGTCCTCGGCCGACCCGGTGACCCGCGTGCCGCCCCCGACGGCGATGGCCACCAGGTCGGGCATCCGGAAGTTGGTGCGCACGCCGCCGATGTCGGTCGGGGTGCTCGACTCCCGGGGGAACCCGTTGAGCAGCATGCCGACGTCGCTGGAGGTGCCGCCGACGTCGACCACCACGGCGTCGCTGACGTCCGCCAGGTAACAGGCGCCGCGCATGCTGTTCGCCGGGCCGCTGCCGATGGTGAGCACCGGGAACCGCAGCACGTAGTCCAGGCCCATGAGGGTGCCGTCGTTCTGCGTCAGGAAGGCGACGGCGTCGATCCCGTTCTGTGCCAGAGCGGCGGTGAGCCCGTGCACCACCTTGTGCGCGACGCCGACGAGCGCGGCGTTGAGGATGCAGGCGTTCTCCCGCTCCAGCAGGCCGAGCGCGCCGATCCCCTGGGAGAGGCTGACGGGGATGTCCGGGCCGAGCACCTCCCGCACGACCTGCTCGGCCTCCTGCTCGTGGTCCCCCGAGACCGGCGAGAACACCCCGGAGATGGCGACCGCCTCCGCGCTGTCGCCGACCTTCTCGAGGAAGCGGGCCACCTCGTCGCGGCCGAAGGGGACCAGCGGCACCCCGGTGACCTCGCTGCCGCCCGGCACGACCACCTCACCCGCGGACACCACCTGCCGCAGGTCGTCCGGCCAGTCGGAGAAGGGCGGGATCGACACGGTGGCCGGCGCCCCGATCCGGACGACGGCGACCTTGAGCAGGTCGCGGCGCTCCAGGATCGCGTTGGTGGCGTGGGTGGTGCCGAGCATGACGTGGGTGATCCGCTCGACGGGCTGGTCGATCTGCCCCAGCACCGCCTCCAGCGCGCTGGTGATACCGCTGGTGAGATCGGGCGTCGTCGGGGTCTTGTGCTTGGCGAGCAAGCGGTTCGCGGAGTCGAGGACGACGGCGTCGGTGTTGGTGCCGCCGACGTCGATCCCGATCCTGAGGTCAACCGACCCGGGCATGGCGGTCCTCCACGGGGACGTAGTCGAGGTCGTAGCCGAAGGCGCGCGGGCCGACCACGGACAGGCCGCGCTCGCTGCGCCACTGGTCGGGCGCGCGGAACACGCCGACGACCACGCGCTGCCCGTAGCGGATGTGCTCGGTGACGATGCCGCGCGCGGAGTGCCGGTCGAGCAGGGTGATGATGTCCGGGACGGTGGCCAGCGCCTCGCCGTCCTCCATCGCGACCAGGTTCTCGTTCTGGAACTCGATGCGCACCAGCCGCCCGGCGTCGTGCTCGATGCCCTCGACCACCGCCGACCCGCGGACGAAGCCGCCCGCCGTGCGCCGGTCGACGTCGACGACCTTCCCGGTGAGCAGGGGGTACAGGTCGACCTGGGCGTCCAGGGCGCGGAAGGGGTCGTCGGTCGCGGTGCGGATGGTGCGGCCGATCTGCACCGCGCGGGACACGGTGCCGCGCAGCAGCGGGGTGGCCGCGGTGCGGGCGTCCATCGGGTAGAGGCCGGCGCAGGCGCAGCCCCCGAGCGTGGAGACGGCGTTGCGGGCCAGGCGCTCCAGCCACACGTTGTCGCGCGGCTCGAAGGTGATCACCTGCGAGCGCTCGTCGACCACGACGCACGGCCAGGAGGGGATGTCGTAGAGGTGCGGGGTGCACATCTGCAGCTCGGGGAAGGCGCGGCCCATCAGGTCGCCGTCCACCAGCGGCAGGCCGGCGTGCGCGGCCCAGGCGACCGGCAGGACCCCGTTGATCCCGCCCATCTCCAACGGCATCAGCGCGGCGACCGGGCGGTTCAGCCGCGCCTCGAACGCGGCGCGGATGACGTCGCCCTCGTTGCCGTTGGGGATCTTCTCGACCATCACCGTCGGCGCGCCGATCATGCCCGCCGGCACGACCAGGTCGTCGGCGGCCAGCGAGTCGAGGTCGATCAGCGGCACCGGGCCGGTGCGCCGCACGGCGTTCAGCGCCATGAGCAGGCCGATCCGCGGATCACCACCACCGCCACCCGCCAGCACCGTGCAGCCGACGGACAGGTCCACCAGGTCCTGCTCGTCGAGCTTGGGAGGGTCGTTCGTCATATCCGGAAGGTAGGTCCGGGCGCGCCGCCACTCCATGGCCAAAGCGCCCAAGTTGAAGATCGGATTGTGCAATCCGACGAAGTGTGTCGGAAAAGGGACGTCAATATTTCTTGTGCACTCACACCCTGTATGCAGGTCATACTGCGCGGGTGAGCACGCTCGAATCGGTCGTGGACCTGCTGGCCCACCGGCACCCCGGTGCCGTCGAGGTGCTGGTCGGCCCGACCGACCGGCGGGTCGCGGACGTACGCCTCGTCGAGCAGGTCGACCAGGTCGACGACGCCCCGCCGGGTGCCCTCGTCGTCCTCGAGCGGGGGCTGGCCGCGTTGACCGGCGACTACCGGTTCGACGTGGTGGTCCGCCGGGCCGCCGCCCGCGAGGTCGCCGCGCTGGTCGTGGTGCTCCCGGAGGACGCCAGGTTGTCGCTCACGGCACTGGCGCTGGCCCGGCGCGCCGGGGTCGCCGTCATCCGGCTCGCACCGGAGGTCGACCTCACCGCCGCGGTGGGCACCATGGTCCGCCAGGCCACGGATCGGCTCAGCGTGACCGTGGACCGGGCGCGGGCGGTCTGCGAGACGATCGACGGGCGGGCCCTGGACAGCGTCGACGTGCTGCTCGACCGGGTCGGCATGCTGCTCGGGCGGACGGTCCGCATCGGGCCCCGCCCCGAGGACGACCAGGTGCTCGCCGTCCCCGCCGGGCCCGACCACGACGGCTGGCTGTGGACCGAGCGCCCCGGCGACCCGGACGCCGACGCGCTGCTGGAGATGGTGCTGTGGCGGATCGCCGCGGAGACCACCCGGCTCACCGCCGAACGGGTGCGCGCCGAGCAGGTGTCCCGTCGCTCGGCCGGGGAGGTGCTGGTCCAGCTGGTCGAGGCCGACCGCGGGGCCCGCGCCACCATCGCCCCGTCGGCCCGGCGGCTGGGCATCCCCGTCGACGGCTGGCACGTCGTCACCCGGATCGAGCCGGACAACCTGCTCGAGGTCACCGGCGACGACGTCGCGGCCTACGAGATCCGCGACGAGCTGGCCTCGCTCGCCCTGCAGGCCGCCGCGAGCATGCCCGGCACCTGGCACGTCGGGCACGACCCGGCCGTCGTCCTGCTGCTGTGGACCGGCGACAACCCGCCCCGCCAGGAGACCCACGCCCGGCTCCACCGCCAGCTCGACTTCGTGCTGAAGGCCCTGGTCGGGCGGGTACCCGGACTGCGGATGTTCTGCGGGACCGGCACCGCGCGGCCGGGCATCGCCGGGCTGGCGAGCAGCGCGACCGAGGCCCGCCTGGCCGTGTCGTCGGCGCGGTTCCGCCGGCGCAGCAACGTCGCGGTGCACTTCGACTCCGTCGGCATGCGCGCCACCCTGCTCGAGTGGTACGGCTCGCCGACGGTGCAGCAGTCGATCGACCGGCTCTTCGCCCCGATCGCCGACCTCACCCCGGCCAAGCGCCAGGCGATGATCGACACCGTCTGCACCTACCTCGACCTGCAGGGCTCGGCGGCCCGCACCGCGGAGGTGCTGCACCTGCACCGCAACGCGGTGCGCTACCGGGTGCAACGCGCCTTCGAGGTGCTCGGGATCGACGAGGACGACGCGGACCAGCGGCTGTTCCTGCATCTCGCCTGCCGAGCCCAGCGGCTCGGCGACATCAGCGCCTGAAGGCCGGCCCTGCTCCGGCCGCTGGCGCAGAGCACCCGGATGGGTGAGGATCCGGTCTGCCCCGAGGAGGTGCACTCGTGCCGGATGCCCGGAACGTCCCACCACAACCACAGGACACGACCGACGAGGCCGACCTCGACGCCGCGGACGTGGCCGAGAAGATCGGGGACCATCCGGTCCTGCACGCGCTCGGCCGGATCGGGCTGGTCTCCTACGGCGTGGTGCACCTGCTGATCGCCGTGCTCGCCGCCCGGATCGCGCTGGGTGGCCCCGGGCGGGCGGACAAGGCCGGCGCCCTGCAGGCCGTCGCCGCCACCGGGTTCGGGCGGGTCCTGCTCTGGGTGGTCGCCCTCGGCCTCGTCGCGCTCGTGCTGTGGCAGCTCGCCGAGGTGCTGTTCGGGCACCGCGGGCTGCCGCGCGCGCAGCGGGTCCGGCGCACCGCGGTCGACCTGGCCGAGGCGGTCGTGTTCGGGCTGCTCGCGAAGACCGCCGCCGATGTGGCCGCCGACGGCGGCGCCCCACCGTCGTCCAAGCCCGTCCCGTCGGCGGTCCTCGAGCTTCCCGGGCGGCCCGTTCCTGCTCGTCCTGGCGGGGCTCGGGATCATCGCCGTCGCGGGGTACGCGGTGTACCGGGGGCTCAGCGAAGCGTTCCTGCGGGACCTGGACCTGCGCGGCGCCGGGCTGCGCCGGTCGCTGCTGGTGATGCGCCTGGGCCGGGTCGGCTGGCCCGCGCTCGGCGTCGCGTACGGCACGTCCGGGGTGCTGCTGGTGGTCGCGGCCGTACGCTACGACCCGACCCAGCCGGTCGGCCTCGACGCGGGCCTGAAGGCGCTCGGCGCGCAGCCGTTCGGCCAGCTGCTCCTGCTGGTGCTGGCGGTCGGGCTGGCCGTGTTCGGGGTCTACTCGCTCTTCGACGCCCGCCACCGCGCCGACTGACGGCACGTCGGCCGGCTCAGCGGCCGGTCGCGGCGGAGTGCTCCCGGGCGCGGGCCAGCTCGCGCAGCGGGCCGTCCAGCACGCGGCTGAAGGTCGGGAAGGGCCGGACGACGTCGGCGAGGACGCGGATCGGGATCTCCGCACGGATCGCCAGGGCGAGCTCGGACACCCACTCCTCGGCCCGGCCGCCCACGCCGGTGGCTCCGACGAGCACCTCTCGTGCGGGGTCGGCCACCAGCCGCACCCAGCCCTGGTGGACGCCTTCGGTGACCGATCGCGCGGTCTCGCCGATGTCCGCCCGGGCGGTCAGCGGGTCGATCCCGGCGTCGCGGGCGCTCGCCTCCGTGTGCCCGACCGCGACGACGCTCGGGTCGGTGTAGACGGAACGCGGAACGGCCCGGTAGTCCGCTCGGGTGTCCTCGCCGCGCAGGTTCGCCGCGACCACCCGGCCCTGGTAGTCGGCGGTGTGCGTGTACGACGCGATGCCGGTGACGTCGCCGGCGGCCCAGACGTGCTCGGCGCCGACCACCCGGCACCGCTCGTCGACCGGCACCGGCGCGCCCGCCCGCACCTCGACCCCCAGGTTCTCCAGACCCAGGTCCTGCGCCCGCGGCTCGCGACCCACCGCGAGCAGCAGCCGATCGGCGTCGACGGGCCGTCCGATGTCGAGGGTCGCGCGAACCCCGGCGCCGCGCGGGGCCACGTCGACGACCGTCGTGCCGGGCAGGGTGCGGGCGTCGAGGGTGTCGAGCCTCTCGGTGAGTGTCTCGGCGACGGCGGGCTCCTCGCGCGGGAGCAACCGGTCGGCGCGCTGCACGATGGTGACGACGGTGCCGAACGTGGCGAACAGCAGCCCGAGCTCGCAGCCCACCGGGCCACCGCCGACCACCACGAGCGACTCCGGCAGCTCGCTGGTGGTGAGCGCATCCTCGCTGGTCCACGGCGTGATCGAGCCCAGCCCCGCGATCGGCGGCAGGATCGGCACCGAACCGGTGACCAGCACGAGGTCCCGGTAGCGGATCCGGACCCCGCCGACGTCCAGCACCCCGGGCTCGACGACCCGGCCGTCGCCGCGGAAGAGCCGGGCGCCGCTGCGGCGCAGCCGCTCGGCGGCCTCGAAATCGTCCCGGTCGTGCACGGCCTGGTCGCGGCGCCGCACCGCCTGCCGGAAGGCCAGTGCGGGGTCGACGGGCCCGAGGAAGAACGGCGCGAACTCCGGATCGGCCGCCGTCCCCCACACCGCGGCGCTGCGCAGCATCGACTTGCTGGGCACGCACGCCAGGTACGGGCACGCCCCGCCGACCAGTGCGCGCTCGACCACGGCGACCGAGCGGCCCTCGGCCGAGGACCAGACCGGCTCCGAACCGGGGCCCGAACCGACGACCACCACGTCGAAGGACTCCATGAGCGACGGCCTCCTCGCCAGTGGGTTGGCGGCCGATCCTCATCCACCCGGTCGGCGCCGCGCCTCGACCCCGGCGCGTGAAGTTCTCCCGCCGTTCTGGGCCCGGAAGGGGGAGCGCGGCCGCGATTCGGCGCGCCGGGGTGCCACCGCCTCGTGTGCAGCAGGTGCGGCCGCCTTCCCCGGTAGCCGGTACCGCGCTCGGTCTCGCGGGCCCAGGGAACCCGGCACACCTCATTCCGGTGGAGCGAAGCCGGTCGGCGCCCCGAGCAGCACAATCTGTGGCTGACGCCGCCGACCGGCGAGCCGGCGGGCGTGCCGTGCGCTCGCGGCGGGATCACCGAGAGGAGTTCGACGTGGACGAGCAGGAGTTCTTCGCGTCCGTGGCCGCGCGCACCGGGCTCGGCCGCGAGGAGGCCGCCGACCTGACCCGGGCGACGCTGCAGGCGATCGCCCAGCGCCTGAGCGAGGGCACGGTCCGCGACCTTATGACGGGTCTGCCGGACGGCCTGGACGGGGAGGTGCGCGCGGTGAAGGGCCGTCCGTCGCGGCGGGTGGGGCTGGAGGAGATCGAGGAGAAGGTCAGCGAGCGCACGGGGCTGCGACGCGACGAGGTGCACTCGGGCTTCCGCGCCGTGCTCGCCACGTTGCGCGAGGCGGTGCCCGAGGACACCTACGAGAAGGTCGTCGGGCAGCTGCCCGGCCAGTTCCGCGACCTCGTGGCGGAGGAACCGGGCTGACGTCCGGGTCGTCGCCTCGGTGAGACTGGAGCCGGTGCATGGACGTGGTGTTCGAGGTCACGGCGCTGATCCTCGTCGTCGCGGTGGTCCGCGCGGCGGCCCGCCGGGTCGGGCTGCCGGAACCGGTCCTGTTGCTGATCGTCGGCGTCGGTCTCGCGTACCTGCCCGGCTTCCCCGACTACCGCCTGCCGCCCGAGCTCGTGCTGCAGGTGGGGCTACCGCTGTTGCTGTACGCGGCGGCGTTCACCACCTGGGTGCCGGCGTTGCGGGCGAACGCCCGCCCCATCGCCCTGATGGCGGTGGGCTACACCCTGTTCACCACGGTCGTCGTCGGCTACCTCGCCCACCTGTTGGTCCCGGGCCTGCCACTGGCCGCCGGCATGGTGCTCGGCGCGCTGGTGGCGCCGCCGGACGCGGTGGCCGCTGTCGCGGTCGGCCGGGAGGCGGGAATGCCGCGCCGGGTGGTCGCCATCCTGGAGGGCGAGAGCCTGTTCAACGACGCCGCCGCACTGACCGCGCTGAAGGTGGCGGTGGCGGCCGTGGTCGGCGGATCCTTCGGCCTGGGGGACGCCGTCGGGCGGTTCCTGCTCACCAGCGCGGGGGGTCTGGCCGTGGGCTGGGGCGTCGCCCGGCTGCTCGCCAAGGTGCGGGCCCGGGTCGAGAACCCGATGTCGGACGCCATGCTGTCGCTGCTCGCCCCGTTCCTCGCCTACCTGCCGGCCGAGGCGATCGGGGCGTCCGGGCTGGTCTCGGTGGTGGTGACCGGGCTCTACCTCGGACACCAGGCACCCCGGCTGATGGATGCGCAGGCCCGGCTGGTCGCCCACTCGTTCTGGCAGGTCATCGAGTACGCGCTGGTCGGCGTGGTGTTCGTGGTGATCGGGCTGCGCCTGCCGGACATCGTCGCCGGGCTGGACCGCTACTCGGCGGGATTCCTCGCGTCCGTGTCCGTCACCGTCGTGGCCGCCGTGGTGATCAGTCGGTTCGTGTGGGTCTTCCCGGCGGCCTACCTGCCGCCGTTGCTGTCCCGGCGACTCCGGGAACGGGACCCCGCCCCGCCGTGGCAGCTGCCGGCGCTGGTGTCGTGGGCGGGTATGCGCGGCGTGGTGTCGCTCGCGGCCGCGCTCGCGTTGCCGACCACCACGGCCGGCGGTGCGCCGTTCCCGCAGCGGGAGCTACTGCTGTTCCTCACCTTCGTGGTCATCGTGGCGACGCTGCTCGGCCAGGGGCTGACCCTGCCCGCCCTCGTGCGCCGGATCCGGCCGCCGGTCGACGACGACGCCGTCCACGCCGAGCAGGAGACGCTCGCCCAACGGGCCGCCGCCGCCGCGGGGCTGGAGCGTCTCGACGAGATCCTGGAGCGGGAGAACCCACCGCCCGAGGTGGTGCAGCGGCTGCGGCAACAGGCCGAACGTCGCCTCACCCTTGCTCTGGCGGGAGGCGCTGAGGTGGAGCGGGAGCCTCCTGCCCTCATCTACCGGAGGCTTCGCCGGCAGATGCTCGAGGCGGCCCGCGCCCGGCTCGTCGAGCTGCGCGACAAGGGCGAACTCGACCAGGATGCCTTCGTCCATGTCCTGCGGGAGATCGACCTCGAGGAGTCCTCCCTGGTGCACGACGACCGGGGGCGCCGAGAAGTTGCGCGGGGCACGCGAACGACGCGATCGCACCGCTGAGACCGCCGCGAGGCTCGCGCGCGGAGCCCGGCCCGGTAGGGCCCGTCCGGGCATGAACCTGGCATGGTGAGGATCGGCGGGGGATTCCGGCCCGTGGGCACCGTTTGGCGGCCGGATCCGGGTGCACCCCACGGCCATGGACGACGACCGCTTCTTCTCCATTGTCGAGCGCGAGGCCGGGGTCGACCGCGAGACGGCCGTGGCCGCCGCCCGCGCGACGCTGGTGACGCTCGCGCAGCGGGTGCACGCCGGGCCCCTGCACAAGGTCCAGACGCAGGCCCCGAAGGCGACACGGTCCTGGCTGTCGCCGAAGGAGCCGCACGAGCTCCTCGACGCGGACGCGTTCGTGGCCCGGGTGGCCGAGCGGACGGAGGTGGACCAGGACACGGCGCGCCGCTACGTGCACGCCGCGCTCCTGGCACTGAGCCGGGCCGTCACCGCGGACGCGTGGGAGGACGTGGTGCGCGAGCTGCCCGCCGACTTCGGGCCGTTGCTGGAGGGCACCAGGCCCTCCGGTATCCCGATGCCGCTCGACGAGTTCCTGCAGTGGGTCGTCGACCGGGCCGGGACGGACCGTGACACCGCGCTGCGGGCGACCGAAGCCGTGTTGGAGACGCTCGGCGAGCGGATCGCCGGCGGCGAGGTGGACGATCTCGTCAAGGAGCTGCCGCCCGAGTTCCGGCCGGTGCTCGACGGCTGGCGACAGTACAGCGGCCGACCGGCGCAGAAGATGTCGCTGGAGGAGTTCGTGCGGCGGATCGCCGAGCGGGAGGGCGTGCCTGTCGACGTCGCCCGCGCGCACGCCCGTGCGGTGCTGAACACGATCCGGGACGCCGTGGTGGCGAAGGAGTGGCACGACATCGAGTCCGAGCTGCCGCGCTCCTACCTGGCCGAACTCGCCGAGCCGTAGCGGCTCAGGACTCCGGCGCGACGTGCCGCACGACGAGCACCGGGCACGGGGCGTACCGCAGGAGTCCCTCGACCGTGCTGCCGAGCAGGACGTCGTGCAGCGCTCCGTGGTCGTGCTTGCCCACGGCGACGGCGGCGGCGCCGACCTCGCGCGCCACCCGGACGAGGGTGTCCCTCACCGTCTTCTCGTCGGCGACGGCGACCCCCTCGGCCGGCATTCCGAGGGACACGGCGATCGCGGCGCCGCGGCGGGCCAGCTCCAGGGCGTCGGTGTAGAGCTCCTGGTCCAGCTCGGCGGCCGGACGGAGGTCCAGCCGGCCGGGCGGGAGGTCGAGGCTCCTGCTGGGGATCGTGGCGAGGTCGTAGGCGGCTCCCGCCTCCCAGACCACGACGATGAGGCCGGGCCGCGGACCCAGCAGCGCCGCGGTCTCGCGCAGGCCGCGCAGCGCGGCGGGGGAGCCGTCGAAGGCGATGACGACGGGACCGGAGGGCATAGCGGCGGGATTCCCGGATCGGGGCCGCGGAAACGGCCGCCGGGGAGGCGCTGACACCGTCGACACGGGTCCGCGTCCTCGAGAGCCGGCGCCGGGCCGTCGGCCACGCGCGCCCTCAGCCCGTCAGCACGGGGAGCTGCCAGCCGCGGCCCGTGGCGACCTGGGACAGCGTGGCGGTGATCGCTCCGACGACGCAGAACAGGCCCAACGCCGCGGCGTCGAACGGGACCCGGACGCCGAGGGGCAGGCCGCCGAGCACGCCGTAGCCCAGCGCGGCCACCCGGCCGCCGGCGAGGCGTGCAGTTCTTCGGTCGGATCGGCTAGCACCCTCGCCTGCTGCCTACGGCTGCAGCCGACCGAGCGCACATAGCTCCGTGCGGCCGGGCGTCAATACCCCCGAATGGGGGTCGGGTCCTCCCCATTCTCGGCTGTCGAGATCCACCGGCGCTGACGAACAGTAAAGCCTGGCTCTGCGGCGGCCCGAGGCCGATGCCGGCGCGGCGATCAACCCTGGGGGGCTCCAGATGGAAGGTCTCGTGCGGGACCGCAGTTCCCGGACTACCGGCTACCGGCATCGCCGGTCGGCGATGGTCCGGCGTCTTGTCGCAGTCGTCGCTGCTCTCACGATGACGC
This sequence comes from Pseudonocardia sp. T1-2H, assembly GCF_038039215.1. Classification (NCBI taxonomy): domain Bacteria; kingdom Bacillati; phylum Actinomycetota; class Actinomycetes; order Pseudonocardiales; family Pseudonocardiaceae; genus Pseudonocardia; species Pseudonocardia sp. T1-2H. The sequence goes on from NZ_JBBPCL010000001.1 coordinate 6,247,249, forward strand.
TCCTCGCGTCTCAGCCGGCTTTCGCGGCCACCGGAGTCACGGTCAAGGACGCTGCCGGTCTGAAGGCCGTGGGCCCGACCAGCTCCGATCACGGGTTCCCGACCTGGTACCAGGACAAGGCCGGCGAGCGCCTGGAACTGTGCCTGGACAAGGACAACCTGCTGTGCGGCTTGCTGCCCGGCACCGTCCCGCACGATGAGCAGCCCATCTCGTTCCCGGACAACTTCCCCGAAGAGATCTTCTACTTCCTGGCGGGTTCGACGCTCGACCTCCCCGGCGGTGGCCGGGCCGTGCTGACCAGCGGGCTCGAGGCCGCCTTCGTCAACGGCGTCGCGGCCGGCGGCCAGCAGACCTTCACCCGCATCCGGGTCGTGGTCAAGGGCGGGCCCGCCAACCAGACGATCACCGTCAAGCACCCCTACGGCCAGCTGACGATCGACACCGACTCGACCGGAGCCGGCAAGCTCGTCCGCGACGTGGCCCCCTCGGTGGGGAACTTCTCCCTGGCCCTCAACGGCGACGTCGGGCCGTGGCTCAAGTGGACGGGCAACGCCGCCCCTGCCGGATACCTCGGCGACCCGGCCATCCCGCACACGATCACGGGCGGCCCGGTCCGCAACAGCTTCTCGCTCGACGCACAGAATGGCACCCAGGTCGCTTCGACCGACCTCTTCACCGTTCAGGGCAAGATCGCCACGAACACCGGGGTCACCGCCGACTCCGCCGTCGTCAACGGCGACTTCGTCGACGTCTTCGCGACCTCGACCGGCGCGGCACTCGAGGTCGTCGGACAGGACGGGAAGTTCCCGACCACGATCATGGCGCATCAGGAGGGCAACGACCGGTTCTACGCCCGCGTACCGATCACCCCGGGCGCCACCGTCACCGACGTGACGGTGCGCAACAACACCGACACACCCCCGAGCACCGCCGTCGCGAAGATCGCCGGAATCGCGGTGACCCAGGCCTCGTACGGCGTCGACGACGCGGGGGTCGGGGCTCTGACGGTCAAGGCGTCGGCGGTCGCTCCGGCGGCCTATCCGCTCACCGTCGAGGGCATCGGCACGATCTCCGACTCGAGCGCCGCCACCTTCCCGATGGTCGCGCCGCCGGCGACCGTCAGGGTGACCGCCGCCGGCGGGTTGTCTGCCACGGCTCCGGTCGTGATCACCGGCGGGCCTGCGTCCCGGGCAGGCACCACTGCTGCGCCGGTCGGACCGCCCGCTCCGCCGAACTGTGATCCGAGCCCCTGCGGTGCGGGTGGCGTGGCCGGGGGTGCGGCACCGACCGCCAAGGTGGCGGCCGCCACGCTCACCGCACCCCGTGGCCTCGCCACGGTGATCGACGGCAGCACCTCGACGAATGCGACGTCGTTCTCCACCGTGTACAAGAGCGGACCGGTGCCGACCATCGCCAACGGCACCACCAACAAGCCGACGGTGACGCTGCCGACGTGGGCGGCGACGACCGACCAGGGCCCGAGGCCGCCGGTCGACGCCACACCGACCGTCGTGACGTTCACGGCGACGAACACCACGGCGAGTCCGCCGGTGTCCCATTCGGTCGACGTGACCCTCAACCCGGTGGGCGACACCCTGAACGTCGCCACGGCCCGCTCCCGAGGCGGATCGGACCTGCGGGTCGACGGCACGTCGACCGTCCCGGGCGCCGGGCTGATCCTCAACCCGCCGACCCAGGTCGTGGTCTACGCACAGGGCACCGCCAACGGCGCCTGGGTGAAGATCGGCAGCGCAACCGTCGACAGCACCGGAGCCTTCTCGGTGCGGCCCAGGCCGGCCCCGGCGGCCACCTACGTGAACTACAAGGTGCAGACATCCCGAGGCACCGAGGCGACAGGAGCCTTCACCCGATAACCACCGCCATCACGCGAACCGGAGGGGCCGTCGCGATGCGACGGCCCCTCCGCCATGTTGTTGCGACCAGGATCCGGCGTGGACCGGACCCTCCACATGATCGACGCAGGCGGTTCGGCTGCACCACTGGTGGCCGCCGGGTGATCGCCCTGCTCGCTCGACCTTCGAGGTCCGGCATGAGTATCTGCGGGGCCGCTGGTCCCAGTCACACCGACTGGCGACAGGGCTGCGCGCCGACGAGCGCCGATCTCCGGCGCCACCGCTGAGGAGCCCTGGGTGCCGGGCTGTCCGTACATCATTCCGGCTGGTCGGCCCGGGGATCTCACCTGGCTGGCGCTTCGTGCGTTCGGCCACGATCCTGGTCACATGACCGGTACCCCGGTTGGCGGTCGCGCCGCCCAGTTCCCGACCACGCCACCGTCACCGCGGTCGTCGTCGGCCCGGGCCCCTGATGCGGCCGACGCCGAGCGGCGGCCCGAGCTTCCGGTCCGTCCCCGGTGCCCGCAGACGGCGGACCGTTTGCGCAGGTTGGGCAGGGGTGGCCGGGGTCTGCTGCTACATCTGGTTCCTGTTCGCTCCTCTGGCCGGGCGACGGCTGAACCCGACCCGGGCGTTCGTCAGCGAGCTGGCGGTGCGTGGTTCACCGCACAGCAGCTGGTTCCGGGCCGCCGACGTCGCCGCCGGCGTCCTGATCGTCGTCCTGGCCGTGGGTGTCTGGGAGTGGCTGGGTCGACCGTCAGGCCGAGGGTTGGCGGGCCCCGCCGGGGTGGGCATGGTCGGCGGGGCGGGGATCGTCGACGGCATCAGTCCCATGACCTGTGCTCCTTCCGCGGACCCGGTCTGTCGGCGGGTCGAACGGTCGGCGCCGCTGCTGGATCAGCTCCCCGACCTGCACACCGTGTCGGGCGTCGTCGGGATGATCGCAGCGGCGGCCGCGATGGTCCTTGTCGGGCACCAGGCCAGGCGCGTGCTGCACCGGAGATGGTTGTGGCCGCTCGGCATGGCCTGCTGCGCGGCGGTGCTGCTGCTCGGTAGCGCGCTGAGCGCGCTGACCCTGTTGGGCGGCCCCGCCGTCGGCGCCGTGGAGCTCGTCCAGCTCTTGATCGTTGCCGGCTGGCTCGGGGTGGTGTCCGCGATGCTGATCCGCTACCCGGCGCGACATCAGATCCTCCCCGGAAGTCGTGCACGGGCCGACCCGGCCACCCTGGGCCCACGGGCCGGTCCACCTCGATGACCGGCCGTTCGGATTGCTGGAGACGGCTTCGCCTGTCCGGCGACCCGGCAGCATGGATGCGGTGACAGGACCCCACGGGCATGCCCGCCCGCGAATCGTCTCGTTGAACGCCCTGTCCCCGCAGTAGGCGGACGGGCCGGGACGGCGGCAGACCATCCGGTGCCGAGCTGCGCCGTTCGCAGCCGGACGTGGATGTCGCGCCCGTGGAACGGCGCCGGGTGCCGGAGGGGGTGCCTCGGGATCCGGCTTGGACGTGCGGAGCCCCCGATCCGCTGCGTCATGCGCCGTCGGCGCGGTCCCGTAGCCGTTCCCGTTGGGGGACCACCGTGTAGGACGGGTCGCGGGAGGACACCATGCCGGCGTCGAACACCCCGAACCGGGTGGCCGCCGATCCCGCGTTGAGCAGCACGCCGGCCGCGATCGACAGCGCCCGGCCGCGCCGTCCCCGCACCAGCCGGCCCACGACGGCGCCCGCCGCCCCCGCGACCGTCGCGGCCCGGGCCGCGCGCAGCAGCGCGCCGGCCCGGCCCCCGGTGTAGGCCTTCCGCGCGTACCCGACGCGGCGCTCCAGCAGCGCCGTGGCTCCCAGCTCCAGCACCGCGCCCGCGACGGCCACGCGCCACGCGGGACGGGTGTCGCCCGCGGCCAGCAGGCCCATGCCGCCGCCGGCAGCCATTGCGCTGCCCGCGAACACGAACGGCAGCTCCCGGAAGCCCTCGTGCCATGCGGGCACGGCCGTGTCGGCGAGCAGGACCGCGGTGTAGGTGGTCATCGCCGGCCCGACCGCGCCGGCCCCGAACCCGGCCAGCCGGCCGATCCCGGGCGCGATCCCGGTCAGCTCCGACGCCGCGGCCAGCCCTGACAGGGTGCCGAACGGCGAGAGGATCCACGATCCCACCGACAGCGGCGACGTCGGCTTGATCACCCGCAGCATGTGCAGGAACCGCTTCGGCCGGCCCAGGTCGTGGATCAGTGCCCCCACGCTGACCAGCGCGCCGCCCAGCGCCGCGAACCGCCCGACGCGCCGCAGCTCCGGGCGGCCGGTGACGTCGGCCAGAGCCGCGAGCGACGCCGACACGCCCGCCGCACCGCCCAGGTAGAGGTAGAGCGGGACGTCGGGGACCTTCCACGTCGGGCTCTTGAGGATCGGCCGGCCGTAGTAGGAGCTGAACTCGGCGTCGGGCACCATCAGCTGCTCGCCGCGGCCGCCCTTGTGGCGCCCCCGTCCGGTGGTCCCGGCCGTCATCCCCGCCCTCCCAGGAATGCCGCCGCCACGGTGCCGGCGACGGTCAGCGCGGCCACCGCCGCGTGCCTCCACATCGAGGGCAGGTCGCGGGTGGTGACGACCGGGTCCGGAGGCAGGCCGTAGACCTCTGGCTCGTCGAGCAGCAGGAAGAACGCGCCGTCGCCGCCCACGCCGTCGTCCGGGTCATGGCCGTAGAGCCGGGCCTCCGGTACGCCACGTTCGTGCAGCTCCTCCAGGCGGGCGGCGGCGCGCTCGCGCAGCCCGTCGAGGGGGCCGAACTGGATCGACTCGGTGGGGCACGCCGTGGCGCACGCCGGCTGCAGGCCGGCGCCGAGGCGGTCCTGGCACATCGTGCACTTGAAGGCGCCCCCGCCGCCCTTGTCCCGGTCCCCCTTGCGCTGGTCGATGACGCCGTACGGGCAGGCGGGGATGCAGTAGCCGCAGCCGTTGCAGATGTCGTCCTGCACCAGCACGGTGCCGTGCTCGGTGCGGATCAGCGCTCCGGTCGGGCAGACGTCGAGGCAGGCGGCGTGGGTGCAGTGCTTGCAGACATCCGACGCCATCAGCCAGCGGACCTCGGTGGCGTCTCCCTCGGAGTCCGCCCCGGGAAGCGCGGGCGACGGCATCCCCAGGTCCACCGTGGCCGACTCGCGCTTGGGCACCTTCTGCTCGATGAACGCCACGTGCCGGTAGGTGCTCGCGCCCAGGCCGCCGGTGTTGTCGTAGCTCATACCGGACAGGTCGAGCAGGTCGGGCTCGTCGTGGTGGCTGCCGTCGGCGGGCAGCGCGTTCCACTCCTTGCACGCCACCTCGCACGCCTTGCAGCCGATGCAGACGCTCGTGTCGGTGAAGAACCCGACGCGCGGCGGGTGCCCGTCGGGGTATCCCGCGTTCCCCGACGGGTCCTCCAGCGGTCCGTACAGCGAGTGGGACATCAGCTCTCCAGGCCGGCACGCCGGCGGTAGTCCGCGAGGTAGGGGACCAGGTCGGGCCCGTGCGGACGCCGGCCGGGGCGGATGTCGCAGGTGGCGGCCTTGGTCTCCATGATGTGGACGTTCGGGTCGAGCGCCACGCTCAGCAGCTCGTTGGCGGCGTCGCCGGTCGAGAGGCCGTTGGAGCCCCAGTGCCAGGGCACGCCGATCTGGTGGACCGTGGCGTCCCCCAGGCGGAGCGGCTTGGCCCGCTCGGTGACCAGGGCCCGGCCCTCGATCGCCGACCGGGCCGTGACGACGTGGCACCATTGCCCGTTCTCCAACCCGCGCAGGGTGGCCAGCTCGGGGGAGATCTCCAGGAACATCTCCGGCATCAGCTCGTTGAGGTGCGGCGTCCAGCGGCTCATGCCGCCCGCGGTGTGGTGTTCGGTGACGCGGAACGTCGTGAACACGAAGGGAAAGACGTGCGCGCCGGGCACCCCTGGTTCGGGGTGGTAGCGGTTCTCCGGCCGCTGGAACTCCTGCCGGGCGGGGTTGGCCCGCTGCCCCGGGTAGAGCGCGTTGGGCACCGGCGACTCCTGCGGCTCGTAGTGGGTCGGCATCGGCCCGTCGAGCAGCCCGGCCGGGGCGTGCAGCCACCCGCGCCCGTCGGCCTGCATGATGAACGGCTCGCTTCCGCCGATGGCCTCCTCGGCGCGCGCCCCCTCCGGCGGGCGGTAGTCCGGGGCGGTGGTGGCCGGGAAGTCCGGGACATCCGGTCCGGTCCACGAATCGCCGTCCCACCAGATCAGCTTCTTGCGCTCGCTCCACGGCCTGCCGTCGGGATCGGCGGAGGCGCGGTTGTAGAGCACGCGACGGTTCATCGGCCACGCCCAGCCCCACTCCGCCGCGATGATGTCCTGCTCGCCGCCGGGTTTGCGGCGCATCGTCCGGTTGACCTCGTCGGCGTACACGCCGGAGTAGATCCAGCAGCCGCAGGAGGTCGACCCGTCGTTCTTCAACGCGGTGTAGCCGCTCACCGCCTTGCCGTCGGCGTCGACGCCGTTGATCTCGCGGAGCACGTCGCCGGCGCTGGGCTCTCCGATGTCGTCGACCATGTAGTCCCAGGTCAGGTCCTGGATCGGCCGGTCGCGCGGATCCGCCGAGCCGGCCAGCCGGGCCTTCATCCGCTTGCCGAGCTCGTAGTAGAACCACAGGTCGCTGCGGCAGTCGCCCGGCGGCTCGACCGCCTTGTGGTGCCACTGCAGCAGCCGCTGGGTGTTGGTGAAGGTGCCGTCCTTCTCACTGTGCGCGGCCGCGGGCAGGAAGAACACCTCGGTGCCGATGTCCTCGGTGCGCATCTCTCCCGTCGCGATCTCCGGGCCGTCCTTCCAGAACGTCGCCGTCTCGATCATGTTCAGGTCGCGGACCACCAGCCACTCCAGCTTCGCGAGCCCCCTGCGCTGCTGGCGCGAGTTGGCCGTGCCGACGGCCGGGTTCTCCCCGATCACGAAGTAGCCCGGCACCTCGCCGTCGGCCTGGGCCATGACGGTCTCGAAGCTGGAGTGGTCGCCGTCGAGGCGGGGCAGGTGGTCGAAGCAGTAGTCGTTCTCCGGCGTGGCCGCGTCGCCGAACCAGGCCTTGAGCAGGCTGATCACGTAGGCGTCCATGTTGCCCCAGTAGCCCTTGTCGCCGGTGTTGGCGGCGATGTAGGTCTCGAGGTCCTGCTCGCGGTGGGCGTGCGGCATCGGGATGTAGCCGGGCAGCATGTCGAACAGCGTGGGGATGTCGGTGGAGCCCTGGATGCTGGCGTGCCCGCGCAGCGCGAGGATGCCGCCCCCGGGCCGTCCGATGTTGCCCAGAAGCATCTGCAGGATCGACGCCGCGCGGATGTACTGCACACCCACGGTGTGGTGGGTCCAGCCCACCGCGTAGGCGAACGCACTGGTGCGCTCGCGGCCCGAGTTGCGCGTCAGCGCCTCTGCGACTCGGGTGAACGTCTCCGGGGAGATGCCGCAGACCTCGTGCACCATCTCCGGGGTGTAGCGGGAGAAATGGCGCTTGAGCACCTGGAACACGCACCGGGGGTCCTGCAGCGTGTCGTCCCGGCGGGGTTCCTGGCCCATCGGGGCACCGCCGGAGCCGGCGATCTGCCCGCGCTCGTGCTCGGGGACCTTCGAGCGGTCGTCGCGGGGGCCGACCGCGGCGCCGACCTCGGTGTCCTCGTACTCCCACGAGCGCACCTCGTAGGTGCCCTTCTCGGGGTCGAACCCGGAGAACAGGCCGTCGAGGTCCTCGGTGTCCCTGAAGTCCTCGCGCAGAATCATCGGGGCGTTCGTGTAGGCGCGGACGTAGTCCTCGAAGTACGCGCCGGTCTCCAGCACATGGTGGATGAGCCCGCCGAGGAACGCGATGTCGGTGCCGGCGCGGATCGGCACGTGCAGGTCGGCCACCGCGGACGTGCGCGTGAACCGCGGGTCGACGTGGATCACCGTGGCGCCGCGCTTCTTGGCCTCCATCACCCACTGGAACCCGACCGGGTGCGCCTCGGCCATGTTCGAGCCCTGGATCACGATGCAGTCCGAGTTGACGAGGTCCTGCTGGTAGTTCGTCGCGCCGCCGCGACCGAAGCTGGTTCCCAGACCGGGAACGGTGGAGCTGTGTCAAATACGGGCCTGGTTCTCGATCTGCACCGCGCCCATCGCCGTGTAGAGCTTCTTCATGAGGTAGTTCTCCTCGTTGTCGAGGGTCGCCCCTCCGAGGCTCGCTATCCCCATGGTCCGGTGCAGGTGCCGGCCCTGGTCGTCCACGTCCTGCCAGGTGTGCTCCCGGGTGGCCAGCACCCGGTCGACGATCATGTCGACTGCCGTGTCGAGGTCGAGGTCCTCCCACTCGGTGCCGTACGGCCTGCGGTACCGGACCTTTGTCTGCCGCGTGGGCGCGGTGAGCAGCGAGAGGGTCGAGGAGCCCTTGGGACACAGCTTCCCGCGGCTGATGGGGGAATCCGGGTCTCCTTCGACGTGGATGACCTTCCCGTCCTTCGCGAAGATCTGCTGCCCGCAGCCGACCGCGCAGAACGGGCAGATCGACTTCGTGACGCTGTCGGCGTCCTGCGTCCGGGCCCGCTTGTCGACCATCCCGCCGTGCGACCGCGACGCGGTGCCACGACCGAGCGGGTCGTCGCCCGACACCTGACGGACCACCGGCCAGCTCTCGATCCAGGCGCGCACTCCCACGCGATTTTCTTCCCCGCGCCCTGGCCCTGCTAAACGCGGACGGCCGAGATCGCTGATCACCCGGGCCCGCCGCCAAGCCCCCCGATTACCCGGACGGGCCCGGGAAACCGCGAAGCGCAATCTGCGCGATGACCTCACTCACGCACGGCAACCAGCTGAAGCCCTCCGTATACAGCAGACGCAAGAGATATTCTGAAACGGACTCTGAACCGGAAATTGGTTTCAGAATGAGCTCGGGGGCCTTGGCGTCTCATGGAAGGAGGGCTCTGACCTTTTCGGGATCCGGCCCCCCTGGTTCGATCAGCACGACGGCGTCGTCGAAGCCGGCCTCCGCGTAGCGCTGGAGCTGCTCGCCGGTGGGCCCGAGGTCGTCCGTTCCGGACAGCCGGACAGCGCACACGATGGCCCGTTGGCCACCGGCGGCCCGGTACCGCTCGTGGGCAGCGATGATCTGGTCGGTCGTGCGGCGGTATCCGGAGGCCAGCCAGCCGTCGAACTCCCGGGCGGCCCGCTCGACGTTGGCACCCCACGAGCCGAGGAGGAGCGGCGGCCCGCCGGTGGCAGTGGCTGCGGGGGCGAGGTCGGCGCGCTCGTCCCGCCCGTGGGCGAGCAGGACCCGCAGCCGCGCCACGTTCTGGTCGAAGGTTCGGAAGCGCGCGAGGTAGTCCCGGTCGAGAGCGGCGTAGTCGGCCTCGGTCGATCCAGGGCTGATGCCGAGGGTCAGGCGGTCACCACACACGGACATCAGCGACAGGATCCGGTGCGCGAGGTCGGCGGGATGATGGAGCGGCACCTGCACGGTGGCCGTTCCCACTTCCACCCCCTCGGTGGCCGTGGCCGCCACCGCAACCGTCACGAACGGGTCCGGGACCAGGGAGCCGCGTCCGATGATCTGGGGTGTCCACAGACTCTCGAAGCCGGCACCCACCAGCCGTCTCGCCCACTCGGCGACCGCGAACGGCCGCGCGTCGGACAGGTGGGCGAGCGTCGCACCCAGGCGCATGGGCTACTCCAGCCGGTCGGCCGCGAACCGCGCGTACCAGCGCAGCGCGTCGGGGTCGTCGACGGAAGCGATGTTCGCAGCCTTCTCCAGCGGCCTGCCGGTCAGCAGCTTCTTGATCGGGACCTCGAGCCGCTTGCCGCTCAGGGTGTGTGGCACGGCGGGCGCCTCGACGATCTCGTCCGGGACATGACGGGGCGTCAGACGGGTCCGTAGCGTGGTGACGATCCGCTGCTTCAGGTCCTCGTCGAGCGCGTGCCCGGGGGCCGGGACGACGAACAGGCCCAGCCAGTACCCGTCGTCGGGCTGGTCGACCCCGACCACCAGGGTCTCGGTGATCTCCGGCATGGTCTCGAGTACGTCGTAGAAGTCGCTGCTGCCCAGCCGCACGCCCTGCCGGTTGAGCGTCGAGTCCGATCGGCCGTGGATGGCGAGGCTGCCGTCGGAGTACAGCGTCACCCAGTCCCCGTGCCGCCAGACGCCGGGCCAGGTCTCGAAGTACGACTCCGTGTAGCGCGCCGCGTCCGGGTCGTTCCACAGGTGCACCGGCATCGACGGCATCGGCTGGGTGACGACGAGGTCCCCCACCGAGTCGACGACCGGACGGCCGCCGGAGTCCCAGGCCGCGCAGTCGACGCCGGCGAGCCGGCCGCCGATGCGCCCCACCCGGACCGGGGCGTACTCGTTGGCGCCGACGAACGCGCCGGAGATGTCGGTGCCGCCGCTGGTCGAGTCGATCCGCACGTCTGGGCCGACGTGCTCCATCACCCAGTGGTAGCCGGCCGAGGGCAGCGCCGAGCCGCTGACCATCACGTGCCGCAGCCGGCTCAGGTCGTGCTCCTGCCGGGGCGACACCCCGGTGTCCGCCGTCGCGGTGACCACGGCGGCGCCGAGCAGCATGACGTCCGCCCGGGTACGGGCCGCGACCTCGAAGACCGCGCCCGCCGGGTGGCCGGGGCTGCCCTCGTACAGCACGATGCTCGCGCCCCGGGTGAGCGCGCCCAGCTGCATGTTCCACAGCGCCCAGCCGGTCGAGGTGAAGGCGAACATCCGCTCGCCCTCGCGCAGCCCGCAGTACAACCCGGACCACATCAGACCCTGCAGCGTCATCCCGCCGTGGCCGTGGACCAGGCCCTTGGGCAGACCCGTGGTGCCCGAGGTGAACAGCACCCACAGCGGGTGGGAGAACTCGACCTGCTCAAACTCGAGCGGCTCCTCCTGCGACAGCAACTCGTCCCACGGGATCGAGCCCTCAGGGTGCGGCCGGTCGAACAGGTACGGCACGTGGACGAAGTGATGCACCGTCGGAAGCTGCTCGCGCAGCTTCGCGACGACGTCGCTGCGGTCGATCTCCTTGCCGTTCCAGTGGTAGCCGTCCGACGCGATGAGCACGCTGGGCTCGAGCTGCGCGAGGCGGCCGATGGTGCCCTCGGCGCCGAAGTCCGGGAGCAGCACGACCACACCGCGCCGACCGCGGCGGCGGCGAGGAGGCCGATCACCGCGTGCTCGGTGTTCGGCAGGTAGGCGCAGACCCGGTCGCCGGGGCGCACGCCCGCCCGACGCAGCCAACCGGCCGCCGCCGCCACCGAGCGGCGCAGGGCGCCCCAGGTGATCTCGCGCGCGGGCGCGCCACCCTCCTGGACGCACACCAGCGCGGTGGCGTCGTCGGCCCCGCGGCGCAACGCGTGCTGCGCCCAGTTCAGCCGCGCCCCGGTGAACCACCGGGTGTGCGGCATCGGGTCAGCCGTGCGCACCTGCGTCCACGGCGCGGAGAACTCGACCCCGAAGTAGTCGACAATGGACAGCCAGAATCGGTCGATGTCCTCCACCGACCACGCCCAGAAGGCATCGTGATCAGGGAACGGCCGCCCCTCGCGCTCTTCCGACCAGTTCAGATACTCGCGCAGGGCGGAGTTCTCGATACGGGCCGCCGTCGGGCTCCAGAGCGTGTCGGTCATCGGCACCGCCTCCCTGTCGACGGGCCCGGCCGGGCGGGCCCGTCGACATCGTCACACGAGGGACGCGGTCAGCCCGCCGTCGAGGACATAGTGGCTGCCGGTGACCCACGACGCCCGGTCGGATGCGAGGAACGCGGCCACCTCGGCGATGTCCTCCGGCGTGCCGAGCCTGCCCTGCTTCATGGCGACGAGGTCGCCGAACGGGACCTGGGTCGCCGCCTCGAAGTCCGGGACGAGCCGTTCGACCATGGCGGTGTCGGCGAAGCCCGGGCAGACCGCGTTGACCCGCACGCCCGTCGGGCGCATCTCCACCGCGGCGACCCGGGTCATCTGGATCAGCGCCGCCTTGGTCGCGCAGTAGGAGCCGAGCAGCGGACTGCCACCGATACCCGCGATCGAGGAGATGTTGACGACGTTGCCCTTCGACTCGATCAAGTGCCCGATCGCCGCCTTCATCGCGACGAACGGACCTCGCACGTTGACCGCGTAGATCTTGTCGAAGCTCTCCGTGGACTGCTGCAGCAGCGGCGAGGAGACCTCGATCCCGGCGTTGTTCACCAGCACGTCGAGGCCGCCGAGGAGGTCGACCGCCTGCTGGATCGCGGCCTGCACCTGGCCCTCGTCCGTGACGTCGCAGTTGGCGACGCCCGCCGCACCGATCTCCTCGGCCGCCTTCTTGGCCGCGTCGGCGTCGATGTCGCTGATCACGACCCGGGCGCCGCGCTGCGTGAACAGCGTCGCGATCGCCTTGCCGATCCCGGCACCGGACCCGGTGACGAAGACCCGCTTACCCTCGAGCTCGGACATCCTCTTCCTCTCACTTCGTTGTGGGACGGGCGGAACCGACTTCTCAGGAGGCCTCGACCTTCGGCATGATGTCGTTCTTGAGCCGCTTGAGGTCGTCGAGCGTCTTCGCCACCGGGACGTCCGCGAACGGCGGCCAGATGAGCGGCATCGTCATCCCGGCCTCCTTGTACGCCTTCAGGCGGTCGGTGATCTGCCGCTCGGAGCCCACCATCAGGTTCGTGGCCTTGCCTGCCGGGCTCTGGTCGACGTCCTCGTCCAGGATCACCGTCCAGAGCATGCTGCTGATCTCGAGGTCGTCGACCTTGCGGGGGCTGTCGAGCTTCTCGAGCTCGCGCTCGATCCCGCCGCGCCACGTCGCGATGTCCTCCGGGGAGTCCTGGATCCCGATCCAGCCCGCGAGGTCGTACTTGCTGACGCGCTTCGCCGCCCGCTCCGGGTCCTTCAGCCCGCTGAAGAAGATCGGCGGTCCCGGCTTCTGCAGCGGCTTCACCCCGAACCCGCACCGCTCGAAGTCCGCGAACTCGCCGTGGTACTCGAAGAGGTCGTTGCCCCAGATGCCCTGCATGATCTCGATCGTCTCGCGCACGTGCTTGTGCCGCTTCGGGAAGATGTGCGAGGCGCTCGAGGCGGCGAACTCCTCGGGCATCCACCCGGACCCGACGCCGACGTTGAGCCGGCCGTTCGAGAGGTGGTCGATGGTGGCCATCTCGGCGGCCAGGACGCCGGGGGCGCGGTACGGCGTGTCGATGATGCTCATGCCGATCCGGACCTTCGACGTCTTCGCCGCGAGCCACGGGATCAGCGGCATCCCCTGGAGCCACTCGCCGCGCGAGGACACCGGCAGGGCCTTGGGCAGGCCCTCCATCATGCCGAACGAGTACTGCAGCTCCTGCCGGTCCGACGCCTCCGGGACGACGATCCGGTCGAGCGTCCACACCGAGTCGAAGTCGAGGTCCTCGGCGAGCGCGGTGAGGTCCTCCAGCTCCTTGACGGTCACCTTGTCGCGGAAGTTCGGCAGGTAGAGAGCGAGCTTCATGATGCGGCCTCCTTGCGGCATGCATGTGGCGAGCGCTGATTCGGTCAGCGGCCCGAGAGTGTGACGCGGATCTCTGTCTTGAGGATCTTACCGATGGTGGAGCGGGGAAGATCAGCCCAGATCTCGATCTGCTTGGGCGCCTTGACGCTGCCGATGCGCTCCTTGACGAACGCGATGAGGTCGTCGACGTCGACCTCGGCGTGAGGTTGGAGTTGGATCACGGCGGTGACCCGTTCGCCCCACTTCTCGTCGGGCAGGCCGATCACCGCGCAGTCGCGGACGGCGTCGTGGGCCATCAGCGCCTGCTCGACCTCGGCGGAGTAGACGTTGAACCCGCCGGTGATCACCATGTCCTTGGCACGGTCCACGATGTACAGGTAACCGTCCTCGTCGAGGTAGCCGATATCACCGGTGTGGTGCCAGCCGTGGGCGGACGTCTCGGCCGTGGCCTCCGGGTTGCGGTAGTAGCCGGCCATCACCAGGGAGCCCCGGACGCAGATCTCCCCGCTCCCCGCGCGGTACGGGCCGGCCCTGCTGGTCGAGGATCGCCACCGTGACCAGCGGCGAGGGCCGGCCCGCGGAGGACAGCCGTGCGGTGTCGATCGTCCCGTCGGGCAGGCGGTGCTCGGCCGGTGACATCGTCGAGATCATCATCGGGGCCTCGGACTGCCCGAAGAGCTGCGCCATCGGCCCGATGCGGTCGAGTGCCTCGGCCAGCCTGGCCGCCGACATCGGCGCCGCGCCGTACCAGAAGCACTGCAGCGACGACAGGTCCGTGCTGTCGAGTGCCGTGTGCCCGAGAACCATGTAGATCAGCGTCGGCGGCAGGAAGGTGTGAGTGACCCGGTGCCGCTCGATCAGCTCCAGGAACCGGCCGACATCGGGCTTGGCCATGATCACGACCTCCCCGCCGCGGGCGAGGATCGGGAAGCACAGCACGCCGGCCGCGTGGGTCAGCGGAGCCTGGGCCAGGTAGATCGGACGCCCTTCGAAGGGATAGCTCATCAGCGTGATCGCCGACATCGCCTCGATGTTGCGATCGGTGAGCATGACCCCCTTGGGGCGCCCGGTGGTGCCACCGGTGCCGACCAGTGCCACCACGTCCTCGGGCTGCGCGGCCTCGGCGGAGGGATCGTCCCGGGCGGCGTCGAGCCAGGGGTGGAAGGCCTGCGCCAGGTCGTCGCCGTTGCCGAGCCGGACGAGCGTGGTCAGCTTCGGGAGCTTCGGGGCGATCGCGGCGACCAGCTCGTCGAAGGCCGGCTGGAAGATCAACGCGGAGCAGTCGAACAGGTCGAGCAGCTCCGCGTTCTCGCCTGCTGCGTTGCGCGGGTTGATCGGGCACCACACCGCGCCCGCCCGGGCGATCCCGAAGACGCACGAGAACGCGGTCGGGTCGTTGGCCGAGAGGATGCCGACCTTGTCCCCGGGCTCGACGCCCGAGCGTCGCAGCGCCCTGGCGATCGCGTGGGAGAGCTCGACGACCTCGCCGTACGACAGCGACGCCCCGTCCAGGGTCAGGCAGGACGCCTCGGGATCCAGGGAGGCACCCTTGTCCAAATAGGAGGTCAGCGACATCGTCGTCTCTCGATCTTCGTCAGCACCAGTGGTGGCAGGCACGACCGTGGCCTGATCTTGGACGGATGTCAAGATTTTCTTGGACGAGTGGTCAGGAAATCCACTCGTTGGGTATCGTCGCCCCATGCCCAGCTCAGCCGCCGTGCGGTTGCAGTCCCGTGTCGACAAGTTCGAGGACCGCCGCCGCGAACTCGCCGACGCGGCGTTGCTGACCCTGGCAGACCTCGGCTACGCGCGCACCAGCCTGCGCACGATCGCGGACAACACGTCGTTCTCCCACGGGCTCCTGCACTACTACTTCGCCGACAAGATCGATCTGATCACCTACTGCGTGCGGCGCTACAAGGCCGCCTGCGTGCAGCGCTACGAGGGCCTCGTCGCCGAGGCGTCCACACCCGACGAGCTCGCCGCAGCCTGCGGGAACGGGCTGGCCGCCACGCTCGCCGACGCCCCGCTCATGCACCGGCTCTGGTACGACCTGCGCTCGCAGTCCCTGTTCGAGGAGGCCTTCCGCGACGACGTCGCCGAGATCGACGGCAGCCTGCAGGACATGATCTGGCGCCTCGTCCGCGCCTACGCCGACCTCACCGGGACCCGGCCGACCTGCTCGCCCTCCGCGGCCTACGCGATGTTCGACGGGCTGTTCCAGCAGGCGCTGCAGCGCCACCTCGCCGGCTCGGCGGCAGCACTCGATGACCTCCGTGCCAGCAGCCGAGACCTGCTGCCCCGGCTCTTCGTCTGACGTACACACGAGACCCTGGCTCAGTCGCCCTGCCTCGACGTCCTCACCGACTGGCGGCGCGGTATTCAAAATAGTCCGGCGACGGATGCACTCTCGCGTCCATTGGCAGCCTCAGGGCGCGACCGTCAAGAGCCATGGTCACGTTTTGATCGGCCCCAGTCCACCGCTTAGCCGATGAACCGTTCAGAGGACACGCGATTCTGTGATCCTGATCAATCGTTAGTACACCCGCATCGAATAGAGCGTGATGGCTCGCGCACAGCAAGACACCATTCCTCCCGAGGTTCGCGCACTCATGTCCCGCTAGCCACGGTCACATTCCCGGAACATCCCTCGCGAACCGGAAGGCCGTAGCCGGTAACGCCGGCCCCGCTCGTCCCGACTGCACCGTCACGAAGTCCAGAAAACGCGCGGCACGCCGCCTCGAAATCCGTGCACACGGCCTGGAACCGCAAGCCCGAGTAGAGAAGGAGAGTTCTCATGCCGTACTACCTCAGCCAGGTCGGCTACACCCCCGAGAGCTGGGCCGCGCAGATCCGCAACCCGCAGGACGTCCGCGAGCGGGTGGGCCGCGCAGCGGACGCCGTCGGTGGCCGGATGGAGAGCGCGTTCTACGCCTTCGGCACCCACGACCTGGTTGCGATCGTCGAGTTCCCCGACGACGCCGCGGTCGCCGCCTGGGCCATCGCCACCGCGGCCGGCGGTGCGCTGCGCTCGATGACGACCACACCACTGATCAGCGTCGACGACGGCCTGAACATCATGCGCAACGCCGCCAAGGTCACCCAGGTCTACCAGCCGCCCAAGTGACCGCAGCACACCGTGGCCGTCCTGGCCGGGCTTCTTCGACGGGCCCGCAGGGCCTAACTGCAACCAGAAGCGAAACCAACTCGACCGAGAACGATCATGCGGTCCAGCGTTGTCGCTGGTAGGTGGTGGAGCCGCCTTGGGGAGTCGAACCCTATACCTACGCATCGCGAGAATTTCCGTCTCCGGGGTCACGACAGGCGTCAATCGCATCAATGCAGTTCAGCGGCTCGTTGCGGCGCATCACCGGCATCGTGAAAACCAGTTGGAGGCCACGAAGGAGGCCACGCGGTCGTTGCTCAGCCGGCCCAGAGCAACGAAACGACTTGGACCTCTCGCTCGCGCTCAAGAATCAGGTAGGTGAGCATCCCGGCGCCCCCGCCGACACGGCAGCTTCCGCGGGGGTGCGTCCGGGTTGGCGAGCTCGTTCACCGACTGGCCGGTCGACGGAGACAATTCGAGGAGGGCGAAGACCTCAACGATGATCAGTTCCTCCACCTTCGACGTCTTCGCCAGCACGAGGCGACCCGAGAACATCGCTCAGCGCTGCTCGTCGGTCCAGACGGTGGCCTTCGGCCTGGCCGACGGAGTGATCGGCGGTCCGGCCGGCGCCCCGGAGTCCGGCACCCCTGCATAGTCGGGGAGCTCGACGCCGTTGATCGCGCGCTCGACCAGCTCCATGAGCGACTCCATGTCGGGCTCCGGGACCGGCTCGGCCTCCGGCCCGGAGACGTCGCGGCTGCGCGCGTGCATCCGGCCGATCTCCTGGTTGGCTTCGACGAACGGGCGCATCCGCGCCTCGTAGCCTGCGAACCCGGCCGCGGGGTCCCACCCGGCGGCAGCGAGCTCTCCGGCCAGCAGGTACGCGCCGACCAGGGCCAGCCCGGTGCCCTGCCCGGACATCGGCGACGAGCTGAACGCCGCGTCCCCGAGCAGCCCCACCCGCCCCTTCGACCAGCGGTCCATCACCACCTGGGCGACCTGGTCGAGGTAGAAGTCCGGGGTGTTGTCGAGGTGGTCGAGGATGCGCGGGGTCAGCCACCCGAAACCGGCCATCCGCTCACGCAGCAGGCGCTTCTGGGCCGCGACGTCGCGGTAGTCGACGTCGAAGTCGGCAGAAGGGAAGGAGAACATGGCCATCGCCCGGGTGGCGTCCTGGATGGGGCGCAGACCCGCCGAACGCCCGGAGTCCTGGTAGTCGATCAGCCAGCGATCCAGCCCGAACTCGTTGGGCACACTGTAGAAGGCCAGCACGAGCCCGAGGTGGCGGACGAACCGCTCGCGCGGCCCGAAGACCATCGCCCTCAAGCCCGAGTGCAGCCCGTCCGCCCCGATCACCAGGTCGAAGTGCCGCCGCTCGCCGCCGGCGAAGAGCACGTCGACGCCGTCCGCGTCCTGGGTGAGCTCGGCGATCCGGTCGCCGAAGACGTACTCGACACCGTCCCGGGTGTCCTCGTGAAGCACCCGGGACAGGGCCCCGCGCAGGATCTCGATCTCCGAGATGTACCCGTCGCCGCCGTCGTCGTCCGCGCGGTAGGTCTCCAGTACGTTCCCGTCCACGTCCACCGTGTACGCGCCGACGGTCTCCGTGCAGGCCGCGCGTACCGCCGCGTCCAGCCCCATACGCCGGATGACCTCCTTGGCCACCCCGCGCGCGTCCACCGCCTGCCCACCGGGACGCAGCCCGGGGGCCCGCTCCACCACGGTCACCTCGGCACCCCGCCGGCGCAACCAATGGGCCAACGCCGGCCCCGCGATGCTCGCCCCCGCCACCAACACCCTGACATCGCTCACCGGTACCCCCTTCGTCGACTCGTCGAGGGAAAGACGCCGACAAGGCCCGAAAATCATCGCGGCCGGAGCCGAGGACAAGCGTGTCGCGGTAGTCGCGCTCGGCTGAGTCGTCGACGAGCGTGAAGACCTGCTCAAGGCCGCCCCGAAGCTCATCCAAGGACGAGAAGGACCTGCTCAACATCGCCGAAAGCCTCGCGCTGCGCCCCCACAACGTAGAGCAGAAGCGGGACTTCAACTTCTGGCGGCTGCTGGCGGCCATCGAGGTCACCGATGCCGTCCCAGCCGTGAACCCCGACGGCACGGACGGGGGCCGTGACCGCCGAGCCCGGCGGACGCCGCGACCTTGCGAACGGTCCCGGACCCGGCTGAAGACCGAGTCGATCCCTCGCCCGCGCACGTCGACAGTCCACTCGCGCCACACAGCCAGCGGATCGCCGTAGAGCTCCTCCAGGTCGTCCCGCGAATGGCCCGTGCGGATGTATCCGGCCACCCGGCCCCAGCACCGTCGTGCCCTCATGACCGGCCGAACCCAGCTACCAGACGAACTCCTGCCGGACATGCACCAACTGAGCTACGCACACGGAGGAGGCCACGGCACATCTCTCTGACCTGCAGAAAGGCTGCGAATGGAGGCCACGACGCTAGCAGAGCCTCGACCGAGGCTACACAACAAGCCTCTGACCTGCGAAAATGGAGCCGCCTTGGGGAGTCGAACCCCAGACCTACGCATTACGAGTGCGTCGCTCTAACCGACTGAGCTAAGGCGGCGTGGTGCGGAGCAAGCGTAGCAACCGCCTGCGACGCCCTCACCGACCCCCCGGCTGTCACCTGCACGGGCGGGTCCGCCGGGCTGTCCGGCAGTTCGCGGACCCGGCAGTTTGCGGACGACGGTCTGGCGATGAAGGTCAGCACCGGGCTGCGGATCGCCTGACGTCTGGTCGCCGGGGAAGGACCAGCACGGAGCAGCGGGGCCGGGCGGTCGAGGTCGCGGCCCGCGACGGTCCGGCGCGGGTCTCAGCCCGTCGAGGCCGGGACCTCGAGGAACGCGGCGGTGTCGTAGTAGGTCCGCACCCCGAGGATCTTGCCGTCCTCGAAGGTCAGGAAGGTGGACCCGACGTAGTCGATGTCGCGCCCGTTGGCCAGCGTGCCCGTGCTCTGCCACTCCAGGCCGGCGTCGCCGTCGCCCTCGACCACGTTGGTGAACTGCGTGCTGATCTCCTTGAACTGGTCCACGTACTGCTGCCAGAACTCCTGCGCCTCGCCGCGACGGGTGCCGGCGCCGTCGAGCCGGAAGAGCTCGGCGTCGTCGGCGAACAGCGCGACGAGGTCCTCGACGTCGCCCTTCTGCTCCGCGGCGCGCAGCGCGGCGACGAACTCGCGGGTCACGTCCTGGCGAATGTCGTTGTCCTCTATGCGGGAGACCTACCCGGGACTCCCGGGGGCTCAACCCGTGTGGAGCGAGGTCATCATCGCCTCGACGGCGATCCGGGGCTTCACGTTCAGCTCCAGCGCGTCCCGGCAGGCGAGGACGGCCTCGAGGCGGCGCAGCGTCGACTCGGGCGTCCACTCCCGGGCGGCGAGGCGGACGTCGGCGTCCCGGTCCGGGTTGCCCAGCGCGACCCGGGCGCTGCTGCCTGCCACCAGGACGTCCCGGAAGAACCCCGCCAGATCGACGAGGGCGCGGTCCAGCGCGTCCCGCTGGGTCCGGGTGGCCCGGGACTTCTGCCTGCGCTCGAGCTCGCGCTCGGCGGCCTTGGCGCCGCGGGCCGCGGTGGCCGCGCCCTTGCCCGTGCCGCCGGCGCCCATGGCGATCGAGAGCTCCTCGCGCTCGGCCGCGTCACGCGTACCGCTGACGTCCGCCGCCTCGGCCTCCGCGGAGCGCACGAGCGTGTCCGCGAAGGCGAACGCGTCGCCGAGGTTCCGCAGCTTCAGCGGGACGCCCAGGATGCGCTCGCGGCGTTCGCGCGCCTCGGGGTCCCGGGCGAGCCGGCGCGCGCGGCCGACGTGCCCGCCCGACACCGACGCGGCCCAGGCCGCGGTCTCGGGGTCGATCCCGTCGCGCTCCACGAGCACCTCCGCGACGGCCTCGGGTACCGGCGTGCGCAGGGGTACGAGCCGGCACCGGGAGCGGATGGTGACGGGGACGTCCTCCGGATGATCCGACGGCGCGCACAGCAGGAACACGGTCTGGGGCGCAGGCTCCTCGACGGCCTTGAGCAAGGCGTTCGACGCGCCCTCGGTCAGCCGGTCCGCATCCGTGATGATCAGGATCTGGTAGCGGCCGGTGGACGGGCGGCGCGCCGCGAGCTGCACGAGCGCGCGCATCTCGGCCACCGAGATCGACAGTCCCTCGGGCACGACCTCGCGCACGTCCGCGTTCGTGCCCGACATGATCGTGCGGCAGGCCTGGCACTCGCCACAGCCGGACTCCGGGCACTCCAGCGCGGCGGCGAAGGCGCGGGCGGCGACGGAGCGACCCGAGCCGGGCGGCCCGGTGAACAGCCAGGCGTGGGTCATCGCGGAGGGGTTGCGCGCGGCGTGGTCCAGCTCCTCGACGGCGGCGGGCTGACCCACCACGTCCCGCCACACGCTCATCGCACTCCCTCGCTGCGCGAGGTCGGCGCTGCGCGCAGGCGCTGTGTCCACGGTTCGCTCGCGCGCTCGCTCACGGCCTGACCTCCGGCTCCCCGGCGGCCTCGATGCGCTCCTCGGGCGGGCCGACCAGCGCGTCGTCCGGCGCGCGCCCGGCGGCGGGCTTCAGCACCGGCGCGAGCCCCGCGGCGACCCGCGCGGCGACCTCGGCGGGCTCGCCGTCGGCATCGACCACGACGTAGCGGTGCGGCTCGGCCGCCGCCATGCGGGTCAGCAGCCGCTGCACGCGGACGTGCTCCTCGCCGGCGACCCCGGGCGGGGTCTTGGGCGCCGGGTCCTCGCCCGTGGCGGGGGCGCGGTCCAGCAGGACCGACACGTCCGGGCGGAGCCGGCCGGTGGCCCAGACGGCAAGGCTCTCCAGCTCGCCGGCACCGAGCTCGGCGTTCATCCGGTCCGCGACCACGCCGAACTGCACGAGCGGGCTCGCGACGAACCGGTCCATGACCACGACCGCGCCGTCCGCCAGGGCCGGGCGCACCACGCGTTCCACCAGGTCCGCGCGGAGCGCGGCGGCGGCGAGGGCCTGGGCACGCGCACCGGAGAACTCGACGTCCCGCATCGCGGTGACCCAGCGGGCGCTCTCCGACTCGCCGTCACTCGGGACGACGACGGTGTGCCCCTGGGCGCGGAGCGACTCGGCGAGGCGGTTCGTCTGGTCCGCGGTCTCGGCCGGGGTGGCGCCCTCGACCGCGATCAACACGCCGGAGTGCCGGCGGTCCCCGCGGCGCAGGGCCGCGAGCAGATCCGGGAGCAGCGGCTCGAGCCGCCGGTCGTCCATCTGCCGGTACGCGAAGCTGCCGACGACCGCGGCCACGAGACCACCCCCGAACAGGACCAGCCGCGTGCCGTCGATCTGGAACTCACGCCCGAAGAGGTCCACGGTGCGCGAGGCGACCACGCCGACCAGCAGCGGGACCACCGACATCGCCCCGAGCAGGACCAGCCGGACCAGGGACTGGACGAACGCGACCACCCGGCCGCGCACCTCGTCCGCCACCTGGGAACCGATGATCGTCAGCCCGGTCAGGAACGCGATCCCGGCGAACGCGCCGACGAGCGCGACGGTGAGGAGCGCGACCACCAGGTGCGGCGCGAGCGCGACGAGGCAGAGCGCGAAGCCGGCGGCGACGATCGCGGTGCCGAAGAGGCGGTTGTGCGGGAGCCTGCGCGCCAGCCGCGGCGCGGCGCCCATGCCGATCGCGAGGCCGATGAACACGGCGGTGAACAGCAGGCTGTAGGACGCGTCCCCGCCGCCGAGGCTCGCGGAGTAGAGCTTGGCCGTCGCGATGACCGCGCCGCCCGCCGTGAACGCCCCGATGATGCCGATGACGAGACCGCGCACCAGCGGCGTGCTGACGACGAAGGTGAAGCCGTCCTTGAGCAGGGCGAGCAGACCCGGCGGCTTGTCCCCCTGCGCCCGCGGGCCCGTCCGGCCGGAGATCTCCTTGATGAAGAACCAGACCGTGGCCGCGGTGAGCAGGTACGCGCAGCCGTTGAGCATCAGCGCCACGTAGACCGTGGTGATCGGCGAGCTGCCCGCGAACAGCGAGCCGGAGCTCGAGATGATCGTGAACAGCCCGGAGGCGAGGAGCACGGCGACGCCGTAGGTCATCACCAGGGCGAGCTGGTTGGCCGTCTCCACCTGGTCCGGGCGGCGCAGCAGGTTCGGGACCGCCGCGTCCTTGGCCGGGATCCAGAACATCGCGCAGACCTCGATGAGGAACGTCGCGGCGAAGAGCCACCACAGCGACCCGACGATCGGGATGGACACGAACAGGCCGAAGCGCAGGATGTCGCAGGTGACCATGACGCGTCGCCGGTCGAACCGGTCCGCGAGGGCCCCGGCGAACGCGCCGCCCAGCAGGGCGGGCAGGAGCTTGGTCGCGACGACGCCGCCCAGGGCGAAGCTCTGCGCCGAGTACCCGTTCGTGAGCTGGGTGGCGAGCGAGGTCAGCGCGAGCAGGCTCAGCCAGTCCCCCGTGGCGGACACCGCGGTGACGGCCCACAACCGGCGGAACGCGGGGATCGCCAGGACGCTGCGAACCCGGTGCGACGTGGGCGCGGCGATCGACGGCGTGCTTGGAGCGGCGTCGGAAACGATCGCGCTCATCCTCCTCCGGAAGGGCCGGATGGGGGGCCGGCCGGTCCGCGGTGGCTGCCCCACGGGCAGCCGAGTCACGCCCAGGGTAGCTGTGTGGCCCGGCGGTTCCGGGATGCGGGCACGTCAGGGGCCTCAGCGGCTTCTCAGAGCGACCGGGCCTCACCCGAGGTCACGGGTTCACCAGCGACACGATCAGCTGAACCAGGATCACGCCGTAGACCAGGACGAAGAACAACGCGAACGCCCGGTTGCCGAGCCTGCTGCGGGCGTGCCGGGAGAGGCCGAGGATGTCCGGCTCGTGCTCGACCGGGGGCCGGTGCACGCCGGCGGGACCCTCCCACAGCTCGGGTGGCGGGGGCTTGCGCGGGGCCGGGGGGCGGGGAACCGGGCGCGGCCGCGGTTCCGTGCCGTCCGCCCGCCTCGCCGCCCGCAGCCGCGCCGAGGGCCATGGCTCCTTGCGCGGCGCGGGGGCCGGAGCAGGCGGGTGGACGGCCGCGTCCGCGGGTCCTTCCTCACCCATGCGCGAGATGCTAGGCCGGACCCCCGGGGCTCCGCCGCGGACGCGACCCGTCCGGGTGACGGGTCAGCCGTTCCCGCCGTTCCCGTCGCCGGCGTTCCCACCGCCCTGGTCCCCGCCCTGCCGGCCGGGCTGGCCGGGGCGGCCCGGCCGTCCCCGCCGGTGCCCGGAGCGGGCGGCGGCGCGGGCACGGTCCCGCTGCTGACCTGCAGCGTGATCGTCTCGCCCGGGAGCGCGGTACCCCGGGGGCTCTGCCCGACGACCGTGCCGCGCGCGGCCAGGTTGTCCACCGTGGTGACGGTGACCTTCCAGCCGGTGCCTTCGAGGAGGGAACGGGCGTCGTTCTGGCCGCGGCCCACGACGTCGGGCACCCGGGACTCGGCGCCACCCTGCAGGTAGCGGTCCACGACCGGCGGCAGCGGGAGCACCGGGGTGCCGTCGACCATCGGCTTCACCGCGCCGAACCACGTCTCGGCCGGCGTCTTGCCACCGAAGATGGTGCCGCTGCCGCAGGCGAACGGGGCGCCCGCCCCGTCGCAGAGCGGGCGGGGCGCGTTGGAGTTGTCGAAGGTGATCACCGAGCCGGCGAGGTTCGGCAGGAAGCCGACGAACGCGGCGGACTTGTGCTGCTGGGTCGTGCCGGTCTTGCCGGCCATCGGCCGGTCCCAGCCGACCTGCCGGGCGGCCGTGGCGGACGTGCCGATCTGGTCGTCCTTGCTCAGCGCGGTGAACATCGTGTCCGCGAGCCCGGGGTCGACGGCCTGGTTGCACGCCGCCTCGGTGAGCGGCACCGCGGCCCCGTTGACGTCGGTGATCGTGTCGATCGGGCTCGGCGGGCACCACTTGCCGTGGCTGGCGATCGTCGCACCGACGTTGGCCAGCTCGAGCACGCTGGTGGGGCTGACGCCCAGGGTGAACGACGCCAGCTTCTGCGCCTTGGTGACCTCGGCGATCGAGCGGTCCGTGCGCCGGCCGGTGTTCGGGTCCACGAACGGGGTGGTGGACAGCGACTTCATGCCCAGCCGCACCGCCATGTCCACGACGTCCGGGACGCCGGTGAACTCCTCGAGCTTGATGAACGCGGTGTTCGGCGAGGTCGCGAGGGCGTCCGTGAGGCTCATCTGGCCCGGGTAGTCCCCGGCGTTCGCGACCGGGATCGGCCGGCCGTTGCCGTCGATGTAGATCGGCGAGGCGTACCCGCTGGGGGGCACCGTGAGCTGGTAGTTGATGCCCAGGCCCTTCTCCAGCGCCGTCGACGCCGTGAAGATCTTGTAGACCGAGCCCGCGCCCAGGTTGACCGGCTGGTACGGCAGCCCGTAGCTGGTCTCCAGCTTCTCCGCGTTCAGCCCGAACGTGCGGCTCGACGCCATCGCGAGCACCTTGTGCTTGTCCTGCCCGGGCTCGACCAGCGACATCACGTTCGCGACGTTCGGCTGGGTCGGGGGCACCTCGGCGTCCAGCGACGCCTTCATCTTGGTGAGCTTGTCCCGGTCCAGCGTGGTCTTGATCGTGTAGCCGCCGCGGTTGATCTGCTCGGTCGAGAAGCCCGCGTCGGTCAGGTACTCCACGACGTACTTGCAGAAGTAGCCCGCGTCCCCGGCGCCGATGCAGCCGTTGGGCCGGCCGGTCAGCGGGTTCGCGACCCCCAGCGACGACGACGCGGCCTGGCGCGCCTGGTCGTCGGTGATCATGCCCTGCTCGCGCATCGCCCCGATGACGACGTTGCGCCGGTCCAGCGAGGCCTGCGGGTTCTGCACCGGGTCGAACTGGGTGGTGCTGCGGACCATGCCGGCGAGCATCGCGGCCTGCGGGACGGTCAGCCTGTCGGCGGTGGTGTTGAAGTACGTGCGGGCCGCGGCCTGGATGCCGTACGCCCCGTTGCCCCAGAAGACGATGTTCAGGTAGCGGGTGAGGATCTCGTCCTTGCTCAGCTGGCGCTCCAGCTGCAGGGCGATCCGCGCCTCCTTGAGCTTGCGCGCGGGCGTCTGCTCGGTGGCCTTGAGCCGCTCCGCCTCCGTCTGGGCCTCGACGTAGAGCGTGTAGTTCTTCACGTACTGCTGGGTGAGGGTCGAGGCGCCCTGCACGACGTCCCCGGACGCCGAGTTCGCGACGACCGCACGGATCGTGCCCTGCCAGTCCACGCCCTGGTGCTGGTAGAAGCGCCGGTCCTCGATGGCGACGATCGCGGCCTTCATCGCCGGCGAGATCTGCTCGGCGGTGACCTGGGTGCGGTTCTGGTCGAACAGGTAGGCGATCGGCTGCCCGCTCGAGTCCGTCAGCGTGGTGGCCAGCGGCAGGTTGCCGGAGACCAGCGTGCTGGACGAGCTGTTGACGCTGTCCCCCGCGTCGTTGGACAGCAGGCCGACGCCGGCGGCGAACGGGAACGCGATGCCCGCGGTCACGACACCGGCGAGCAGGCACAGCCCGAGCAGGAGAGCGATGGGGCGCTTCAGGTCACGACGGCTGCTCGACACATCGGGGGAGGGAGCCACGACGTGGGAGGTTACCGCCCCGGACATGCTGCTCCTGTCAGGTTGAGTAGTTCTGCGTTCTTACCGGGGTCCGTGATCTCTCGAAGAATCCGACGTGGGTCGGGAACTGCGAGGACGGCGAGAGGTGCGGACGTGGCCAGCGATGCGGATTCGGGCAGGTGGAACTGGCGCGGGGCGGCCCGCTGCCGCACCGGCGACGCCGAGGAGCTCTTCGTGACCGGCGCCGAGCAGCGGCGGGTGCGAGACTTCTGCAGGGCCTGTCCGGTGCGCACCGAATGCCTCTCGCACGCCCTGGACCAGCGGATCGAGTTCGGCGTCTGGGGCGGGATGACCGAACGGGAGCGCCGCGCCCTGCTGCGGGAACGCCCGGAGGTGACGTCCTGGGCGCGGCTGCTGTCCGACGCCCGGGCCGCGCACTACGCGTCGGCGGCGGACGAGTCCGCGGCGCGGATGGCGACGGCCGCGGAGGAGACCACGGGCGCCGAGGGGCTCACCGAGACGGGCTGAGGGCGGCCGCCCCCCGGGCGTGTCACGGCGCCGGCCGCGGCTACAGGTGGTGGACCTTCCCGGCCGGCTCCGGCGACGCGGACCTCCCGTCGGGCTGCGCGAGCCGCTCGCCCACCTCGCGCAGGCCGTCGAGGTCCGCGATGTCCCCGGCCACCGCCGGGACCCGCGCCACCGGGACGTCCGGGTGCGCGCCCACGAAGCGGCTCAGCAGCCGTTCCTCCCGGTCCGCGAGGTCCACCCGGTCCGCGTGCAGCCGCAGCACTGCCGCGGCGAGCCGCGACGAGCCCGCGTTCCCCGCCGCGTGCCTGGCCTCCGTGGCCGAGAGCGGCGCGAACACCGGGTGCGTGCGGTTGAGGACGAGCCCGGCCAGCGGCATCTGCTCGCTGGAGAGCCGGTCCACGAAGTAGGCGGCCTCCCGCAACGCATCCGGCTCCGGCGCGGCGACGACCAGGAACGCCGTCCCCGGCGAGCGCAGCAGCTCGTAGGTCTTGGTCGCCCGCTCGCGGAACCCGCCGAACATCGTGTCGAAGGCCTGCACGAATGCCGACGCGTCCGCCAGCATCTGGCCGCCGAGGATCGTCGAGACGGCCTTCGCGAACAGCTGGAACCCCGCCCCGACGATCTTGCGCAGGCCCTTGCCCCCGGCCCGCGCGGGCGAGGAGAGCAGCCGGATCATCCGGCCGTCGAGGAAGTTCGACATCCGCTGCGGCGCGTCCAGGAAGTCCAGCGCGGAGCGGGACGGCGGCGTGTCCACGACGATCAGGTCCCACTGCCCGCGAGCGGTCAGCTGGCCCAGCTTCTCCATCGCCATGTACTCCTGCGTGCCGGAGAACGACGAGGAGATCGTCTGGTAGAAGGGGTTCGCGATGATCTTCTCGGCGCGGTCCGGGGCGGCGTGCGTGTGCACCATGTCGTCGAAGGTCCGACGCATGTCCAGCATCATCGCCTGCAGCTCGCCCTGCGCGTCGTCGGTGGAACCGATGCCGGGGACGGTGCCGGGCTCGTTGCTCAGCTCGGTCAGCCCCAGGGCCTGGGCCAGCCGTTTGGCCGGGTCGATCGTCAGCACGACGACCTTGCGGCCGCGCTCGGCGGCCCGCAGGGCCAGCGCGGCCGACGTCGTGGTCTTGCCCACGCCGCCGGAACCGCAACACACGATGATCTTCGTCTGCGGGTCGTCGATCACCGCGTCGACGTCCAGGAACTGCGGCCTCGCAGGGCTCACGCGGACGCTCCCACGGTGGTGCCGACGCCCTGCGCGGTGAGCGCCTCGGCGAGCTCGTACAAAGCGCCGAGGTCCACGCCGTCGAGCAGCTGCGGGAGTTCCAGGCGCGCGAGGTGCTCGGTGCCGGCGGCGGCCTCCAGGCGCGCCGCGGCCGCGGACTCCGACGCGACCCGCACGGCGTGCTCGACCGTCTCGGCCACCAGGCCGTCGATCACGTCCGGCGGCAGGTCCAGCCCGGCCGAGGCGAGCCCGGCCCGCACCCGGGCGGCGTCGACGCGGCCGTTCGCAGCGGGCGCCACGGACCGGTCGGGGAGCCACTGCTCGCGCACCCGGTTGACGATCACCGCGCCGACCCGCAGGTCCGCCTCGGCGAGCTCCCGCACGGTCTCCAGCGTCTCCGTGACGGGCAGGTCCTCGAGCAGGGTGACCAGGTGCACGGCCGTCCGCGGCGAGTGCAGGAGATCGACGACGCCCTCGGCCTGGTTGTGGATCGGCCCGGTGCGGGCGAGCTCCGACATCGCCTTGGTGACGTCCAGGAACGTGACCAGCCGGCCGGTGGGCGGCGCGTCGAGGACCACGGCGTCGTAGACGGGGCGGCCGTTCTCGGTGCGGGAGACGCACTCCTTGACCTTGCCGGTGAGCAGCACGTCCCGCAGGCCCGGCGCGAGCGTGGTCGCGAACTCGACGGCCCCCATGCGGCGCAGGGTCCGGCCGGCCATGCCGAGCCGGTAGAACATCTCGAAGTACTCCAGGAGCGCGGCCTCGACGTCCACGGCCAGGGCGCGGACCTCACCGCCGCCGGGCGCGACCGCGATGCGGCGTTCCTCGTAGGGCAGCGGCGCGGTGTCGAAGACCTGCGCGATTCCCTGCCGTCCCTCGACCTCCACGAGCAGGGTGCGGCGGCCTCCCGACGCGAGCGCGAGGGCCAGGGCCGCCGCGGCGGTCGTCTTGCCCGTACCGCCCTTGCCGGACACCACGTGGAGCCGGGCACCGGCGAGTTCGGCGGGCCAACCGGATGACGTCACGGCCCCAGCCTACGGAGCGCCCGGCGCATCGGCCCGGCCAACCGCCCGGCACCGACCGCCCGTCGACCCGACCCGGTCCGACGCACGTCCGGGTGAACACCCCCGACTACAGTCCCCGGCCATGAGCTCTCCGGGCATCGTGAGGTGGGAATACCTCACCGCACCACTGCTGATCCACAACACCAAGGCGATCCTGGACAACTTCGGCCGCGACGGCTGGGAGCTGGTCACCGTGACGTCGGGGGCGAACCCGGAGCAGCTCGTCGCGTTCTTCAAGCGCCCGGTGGCCTCGTGACGGCCCCGTCCCGCAAGCTCGCCGAGCTGGGCCTGACGCTGCCCGCGGTCGCCGCTCCCGCGGGGTCCTACATCCCCGCCCGGCGTTCCGGCTCGCTCGTCTTCACGGCCGGCCAGGTGCCGTTCGTCGACGGCGCTCTGCCGCTGAGCGGCAAGGTCGGGGACGCGGTCACCGCCGAGCAGGCCTACGACCTGGCGCGCACGTGCGCGCTCAACGCGCTCGCCGCCGTCGACGCGCTGGTGGGGCTGGACTCGGTCACCGGTGTGGTGAAGGTGGTCGGCTTCGTCGCCTCCGCGCCCGGCTTCAACGGCCAGCCGAAGGTGATCAACGGCGCGTCGGACCTGCTCGGCGAGGTCTTCGGCGAGGCCGGGCTGCACGCCCGGTCCGCGGTCGGTGTCGCGGAGCTGCCGCTGGACGCGCCGGTCGAGGTCGAGCTGGTCGTCGAGGTCTCCTGATGGCCAGGAGCTCCGGATGAGCAGCGCCGGTGAGGCCGGGCACGAGCTGCTACTGCGGCTCGCCGGCCGGCTCCCCGACGACGTGCTGTGGCGGCTGCGGGACTGGCTGGCCGCAGGGGCCGTCGATCCCGTGGCGGCGCTGCTGCCGCGGGCGCTGCTGCGCAACCGGGTCGCGCTGACGGAGTCCGAGCGCGAGCTGCTCGTCGCCGCGGCCGGCGACGGCCCGCAGCGCCGGCTGATCGACGCCGTCCTGCCGCTGAACGGACCGGACGAGCCGCGCTACCCGTTCGCGGCCGGACCCGGCCTGCCGGACCTGGCCGCACTCGGGGCGATGGCCGTCGTGCGCGGCGACCCCGGGGCCGTCGAGCTGCGGCAGAGCAGGCGCGGGTCCCGCGGCGAGCAGCGCGTGCTGCTGGTGCTGGACGCCGCCCGGCCGCTCGAGCTCACCGGGACCCTGCAGCGCCTGCTGCGCGCCCACGGGGACCGCACGCCGTGCGTCGAGGTGCTCCCTCCGGGCCTGGAGCCGCCCGCCTACCACCAGGCCGCGATCCTCGGGTCCGCCGTGCTCTGGTCCCGCATCCCCCGCACCGCCTCCCCCGAAGAAGAAGCTGTCGTCCCCGCGACAACTGACGATCCCGCCGGCACGTCGACCCCGACGCCGAGCGGGGCGAGCTGAGCGAAGGAGGGCCCATGTCGGCCCCACCTGCCCTGACCACCCACGAACTGCTGCTCGCCCTCGCCGGCCGGGTCGACGACGACCTGCTGGGCATCGGCCGCGAGCTCGCCGCGATCGGGGAGGACCCGCAGGCCGTCGAGCTGCTCGCGGCAGCACTGGTCGCGGACCGCGCGGTGCTGCCGCCGTGGATCCGGGAGGCGGTCGTCGCGGGCGCGCGGAGCCGGCACGTCGAGATCGACGTCGAGGGCGGGCTGCCCGCCGCCGTCGCCGAGGACCGCACCGCGCACCGCTTCCAGGCGGACGCGCTGCCCGCCGGCCTGATCACGGACACGGTGCGCCGGGTCCCGCCGCGCAACCTCGCCGGCTGCACGATCCGGCTGACCTGGCGGCTCACCCCCGCCGGCGCCGCCCCCGGGCCGCTGCCGCACCCCGTCCTCCTGGTCGAGCTGCCGGGGCCGAGCACGTCCGCCGAGGTCCTGGCGTACCGGCTGAGCTCCGTGCTGGACCGGGCCGGGATGCCGTCGTCCGTCGAGGCGTACGGCGCCGCGGACGCGCTGCCCGCGTACCACCTGGAGGCGCTGCGGAAAGCGCGCACGATCGTCGACGGCGGGAGCGGGCGTCCCGCACCCCGGCCGCCGGTCGAGCGCGGCGCGGTGGCCGCGCCCGTCACGGCGCCCGTCGAGACCGTGGACCCGGCGGAGCTGATCTCGTCGGGGCCCCTGTTCACGGCGCCGATCCCGGCGGAGCCGGTGACGGCCGTGCTCGCAGGTGCGGACGCGCCGGTGCCGGCACGCGAGAGCGCGGACCGCGAGGCACCGTCGCTGCTGTCCGGCGCACCGGTCGTCGAGCCGGGGGTGGCAGCCCCGTCCGCGGCCGCGCCGGAGGACATCGCCGCGCGCGAGGAGTCGCGGGCCGAGGAGACGACCGCGATCCCCGTCGCCGGCCGTCAAGCACCGGCGAGCCCGGCCGCCGAGGCCCCGCCGGCCCGCCCGGACAGCCGTGCCGCGGAGGCGGAGGCCGCGTCCGCGGCGACGCCCGCGGCCGGTTTCCGCAGCCAGGACGCCGCCCGGTTCCCGCAGCGCTCCCGCGCGTCGTCGCGGCCGGACACGCCGATCAGGGCCGTGCCGGATCCCGTCCCGGGGAGACCGGGCCCTCGCCTGCGGCCGCGGAGCTGCCGCCCCGCTCGCCCGCGATCGGGCAGTTGCCGCGGCTTCCCGAGGAGCTCGACTCCGCGTCGGCCCGGCCCGGCTCACCGTCCGGGCGTGACGGCGCGGCGCCGCGCGGGCTCCGGACACCCGTGCCGGGTCGTGACGAGCAGCCCGAGGTCTCGGGCCCGCCGGACACCGGCCCGCAGGCGCTGCCGTCCCGGACCCCGCGTCCCGCCCCCGTGCCGCGCATCGGGCCGCCGCTGTCGGTGGTCCCACCCGCGCCGGAGCGCCACGGCGCCCGCCCCGAGCCGGAGAGCCGGGCGGACGACGTGGACGCGCTCGGCGGCCCGCCGGACCGACCCCTCCTGGAGCCGCTGCTCGAACCGACGGACGAGTCCGCACCCCCGGTCGCGCCCGGCCCGGCCCCGGCGCCCGGTGCAAGGGAGCCCGGTGCGCGCGCGGCCTCCTGGGCCGCGGACTGGGCATCCGGGGACTGGGCCATGCCCGACGGCGGACGCCGGCGCCCGGACGTGCCGGCGCCGGAGGCACCTGCGGCCGCGGAGCCCGTCCCGAGCACCGTTAAGCCGGCCGTGCCCGAGCCCGAATGCCCCGCAGCGGAGGCGTCGGCGGACGACGTGCCGGCCGACGACGACCAGGCCGTGGACGGCGCCGAGGATCACGGCGTCCCGGACGACGCGCCGTACGGCCGCCGCGCCGCCGTCGACGGCAACCCGACGCTGCGTCCCCTCCCCGGTGGACGGCGACGGGCCCGGCACCGCTCGGACGTCACGGACACGACGCCCCAGGGCCTGCCCGCGCCGCGGCCCGTCCCGCGGCCGTCGTCCCGGGGCGGGGCCGGCCGGCCCGAGGACGCCGCGCCGCGCCCGGCCGAGCAGGTCGACGCGCCCGCGGCGGATCTGTCGGAGGCGCCCGCGCAGGACGTCCTGTTCGGCGGGAGCTCGGCGGACGACCGCCCGGCCGCCGGGCACCGGGCCGACGCGCCGGACCGTCCCCACCGCGCCTCGGAGCCGGACCACCTCTTCGGGCCCCTCCCCGGGTCGGAGCCCGAGGCGGACGCCGGGGACGTGGACCCGGGCGCGAGCTGGCCGGGCCTCGAAGGCCCGGCGGGCACCCGGCCCGATCCCGCCCGGCCCGAGCACACCGATCCCGACCACCGGCACGACGACCACGGCCCGGACGACCACGGCGGGGCTGAGGCCCCGGGGCCCCTCGGCGAGGAGCACGGCGGCGAGCCTCCGGCACCGGAGCCCCGGCGCCGTCGCGAGCCGGAGCCCGAGCGGCCAGACTTCGACAGGCCCGCCTACGACCGGTCCGCCTTCAGCCGTCCCGCGTTCGGTGGTCCGCCGCCCGGGGAGGCACCCGGCTCGCTCTTCGGCGAGTCGTCGGAACGGCCACCCGGGGCGGGCCGCAGCCGCCGCTCGTGGACCGGCCAGCAGGGCCCCCGGCACGTCGGCCGGGATCGCGTCGGCGACGACGGGCCCGGTGGCGACACCTTCGGCGGAGAGCGCTTCGGGGGCGAGGAGTTTGGCGGGGAGAGGTTCGGGGGCGAGGGGTTCGGCGCCGAGAATCCCGGTGACCGGCCTCGGAACACGAGCCCGGACCGCACCCGCCCGGGTGGCGCCGGGCCGCGCGACAGCCGGCCCGACGCCTCCGGGGAACCCGCGGCCTCGACCGGACCGGGCGGTCACGCCGACCTCCGCTCCCCCGTGTCCGACGGCCCGGTGGCCGAACCGAACGGCGCCGGACCCGGCGGACACGCCGAGGTGCGCACCCCGGACCCCGAGGGTCCGGCCGGCACCGGCCCCCGGGAGTCCCGCCGCGCCACCCCGGGAGTCCCGCGCACCGAGGGCCCGGCCGGCCCCGGTCCCGGCGAGTTCCGCCGCAACACCCCGGACGCCCCGCCCACCGACGCCCGGGGCGGCACCCCCTGGCCGGCCGACCCCGCGGACACCCGTCAGGACACCGCCCCCGCCGCCCCGCGGCCCGCGCCGGGCGAGGAGCCGTCGGCGGAGGCGCTGGCCGCGCTGTCCGGCCGTGAGCGGGAGCTGCTCCGCCGTCTCCAGGAGGAGCTGGCGTCCCGCGAGCGCCCGCCTGCCCGGGACACCGGGCCGTACCCCGGCCCGTCCCGCCAGGGTGCCCGTCCGCAGCAGGCCCACCCGGGCTCGGAGGCCGGGCAGAACGGCCACCGCAACGGGCACGCCCAGGGCCACCCGCTCGGGCCGCCGGACATCGCCTGAGCCGAGGATCCCGAGGTCAGGAGCCGGACGCGCGCTGCACCGCGGCCAGCACCCGCTGGAGGTGCAGCGCGCGCCGGGCGCTCTGCGGGCCGTCGACGCGGCCGGCGCGGACCGCGTCGACGAACTCGTCGAGCAGCACGCCGTAGCAGGCCACCGGGTCCGCCGGACGGGTCGCGAGGACGTGCCGGCCGGCCGCGCCGAAGGCCGTCACCTCGACCTCGGTGGGGTCCACCGGCAGCCGCAGGGACAGCGTCACCGTGCTGTGTGCGCCGCCCGCGTGGACGAGGCCGAAGCGCCAGAGGTCCGGCGTGTCGAGGCGCGCCCACTCGACGTCCCGCACCTCGCCCAGCGCGGCGTCGAGCAGGTCCACGACGTGCGGCCCGATGTCCATGAGGGCGCCGCGCTCGGCGCGCCAGCCGGAACCCGCGTAGGGGCCGCCCAGGAGCGCCCCGGAGAGCCAGCGCG
This sequence comes from Pseudonocardia sp. T1-2H, assembly GCF_038039215.1. Taxonomy (NCBI): domain Bacteria; kingdom Bacillati; phylum Actinomycetota; class Actinomycetes; order Pseudonocardiales; family Pseudonocardiaceae; genus Pseudonocardia; species Pseudonocardia sp. T1-2H. The sequence continues at coordinate 6,281,282 of NZ_JBBPCL010000001.1, forward strand.
CCGACCCGACGGTGTCGGCGCCGGCGGGGTCGCCGGAGAGGCCGGCCAGCCAGCCGCGCACCGTCGGGTCGAACCGCAGCGTGAGCATCGTCGTCGAGCAGACCCCGGCGGCCGAGACGGCCGCCTCGACCTGCTCCGCCGCGGGCAGGGAGTCCGCGAGCGGCTTGTCCAGCACGAGGTGCCTCCCGGCGGCGGCGGCCCGCGGCGCGAGCTCGCCCTGGACCTGCGGCGGAACGGCGAAGGCGACGGCGTCGACCGCGTCGAGCAGCGCCTCGAAGCTCCCGAACGCCTCCCCGCCGTGCTCCGCGACGAGCTCCCGGGCCGCTTCCGGCCGCCGCGTCCACACCCCGGCGAGCTCGGTCCGTGGATGTCCGGCGAGGCCCGGCGCGTGCACCCGGCGGCCCCACGGCCCGGCTCCGACGAGCCCGATTCGCAACTGGTCCACGCGGACATCGTGCCGGTCGGAGCGTGGCGTCGTTCACGCCGCACGCGCCGGACGTCGCGCTTCGCATGGCTTATGGTCCGAAGGTGAGCACCGAGGATGTCACCGCCGACACGCCTGCGACACCGGTCGCCCCCCGACCTGCCGCCACCGTCCTGCTGCTGAGGGACCACCCGAACCCGCCCGCCGGCCGCAGCCCGCTGCAGGTGTTCCTGCAGCGGCGCGTGCCGCAGATGGCGTTCGCCGCCGGCATGACCGTCTTCCCCGGCGGCAGCGTCGACCCGTCCGACGTCCCGGACGCGGACGGCTGGGCGGGTCCCTCGCCCGAGGCCTGGGCCGAGACGATCGGCGTCCCCGCGGACCTCGCCGGCGGGACCGTCTCCGCCGCCGTCCGCGAGACGTTCGAGGAATGCGGCGTGCTCCTGGCCGGCCCCCCGGGGCGCCTCCCCTGGCCCCACAACCGCAGGCCGCACAGTGGCGGGCGGACCTCGCCGCGCACCGCCGCCCGCTCGCCGACGTGCTGTCCGAGGCCGGGTTCGTGCTCCGCTCGGACCTGCTGCGCGTCTGGTCCCGGTGGATCACCCCACCCGGGCCGTCCCGCCGCTACGACACGGTCTTCTTCGTGACCCTCGTGCCGGAGGGCCAGGAGGCGGACGCGCTGACGACCGAGGCCGTCGAGGCGGGCTGGTGGCATCCGGCCGAGGCGTTCGAGCGCCGCGACGCCGGCGAGATCGAGCTGATGATCCCGACCACGCGGACGCTCGAGGACATGGCGACGTTCGAACGGGCCGCGGACGTCGTCGCGGCGGCCGAGCAGCGGACGATCGTCGCGATCCGGCCGGAGGTCAGGAGACGGAACGGCCGGATCGTGATCGCCGTCGAGGGTCAGCCGGACTTCACCGGCCCGATCCCGGAGGCGGAGCTCCGATGACCCCGCCCGGCGCGACGCCCCCGCCCGTCGGCCGCGTCGACCATCCCGCGTACGGGGTGCTGCGGCCGGTCACGGCCCTGGCGTCGGTCCTGCTCGCGGAGAACCCGTCGCCCATGACCCTCGACGGGACGAACACCTGGGTGCTGCGTGCGCCGGGCGTCGAGGAGTGCGTCGTGGTCGACCCGGGCGAGGAGGACGACGAGGAGCACCTCCGCCGCGTCGCCGAGCAGGGTCCCGTCGCGCGGATCCTGCTGACCCACCGGCACCCGGACCACGCGGGCGCGGCGCGCCGCTTCGCCGAGCTGACGGGCGCGCCGGTGCAGGCGCTGGACCCGACGCTCGTCCTGGGCTCGGAGGCTCTGGGCGACGGCGACGTGGTGGCCGCGGCCGGGGTGGAGCTCCGGGTCGTCGCGACGCCGGGACACACGTCGGACTCGATCTCGTTCCTGCTCGCCGGCCCGGGCGGCGGCACCCCGTCGGTTCTCACCGGGGACACGATCCTGGGCCGGGGGACCACCGTCATCGCGCATCCGGACGGCGCGCTGGGGCCGTACCTCGACTCGTTGAAGGCCCTCGCGGAGCTGCCGCCCGGTACCGCCGTGCTCCCCGGCCACGGTCCGGACCTCGCCGACGCACCGGCCGTCGCGGCGCAGTACCTCGCGCACCGGGAACAGCGCCTCGACCAGGTCCTGGCCGCACTGAAGGCGCTGCCGGAGGGGGCGACCCCGCGCGAGGTCGTCGAGACGGTGTACGCGGACGTCGACGAGAAGCTGTGGCCCGCCGCGGAACTCTCCGTCAAGGCCCAGCTCGAGTACCTGCGGAGCTAGACGGCCGCGGCGACGGGCGCCGGATCCGGCGTCCGCACCGTGCGACGGCGGAACCACAGGACCGTCGCCACGACCAGGCCGCCGAGACCACCCGCGACGAACGCCGCCGCCGGGCCCGACGCCTCCACCGCGACCCCCGCGACGGACTGCCCGAGCGCGATCCCGAGCGTCGCCGCCGTGACCACCCAGCCGAAGGCCTCCGTGGCGCTGCCGCCCGGGGCGACGAGCTCGACGCCCAGCGAGTGCCCCGTGACCTGCGGCGTGATCAGCCCGCCGGCCAGCAGCATGGTCAGGACCAGCAGGACGAGCGAGCCGCTCGCACCCGCCACGGACATCAGCACCGCCAGCGCGCCGAACGTCGCCATCAGGACCGGGATCCGCAGGTACAGCGGACGCGGCCACGGCCGCATGCCGTAGAGCAGCCCGACGAGCACGGACGTGACCGACCACGCGGAGAGCAGCACCCCGCCGAGCGACGGCGAGCCGAGCGCCGACGCCACGGCCGGGACACCCACCTCGACCGAGCCGATGACCAGGCCGAACCCGAGCGACGCGAGCGCGACCGTGAGCATGCCCGGGTTGGCGATGACGCCGACGACGCCGGAGAGCCCGCCGCCGGATGCGGCCCGCGGCGCGGGCCGGGTCGTCCGGACCGGACGGCACAGCGCGAACGCCACGGAGCCGACGACCATCGCGGACGAGGCGACGACCAGGCCGGTCCCGGACCACGGCGCCGTCACGAGGAACGCGGCGAGCGCCGGGCCGAGGATGAAGAAGACCTCGAGGCTGATGGCCTCGTAGCTGTACGCCGCCTCACGACGTGGCCCGGCCGGCACCAGCTCTGTCCACAGCGCACGGGAGGCCCCGGGCATCGCGGGCTGGGTGAAGCCGGTGAGCACGGCCAGCGGGATCAGCGCGAGGAGCGGCGCGCCGCTCTCGATCGATACGACGAGGCCGGCCGCGGCCAGCGCGAACAGGGCCGCGACCAGCAGCAGTACCTGCGACGGGCCGCGCCGGTCCATCGCCCGGCCCTGGACCACCGAGCCGACCGAGACACCGATCAGCGAGCCTGCCGACACGGCACCGGCCACCGCGAACGAACCGCTCTCGCGCTGCACGTAGAGCAGCGTGGCCAGGCTGAACATGGCGATGGGCAGCCTGGCGAGGGCGGACGCGAGCACCGGAACGACCGCGCCTGGTACGGAGACGGCGGCGCGGTAGTCGGACAGCGAGACGGACACGACCCGAGGGTCGCACAGTCTGGTACGGCCGTACCAGTTGTTTAAGGGCCAGGTCCGTCACAGGCCCTAACGGGCGCGGCGGGCCAGCCGCTCGGGCTCGAGGATCAGCACGCTCTTGCCCTCGAGCCGCAGCCAGCCGCGGTGCGCGAAGTCCGCGAGCGCCTTGTTCACGGTCTCCCGCGAGGCGCCGACGAGCTGCGCGATCTCCTCCTGCGTGAGGTCGTGCGTGACCCGCAGCAGGCCGGACTCCTGGGAGCCGAACTGGCGCGCGAGCTGCAGCAGCGACTTCGCGACACGGCCGGGGACGTCGGTGAAGATGAGGTCCGCGAGCATGTTGTTCGTGCGGCGCAGCCGACGGGCGAGCACGCGCAGCAACTGCTCGGCGATCTCCGGGCGCTTCCCGATCCACTCGCGCAGGGCGGAGCGGTCCATCGTGTAGGCACGGACCTCGGTGACGGCCGTGGCCGACGACGTGCGCGGGCCCGGGTCGAAGATCGAGAGCTCCCCGAACATGTCCGACGGACCGGCCACCATCAGCAGGTTCTCGCGGCCGTCCGGGGACTTGCGGCCGATCTTCACCTTGCCACTGCCGATGATGTACAGCCGGTCACCGGGCTCACCTTCACTGAAGATGACGTGCCCGCGCGGAAACTCCACGGGCTCCAGTGTCTGGGCCAGCACCTCAGCGGCGTGGGGTTCCACGCCCTGGAAGATCCCAGCCCGGATCAGAACATCGTCCACAACCCTGCTCCTCGTCCACCCGGCCACAGCGCGGCGGGTCATCGGCGCGCCAGTCTAGGGGGTCGTTCCGCACAGTGTGACGAGACAGGGCATACAAACCGCGCTCGAACGGAGGAATCGTGCTGGCGGACCGACCCGAACGGCCCCCCGCCCGGTCGATCATCGCGACCGATCGGGCTACTGCGATACCTTACTCCGCCTGGCCGGGCGCCTGGCGCCCCGGTTCCGCAGACGGAACAGCTCCAGAGCGCGGCCGGTTCCCTGCCGGAACAGCGCACGCAGCTCGTCCGGGCGGGGCTGCTCGAGCATCTCGTCGAGCTCATCCTGACGCAGGGTGGACTCCCGCAGCCGGGACTCGACGCGCTCCATTCCGAGCGCGAAGAACATCACCAGCAGCGGCACGAGGACGGACAACCAGGCAGTCATGTCCCCTCGATAATCGCGCACCGGCGGCGGGACCCGCCCGGCGGGGTCCGCGGCGCGCCGCGGCCGATACGCATTCGTGACGTTCGCCCTCGTCGGCACCGGGGCTGACGGGGACCGTCGGTGCGCGCCCGTACTCTCGGTCGGGTGACCACCCCGACACCCGGGACAACTCTCGGCAACCGACGTCCCACCCGCCGCGAGGTCGCGAAGCTGGCCGCCCGCATCGCGGCCGGGGAGAGCGACCTGGGCCGCGCCCGGCGCGTCGCCCGGACGTTGCGCGCCCTCGCCGTCGCCTACCCGGACGCGTACTGCGAGCTCGATTTCACGAACCCGCTCGAGCTCGCCGTCGCCACCATCCTGTCGGCCCAGTCCACCGACAAGAAGATCAACGAGGTCACGCCGGCGGTGTTCGCCCGCTACCGCACGGCGGCGGACTACGCGCAGGCGGACCGCACGGAGCTGGAGGAGCTGCTCCGCCCGACCGGCTTCTACCGGAACAAGGCGGCATCGCTGATGGGGCTGGGGGCCGCCGTCGTCGAGCGGTTCGGCGGCGAGCTGCCCGCGAACCTCGACGATCTCGTCACCCTGCCCGGAATCGGGCGGAAGACGGCCAACGTCATCCTCGGCAACGCCTTCGGCATCCCGGGGATCAGCGTCGACACCCACTTCGGCCGGCTGGTCCGCAGGTGGGGCTGGACGGAGGAGCAGGATCCGGTCAAGGTCGAGCACGCCGTCGCCGCGCTGGTCCCGAAGCGCGACCAGACGATGGTGTCGCACCGGGTGATCTTCCACGGGCGGCGGGTGTGCCATGCGAAGAAGCCGGCCTGCGGGGTCTGCACGCTGGCGATGGACTGCCCGTCGTTCGGCGCCGGGCCCACCGAGCCGGAGGCGGCCGCCGCGCTGGTCAAGGGTCCCGAGACGCCGCACCTGCTCGAGCTGGCCGGATTCGCGCCCGCCGACGTGCGCCCGTGAGCGAGGGCGCCCGGTTCCGGGCCGGCCGCACCGAGGTCGTCACCACGGTCGTGGTCGTCCTGCTGGTGGTGCTGGGGGTCGTCGCCCTGTGGCCGCGCTCCGCCGCGCCGGAGCCGGCTGCCTCCGCGCCCGCCGCGGTGGACCTCACCGCGGTGCGCGCCGCCGCATCCCTGTCCCCCTGCCCGGCGCCCACCGGTGCCGCACCCGCGGGCCCGCTCGCCGGCGTCTCGGTGCCGTGTCTCGGGCAGGAGGGCGTCACGGACGTCGGCGCGGCCGTCGCGGGGCGGACGGTGCTGGTCAACGTCTGGGCGTCGTGGTGCGTGCCGTGCCGCCAGGAGCTTCCCGGCCCTCGCGGAGTACGCGGCCCGGCCGGACGCGGTGCCCGTGCTGCTCGTGGACGTCCAGGACCAGCCGGGCGCGGCGTTGCAGCTGCTTGCGGACGTGGGCGTGCGGCTTCCGTCGGTGACCGATCCGGACGGCGCGCTGCGTTCGGCGCTGGCCCTGCCGCCCGCGCTGCCGGCCAGCTACGTGATCCGCCCGAGCGGCGAGCCGGTCCGGGTGGACCCGCCGACGCCGTTCGCGTCGGCGGACGAGGTCGCCACCACCGTGGGGAGGCTGGGCGGATGAGCGATTCCGGGTCACAGCGCCTGTGCACCGGGCCGAGCCCGCGCGGCGAGGAAGCTCCTCGGGTCGATCCCACCCGGGCACCGGAGTTCCTCGTGCCGCTGCTGGACGGGATCCGCGGGGTCGACGCCGCCGGGCTGCTCCGCTTCCGCACGCCCCCGCCGACCGAGGGTGGCCGTCGCGCCGCGGTACTGATGCTGTTCGCGGAGGGCCCGGCCGGTCCGGACGTGCTGCTCCTCGAACGGGCCTCGACGTTGCGGAACCACGCCGGCCAGGTCGCGTTCCCGGGCGGCGGCATCGATCCCGGGGACGCCGGGCCCGTCGCGGCCGCCCTGCGCGAGGCGAAGGAGGAGACCGGGCTGGACCCCGCGGGCGTCGTCCCGCTGACCGTGCTGCCCGACCTGTTCCTGCCGCCGTCGGGTTTCGTGGTCACGCCCGTGATCGCGCACTGGCCGTCGCCGGTGCCGGTGCGCGCTGTCGACGAGGCCGAGACCGCGCGGGTCCTGCGCGTCCCGATCTCCGAGCTCACGGACCCGGCGAACCGGCTGATGGTGGCGCACCCGCGCGGCGGCCGGGGCCCGGCGTTCGACGTGGGGGGCCTGCTGGTGTGGGGGTTCACCGGTGGCCTGCTGTCCGCGCTGGTGGAGCACGCGGGCTGGGCGCGGCCGTGGGACGGTGAGCGCGTCGTCGAGCTGGGGGCCGCGTGGCAGGCGGCCCGCGAACGGGGCCGGGGCATCGCCGGAACATGATCTTCGCCCCGGTACGGTGCCGGCACGAGCAGGTGAAGGAGAGCCGCGTGAGCTTCCCGGACGAACACAGGCAGTGAGGTCACTTCGTGAGTTGGGTCGACATCGTCGTCCTCGCCCTGGCGCTCATCGCGGCGGTCTCGGGGTGGCGGCACGGCATGGCCGTCGCCCTGCTGTCGTTCGTCGGCGTGCTCGGTGGCGCGATCCTGGGCGTGCGGATCGCCCCCCTGCTCGTCTCGGGGATCCAGGCCCCCAGCACGAAGACGATCGTCAGCATCGTCGTGGTGGTCATGCTCGTCGCGCTCGGCGAGACCACCGGCGTCTACTTCGGCCGCAAGATCCGGGACCGGATCAGCGGCGAGCGCACCCTCGCGATCGACTCCACGCTCGGTTCGTTGCTGCAGGCCATCACGGTGGTCGTCGCCGCCTGGCTGGTGGCGCTGCCGCTCGCGTCGGCCAGCTTCCCGGCGCTCGCATCGAGCGTCCGGAACTCCGAGGTCCTCAAGGGCGTGGACTCGGTGATGCCGGCGGGCGCCCGCGCGCTGCCCGCCGAGCTGCGCCAGCTGCTGGACGCCTCCGGGTTCCCGGACGTGCTCAGCCCGTTCCAGTCCACCCCGATCACGCAGGTCGGCAGCCCGAACCCCGAGCTGCTGAACCTGCCGGTCGTGAGCCAGGTCCGCAGCAGCGTGCTGAAGGTCCGTGGCCGCGCGCTGTCGTGCCAACGCCAGCTCGAGGGCACCGGCTTCGTCGTGGCCCCGCAGCGGGTGATGACCAACGCGCACGTCGTCGCGGGCACCACGGACACCACCGTCGAGGTCACCACCCGCACCGGACGCATCCGCCAGCTCGACGCCCGGGTCGTCAGCTACGACCCGGAGGTCGACGTGGCGGTGCTCGCCGTCCCCGACCTGGACGCGGACCCGCTGCCCTTCAAGCCGACCCCCGCGGCCGCGGGGGACGACGCGATCATCCTCGGCTACCCGCTCGACGGTCCGTACACGATCACCGCCGCCAAGGTCCGCGAGCGCATCCAGCTCCGCGGCCCGGACATCTACGACAGCGGCACGATCACCCGGGACGTCTACACGGTGCGCGCGGTGGTCCGCTCCGGGAACTCCGGCGGCCCGATGATCACGCCGGACGGCCAGGTCGTCGGGGTCGTGTTCGGCGCGGCCCTGGACGACTCGGAGACGGGCTTCGTGCTCACCGCCCAGCAGGTCAACGCCGCGTTGGTCGCGGCCGAGAACGACACCCGGTCGGTCGACACCGGGGCCTGCGCCGCCTGACCCGCGAGCCGCGGCCCGATGGACCGAGGGACGCACGGCCTAGGGCGTGTCCTGTAAGGGATCTGAGCTGGCCTGATTGATCATGTCCCGGTGGTCGGTCGCGGCGAGCTGACAGACAAGGCGTGGGCTCGGATCGAGCCGCTGCTGCCCGCGGTGGCCGGAAACGGTCGCCACTGGCGCGACCACCGCCAGGTGATCAACGCGATCCTGTGGAAGCTCCGCACCGGAGCGCCGTGGCGGGATCTGCCCGAGCGCTACGGGCCGTGGAAGACCGCCCATGAGCGGCTGCGCCGGTGGACCGCAGACGGAACCTGGGACCGGATCCTCGACGAGGCCGTAACCAAGGACGATTCCGTAGGCGCCGTCGAGTGGACGATCAGCGTCGACTCCACCCATGTCCGGGCCCACCAGCACGCTGCCGGTGCCCGGAAAAAGGGGGCTGCACCTCGACCTGGATCGAAGACCTTGCCGTCGACGGCGAAGCCCTCGGCCGGTCCCGTGGTGGGCTGACCAGCAAGATCCACCTCGCCGTCGACGGCCGCGGGCTGCCGATGTCGGTCCTGCTCACCCCGGGCCAGGCCGGGGACAACCCACAACTGTTACCGCTGCTCGACGAGATTTCCGTGCGCCGCGACGGGCCCGGCCGCCCGCGCAAGCGCCCGGACCGAGTCGTGGCGGACAAGGCCTACTCCCACCCCTCGACCCGCGCAGCGATGCGCCGCCGCGGTATCGCGTTCACCAGCCCCGAACGCGACGACCAGATCGCCCGCCGCCACGCCAAGGGCGCCCGGGGCGGGCGCCCACCAGCCTTCGACCCGGTCGTCTACGCCGGCCGCAACGTCGTCGAGCGCTGCTTCAACCGGCTCAAACAGTTCCGCGACCTGGCCACCCGCTACGCCAAGCGCGCCGCATACTTCCGAGCCGAGATCACCATCGCCGCCACGATCCTCTGGCTCCGCCAGGACTTACAGGACACGCCCTAGTCGATACAGCCTTTCGGCTCATCAGAATTGACTACATTCCGTATGTCTACGTGCGCGCGTCGTAACAGCTCCCTCGACCCTCTCGACGAGCGGACGTGACCACTCCGCGTTCTCCCTACGGCGAGCAGCCGTACGCCCAGGCCCCTTCGGACCGGCCCGTCTACAGCCGGCTCGACTACGGTCACGCGCCTCACGGCGCACCGCAGCAGCGGCCCTACCAGCAGATCCCGCCGCAGTACCAGCCGCCCCCGCAGCCGCCGCGGTACCAGCCGCCCGCTCCGGCGCCCGAGGCGACGAAGCGGCGCAAGTGGCCGTTCGTCGCCGGCGGCATCATCCTGCTGATCCTGATCGTCTCGATCGCCGACGGCCGTGGGGAGTCGAGCGGTACAGGGGCGCCCGGCGCCTCCGACCAGGCGGCCACGGGCGGCAGCGCCGTCGCCTTCGCGGGCTCGACGTCGAACGACATCGTCGGCAACGCCGGGGACACCCTCGCCGTCGGCGACCTCAGGATCACGGCGGCCCCGCTGAAGGCCGGCGACCCGACACTCGGCGAGACCCTCTGCTCGACCGTCACCTACGTGAACACCGGCTCGGGGCAGGAGAGCTTCAACGGCGCCCTCGACTGGAAGCTGCAGGACCCCGACGGCGCGGCCCTGACGACCGGATTCACCGGCTCGAGCTCCATGCTCTCCGCCGGCCGGCTCGCGCCGGGCGGTCGGACCACCGGCGACATGTGCTTCGACGACAAGGCCGGCGCAAAGGGCCGGTACGTCCTGCTCTTCGACCCGAGGAGCTTCTCCTCGGGGCGCGGCGCCTGGATCATGCCCCGCGGCTGACCCGCACCCGAGCGCCCCTGATCCACACCGGGCAGCACGGGGTGGTCACGGTCGAGGGGCCCGAGGGTCCCGGCCCGGTAACGGCGTGACCCGTCCGGCGACGGCCGGGCGGGTCACTGCGTTCTCGGACGTGCGGGCGTCGCGGAGATCTTCGCGGCTCGGTGACGGCTCCACCGCGACTCGCGGGGCACTGGGGCCCGACTCGCGCGGTTCCGGAGCGCGACTCGCGGAGGGGCTTCGGCGGCCGGGGCCGGCTCGGCCGTCAGACGTCGCGGGTGATGGTCTGGTCCCGGCCCGGGCCGACCCCGATCGCGGAGACCGGCGCGCCGGTGAGCTCCTCGATCCGGTGCACGTAGGCCTGGGCGTTCGCCGGCAGCTCCTCGAAGGTCCGGAAGGCCGAGAGGTCCTCGAACCAGCCGGGCATCTCCTCGTAGACCGGGACGGCGTGGTGCACGTCCGTCTGGGTCATCGGCATGTCCTCGACCCGTTTGCCGTCGACCTCGTAGGCCACGCAGATCGGCACGTTGTCCAGCCCGGACAGCACGTCGAGCTTGGTGAGGAAGAAGTCCGTGATGCCGTTGACGCGGGCGGCGTAGCGGCCGACGACGGCGTCGAACCAGCCGCAGCGGCGCGGACGTCCGGTGGTGACGCCGACCTCGCCGCCGGCCTTGCGCAGGTGCTCGCCCATGGCGTCGAGCAGCTCGGTCGGGAACGGACCCGAGCCGACGCGCGTCGTGTAGGCCTTGAGGATGCCGATGACCCGCTCGATGCGGTTCGGCCCGATTCCGGAGCCGACGGCCGCGCCGCCCGCCGTCGGGTTCGAGCTGGTCACGAACGGGTAGGTGCCGTGGTCGACGTCCAGCAGGGTGCCCTGCGAGCCCTCCAGCAGGATGGTCTCGCCGGCCTCGAGCGCCTTGTTCAGCAGCAGCCGGGTGTCCGCGATGCGGTGGGTGAAGCCCTGCGCCTGGGTGAGGACGGTGTCCACGACCTCGTCGACGTCCAGCGCGCGCCGGTTGTAGACCTTCACCAGCACCTGGTTCTTGAACGCCAGGGCCGCCTCGACCTTCTGGTGCAGGATCTTCTCGTCCAGCACGTCCGCCACGCGGACGCCGACGCGGGCGACCTTGTCCTGGTAGGCCGGGCCGATCCCGCGACCGGTGGTGCCGATCTTCGCCTTGCCGAGGAAGCGTTCGGTCACCTTGTCGATGGCGATGTGGTACGGCATGATCAGATGCGCGTCCGCGCTGATCAGCAGGCCGCTGGTGTCGACGTCGCGGGCCTCGAGGCCCGCGAGCTCCTCCAGCAGGACTCCCGGGTCGACCACCACCCCGTTGCCGATCACGTTCTTGGCGCCCGGTGTGAGGATGCCCGAGGGGATGAGGTGGAGCGCGAAGTCCTGGCCGTCCGGGAGGACGACCGTGTGGCCGGCGTTGTTGCCGCCCTGGTAGCGCACCACCCATTGGACCTGGCCGCCGAGGATGTCGGTGGCCTTGCCCTTGCCCTCGTCGCCCCACTGGGCGCCGATCAGCACGATCGCCGGCATGTGACACTCCAAGTCCTGGCTAGCGGGGAGGATGACCGATCACGTGGCTTCGATCGATCAGGAACTGGTGCTGCTGACCTGCGCACGCAGGATCCGGCCCCGTTTCCCGCATTACGGTAGCCGCCCGGCCGCCGGTCCCGGACGGGTCCCCGCGGTCCTGGCCGGAGTTCCGGCCGTCGCGGTGCCCGCGAGGCCGGGCAAGGGTGACCTCGATCCGCTGTTGAAGGACGCGCCGCCGCGGCGGCTGATCGTGCTCGGCGAGGACGCGGATCTGGGATCCGTGCTGGTCAGACTGTTGCGACGGGAGCTGCTGGAGAAGGTCGAGGTGGCCTACGTGCCCGTCTCCCGGCGCTCCGCGGCGGCGGCCGCCTGGGGCCTGCCGAAGGACACCGGGCAGGCCGCCGCACTCGCGCTCGACGGCAAGGCGTCCCCGGTGCCCCTGATCCGGGACGACGTGGGCGGCGTCCTGGTCGGCCGCGGCGAGATCGGCCGGTTCCGGGGCGAGGCCTACTGCGACGACGAGCTGGTCGCCCGCGGGACGGTGCGCCGGCTGCGTGCGGCACCGGGCCCGGACGGCGTCTCGTCGATCGCGGCGAGCGGGGTGAAGGCGGCCACCGGTCGGGCCCTGCAGGTCGGGTGCGTCGAGGCGTCCGTGCTGGTCGACGGCGTGGCGCATCCCCGCACGGTGACCCGCTGGACCTGGTACCGGCACACGTCGGACTGGCTGCTCGTCCGGTGACGACGAGGTCACCGTCGGTGACCTCATCTCTGTCCGGCGAAACCTGCGCGGAATCTGTGAGCAACAAGCGGGCCGTAGAACTGTCGCCATGCACCTGAGCCCCCAGGGGCGGGACAAGCTGCTCGTCCACGTCGCGGCGGACGTGGCCCGAGCCCGCAAGGCCCGCGGCCTGCGCCTCAACCACCCGGAGGCGGTGGCCCTGATCACCGATCACGTCCTGGAGGGCGCGTGGGACGGCCGCACCGTCGTCGAGCTGATGAGCAGCGGCCGAGAGGTCCTGGGCCGTGCCGACGTCATGGACGGCATCCCCCAGATGCTGGACTCGGTGCAGGTCGAGGCCACGTTCCCGGACGGTACGAAGCTCGTCACCGTCCACTCCCCGATCGTCTGATGGCCGGCGGTGGCGGTACCCCGGACGGCTGGGCCCCCGGGCAGATCATCCCGGGCGGCGAGCCCGTCGAGCTCAACCCCGGACGCGAGCGGACCACGCTCGTCGTCTCCAACAAGGCGGACCGGCCCGTCCAGGTCGGCTCGCACTTCCACTTCGCCGCGGTCAACCCGGGCCTCGCGTTCGACCGCGAGGCCGCCTGGGGCACGCACCTCGACATCCCGGCGGGCACCTCGGTGCGGTTCGAGCCGGGCGTCGAGAAGGAGGTCACGCTCGTGCCGCTGGCCGGCGCGCGTGTGGTCCCCGGCCTGCGGGTCGAGTACTCCGGTGAGCTGGACGAGCGGGGCCCCGAGCCGACCGAGAGGACCTACGGCTCATGACGAGCGTCGAGCGCGGCCGGTACGCGGACCTCTTCGGCCCGACGACCGGCGACCGCATCCGTCTCGCGGACACCGACCTGCTCATCGAGGTCACCGAGGACCGCAGCCGCGGCGCCGCCTCGGGCGACGAGGTGTTGTTCGGCGGGGGCAAGGTCATCCGCGAGTCCATGGGGCAGTCCGCGGTCACCTCCGCCCAGGGCGCCCCCGACCTGGTGATCACCGGCGCCGTCGTGCTGGACCACTGGGGCGTCGTCAAGGCGGACGTCGGGATCACGGACGGCCCGTCGGCATCGGCAAGGCCGGCAAGCCGGACACGATGGACGGCATCGACCCCGCGCTGGTCATCGGCCCGTCCACCGAGGTGAACTGGTCGGGGCGGCCTTCGCGGCGGCTTCGGCGGTCCGGGCGGCTGACGCCGGAGCCGCTCAAGCGTCAACCAGCGCCGCTTGCGCCACTCGAGCGGCGACCTGGGCCGAGCTGGACGGGGAGCTCGACGCGCGCACGCCGTCGGTCGCGCAGCGGAACGCGTCGCGGGCACTGGGGCGGGGCACGCTGCGCCCCCCTCGGGCGGTCGGCCGCTCATCTCGCCGGGCGGCGGGTGCTCGGTACCGAGGTGCTGATCTGGGGCGACGACCCCGGGTCCGGCGTCGCGGGGGACTGGTGGTCGCTCACCCCACTCGCCCGACGCGGCTCGCTCGCCACGGCCGTCGGGCCGGATGCCGTGGTCGCGCAGCGCGGGCTCGCCGAAGCCGTCGCGGCGCATCCCGGCTGGACGAACGCGGTGCTCGCGCCCGCACCCGTCCTCCGCTAGAGGCTTCTAGCCCCGTATCGCGGAGACCCTAGAAAGCCTGAGACGAGGAGATCCGATGCTCGATCTGGTGCTCCGCGGCCGCCGGGTGATCACCGGCTTCGGCGAGGTGGACCGCTGTGTCGGCGTGCGGGACGGCCTGATCGTCGCGATCGAGCCCTACGACTCGCCGATCGCCGAGGACACCCGCGAGCTGGTCGACCTGCCCGACGACGAGGTGCTGCTCCCCGGCCTCGTCGGCACCCACGTGCACGTCAACGAGCCGGGCCGCACTGAGTGGGAAGGGTTCGCGTCGGCGACGAAGGCGGCCGCGCTCGGCGGGATCACCACCCTCGTCGACATGCCGCTCAACTCGATCCCGCCGACGATCGACGTCACGGCCCCGGAGGTGAAGCGCAAGTCCGCCGAGCACGAGGCGTTCGTCGACGTCGGGTTCTGGGGCGGAGCGGTGCCGGGCAACGAGCACGAGCTGCGCGGCCTGCACGACGCCGGCGTCTGAGGCGGAGAACCGGGAGCGGCTCTGGGGCGGCCTGACCGACGGCATCATCGACATCGTCGTCTCGGACCACTCGCCCTGCACCGCCGAGCTCAAGCAGCGCGAGACCGAGGACTTCGGCACGGCCTGGGGCGGCATCGCGACGCTGCAGATCGGGCTGCCGGCGGTGTGGTCCGGGGCGCGCGTGCGAGGGCACTCGCTCGCCCAGGTCGTCGGATGGATGGCGGAGCGGCCCGCGAAGCTGGCGGGGCTGACGCACAAGGGGTCGATCGCCCTCGGCGGGGACGCGGACCTCTGCGTGTTCGCGCCGGACGCGGCGTTCGTCGTCGACGTCCACCGGCTCGCGCACCGCAACCCGGTCAGCCCGTACGACGGCCGCGCCCTCTCCGGGGTGGTTCGACGGACGTGGCTGCGCGGGGCCAGGATTGACGTGTCCGACCCACCCGCCGGACGACTGCTGCGACGAGGAGCCCGATGACCCGGCCGAGCACCCGACCCGCCCCTCGTACCGAGTCCACCCGCCTCGACGGGCCGGACATGGACGCGGACTTCGTGCAGCTCCCGGACCTGGCCGCCCGCCGGCTGGGCGGGGCCGTGATCGCCGCGAACGACGACTTCTTCGCGGACCGGGCGGCGCTCGTCATGCCCGGGCCGGTGCAGCCGCGAACCGAGTTCGGCTACCGCGGGAAGGTCTACGACGGCTGGGAGACCCGGCGGCGACGCGAGCCCGGTTCGGACCACGCGATCGTCCGCCTCGGCATCCCGGGGATCGTGCACGGCGTCGTCGTGGACACGGCGTACTTCCGCGGCAACTACCCGCCGGAGATCTCGGTGGAGGGCACCGCGCTGGAGGACTACCCCGGTCCCGCCGAGCTGGCGGCGGCCGAGTGGGAGACCCTCGTCGAGCGGTCACCGGCCAAGGGCGGCCGGCCCAACGTCTACGACGTCCACAGCCCCCACCGGTGGACGCACGCGCGGCTGACGATCTACCCGGACGGCGGGGTCGCGCGGTTCCGGGTGCACGGCGAGGCGGTCGTGGACCCGCGGCTGCTGCACGGCACCGTCGACCTCGCGGCGCAGGACCGCGGCGGGCTCGTGGTGTCCTGCTCGGACATGTTCTACTCCTCGCCGGCGAACCTGCTGCTCCCCGGACCCGCCCGCACGATGGGCGAGGGCTGGGAGACCGCGCGGCGCCGCGACGACGGCAACGACTGGGTGATCGTCAAGCTGTCGGGGCCGAGCCGGCTCCGGGACATCGAGTTCGACACCAGCCACTTCGTGGGCAACGCGCCGGGGGAGGTGCAGATCAGCGGCACCCGGGTGGACTCGCCGAACCCGGATCCGGATGCGCTCGCGTCCCGGGTCTGGACGCCGCTCGTGCCGCGGCGGACCGTCCGCCCGGACACGCCGCACCGCTTCGGGATCGGTCCCGGCGCTCCGACCGTCACCCACCTGAAGATCGACATCTATCCGGACGGCGGGTTCGCCCGGCTCCGGGCGAACGGCGAGCTCAGCGACGGCGGCGTCGAGACCGCGGCCCACCGCTGGCTGGACGCCCTGCCCCCGATGCACCTACGGGACGCCCTCACGGGTGCGGGCCTGGACCGGGCACTGGTCGCCGGTGCCCTGCGCGCCGCGGACCGCCGGGGCTGGCCCCAGGAGCTCCTCGACGCCTTCGCCCCCCGCCGCCCCTGACCCTGTGAGTGCACGGCCGCCCCGAGTACACCGGCGACACCCTGCGGGAGGGCTTGTTCGGGCTTGGCCACGCCCGGCTCGCGGCCGGCCACCCCGGGCGCGCCTCCGGGTCGACCCCGGAGCCCTCGGGGAGGCGCCTCCGGCGCTCGTGCGCGGAAATCGTCGCCCTGGCAACGTTTCCGCGCACGGGCGGCGCAGCCGCGCTGGTGGACGACCCGGGCCTGCCGGGCAGTCCGGGTCCGTCTCAGCTCCCCCTGTAGGTCGTGTACGAGTACGGCGAGAGCAGGAGCGGCACGTGGTGGTGCCCGCGCACCGGGTCGACGGTGAACGCCAGCGTCACCTCCGGGAAGAACCCCGCCTGCCCGGTCGCCGCGAAGTAGGTGCCCGTGTCGAACGTCGCGCGGTGCACCCCTGCCGCGAGCGGGCCGGTGAACAGGTCGCCGACCCGGCCGTCCTCGTCGGTCACGCCGCTGTACACCGTTCCGTCCGGGCAGACCAGGGAGACGGGGACACCGGAGGCCGGACGGCCGAGCGCGGCATCCAGGACGTGTGTGCTGATTCCTGCCACGTGCTCGATTCCTCCTGGGAAGTCCCTACCGCTCGGCGCCCTTCCTCCCCGGGTGCACCCGCGCACGGGGACGGATCGAAACCCGCGGGAATGAGCGCGGGCAATCGATTCACACGAACGTAACGTAGAGCCGCTGTGATTCCTCCGGTACCCGCAACACCTACCGTGGCGAATCCACACCGGGCGAGACGGAACGAAGGAGGCGGGCATGCTCATCACCATCATCAACCCGAACACGACGGAGTCGATGACGACGACGATCGGCAAGTGCGCCGCCCAGGTCGCGGGTCCGGGCACCGTGGTCCACGCCGTCACGCCGTCGATGGGCCCGGCCTCGATCGAGAGCCACTACGACGAGGCGCTGGCCGTGCCGGGGCTGCTCGCGGAGATCGCCGCCGGCGAGCGGGCGGGATCCGACGGGTACGTCGTCGCCTGTTTCGGCGATCCCGGGCTCGATGCCGCGCGGGAGCTGGCGCGCGGCCCGGTCGTCGGGATCGCCGAGGCCGCGATGCGCACCGCCTGCTACCTCGGCCGCGGGTTCAGCGTGGTCACGACGCTGGGCCGGACCATCGGGCGGGCCCGGGACCTGGCCGAGATCTACGGCGCGTCCCGGTTCCTGCGCAACGTCCGGGCGTGTGAGATCGGGGTCCTCGAGCTGGAGGACCCGGCGTCGGACGCCCGCCGGGTGATCACCGAGGAGTGCCGGCGCGCCGTCGTCGAGGACGCCGCGGACGCCGTCGTGCTCGGCTGCGCGGGTATGGCGGACCTCGCCTCGCAGATCTCCGACGCGGTCGGGGTACCGGTGGTCGACGGGGTGGCGGCGGCTACCCGGACCGTGGAGACCCTGGTGGCACTGGGCCTGCGCACCGGCTCGCGCGGGGAGTTCGCGACCCCGCCGGCGAAGCCCTAAACCGGGATCCTGCGCAATTTCCAGATTCCCTGAGCGGATATATGTCGAGTTCTTACTGCCGAGTCTCACATCCATGTGAAGAAATCGGATCATCCATCCCAGCGGGAACTCGTTCACCTACCGTTGCTTCCGATATCGATCGGGCACTCGTCGACGCGGAGGACGGGGACACGGATGACGGAACCGACGGCGGTGGAGACCGGCGGCACGCCGGTGGCCACCAGCGGCACCCCGGGTGAGGTGAAGGCGGACCACGACCCGCGCCTCACCAATTCCGACCTCGCCCCACTCGAGAAGCAGACGTGGAAGTCGTACAACTTCTTCGCCTTCTGTATGTCCGACGTGCACAGCGTCGGCGGGTACGTCACGGCCGGCAGCCTGTTCGCCCTCGGCCTCGCGGCCTGGCAGGTTCTCATCGCGCTGCTGGTCGGCATCGGGATCGTCTACTTCCTCTGCAACCTCGTCGCCCGGCCCAGCCAGGCGACCGGCACGCCCTATCCCGTGGTCTGCCGCTCGTCGTTCGGCGAGCTCGGCGCCAACGTGCCGGCGATCATCTGCGCGCACTGAGCGCGACCGGCCCCTCCGTGTCAGGCGCGACGACGAGCCAGGACGGCCAGATGGTCACGGTCCGTGCCGGTCGCACGTTCCACCTCGTCGACGTCCAGGGCTCCGCAGTCCACGCCCCGCAGCAGGAACCCGGCAAGGGCGACGGCGGTGGCGGGCTCGTCCATGAAGCCCGATTCCGCCCGCTCGAGGTACGCCTTCAACCGGGCCCCCGCGGACCCCGCGCCGTCCCGGTAGAACAGGTGCACGGCGACGAAGCGGCTCGGCAGCTGGGCCGGGTGCAGGTCCCAGCCCTGGTAGAAGCCGCGTTCGAGGGAGCGCCGGACGAGCCGGCCGTGCAGCGCCCAGGCCACGTGCACCGCCGCCCCGTCCCCGACCGGGATCCGGTTCGTCGAGCCGTCGGAGAGCCGGACGCCGGTGCCCGCCGCGGCGAGCTGCATGACCGCCTTGGCGTGGTCCGCCGCCGGGTGCTCCATGCTCTGGTACCGCGCGGCGATCCCGAGCGAGGCCGAGTAGTCGTAGGTGCCGTAGTGCAGGCCGGTGCACCGGCCCGCCGCCGCGGCGATCATTCGGGGCAGCGGGGACGCGCCGTCGGGGCCGAGGACCGACTGCGGGGTCTCGACCTGGATCTCGAACCGGAGCGGCGCGATCCCGTGCTCTGCCTCCAGCGCCTCCAGCACCCGCACCAGGGCGCCGACCTGCTCGACGGCCGTCACCTTGGGCAGCGTGAGCACGAACCCGTCCGGGATCCCGCCCGCCTTCACCAGCGCGCCGACGAAGCCGGCGAGGGTGCGGATGCCGCGCCGCCGGGTCGGGGCCTCGAAGCTGCGGAAGCGGAGACCGGTGAACGGCGGGGCGGTGCCGGCTGCGACCGACGCGGCGAGCTCGACGGCGGCGCGCTCGGCCTCGGCGTCCTCCTCCGCGTCGGACCGGGTGCCGTAGCCGTCCTCGAGGTCGATGCGCAGGTCCTCGATCGGCTCGGTGCCGAGCTTGCGCCGGACCCGGTCGGTGAGCTCGCCGGCCAGCTCGTCCGGCACGCCCCAGACGTCTGAGAGGTCCGGGGCGTGGGCGTCGAGCGCGGCGAGCGCCTCGGCGCCCCAGCGCGCGGCGGTGTCCCTGGTGTAGCGGTCCGCGGGGACGTAGACGGTGTGCACCGGCTGCCGCGACCCGGCGTCACCCGGGTAGGCCGCCGCCAGCCGCGCGTCGACGTCGTGCAGCTCACGGTCGAGCTCGGACGCGAGCGCGTCGGCGAGATCCGTCATGCGCCGATCCTTCCGGATGGTCACCGGCCCTCGCTCGTTCTGTGACGACCCGGCGCATGTCCTTCCGGGGCCACCTGATCACCGGGAGCGTGACGTGGCTGCGTCTCCGACCGCGCTGGTACGACCTTCGCGGCGAGCAGAGGACGGTCCGGTCAGGCGGCGGCCTGGTCGCCGGGGCGGCGGTGGTAGCTGTCCACGTACTCGGCGCCGGAGAAGCTCCGCGATGGCGTCCATGATCTCGTCCGTGACCGCCCGGCGGATGGCGGCGGAGTTCTCCAGGCCCTCGTAGCGGCTGAAGTCCAACGGCTCGCCGAAGCGCACCTCGACCGGCGCGATCCGCGGCAGCTTCGCGCCGACGGGCTGCACCTTGTCCGTGCCGAGCAGCGCCACCGGGACGACGACCGCGCCGGTGGACAGCGCCAGGGAGGCGACACCGGTGTGCCCACGGTGCAGCCGGCCGTCGAGCGAGCGCGTGCCCTCGGGGTAGATGCCGAACGCGCCGCCCTGCTCGAGGACCTTCCGCCCGGCGTCGAGCGCGGCGAGCCCGGCCTTCGCGTTGGCCCGGTCCACCGGGACATAACCGAGGGCGGTGAGGAACCGAGCGAGCAGCCTGCCCTTGATCCCGCAGCCCGTGAAGTACTCCGCCTTGCCCAGGAACGCGACGGGGCGGGGGGTGACGAGGGGGATCACCGCGGTGTCGACCGCGGCGCGGTGGTTGGACGCGAAGATCACCGGGCCGTGGAGCGGGACCCGCCGCGCGCCGTGCACCCGGGGCCGCCACACGACCCGCACGAGCGGAGCGAGCACCCACTTGATCAAGAACTGCATGTCCCCTAGACCTTCCCGACATCCCCGGCCGACCTGGACGTGCACCCGAGGGCGCCCATGCGCCCGCGCCAGTGTGGCGCTCCCATTGTGTCCGCTGGGTCACCGGGACGGAACGGCTCCGGGACGTGAAGTCGACGGCTCGCGTCGGGGCCGCCCGCTGCAGTCGCCGGTGATGCGGTGGGGCACGGCCGAGTCGGCGAGCCGCGGGAGTCCGATCCGGGTGAGGAACCCCTCGACGTCCAGCCGGAAGGTCGTAAATCGGTTGCGGGCCTCCCGCGGTCCGCGCGATGCTGCGGGAGACATGAGGCACTGACACCATCCCCGCCCGCGACCGCGGCTCCACGCCCGGCGGGCGCACACCTGTGATCACCGGTGGTGTCCCCATGCCTGCAGCAGCCCTCCTCGCGCACGACCTCGTCCGGAACCTCGGCGGCCGCCGGGTCCTCGACGGCGTCTCCCTCGCCGCGGCCCCCGGCCGGCGGATCGGCCTGATCGGGGAGAACGGCGTCGGCAAGTCCACGCTGCTGCGCCTGCTCGCGGGCGTCGACGAGCCGGACGGCGGCTTCGTCGTCCGGCCGCCGGAACTCGGGTTCCTGCATCAGGAGATGCCGTACGACCCGGCGTCGACGGTCTCGGACGTGGTCGACGACGCGCTGCGCGTCGCCCGCGCCGCGGTCGCGGAGCTCGACGAGCTGAGCGCGCACCTGGACCGGCCCGACGCCCTGCAGCGCTACGGCGAGCTCCTCGGGTGGGCCCAGGACCACGACGTCTGGGACGCCGACCGGCGCGCCGGGCTCGTCCTGGCCGGGCTGGGGCTCGGCGGGATCGCGCTCCACCGCGCCCTCGGGACGCTCTCCGGCGGGCAGCGCAGCCGCCTCGGGCTGGCGGCCCTGCTGCTGCGCCGGCCCGCGGCGTTGCTCCTCGACGAACCCACCAACCACCTCGACGACGACGCCGCGGCCTTCCTCGAGGAGCAGCTGCGGGGACTGCCCGGCGTCGTGGTGGCGGCGAGCCACGACCGGGCGTTCCTCGACGCCGTCTGCACGGACGTGATCGATCTCGACCCGGCCGTGAACGGACCGACCCGCTACGGCGGCGGCTACTCGGACTACCTCGCCGAGAAGCACGCCGAGCGGGAGCGCTGGGAACGGCGGTTCGCCGAGGAGCAGGAGGAGCTCGGCCAGCTCCGCCACTCGGTCGGCGTCACCGCGCACCGGGTCGCCCCCGACCGCCCGAAGCGGGACAACGAGAAGATGGCGTACGGGTACAAGGGCGAGCGGGTCCAGCACCAGATCGCCCGGCGGGTCCGCAACGCCACCCGCCGGCTCGACGAGCTGACCCGGGACCAGGTGCGCCGGCCGCCGGAGCCGCTGCGGTTCCGCGTGGAGAACCTGGCGGCGCCCCGCGGTACGGCTCCGCTGCTGGCACTGCGGGACGTGCGCGTCCCCGGCCGGCTCACCCTGGACCGGCTGGACGTCTCCGCGACCGAGCGACTGCTGGTCACCGGGCCGAACGGGTCGGGCAAGTCGACGCTGCTCGCGGTGCTCGCCGGACGTCTCGGGATCACCGATGGGACGCTGCACCGCCGCCGGGGACTGCGGGCCGGGCTGCTGGCCCAGGACACCGTGTTCCCGCGGCCGGACCGCACCGTCCGGGACGTCTACGCCGCGGCCCTCGGGCCGGAGCACGCCGAACGAGTGCCCCTGGCGTCGCTGGGCCTGGTGGCGCCCCGTGACGTCGGCCGCCCGGTCGGCGAGCTGTCCGTCGGGCAGCACCGGCGCCTCGCCCTCGCGCTGCTGCTCGCGGACCCGCCGGAGCTGCTGCTGCTCGACGAGCCCACCAACCACCTCTCGCCGCGCCTGTCGGACGAGCTGGAGGAGGCGCTGGGGACCGGCCCGGGCGCGGTGATCGTCGCGAGCCACGACCGCCGGCTCCGGGACCGCTGGGCCGGGCGCGAGCTGCGGCTGGCCCGATAGCGCGGGTGTGCGCAGAGCGCTCCGTGCACCCCCGCGCAACGCTCAGAGCTGGGCGCGCAGGGCTGCCTGGGCGGCCTGCCGGGTCAGGCCGGTGGCCTGCAGGAGGTCGATCGCGATCGAGCGGAGCTGCGCGATCATGACCTGTTCGGACACCCCGCGGTCACCGGCCCCGTCGCCGAGGACCGGCGAGTCGTGGACGAGCTCGAGGATCGGTTCGCGGGCCTTCGCCCGGTCCCCGTCCTCCCCGATCTGCTCGGTCAGCTTCTGCACCGCCGTACCCAGCTGCGCGACGGCGTCGGCCAGCTCCTCGACGGCGGGCTCGTCGTCCCCGATGGCCGTGACCGCGCGCCGGGCGAGCACCCGGGCGTTGCGCATCGCGTAGTCCGTGCGCTCGGCGAGCTCGGTGAACCGGAGCAGCGCGCGGCGGTGCGGGCGGCGCAGGGGGGCCACCGACGTCACCTCGCGGCCCGAGGCCAGGGCGGCCCGCAGCGCGTCGATCAGGGGTTGGCTCCGCCGGGCCCGGGCGAGCGCCGCGCTCGCCGCCTCCGGGTCCCGTCCGCGCAGGGCGTCCGCGATGCCGAACAGGACGCCCGCGAGCTCGTCGAGAACCGCGTGGGCCTGCCGGCGGACGGGGCCGAGCGGGTGCGACGGCAGGACTGCGGCGACGAGCAGCCCGACCGCGCCGCCGATCACCGCGTCGAGGGCGCGATTGATCCCACCGACGCCTCCGGGCGGCAGCAGCGTCGCGACGAGCACGGCGGACGAGCCGGCCTGCGCGACGATCAGCGTGGCCCCGTCGGTGAACACCGCGGCCGCCATCGCCAGCGCCACGACCAGCGCGATCTGCCAGGTCCCCGAGCCGATCGCGGAGATCAGCAGGTCCCCGACGAGCACGCCGAGGCTGACCCCGACGACGAGCTCGACCACCCGCCGGCGCCGCGTCCCGAGGGAGACGCCGAGGCACAGGACCGCGGCGACCGGCGCGAAGAAGGGCCGGTCGTGCCCGACCAGGTCGTTCGCGACCCACCAGGACAGCCCGGCCGCCACGGCGCACTGCAGGATCGGCAGCGCCGAGACCCGCAGCCGCCGTCCGCCGAGCTGCAGCCGCGAGCGGGCCCGGGAGCGCACCCGGCGGAGCACGGTCGTCAGGCCAGGCCGAGCGCGGACGGCGCCGTCGGGTCGGACTCCGCGATGAAGGCGCGGAGGCGCTCGACCTCGTCCGTCTCGCCGATCGCCTCGGACGCGCGCAGCAGCGCGGCGAGCGCCCGCAGGACGCCGCGGTTGGGCTCGTGCGACCACGGGATCGGGCCGAAGCCCTTCCAGCCGTTGCGCCGGAGCTGGTCCAGGCCGCGGTGGTACCCGGTGCGGGCATAGGCGTAGGCGGTGATCGAGGCGCCCTCGGCGAGCGAGTTCTCGGCGAGGGTGGCCCAGGCGATCACCGACGACGGGCTGGCCGCGGCCACGTCGGCCGGGTCCTCACCGTTCTCCAGCGCGGCCGCCGCGGGATCGATCGGGAGGCGGGTCGGCTCCGGGCCGAGAAGGTTGCCGTGCACACTCATGCCGACATACTGCCTCCTCGGGCCCGGAGCATCCCCGCGGGTCAGCCCGCCAGCGACTTCCCTGTGGACTTCAGGGACTCGCAGGCCTCGATGACGCGCTCGGACATCGCGACCTCGGCCTTCTTCATGTAGACGCGCGGGTCGTAGGCCTTCTTGTTGCCGACCTCGCCGTCCACCTTCAGCACGCCGTCGTAGTTCTTGAACATGTGGTCGGCGATGGGCCGGGTGAACGCGTACTGGGTGTCCGTGTCCACGTTCATCTTCACGACGCCGTAGGTGAGCGCCTCGTGGATCTCCTCCAGCAGCGAGCCGGAGCCGCCGTGGAAGACCAGGTCGAACGGCTTCTCGCCGTGGCTCAGGCCGAGCTTCTCCCGCGCGACCTCCTGCCCCTGCTTCAGGATCTCCGGGCGCAGCTTCACGTTGCCCGGCTTGTAGACGCCGTGCACGTTGCCGAAGGTCGCGGCCAGCAGGTAACGGCCCTTCTCCCCGGCGCCGAGCACCTCGACCACGCGCTCGTAGTCGCCCGGCGCGGTGTAGAGCTTCTCGTTGATGTCGTGCGCGACGCCGTCCTCCTCGCCGCCCACGACACCGATCTCGACCTCGAGGATGATCTTCGCCTTCGCCGCCTCCTCGAGCAGCTCCGCCGCGATCTTCAGGTTCTCCTCGACTCCACCGCCGACCCGTCCCACATGTGGGACTGGAAGAGCGGGTTCAGACCCTTCGCGACGCGCTCCTGGCTGATCCTGATGAGCGGCCGGACGAAGCTGTCCAGCTTGTCCTTGGGGCAGTGATCGGTGTGCAATGCCACGTTGATCGGGTACTTGTCCGCGACCACATGGGCGAACTCGGCCAGCCCGACCGCACCCGTGACCATGTCCTTGACCCGGGTCCCGGAGAGGAACTCGGCACCGCCGGTGGACACCTGGACGATGCCGTCGCTGCCCGCCTCGGCGAAGCCGCGCAGGGCCGCGTTCAGCGTCTCCGTGCTGGTCACGTTGATGGCCGGGTAGGCGTACTCACCGCTCTTCGCCTTGTCCAGCATCTCGTTGTAGATCTCGGGAGTGGCGATCGGCATGGTTGACCTCCTCGACGTCCACGTATTTCGGCAGCCAGTATCGCCTACCCGGGACGCGCGGTGAGGACCCCTGATCGACCTCGCCGTTAAGCTGAC
This sequence comes from Pseudonocardia sp. T1-2H, assembly GCF_038039215.1. NCBI lineage: Bacteria > Bacillati > Actinomycetota > Actinomycetes > Pseudonocardiales > Pseudonocardiaceae > Pseudonocardia > Pseudonocardia sp. T1-2H. Next base: position 6,306,224 of record NZ_JBBPCL010000001.1, read on the forward strand.
GGCGTGGGGGACCGGATCGAGGGCCGGATCGACGGCCGGCTCGACGTCGCGGGCGACAGCGGCGCCGAGGGTGCTGTCGAGCGCACCCTCACCCGGCTGCGGCGGATCGACAGCCGCCCGGACCCGACGGTGGCCCCGCCCGCGGCCCCGCCGGCGGGGGCGCCACCGGCCCCGCTGACGCTCGCGGACCTCTACCGGGACCACCGGATGCGGCTCATCCGGCTGGCCGTCCTGCTCGTGGACCAGCCCGCCACCGCCGAGGACGTCGTCCAGGAGGCCTTCACCGGCCTGCACCGGCACTGGTCGGGGCTGCGGGACGAGGCCGCGGCCGTCGCGTACCTGCGCACCGCGGTCGTCAACGGGTCGCGGTCCGTTCTCCGGCGCCGCCGCACCGCCCGGGAGTACGTCGCGCCGCACGGCGTCAACGCGCGCTCCGCGGAGTCGCTGGCCATGCTGTCCGCGGAACACCAGTCGGTGGTCGACGCCCTGGGGTCGCTCCCGCCCCGACAGCGTGAGGTCCTCGTACTGCGCTACTACGGTGGGCTCTCGGAGGCGGAGATCGCCGAGGCCGCCGGGATCAGCCGGGGCACCGTGAAATCGACCGCCAGCCGGGCCCTCGACACGGTCGCCCGGGTGCTCGCGGAACGATCCGGGGGACGCTGAATGGACGGGAGGGGGACGCCGTGAGCCGGCCGGGAGGACCCCCGCCGTACCCCGCGCCGGATCCGGAGCAGCGGCTGGCGGAGGCAATGCGCGCCCACGCGTCACAGTCCGGCGGTTCTGCGCCCTACGTGCCGGAACCCGGCCCGTCGGCCACCCGGTACCAGCCGCCGCCGCAGCACACCCCCGGCCCGCCTGCCGCCCCGTGGACGGCCCCCGACCGCGGCCGGGCGGCGCCCGGGAGCGCGCTCGGGCCGATCCTCTGGCCGTTGCTGATCGCCCTGCTGGCCGGCGCGGTGCTCGGGTGCGGGCTCGCGCTGATCTCCATCCTGCTCCCGGGAGTACTGCCCCCGATCGGCTGAGGGGGCCGACCGGTACCGTCGTGCCCTGTGACGCCTCTCGCCACCACGACTCTCGCGCTCGGCCCCGAATGGCTGAAGCCCGACACCATCATCGAATGGCTCGGCCCCTGGGCGCTCGTCGGCCTGGCGCTGATCGTCTTCGCCGAGTGCGGCCTGCTCCTCGGCTTCTTCCTGCCCGGTGACTCGCTGCTGTTCACGGCGGGCCTGTTCGTGGCGAGCGGCGCGATCAGGACGCCGCTGTGGCTCACCTGTCTGATCCTGGTCGTGGCCGCGTTCGCCGGGAACGCCACGGGGTACGCGATCGGCCGCAAGGCCGGGCCCGCGATCTTCGACAAGCCGAAGAGCAGGCTGTTCAAGCCGAGTCACGTGGCGAAGACGCAGGAGTTCTTCGACAAGTACGGCAACCGGGCGATCGTGCTGGGCCGCTTCGTCCCGGTCGTGCGGACCTTCATCACCGTCATGGCGGGCGTCGGGCAGATGGAGGCCAAGCGCTACCTGACGTACTCGCTGATCGGCGGCGTCGCCTGGGCCGCCGGCGTCACGGTGCTCGGCTACTTCCTCGGCCAGTTCGACGTCGTCAAGAACAACATCGAGCTGATGCTCATCCTCATCGTGCTCCTCTCGGTGATCCCGATCATCATCGAGATCCTGCGGGCGCGGCGTGACCGCCCCAAGGGCGCGCACGCCCGCTGACGCACGCGACGGCGCCGGCCGAACCTCCCTTCCGGCGCCCCTTCAGGAGATCCGAGACGACGATGACGCCTGCAGACCGCTACCTCGCCTTCGAGCCGCTCGGTTCCGCGGGGCCGGTCACCGTCTGGATCGTCGTCCTGGCCTTCGTGTTCCTGGAGTGCGCGTTCGTCGTCGGGCTGTTCCTGCCCGGGGACTCCCTGCTGGTCGCCGCGGGCGTCGTGCTCGCGGCGCACGGCCACGAGGGCGGCGCCTGGCTGCTCGCCGCGGTCGCCACCGGCGCCGCGGTGGCCGGCAACCAGGTCGGCTACCTCGTCGGGCGCTACACCGGGACCCGGCTGCTGGCCCGCAAGGACGGGAAGATGCTCAACCGGGCGAACCTGGACCGGGCCGGGGCGTTCCTGGACCGGCGAGGCTTCTGGTCGATCATCGTCGCCCGGTGGATCCCCTGGATCCGCACGCTGGCGCCGATGATCGCCGGGGCCGCGCGGATGGACAACCGGAAGTTCATCGTGGCCAACGCCGTCGGGGCGGTCCTCTGGGTGCCGGCGCTGATGATGCTCGGCTTCTACGGCGCCGGGGCGCTGGACGGCATCCCGTGGGTCAAGCACGTGGTCGTCGTCGGCGCGATCGCGTTCTTCGTGGTCGGGACGGTGCTGGGGCTGGTGCGGTTCCGTCAGGAGATGCGCAAGCCCGTCGACGAGGCCGCCGAGCCCTCGCCCGGGCAGCTCTGAGAGCGCCCTCCTCGTACTACCGGCCTCGCTCCAGGCGGGCGGCGGCCTCGAGCAGCATCCAGCCCGAGAGCTGCACGGACAGCGCGGACTCCGGCGTCCCGGCCCGTGGTCGGCGCGCGGGACGCCGCCAGTCGTGGGCGAGCACCGGGCCGGAGGCGTCGGCGGCCCGGTTCTCCCACGCCCGCTCCGCGCTCGCCGTCACCAGGTGCGCGGCCGTGGGGGCGAGCGCCGGCAGCCGGACCGCCGCGTCCGCCAGGTAGCGGGCCAGGATGCCGTTGAACAGGCCGCCGTCCCCGCCGTCGTCGTAGCCGCCGATCACCCCGTCCGGCTCCGCCAGGTGCTCCCGGACCGCCTCGACGACGGCCGCGGCGCGGCGCGCCCAGCGCGGGTCCCCGTCGCGTTCGGCCAACTCGACGCAGGCGCCCAGGTAGACGCCCTGGCAGTAGGTGTAGGCCAGGCCCTCGACGGCCCAGACCCCCGTCACCGGGTCGGGCCGGATCCCGTCCCGGACCAGGCCGGTCTCCGGATCGACGAGGGTCGCGGCCATCCAGTCGACGATCGCGACGGCGCGGGCGACGTCCCCGGTCCTGGCCAGCAGGATCGCCGCTGGACCGTTCGCCGGGGCGTTCTTGAAGTCGTCGCCCCGGCGCCACCAGATGCCGCCACCGCCGTCCGGGGTGTGGCCCGCGCGTAGCTGCGCGGTGATCGCGGCGACGGCATTCGGCCCGGTCCGCCGGAGCCGGACGCCGGCCCGCCGCACGGCCAGGGCCAACCAGGCGATGTCGTCGTAGTAGTCGTTGGTCCAGCGGCCGAGGTTGCGCAGCCGGATCCCGCGGACGAGCGCGGCGAGCTCGCGGCCGCGGCGGTCCGAGGGCTCGCGCAGCTGGGCGTCGAGCAGGCAGTCCAGCAGGTGCGCCTGCCACCAGTAGTGCCACGGACCGAGCAGGGTGCGCGGGCCCACCGGACGGTTCGTGGCGACCCGCCCGATCCGGGTCCCGGGGACGACGGCGAGCCGGCGCAGCGAGCGGCTCCGGACGGCGCGCTCGGCCTCCGCCGCCCGCTCGGCCCAGACCCGGTTCCGTGCCGGGGCGTGTCTGCGTGCCACGCGGCGATCATCGCAGCCCCTCCCGTCCGGGGTCACCCCTGATGCCCTCGTCCTGCCGGTGGCGGGATCCGAGGGACGCCCGTCGTCGGCGCCATCCTCGCGGACGAGCTCAGCCGCCGGGTGAAGAGCGGGCTCGCCGGGTAGAGCGGGGCGGTCACCAGGCCCGGGAGAGGTCGCCGTGCGCACGGACCCACGCGTGCATGGCGATCCCCGCGGCCACCCCGGCGTTGATCGAGCGGGTGGAGCCGAACTGCGCGATCGACACCACGAGGCCCGCCGCCGCGCGCGCCTCCGCGGTCAGCCCGGGGCCCTCCTGGCCGAACAGCAGCAGGCACTCGCGGGGCAGCTCGGTCGTCTCCAGCGGCACCGCTCCGGGGGTGTTGTCCACCGCGACCAGCACCAGGCCGTGCTCCGCGGCGAAGTCGCGCACGCCGGCGACGTCCGGGTGATGGTGGAGCTGCTGGTAGCGGTCGGTGACCATGGCGCCGCGCCGGTTCCACCGCCGCCGGCCGACGATGTGCACGCCCGCCGCGGCGAACGCGTTGGCCGTGCGGACGACGGTGCCGATGTTGTGGTCGTGGGCGAAGTTCTCGATCGCCACGTGGAACGGGTGGCCGCGGGTGGCGAGGTCCGCCGCGACCGCCTCCCGCCGCCAGTACCGGTAGGCGTCGACGACGTTGCGCCGGTCCCCGTGCTCGAGCAGCTCGGGGTCGTAGCGCTCGTCGACGGGCCAGGCCTCCCGCCCGCCAGGCCAGGGCCCGACGCCGACCTGCCCCGGCACCGCCCACTCGGTCGGCCCGGTCTCCGGGCCGACGTCCACGGCGTCCGATGGCGGCGTACTCACCCCCGGATGATCCCACCGCCCGTCCGGCCGACCGCGTCAAGGAGCCACAACGCGAGTTCCGGGGCCGCCGGACCGCGTTGTGGCTCCATGACGCGAGGTCAGGGGGCGGGAGTGGCCGCGGCGGAGGTGCCCTCGTCGCGTTCCCGGTGCGACGCGGGCAGCGCCAGGCGGATCTGGGCGTGTGCGCGGTGCGCCCCCGCCGCGGCCGCGTGGTACTCCTCGAGCCGGCGCTGGAACTCCGGGTCCGCGTAGACCCGGCCGTCGACGGTCGGGCCCTCGCGGCCGTTCATCACGGCCTCGACGTCCTCGCCGGTCAGCGTCTTGTGCGTCTCCAGGGCGTGGGCCAGGGCGAGCACCGACGAACGGTTGTCCCGCAGGATCTCCTCGGCCCGGTCCAGCAGGGTCGCGAGGTGGTCCTCGATCCGGTCCGCCAACGCACGCCGGAGCATCGCCTCGGGCTTCTCGTCCTTCCCCGCGCCGCGTCCGCCACCGGGCGAGCCGACCTCCAGCCGCCGGGCGGAGGAGTACGACGACACCGTCGCACCCATGCCCCAGAAGCCCTCCATGAAGGAGGCCACCGTCGTCGCGGACTCGAGGTCCCCGGAGACGCCGGACGAGCTGTCGCCGTCGAAGAACATCCGCTCCCCGGCCAGCGACGCCAGCGAGACGAGGATGTCCGCCTCGTACTCCGAGCGCCACCGGGTGAACTGGTCCTCCGGCGGGATGCTCGCGACCATGCCGAGGTAGTCGCTGCCCTTCTCGATCGTCGCGATGTCGATCTCCATGTGCGCCCGCACCCGGGCTGCGACGACCGCGTGGCAGCCCTCGTGCACGGCGACGGAGTGCCGCTCGCGCTCGATGTACTCGACGTCCTCGGGCGGCCCGAGCTCCTTGAGCTGCTTGGCCTTGAGGACGTCCTTCCACGTGATGACCTCGCGGCCGTCCCGGATGGCGGTGATCAGGGCCTCGTTCACCAGGTCCTTGATGGTCGCGCCGGTGGCGTACGGGGTGATCGTCGCGAGTTTCTCGAGGTTGTCGTCGGTGATCTCGTGCGGGACCTTGTCCAGGTACCCCTTGTAGGTCATGATCCGGCCCGCCCGGCTCGGGTAGCCCACCTTGTAGATCCGGTCGATGCGGCCCGGGCGGAGCAGCGCCTCGTCCAGCGACTCCGGCATGTTCGTCGCCATCATCACGAGGATCCGGTACTTGGGCGGCGGCTTCGGCCGCATGCCGAGCGCACGCCGTCCCCACCGGTTGAGCAGGCCGCGCGGCTTCTTCAGGCCGGAGAAGCTCGGTGAGCAGGGCCTGCAGCGTGCCGCCACCGCCTCCGCCGCCGCCGTTCATCCCGCCCATGATGAATCGGCTGCGCCGTGAGGTGTCCTCGACGGGTTCCGCCGCCGACGAGAGAGCCCCCGACGAGAGAGCACTGCGGGTCAGCAGCGTGCGGGTGTCCTCCGAGAGGTAGGAGAACCCGTGGCAGCCGCCGGAGTGGAAGGGCGCCGCTCCCATGCCCCGCACCCCGCCCGGGCCGACGCCGGCCAGCGAGCCACGGTTGCCCAGCGCGTCCGCCTCGTCGAAGAACACGATGACGCCGCCGTAGCGCAGCGAGAGCTTGCGCAGCTTCCGGAACAGCGACTTCACCTTGAGGATGCCGACACCCATGAACATGTTGATGAAGGCGCCCGGGTCCACGAACACGTACGGCTTGCCCGTCTCGCCGGCGACCGCCTCGGCCATCAGCGTCTTGCCCGTTCCGGGCGGGCCCCAGAGCAGCAGGCCGCCGGGCACGTACCCGCCCTTGGCCTCGATCTCCTCCGGCTTCTCCAGGAACATGATGTTCTCCCGGATCCGCGCGACGACGTGGTCCTGGCCCCAGACGTCCGCGAAGCGGGTCTTGATGTCGTCCGGGTAGTAGGTGTCGACGCCACCCGGGAGAGCAGCCAGAACAGGCCGATGAACTGGAATGCGACGAAGAAGAACGCGAAGGCCAGCTGCAGGATCAGCGGCGCCGCCTGCCAGATCAGCGCGGGCGCCTCGAAGAGCGCGAGGATCGGCGAGGTCTGGAGGATCTGGGCGGCGACCACAGCCACCAGCGCGACGAACGCGACGATCTTGAGGAGCCGGGCGAGCCGGAACCGCGTCCAGTCCGAGAACCGCCGCTTCAACGCGCGGTCCGTGCCGCCGAACACCTTCTGCGACCAGAACCGGTGGTAGCGGGAGGACCGCTCGCTGACGAGGAAGTGCAGCTGGCGGAGCACCTCGAGCCCGGCCAGCCAGATCAGCCACTGGGACTCGTGGGTCTGGATCCTGAACGCGTCGGAGAAGGTGATCAGCGGGTTGTCCGCGACCTGCGCCCACACGATGATCATGAACAGCAGGACGAGGAGCAGCAGCAGCCGCGTGCGGTCCCAGATCGACATCCGCTTGCGGGTCACGTCGGTCCGCGGGGGTGGCGGTTCGTGCACCGGGGGCATCGGGGAGCCGTCAGGGAGCCCGTCCACGGAATCGGTGGTGGTCATAGGGCCTCCCGGACCGTGAACGAGGAGACGACGGAGTCGATCTCCTGCTGGCGCTGCTTGAAGCAGTCGAGGGAGCAGCGCGCGAGGGCGATGGACAGCTTGCTGGCGTCGTCGTTGAGGTAGCCGGTGAGATCGAAGACCTGGGCGTCCCCGCCGCTGATGCGGTACGAGTACACGGTGTGCACGCCGCGGATGCCGTTCCCGGGCGTCAGCACCTCGTCCGAGACGGATGTGAAGCCGCTGTACGGGTTCTGCCGACCCACCGCCGTCAGCTGCTGCCGGGACGCCGGAGACACCGGATGGAAGAAGTCCCGCAGCGAGTCCAGCCCGAGCCGGCCGCGGCTCTGCGCCGGGATCGCCTGCACCACGACCAGGATGGCGGGTGCCGCCGGCCCGACCGGGCTGTCGAGGACGTGGCTGACCGACGGCGAGGCGTCCGCGTCGTAGGCCTCGAGCCACACCCCCTTCGAGCTGTCCTTCGCGGGCTCGACACCCACCTGCGACTTGATGTCCTTCGGATCGATCTGCCGCCAGGTGTTCGGGACCTTCAGATAGGCGCGGTCCGCCGAGTTGGTGACGTAGGTGTACGACGGCGCGCCGCAGCCCACCAGCACCAGACCGAGCACGGCCACCACCATCAGGCCACGCCCGTGAGGCCGCCGGATCCGCCTCCCCCGACACCAGCCGGGTCGCACAGTCATGGAGCCTCCTGCCGTGACCGTTCCGTGATCTGTACGAGTATGCGCCACGACCGTGACCGAACACTGCCCCGTTCAGGTTGCGAGGACGGTTCCCGGGAGCCCCAACCTGATGGAAAGCCATGATCGGAAGGGCCGAGACCGGCAGACGGCTGTGACAGCGCCGTACGCACCGCGGGGCTCGGCGAGCGGTCCGCGATTAGACCGATCCGGGGGGCAACGACCCGAGCCTGGGAGGTTGCTCAGCTTTCGGAGCAATTATCGCAGCGTTCGGAGCAACTACGCACCGTTCACCGCTCCCCGGCGTCGTCGTGACCGACGGCAACCCCATGGAACTCTCAGTTTCCGCCCCCTCGCTCTCAGGGGTGCCTACCTTCGCCGCGTGGAACGGACGAGGGCCAGAACGGCGTGGGCAGCGGTACTGCTCGTCGTGCTGACCGGACCGGCGCTGATCTGGCTGGTGCGGTCGGACCCGATCGGCATGTGGCGTCAGCTCTCGATCGTCACCGGCCTGCTCGCGCTCTCCGCGCTGGTGTGCACGGCGTGCCTGCCGTCGCGGCTGCGCGGACTGACCCGCACGTTCGGCATCGAGAACATCCTCGGGCTGCACCGCCAGCTCGGCGTCCTGTGCGCCGTCCTGATCGCACTGCACCTGGCGGCCGTCGTGGCCGCGAAACCGACGCAGGTCGCCCTGCTCATGTTCCCCACCGCCCCGAACCGGGCCCGGGCCGCCGTCGGCGCCACCCTGGCCCTCGCGGGCCTGCTCACCCTCGCCCTGCAGCGCCGCCGGCTGAAGATCGCCTACGAGGTGTGGCGCTGGCTGCACCTGCTGCTCGCGATCTCCACGCTCGGGCTCTCCGCCCTGCACGTGCTGTGGCTCAAGCACCTCGTCACCGACGCCGTCCTGGGTCCGGTGCTGACCGGCCTCGGCCTGTTGATGATCGCGGTCCTGGTCGCCCGCTGGCTCGGCCGCACGATGCGCACCAGCGAGGAGTTCGTCGTCGAGCAGGTGCGACGGGAGAACCCGACGGTCGCGACGCTGGTGCTCAGCCCCCGCCGCCGACGGGGCCGCGGTTTCGCGTTCTCGCCCGGCCAGTTCGCCTGGATCCGGCTGCAGCGCTCCGCCATCGAGGAGCACCCGTTCACGATCGCCTCCAGCGCACACGACCCGGAGTTCGCGGAGTTCACCATCCGCGGCACGGGGGACTTCGCCTCCTCGGTCCGGACCCTGCCCGAGGGCAGCTCGGTGTGGGTCGACGGCCCGTACGGCTCCTTCACCGTGGACGACGTCCCGGCCGCCGGCCTGGTGCTGATCGCCGCCGGCGTCGGGATCACCCCGATGATGAGCATGCTGCGGACCGCCGCGGACCGCGGCGACCTGCGCCCGCACCGCCTCGTCTACGTCGCGCGGGACACCACTGACCTGCTGTTCCGCGACGAGCTGCTGGTGCTGCGCAGTCACCTGGACCTCGTGGTGACCGAGGTGCTGCGCCGCCCGTCGGGCGACTGGACGGGACACACGGGCGAGATCGACGTCAGCCTGCTGTCCACCGTCCTCGCCTCCCTGGACAGCGGGGACAGGCACGACTACTTCCTCTGCGGGCCGCCGTCGATGGTCGACGACACACTCGGCGCGCTGCAGGCCATCGGCGTGCCCGACGACCGGATCCACACGGAGCAGTTCGACATGGCCTGACCCCGACCGCGACACACGACCCTGACAGCAGAGGACAAGGCCCTCGCCCCCGCTTCCCCCGGCGGGTGCAAGGGGTTCGCTCCCCGTCGCCCGGGTGCTCCCCACATCCGTGCTCCCCCGAAAGGCTCCCCGCCTGATGCTTCACCGCATACCGCGTTCCGTGCGCTGGACGCTGGTCCTCGCCCTGCTCGGCGCCGTCACCGTGTCCGTGGTCCAGTCCTGGGCGTCGGCCGCGCCCGGCACCGGTGGCTGGACCCAGACCCAGTGGGGTCCCGTCGGGCCCGCGGACCGGGACCTGCTGGTCAAGGTGCGGCAGGCCGGGCTGTGGGAGCTGCCGACCGGCCAGCAGGCCGAGCAGCAGGCCACCAACCCGCAGGTCAAGGAGGCCGGCAAACACCTGGCGATCGAGCACGCCGAGCTCGACGCGCAGGTGCGCCAGGTCGCGGACCAGCTCGGGGTGCAGCTGCCCACCAAGGCGACGGACCAGCAGGTCGGCTGGATGAACGAGATCTCCTCGTCCACGGGCACGGACTACGACAAGGTCTTCGTGCAGCGCGTGCGCCAGGCCCACGGCAACGTGCTGCCGGTCATCTCCGAGGTCAGGGTCAGCACCCGCAACACGCTGATCCGCCAGTTCGCCGAGACCGCGGACACCACCGTCACCCGGCACATCGGCTACCTCGAGGCGACGGGCCTCGTCGACTACAGCTCGCTGCCGGAGGCGCCCTCGCCGGGGCTGCTCAGCGGCGGCACCAGCTGGATGGACATGATCGTTCCCGCTCTGGTGTTCCTGGCCGCGGCGGGCGCCGCGATCGGCCTGATCGCGTCGCTGCGGCGGAGCCGGAAGAAGGACACGCCGGCCAAGGGCGGCCCGACGACCGGTCGTGACCTCGCGAACCTGCACTCCGGCCCGATCCCCATGATCCCGGCGCCCCGGCGGGAGCGACAGCCGGTGCCCGAGCAGTACGAGCAGTTGGAGGAGTCCCGCAGCCGGGCCTCGCGGCACTCCTACCGCAACACCAACCCGCTTCCCCGACGCGCCGCATCCGCCGCGTCGCACCGCTCCCCGACCCGAGGATGACCGCCATGCTTCCCACCCGAAGGCCGCTCGGCTCCGCCCGGGCTCGCAAGATCCTCGTCGCCTCCGCCGCCGCAGCCGCCGTGGTGCTCCTGCCGACGGCCTGTACCGCCGCTTCCGCGGCGACGGCGGTCGACGAGAAGTCCCAGCAGAGTCACAGCCACCGCAAACAGGACGGGCCCCAGGACGGGACCCAGAACGGAAACCGGGACGGAAACCGGGACGGCAACCAGAACGGCGCCACCCGGACGGCGGCGCCCGCGGCGCCGACCGGCGACAACGGCTCCGGCTCCTCGGGCGGCTCCGGCGCCGCCGGGGCCGGCGCCAGCACCGACGCATCGCCGGCCCCGGCCGCGGACAAGTCGGGCAACCGGTCGGGCAACCAGTCAGGCAATCAAACGGGCAATCAAACGGGCGACCAGACGGGCTCCGAGCCGGGCTCGGCCGTGCCGGTGGAGGACGCCGCGCCGAAGGCGAAGAACCCCGAGGCCGCCGCGCCGCCCCCGGCGGGCGGGACCAACGGCCTCGACGTCCTGGCGCGGGACTGCAGCAAGAGCAAGCTCACCCCGGCGGACGGCTTCGAGAAGGGGAACGTGTGCGTCGACACCGCGTTCGGTGAGGTCGGCGCGGCGGCGAAGAACCCGTCGCTGCTGATCACCGACGCGCCGCAGGAGGTCAAGACCGGGCAGGCGTTCGAGCTCAAGGTCAGTACCCGCAACCTCGTGCGGGACCGCTTCCTGGGCGCCGCGGCCGGCGGCTACTACCTCGAGAGCTCGCTGCTGAACGGCCAGGGCATCCAGCGCGGGCACTTCCACACCGCCTGCCGCATGCTCAGCAGCGAGAACGAGGCGCCGGACCCGTCGCCGAAGCCGGACTTCTTCGTCGCCACGCAGGACGGCGGCGGCGGGGACACCCCGGACACCGTGACGATCAAGGTCACCGGGATGCCGTCCGCCGGTGTCGCGCAGTGCTCGTCGTGGGCCGGTGACGGCTCGCACCGCATCCCGATGATGGAGCGCGCAAACGAGACCCCGGCGTTCGACTCGGTCCGGGTGGCCGTCAAGTAGCACCCGTCCTCGCACCGTGGAGCCATGACGCTGAAGGTCGCGTCATGGCTCCACGACGCGGTGGCGCCGGTCAGGCGAGGTTCAGGTCGGCAAGGGTGAGGAGCGTGCGGTACTGCGCGCCCTCGGCCTCGATGGCCTCCCGAGCCCCGGTGTCGCGGTCCACCACGGTGACGACGCCGACGACGGTCGCGCCGGCGTCGCGGGCCGCCCGGACCGCGGTCAGGGCGGAACCGCCCGTCGTCGAGGTGTCCTCGACGACCAGCACGTCCCGGCCCGCGATGTCCGGGCCCTCGATGAGCCGCTGCATCCCGTGTTCCTTCGTGGACTTGCGGACGACGAACGCGTCGACGGCCGGGACGTCGGGGTCCGCGACCCGCTCCGCCGCGGTGGCGTGCAGGACGCTGGTGGCCACCGGGTCCGCGCCGAGTGTGAGGCCACCGACCGCCGAGTAGCTCCAGTCCGCGGTGAGCGTGCGGAGCAGGCTCCCGATCAGCGGTGCGGCCTCGTGGTGCAGCGTCACCCGCCGCAGGTCCACGTAGTAGTCCGCCTCGGCGCCCGAGGACAGCGTGACCTTGCCGTGCACCACACCGAGCTCGCGGACGAGCGCGGCGAGGCGCTCCAGGTCCCGGGTGGCGTTGCGCACCGTGACGGCCATCAGCGCTCCCGGCCGAACGTCGCGACGAGGCGGCGGACCACGGCGCGGGGCAGCAGCCCCACCATCCCGGCGATCGCCTTGTACTGCAGGCTCGGCACGGACACCACCCGTCCCCCGGCCAGGTCGGCCAGGCACTCGTCGACGACCCGTTCGGCGTCCAGCCACAACGGGCCACTGCGGCCGCCGGCGTCGATGCCGGCGCGTTCGTGGAACTCGGTGCGCACGAAGCCGGGGCAGAGCGCGAGCGCGCGCACGCCCGTGCCGGCCAGCGACGCGGCGACGCCCTCGGTGAAGGCGGTGACCCAGGCCTTGTCCGCGGTGTACGTCGAGCCGCTGCCCGGGAGGAACCCGGCGACGCTCGAGACGTTCACGACGCTGCCGCGACCGCGGTCCACCATGCCCGGGAGCACGGCGCGGGTCAGCTGCAGGACGCTGGTGACGTTGAGGTCCAGCTGGCGCTGCAACGCGTCAGGCTCGGCGCGCAGGAAGCTCGCGCGCATGCCCATCCCGGCGTTGTTGACCAGCAGGTCCACCGGGGCGACGTCCGGGTCCGCGAGCCGGCGCAGCACTTTCGCGCGGGAGTCCACATCGGTCAGGTCCGCCGGGAGCACCTCGACCGAGACCCCGGCGGCGCGGTGGCGCTCGGCGCACTCCTCGAGCCGCTCGGCGGTGCGGGCGACGAGGACGAGGTCCCGTCCGTCGGCCGCGAGCCGCCGGGCGAACGCGGCACCGATGCCGGACGTGGCTCCGGTGATCAGGGCGGTGGGCACCCGGGAAGACTAGTCGGCGGGTGCCCGGCGTCGCGCTGTGCGGTGCCGGGGACGATCAGGGCCGGGTCAGCGGGGGCTCGCGGTGAGGGCGTCCTCGAGCACGCTCGCGACCTCGGCGAGGTCCGCGAGCAGGTCCTGCAGGCGCTCCGGCGTCGACGCGACCGGTGCGGCGGCGAGCACCCAGGTGTCCTCGGCCCACAACAGCTCGATGTCGTCCCCGACCGCGTCCGCCGCGTCCGCCAGCCGGTGGGTGAGCAGCGGGCGGACCATCTCCGCGTCCGCGACGAAGGAGTAGCGGTCCCCGACGGGCTCGAGCAGGTCCAGGCCGCCGCCGTCCGGCAGCGGCGCGGACGGGAGCCGCAGCTCCACGGCCGCGGGGACCGGCTCGCGCAGCGCGACCGCGACCAGCACCGAGCTGACCCGCCCGACCTGCTCGTGGTCGAACACGTAGCCCTGGCGGCCGCCGTCCGGCGTCGGGACGTCCCCGGTGACGATGTTCCGGGCGACCCCGGGGCCGCCCTGGTGGATGGTCCCGTAGCGCCACCGGTTGGTCAGGACGGGATCGCTCTCCGCCCACTCCCAGTCGTGCAGCGCCGCCCACCGACGGCGGTCGCGCACGCCCCCGGACCCCCGGGAGCGGTCGGCGAACAGCAGCGCGACGCCGATCAGCACCGCGACCACGGCGATGAGGAACCAGACCGTCGACATACCCACGAGCGCACCCTAACCCTCCCGGCAGGGCAGAACCGGAACGCCACGATCACCCGACCGGGCCCGATCCGCCACCGGCCGGCTCCTCGGCCCACTCCCGGCGGTGCTCCCGCTCGTCGCCCCCCTCCTTGCCGGCCTCGACGGCGAGCGGCACGCCCGGCATCTCCTTCGCCGCGGCGATCGTGGGCCACGCTCCGGGCAGCGCCGACGCAGGCAGGCCGACCGGCGCCGAAAGGACGTCGTCCACCCTCGGCATCCGCTCGACCAGCGCGGTGAGCTCGGCGGCCACGGCCCTGACCCCCGCCGCGCCCTGCTTCAGGGTGCGCATCAGCGCGCCGATCCGGTCCGCGATCCGCAGCGCCAGGCGCACGGCCTGGGCGACCATCGACGGCACCGCGACGGTGAGGGCGACCCCGGCGCTGATGATGCTCGCGACCAGCCACTCGGCCACCCGCGCGAGGAAGGACGCCACGGCGTCCCGGACGACGGACCGCAGCGCGCCGATCTCCGCCGCGTTGCGCAGCACGTCCTGTGCGAGGCCGGACGCGACGCTCGACGCCGCCGCGAGATCGTCGATCCGGCGCGCGGCGGAGGTGCGGTAGGCGTCCGCGGCCGGCCCGTTCCAGCCGCCGAGGTCCGCATCGAGGTGGGCCGAGTAGCAGGCCGACTGTTCGGCGAGCACCGCAGCCAGCCGATGCCACGAGTCGGCGCTCGCGACGATCCCGTCCGGGTCTCCCATCAGGGCGTCCAGCGGCTCGCGGAGGAACGCGACGTGCTCCATCGCCCACCCCACGCCCGCCGCGAAGAGGGTGCCGAAGGGGTCCGTCACTGCGCCGAGGGTGTCCAGCCCGGCGGCGACCGAGTTGGCCATGATCGCGCCGGGGTCCTGGCGGGCGGCGACGGCGCCGCCGAGGTCGGCGTAACTGGAGAAGATCCCCGCGCCCGCGAACGGATCGTCCTCGTCGGCCCGCCAGGACGAGCCGTCGGGCTCCGCGGACGTCACCGCGTCCCGCCGATCGTGCCGGCGGCGGACCGGTCCGCCGTGATGTAGCCGTCCGCGCACTCCCGCAGCGCGGCGGCCTTCGTGGTCAGGTCGTTCCGCAGCAGGTGCAGTGCGCCGGCCGCGTCGTCGATCGCGAGGATCACCGGCACCGCGAACACCTGCCCGATCACCCCATAGGAGTCCGGGGACAGCGGCGCGGCACCCGAGAGGACCCGGTCGATCGCCCGGTCCACTCCCGCCACGTGGTCCGCGTGCACGAGCAGCGCCCCGGGGTCCACCCCGAACCCCGGCGCGGTCGTCACGACCCCGCCGCGAGCGGCCGGACCACCGCGGCCACCCGGGCCGCCACCTCGGCTCCCGCGTCCCCGGCCGTGGCGAGGACGAGCTCCGCGAGCCGGGTACGGGAAAGGCCTTCGGCCGCGGGGCCGAAGGCCAGTCCGGACAGGGCGCCGTCCCGTCCGACGGTGGCGGTGACCGCCCCGTCCGTGCTGCTCGCGGTGGCGCTCAGGCCCGCGAGCTCCTCGCGCGCCCGCTCGGCACGCACGCGGATCTCCTCGATGCGTCTGCGGTAGTCCGCGAGCCAGGCCTCGGCGGACCCGTGCAGCTGTTCCATGGGCCGGGACGGTAGGAAACTCCGTCCCGGCCCGTGGGCGTTCGGGGAATCAGTTCACGATCGCAACCGGTGCGGCCGGCGCGGCCGTGCCCTTCCCGACGATCAGTTCGCCGGTCCCGCCGGCCGCGGTGGGGTCCAGGTCGACCCGGACGGTGTCGCCCTCGCGGATCACCCCGCCCAGCAGCTCCTTCGCCAGCTGGTCCCCGATCGACGCCTGGACGAGCCGACGCAGCGGCCGGGCGCCGTAGACCGGGTCGAACCCGTTCATGGCGAGCCACTCGCGGGCGGCGTCGGACACGTCGAGGGTGAGCCGGCGCTTGGCCAGCCGCGTCTCGAGCACCCGCAGCTGGATGTCCACGATGTGCGTCAGCTCCGCCGTCGACAGGGCGTGGAAGACGACCACGTCGTCGAGCCGGTTCAGGAACTCGGGCTTGAAGTGCGCGCGCACCACGGCCATCACGGCGTCGGTCCGGCCCTGCTCGTCCAGCGCCGGGTTGGCGATGGCCTGCGAACCGAGGTTCGAGGTGAGCACCAGGATGGTGTTGCGGAAGTCCACCGTGCGGCCCTGGCCGTCGGTCAGGCGCCCGTCGTCGAGCACCTGCAGGAGCGTGTCGAAGACGTCCGGGTGGGCCTTCTCCACCTCGTCGAACAGCACCACCGTGTACGGGCGGCGGCGGACGGCCTCGGTGAGCTGGCCGCCCTGGTCGTAGCCGACGTAGCCGGGGGGCGCGCCGACGAGCCGGGCCACCGAGTGCTTCTCGGAGTACTCGCTCATGTCGATGCGGACCATCGCCCGCTCGTCGTCGAACAGGAACTCCGCCAGCGCCTTGGCCAGCTCGGTCTTGCCGACGCCGGTGGGCCCGAGGAAGAGGAACGAGCCGGTGGGCCGGTTCTCGTCCGCGATGCCCGCGCGGGCCCGGCGCACGGCGTCGGAGACGATGCGCACGGCGTCGGACTGGCCGACGACGCGGCGGCGCAGCTCGTCCTCCATGCGCAGGAGCTTCGCGGTCTCACCCTCGAGCAGGCGCCCGGCGGGGATGCCGGTCCAGGCGCTCACGACGTCCGCGACGTCGTCCGGCCCGACCTCCTCCTTGAGCATGACGTCCTCGTGGCGCTCCACGACGGCGGTCTTCTCCGCCAGCTCCTTCTCCAGCGCCGGGATCCGGCCGTAGCGCAGCTCGGCGGCCCGGCCGAGGTCCCCGTCGCGCTCGGCGCGCTCGGACTCCCCCCGCAGCTGCTCGAGCTGCTCCTTGCGCTCCCTAGTGATCTCGATGGCACCCTTCTCGTTCTGCCACCGGGCCGTCAGCGCGGAGAGCTCCTCGCGCTTCTCGGCCAGCTCGGCCCGCAGCGCGGCGAGCCGGTCGATCGACGCGGCGTCGGACTCCTTGGCCAGTGCCATCTCCTCGATCTCCAGCCGGCGCACGGCGCGCTCGACGGTGTCGATCTCGACGGGCCGGGAGTCGATCTCCATCCGGAGCCGGGACGCGGCCTCGTCGACCAGGTCGATCGCCTTGTCCGGCAGGAAGCGCGCGGTGATGTAGCGGTCCGACAGCGTGGCGGCGGCGACGAGCGCGGCGTCGGTGATCCGGACGCCGTGGTGCACCTCGTAGCGCTCCTTGAGCCCGCGCAGGATGCCGACCGAGTCCTCGACGGACGGCTCGCCCACCAGCACCTGCTGGAAGCGCCGCTCGAGCGCCGGGTCCTTCTCGATGTGCTGGCGGTACTCGTCGAGCGTGGTGGCGCCGACCATCCGCAGCTCGCCCCGGGCGAGCATCGGCTTGATCATGTTCCCGGCGTCCATCGCGCCCTCGCCGGTGGCACCCGCGCCGACGATCGTGTGCAGCTCGTCGATGAAGGTGACGACCTCGCCCGCCGAATCGGTGATCTCCTTGAGCACGGCCTTGAGCCGCTCCTCGAACTCACCGCGGTACTTCGCGCCGGCGACCATCGAGCCCATGTCCAGGGAGACGACGCGCTTGCCGCGCAGCGACTCCGGGACGTCGCCCGCGACGATCCGCTGGGCCAGGCCCTCGACGATCGCGGTCTTGCCGACGCCGGGCTCGCCGATCAGCACCGGGTTGTTCTTGGTGCGCCGCGACAGCACCTGCACCACGCGCCGGATCTCGGTGTCCCGACCGATGACGGGGTCGAGCTCGCCGTTGCGGGCGCGCGCGGTGAGGTCCACGCCGTACTTCTCCAGCGCCTGGTAATTGCCCTCCGGGTCCGGGCTGGTCACCCGCGCGGAGCCGCGCACCTTGGCGAAGGCCTCGCGCAGCGCCTCCGGGGTGGCCCCATGCCGGCGCAGCAGCGCGGCGACCTGGCCGCCCTTGTCCGCGAGCCCGACGAGCAGGTGCTCGGTGGAGACGTACTCGTCGCCCATCTCGGTGGCCAGCTGCTGGGCGGCGGTGATGGCCGCGAGCCCCTCGCGGTTGAGATGCGGGGCGCTGACGCTGGAACCGGCGGCGGACGGCAGCCGGTTGCCGAGCTGGGTGAGCTCGGCGCGGACCGACGCCGCGTCCGCCCCGACGGCGGCGAGCAGCGGCGCGGCGATCCCGTCACCCTGGGCCAGCAGGGCGCCGAGCAGGTGCGTGGGGCCTACGTCCGGGTTCCCGGCGAGCGTGGCCGCCTGCGCGGCGGCCGAGATCGCCTGCTGGGTCTTGGTGGTGGGGTTGAAGGAGTCCATTCCCCGCGTTCTCCTACTCGTTCGTGCCGGTCACAAGGCGTCAGGGCGCGCCGGCCACGTCCGGTCCGTGCGTCCAGTGTGCCCTCTGGTGTGCCCAACGGCAGGAAACTTGAGTCTGTTCCGCTCAAGGCGAAGAAAGTCACGCGGAGCCGGTGATCGGGTGGGTCTCGGCGGCGATCGGCGTGTCCTTGACCCGGAAGTAGTCCCCGCCCTTCCGGCCGGGGTCGTCCGTGCCCCACGCGCGCTCCTGGTCCACCCGCTGCATCCGCGGGATGTGCTTGCGGCAGTGGATGTAGGCCTCGTGGACGTCGACCAGCACCCAGCGCTCGGCCTGCGGCCTCCGCCCGGGGTCGACGGCGACCTCCGGGTACCGCGAGCGGAACTCCGCGTCGTCGAGGATCATGGCGCCGCCGTTGACGTGCAGGCCGATCAGGTCCCGCTCCAGGTCCACCGTGAAGAGGCCGACGCGCGGGTTCTCCCTGATGTTGCCCAGGCTCGCGTGCACCCCGTTGCCGCGGTACTCCGGGTAGGCGAGCGTCCGGTCGTCGAGCACGCGGACGAAACCGGGCGGGCCCGCCCGCAGCGACGAGTCGCAGTCCCCGTTCCCGTCCGCCGTCGCGACGAAGAGCATCTCCGCCCGCTCGAGGAACTCGATCATGCGCGGCAGCAGCCGGTCCCGGACCTGGTCGGAGTAGAACTTGAGAGGCTCGATCGGCCGTTCCGTACTCGTCCTGGAGGACGTGTTCGCCGGCGGATCCGGGGGGATCAGTGGGGAATGACACGCCACCACCGTGCCATCACCGCACCCGGGTGATCACCCCACCCGGGGTAACGCGCTAGGCTGACCCGCGGGCGCCGTGTGACACCGGAGCCTCGCTGACCACCCCGAACGGGCGAACCACGAACGCCGCGACGGGGTGGGAGACCATCCGGCCCCGGGCCGTGGCGGGAACGAGGAGGGTGTCGGCGGTCATGACCACCGAGCAGCTGCGCAGCGCCGATGCCCCGGTGCCGCCCGTTCCGCGGTCCGAGACCACCGGGATGGTCGAGATCATCCGTTCCAGCTTCGAGCTCGTGGCCCCGCAGTCCGACGAGCTCGGCCGGCACTTCTACGCCACGCTGTTCACCCGCGCGCCCGAGACCCGCGACCTCTTCCCGGTGAACATGGAGGTCCAGCGCAGCCGGCTGCTCCGCGCGCTGGTGCACGTCGTGCAGATGGTCGACCAACCGGACGACCTGGTCCCCTTCCTCCAGCAGCTGGGCCGGGACCACCGGAAGTTCGGCGTGATCGCCCGGCACTACGACGCCGTCGGCGGTGCCCTGATCGACGCGATCGCCCACCACGCCGGCGCGGTCTGGACCCCGACGGTCGAGAAGGCCTGGACGGACGCCTACGGGATCGTGGCCGAGGCGATGCGGGCCGCCGCCGAGGGCGAGCGCGGCGCGGCGTCCTGGTCCGGGCGGGTGGTCGCGCACCGGCGGATCGGCTGGGACGTCGCCGTCCTCACCGTGCAGACGGACGAGCCGGTGCCCTTCCGCGCCGGCCAGTACGTGAGCGTGGAGACCCCGCAGCGGCCGCGGCTGTGGCGCTACCTCTCCCCGGCGAACGCCCCGCGCCCGGACAACACGCTCGAGTTCCACGTCCGCGTCGTGCCGGGGGGTTGGGTCAGCCGGGCGATCGTGGCGCACTCGGAGGTGGGCCAGACCTGGCGGATCGGCCCGCCGATGGGGCGGATGGCCGTGTCCCCGGACAGCACCCGGGACCTGCTGATGGTGGCGGGCGGCACCGGCATGGCCCCGATCAAGGCCCTGCTCGACGAGCTGGTGCGGCGCCCGAAGGACGCGCTGCGCCCGCGCGTGCAGGTCTTCGTCGGCGGCCGGACCTGGGACGACCTCTACGACTTCGCCGCGCTGCGCACCCTGTCCTACGACCACCCGTGGCTGGACGTCGTGCCGGTCGTCGAGGAGGACGGGACGTCCGGGGCCGAGCAGGGCACGCTCGCGGACGTCATCACGCGCTCCGGCTCCTGGGCGGACCACGACGTGCTGGTCTGCGGCTCACCGGCGATGATCCGGTCCACCGTGTCCCGGATGCTGGTGGCGGGCACGCCGCTGGACCGGATCAGCTACGACCCGTTCACCCTGGACTGATCGCCCGGGGCCGGTCGTCCATTCGCCAGTTACTCGCATCTGCACGTCATTGGCTCGACCACCGCCCTTCCAGCCTCCGGCCGAGCAGCGACACGACCAGGGACGTCCCGACGACCGCCGCCGCGGGGATCAGCACGAGCTGCGGGGCGACGAAGAGGAACTGCCGGCCCTCGGCGAGCATCGCTCCCCACTCCGGTGTCGGTGGCGGCGCGCCGAGGCCGAGGAACGAGAGCCCGGCCAGGGAGAGCAGCACGTTGGCGAAGCGCAGGCAGGCGTGGGCGACGAGCGGGCGCAGCGCGTTGGGCAGCACGTGCCGCACCGCGATCCGCACCGGTCCGGCGCCGATCGCCACCGCGCCCTCGACGTACTCGCGGGAGCGCTCACGGACCGTCAGCTGGTGCGCGAGCCGGGCGAACGGCGTCCATCCGGTGAGCAGGACGGCGATCAGCAGCGAGCCCAGCCCCGGCTCCCGCACGGCGACGACGACCAGCCCGACGATGACCGTCGGCACCGCCACGAGCACGTCGACGACGCGTTGGACGAACGCCGCGACGGCCCCGCCCGCGTAGCCCGAGAGCAGGCCCAGGACCGTGCCCACGAGCGCGCACGACGCCACCGCGAGCAGGGTGAACCAGACCGAGAGCCGGGTGCCGACGGCGAGCCGGGCGAGGACGTCGCGGCCCAGGTTGTCCGTGCCGAGGAGGTGCGCCGCCGACGGGCCCCGGAAGCGCTCGCCGAGATGGGTCGTGACCGCGTCGACCGGCAGCAGGGCCGCGACCAGCAGGACGGCCGCGATCCCGCACGCGAGGACGGCCTCGGGCCGCCTCACCGCAGCTCCCGGGAGCGCGCGACCGGGTCCATGGCGAGCGCCACGAGCTCGGTCGCGACGCTCGCGAGCACCGCGATCACGACGATCGCGAGCAGCCCCGCCTGGACCATCGGCAGGTCCTGGGCGAGCACCGCGTCGTACAGGAGCCGGCCGAGGCCGGGGATCCCGAACACCACCTCGACGACCACCGCGCCGCCGATCAGGCCGGCGAAGAACAGCCCGGAGAGCGCCGTGACGCCGGTCAGCGCGAGCCGTGCGGCGTGCTTCCAGAGGACTCGCCGCTCGGTCAGGCCCTTGGCCCGCGCGACGGGGATGTGCGGGCGGCCGAGAGCGTCGAGCGTCTCCGCGCGGGTCAGCTGCGCGGCCAGCGCGGTCGGAAAGGCGGCCAGGGTGAGCACCGGCAGGACGGCCTGCAGCGGTCCGCCCCAGCCCGTCGCCGGGAGGAGCGGGACCGCGATCGCCAGTACCAGGACCAGCAGCGGCGCCAGGATGAACTCCGGGACCGCGACGCCCAGCACCGAGACGCCGGTGACCACGCGGTCCAGCGCGCCCCCGGGCCGGCCCGCCGCCCCCACCCCGGCCGGGATGCCGACGAGCCCGGCCAGCAGCAGGGCCAGCAACGCGAGCAGCGCCGAGACCCCCAGCGCCGCCCCCAGCTGCGGCGCGATCGGGCTGCGGGTGGCGAAGGACAGCCCGAGGTCACCGGTCAGCGCGCGGCCCAGCCAGCGGAGGAACTGCTCGGCCCACGAGCGGTCCAGGCCCAGCTCCCGGGTGATCCGCGCGGCGACCTCCGGGTCCGGCTCGGCCTCCGCGACCCGGCTGCGCAACACCGAGCGCGCCGTGTCGATCCCGGCGAGCCGGGGCAGCAGGAACACCAGCAGCGACGCCGCCAGCACCACCACCGGCAGTGGCAGCAGCCGCCGCAGCAGGGTCGAGGCCATCTAGCGGAGCGTGGCGAGCTCGGGGGTGACCAGGTCCTTCGCCAGGGGGTCCACGGTGTAGCCAGCGACGTTGCGCGCCACGCCGTTCTCCTGCGAGTGCACCAGCGGGATCCCCGCGACGTCCGCGGTCAGCTTCGCCGAGGCGGCGCGGAAGACGTCCTGCCGCGCGGCCGGGTCCGCGGTCGTCCCCAGCGGCGCGAGCAGCGCGTCGAACTCGGGCGAGCAGTACCTGTTGAGGTTGTACGAGCCCGCGCAGGAGTAGTCGCTGGCGAGCGCGGCACCGGCGTCCGGGACGTCGGTGAGGTAGTTCCTGGAGAGCAGGTACAGGTCGTACCGCCCGGCGAGCAGGTCCGGCTCCTGGGTGGCGTACTCGCCGATCCGGATCTGCGCGTCGATCCCGATCTCGCGGAGCATCCCCTGCACCGCCGTGGCGAGCGTGGGCAGCTCGGGCCGGTTGGGGTAGGTCTGCAGGCGCACCGTCAGCGGGTTGTCCGGGCCGTGGCCGGCCTGGGCGAGGAGCGCCTTCGCGGCCTCGACGTCCGGGCCGGCGGGCGGTTCCTGGCCGCCCCAGGCGACGGCCGGTCCGAACAGCTCCGACGCGGGCAGTGCCGCACCGGCGAGGGCCTGCTCGGCGAGCGCGGTCCGGTCCAGCGCCTTCTCGACGGCCTGCCGCACCCGGATGTCCGCGAACGGCTGCGCGGACTGGTTCATCAGCAGCGAGACGGTGCGCGGGGCGGCGACGGCCGAGTGCGTGAAGCCGCTGTCCTCGGTGAACTCGAGCAAGGAGGACTCGGGCAGGCCCTGGGCGATGTCGACGTCCCCGGCGCGCAGCGCGAGCGCCCGGGCGGCGGGGTCCGACACGTAGGTCGCGGTGA
The DNA here is from genome assembly GCF_038039215.1 of Pseudonocardia sp. T1-2H. NCBI lineage: Bacteria > Bacillati > Actinomycetota > Actinomycetes > Pseudonocardiales > Pseudonocardiaceae > Pseudonocardia > Pseudonocardia sp. T1-2H. The sequence continues at coordinate 6,328,908 of NZ_JBBPCL010000001.1, forward strand.
CCTTCCTGACGCCGGGCTTCGGGCCCCAGTAGCCGTCGTTCCGCTCCAGGACGGCCTGCCGGACGCCGTCGGCCGCGGTGAGGCGCATGGGTCCGGTTCCGGTGCCGAGGATCCTCGGCGGGGCATCCCCGCTGTAGGCGGCGGGCGACAGGATCGCGGTGTTCACGCTGCTCATCCGCAGCGGCAGGATCGGGTCCGGCTTCGTCGTGGTGATCCGCACGGCGGCAGGACCGTCCGCGACCGCCGTCAGGCCGAGGCCCTTGACCGCGCGCGGCGGCGCGGCGACGCCGGTCACCCAGCTCAGCGCGTTGACGACGGCGGCGGAGTCGAGCGCCGCGCCGTCCTGGAAGGTGACGCCCGGACGCAGCTCGAACCGCCACGTCGCCGGGTCGAGCCGGGACCAGGACGTGGCCAGCGCGGGCTGCGGCCGGCCGTCGGAACCGGCGTTCACCAGGGTCTCCGCGGCGCCGAGCTGATGCAGGAGGAACGCGTCGTCGGTGTCTATCGCGTAGCCGGCGCGCGGTGAGAACTGCAGCGCCAGGCGGAGCTCTCCGTCCGGCTGGATCGTGCCGGCGGCCTGCCCGCCCCCGCCGCACGCGGTGACGAGCGCCAGCCCGGCGGCGAGGCAGGCTCCGGCGAGCGTGCGGGATCTGCGCGTGGCGCGAGGCATCGGGCGACCTTCCTCGGGGTCCGGCGGACGGCGGGGACGGTGCCCCGGCGCCTCGCCGACCGTGCGGCCGGGACGGGTTCCGGGCCACAGGAGATCATCTGTTCATCGGAACAACCTGTCAACCTTGTGCACCGACCTGCATGAGTTCTCCCGAGGACGGCCGCGGAACCACTTTGTCACGGTTGAGGTGCAGCTGCTACAACAGGGCAACTATGGCCAGCAGCGAGCCCCGCACCGGTCTGCACCGGTGGCGTCTGCTGGCGGACCTGGACCGGCTCACGCCCGTCATGCGGCTCCTCGTGGGCACCCAGCTGGCGTTCAACGTCGGCTTCTACATGGTGCTGCCCTACCTCGCGACGCATCTCACGGACGACCTCGCGCTCGGCGGCGGCCTCGTCGGGCTCGTCCTCGGCCTGCGCACGTTCAGCCAGCAGGGCCTGTTCGTCGTGGGAGGTGCGTGCGCCGACCGGTTCGGGGCCAAACCGGTGATCCTCACCGGCTGCGCGCTGCGCGTCCTCGGCTTCGTGCTCCTCGGAATCGCGACCGGGCTGGCGGGGGTGCTCGCCGGTGCACTGCTCACGGGTTTCGCCGCGGCGCTGTTCTCGCCGGCCGTCGAGTCGGCGCTGGCGCGCGAGGCCGGTGAGCGGCAGGAGGCGGGCGGGCTCGCGCGGACGGACGTGTTCGCGATGTTCGCCGTCAGCGGCCAGGTGGGGTCGGTGGTCGGGCCGCTGGTCGGGACCGCGCTGCTGCTCGTCGACTTCCGGCTGGCGTGCCTCGTCGCGGCGGCCGCGTTCGTCCTGATCGGGCTCGCGCACCTGCGGTGGCTACCGCGCCGCGAGGCCGCGCACGCGGGCGAGCGGATGCTCGCGGGCTGGGCGGAGGTGCTGGCGAACCGGCGGTTCCTCGCCTTCGCGGCGGGATACTCGGGCTACCTGCTCTGCTACAACCAGCTCTACCTCGCGCTGCCCGCGGAGCTCTGGCGCGCCACGGGCAGCCGGGCCGCGCTCGGTTGGCTGTTCGTGCTGGCGTCCGTGCTCGTGGTCGTCGGCCAGCTGCCCGCGACGCGCTGGGCGCGGGGCATCGGCGGAACCCGCGCGATCGTCCTCGGGTTCGGGCTGATGGCGGCGTCGTTCGGGGTGGTGGCGGTGACGACGGTCCTGCCGGTCCCGCCGTCGGCGTGGCCCGCGGTGGTGTTCGTCGCGCTGCTGACCGCAGGGCAGATGCTCGCGGTGCCGATGGCGCAGGACCTGGTGCCGCGGCTCGCGGGGGAGCGGCGACTCGGGGCCTACTTCGGGGTGCTGTCCTCGGCGGGCGGGATCGCGGTACTCCTGGGGAGCACCGCGGTGGGCGCGCTGCTGGACCCGGCGGTCGCGCCGCCGGTGGTGCCCTGGCTGGTGTTGACCGCCGTCCCGCTCCTCAGCGCCGCGACGATCGCCGCGCTGGCCCGCAGAGGCGCCCTCTCGTAGCCGCACCATGGATGGAGCCACACCGCGCAGAAACCCGCGTCGTGGAGCCACGACGCGGGTTTCCGTACGGCGGTTACTTGCCCTGGGGCTTGGGGTGCCAGACGACGATCTGGCTGCGGCGGTCGACCGGGACGAGGTCCCGGCGGTAGGACTGGTGCACCATCGCCGCGGCCTGCTCCGCCGCGGCGTGGGCGGCCAGGACCTCGTCCGCCATCTCGGAGATCCGCGCCTTCAGGTCGTCGACCAGCTGCTCCAGCTCGATGATCCGCTTGATCCCGGCGAGGTTGACGCCGTCCTCCTGGGAGAGCCGCTGCACCTCGCGGAGCAACGCGATGTCCCGCGCGGAGTACCGGCGCCCCCCGCCCGGGGACCGGCCGGGGCTGACGAGCCCCAGCCGGTCGTAGCTGCGCAGGGTCTGCGCGTGCAGTCCGGACAGCTCGGCGGCGATCGAGATGACGAAGACGGGACTGTCCTGACCTGCCCCGGGGGCAGCGGCGAGCCCTGGCCGTCAGACGGTGTGGTCATCCCTCGTCACCTCGTCACCGCGCGCCCCCGAGCAGGCCCGCCCGGGGGTCGTACGACTTCGTCGCCTCGACGTAGCGCTCGAGCGCCTCGGCCGCGGCAGCGTCCAGCTTCTGCGGGACGGCGACCTCGACCGTGACGAGCAGGTCTCCCTTGCGCCCGTCACGACGCTCCACGCCCCGGCCGCGCACCCGCAGCGTCCGCCCGCTGGAGGTCCCCGCCGGGATCTTCAGCGAGACGGTCGAGTCGAGCGTCGGCACTGTCAGGGTGGCACCCATGACGAGCTTCCGGGTAGGTCACCGGCACCTTCAGGGTGAGGTCGTCCGAGTTCTTGGCCGACCGCCCGAAGATCCGGTGCGGCGAGACGTAGATCTTCACGTAGAGGTCCCCGGCCGGGGCGCCACCCCGGCCCGGTTCGCCCTGCCCGGCCAGCCGGATGCGCTGGCCGTCGTCCACACCGGCCGGGACGCGCACGGTGAGCGTGCGCGTCCGCGTGCTGACGCCGTCCCCACCGCACTCGGGGCACGGTTCGTCGACGATCCGGCCACTGCCGCGGCAGTCCCGACAGGGCTCGGAGAACGCGAACGCGCCCTGGCTCCGGCTGACCAGCCCCTGCCCGTTGCAGGTGGGGCAGGTGCGAGGCGACGTGCCCGGCCGCGCTCCCGAACCGCCGCAGGTGTCGCAGCGGCCCGGGGACGAGAGCCGGATCGGCACGGTGGCGCCGCGCACGGCGTCCTCGAACGAGATCCGGAAGCTCGCTCTCCACGTCCGCGCCGCGCCGGGCCCGGCTCGCCGTGGAGTAGCCCTGGGCGCCGCCCCGGCCGCCGCTGCCGAAGAGTCCTCCGAAGAGGTCCCCCAGGCCACCGGCACCGCCGGCGCCGGAACGTCCGAAGATGTCCCCGACGTCGAAGCCCTGCGAGCCGCCCGGGAAGCCTCCGGAGAAGCCCCCCGGGAAGCCGCCCGCGCCGCCGCCGAGCCCGCCGCCCGCGAAGAGCGCGCGGGTCTCGTCGTACTCCTTGCGCTTGGTGGTGTCCGACAGCACGCCGTAGGCCTCGGACACGGACTTGAACCGCGCCTCGGCCTTCGCGTCACCGGGGTTGGCGTCGGGGTGCAGCTCGCGGGCGAGCTTGCGGTACGCCTTTTTGATCTCGTCCGCGGACGCCGTGGAGGCGACGCCCAGCTCGCGGTAGAAGTCCTTCTCGATCCAGTCGCGCTGGGTCATTCCGCCTCCTCTCCGTTCCGCACGCCGGTCAGGCCGGGTTGGTGGGTTCCTCGGGGTTCACCAGCGGGTCGTTCTCGTCCGCCGGGGCCGGTGGGACCGGCTCGTCGGAGAGGAACTCGGGCTCCGGCTTGTCGACGACGGTCACCATCGCCGGCCGCAGCACCCGGTCCTTGAGCCGGTAGCCGCGCCGCAGCACCGCCGAGAGCACCGTGACGGTGGCTCCCGGGGCATCCGCGGGCTCGTGCTGGACGGCCTCGTGCAGCGACGGGTCGAACAGCTCGCCCTCGGCGCCGAACGTGTCCAGGCCGAGCTTCTCCACCACGCCGACGACCTTGTCCGCCACCGACTTGAAGGGCCCGTTGAGGTCCCCGTGCTGCTCGGCGCGCTCGATGTCGTCGAGCACCGTGAGGAGGTCCGCGACGAACGACGCCTTGGCCCCGTGGAGCACCGCCTCCCGGTCCCGGTCGACCCGGCGCCGGTAGTTCGCGTACTCCGCGGAGACCCGCTGCAGGTCTGCCGTCCGCTCCTCGAGCTGCTTCTCCAGGTCCGCGATCCGCGGATCCGCGAGCGACTCGGCGGGGGGCTCGTCACCGCTTCCCGCCGGGGCCGGGTCGGCCCCGGCCGGGGACGCCAAGGCGTCTCCGGCCGGTGCCCGCACCTCGCCCGTCAGCGGGTCGATGCGCCGCCGGTCGCGCACGACGACCGGCTCCTCCTGCTCCCCGGCCGGTCCCTGTCCCTCAGGTCCGTTCGGGGTGCTCACTTCTTGTCCTTGTCCTCGTCGTCGACGATCTCGGCGTCCACCACGTCCTCCGCGCCGCCGGCCTGCTGGCCGGCGCCCGGGGCGCCCTCGGCACCGGGAGCACCCTCGGCGCCCGGCTGCTGGTAGAGCGCGGCGCCGAGCTTCTGCGACTCGGTGGCGAGCTTCTCCATGGCGGCCTTGATGGCGTCCGTGTCGGTGCCCTTCAGGGCCTCCTGCGCCTCGCCCAGGGAGGCGTTCACGCCGTCCTTGACGTCCGCGGGGAGCTTCTCGTCGTTCTCCTTGACGAACTTCTCCGTCTGGTAGACGAGCGTCTCCGCCTGGTTGCGGACCTCGGCGTCCTCACGACGCTTCTTGTCCTCCTCGGCGTGCTGCTCGGCCTCGCGCATCATCCGGTCGATCTCGTCCTTGCTCAGGGCGGACCCACCGGTGATCGTCATGTCCTGGCTCTTGCCGGTGCCCTGGTCCTTGGCCGAGACCTTCACGATGCCGTTGGCGTCGATGTCGAAGGAGACCTCGATCTGCGGGACGCCGCGGGGGGCCGGCGGCAGGCCGGTCAGCTCGAACATGCCGAGCTTCTTGTTGTAGGCCGCGATCTCGCGCTCGCCCTGGAACACCTGGATCTGCACCGACGGCTGGTTGTCGTCCGCCGTCGTGAAGATCTCCGACCGCTTGGTGGGGATCGTGGTGTTGCGCTCGATGAGCTTGGTCATCACGCCGCCCTTGGTCTCGATGCCCAGGGACAGCGGGGTGACGTCGAGCAGCAGGACGTCCTTGACCTCACCGCGGAGCACACCGGCCTGCAGAGCGGCACCGACGGCGACGACCTCGTCCGGGTTCACGCCCTTGTTGGGCTCCTTGCCACCGGTCAGCTCCTTGACGAGCTCGGTGACGGCCGGCATGCGGGTGGAACCGCCGACGAGCACCACGTGGTCGATCTGGCCGACGGAGATGCCGGCGTCCTTGACCACCTGGTTGAACGGCGCGCGGGTGCGGTCGAGCAGGTCGGAGGTGATCCGCTGGAACTCGGCGCGGGAGAGCGTCTCGTCCAGGAACAGCGGGTTCTTGTCGGCGTCCACCGTGATGTACGGCAGGTTGATCGTGGCGCTCGACGAGCTGGACAGCTCGATCTTCGCCTTCTCCGCCGCCTCACGCAGGCGCTGCAGGGCCATCTTGTCCTTGGTCAGGTCGATGCCCTGGGAGTTCTTGAACTTGTCGACGAGCCACGTGATGATCCGTTCGTCCCAGTCGTCACCACCGAGGTGGTTGTCGCCGTTGGTCGCCTTGACCTCGACGACGCCCTCGCCGATCTCGAGCAGGGACACGTCGAACGTGCCGCCGCCGAGGTCGAAGACGAGGATCGTCTGCTCCTTCTCGCCCTTGTCCAGGCCGTAGGCCAGGGCGGCCGCGGTGGGCTCGTTGACGATGCGGAGCACATTCAGGCCCGCGATCTGGCCGGCCTCCTTGGTGGCCTGGCGCTGCGCGTCCTCGAAGTAGGCGGGGACGGTGATCACCGCGTCGGTGACGTCCTCACCCAGGTACGCCTCGGCGTCGCGCTTGAGCTTCTGCAGCACGCGCGCGCTGATCTCCTGCGCGGAGTACTTCTTGCCGTCGACGTCTCCCGTCGACCAGTCCGTGCCGATGTGGCGCTTGACCGAACGGATCGTCCGGTCGACGTTGGTGACGGCCTGGTTCTTGGCCGACTGGCCGACCAGAACCTCACCGTTGCGGGCGAACGCGACGACCGAGGGCGTGGTTCGGGCGCCCTCGGAGTTCGCGATCACCGTCGGCTCGCCGCCCTCGAGGACGGCGACGACGGAGTTGGTGGTTCCGAGGTCGATACCGACCGCACGAGCCATGGTGGTTGCCTCCGTGTTGCTGTACTGACAGGTCTGGTTGAGCTTGTCGGACTCAAGTCTCGCCGCGATCCTGCCATAGGGTCAATCGGGCCTTGAGCCGGATCCGCTCAACTTGCTCACCCGACCCAACGAGCGGGTCCGAAAACTTGTTCCCGCCCGGCTCAACTTCTCTATCCGCCCACGGACAACTCACAGGTACAACGACCCGATCCGGCCCCCCGAGCCCCGCGAGCCGCGCTCCGAGGCCGGGCGAGTCGCGATCCGGGGCCGGGCGAGTCGCGATCTGCGACCGGGCGAGTCGCGATCCGGGACCGGGCGAGTCGGGATCCGGCGCGCCCTGCGCGTCGACTACTCGCCCGGTCCTCCTCGCGACTCCCGCGGTCCCAGACACCGACTCGCGGGGCCTGAGACCGCGACTCGCCCGGCGCCAGATAGCGACTCGCGGTGTATCAAGCGGTCTCGGGGCGGCGCTAGAAAGCGCTAGAGAGCAGTACGGAGGGCTACAGGGGGGCGGCCGGCCGGGGTTCGACCCGGCCCTCGGAGGGCGCGGGCAGCGGATCCTCGACGGGCGCGAGCACCCGGTGCTGCAGCGGGTCCGCGACCGGCGTGCCAGAGGCGTCCCGGTACTCGAGCTCGCCCGCCGCATTCAGGTCCGCGACGTAGCCCGCGGCGGCGAGCTGCTCCTCGTCGAGGTCGGTGAGCAGCTCCCAGCGGCTCGGGACGACCCGGTAGTCCGGCCACCGCAGATGCCCGTAGGCGTCGTGCAGGTCCGCCAGCATCCCGGCGAACACCTGCTGCCAGCGCAGCGGCATGGATTCGGCGAGCGAGCGCGGGACGACGAGGTAGTCCGGGCCGGCGCCGGGGGCGGGGCGGTCCAGGTAGTCCGCGAGCGGGGTCGTGGAGGCCGGGGTGCGCGGGAGGGGTTGGCGCGGGTCCGTGCGGGCCATCGGGCGGAGCTCTCCGAGATCGAGGTCAGGCGGTGTTGGGGGTGGTGCCGGGGCGGGTGGCCAGCGGTACCAGTTCCCGATAGTCCCACGACACCTTCTGCACCCGGACGTTCTGCCCGCTGTACGGCGCCTCGACCATCTGGCCGTCGCCCATGTAGAGGAAGACGTGGTGGATCGTCGTCGGGTCCGAACGGTCGGTCGCGTAGAACATCAGGTCGCCGGGCTGGGCCTCGCGGACGGGGACGTGGCCGCCGGCGTTGAACTGGTCCCGGGAGACGCGGGGCAGGTTGATCCCGGCGATGTTGTAGGCCCACTGCATCAGCCCGGAGCAGTCGTAGGTGTCGGGACCCTCCGCGCCCCAGACGTAGGGCTTGCCCACTTCCCTCAGCGCCGCGTCGATCGCCGTCCTGGCGACGCCGACGGGCAGGCTCGCCGAGCCGGAGCCGCAGCCCGACGGGTCCGGCACGTCGGCGAGGGTCCCGACCAGCTGGGCGGCGAGGCTTTCCCACTTGGCGTAGGCGTTCGGGAAGGCCGAACGCTGGACGTCCTGGGCCGCCTTGGTGACCGGCTTGGCCTCCCAGTTCCCGCTGCCCTGCAGCGCGTCGTAGAACTTCCGCGCGCTGTACTGCGGGTCCGTGACCTCCGCCGGCGAACCCCAGCCCTGCGAGGGACGCTGCTGGAACAGGCCGAGCGAGTCACGGTCGCCGTAGTTGATGTTGCGCAGGGTGGACTCCTGCATGGCCGTCGCCAGGGCCACCAGCCACGCCCGCGACGGGAGACCCATCTCCTTGCCGACGGCGATGATCGTCGCCGCGTTCCGCTTCTGCTCGTCACTGAGCGTCTCGATCGTGCTGCCGGCCTGGCGGGCCGAGCTGAGCGGGCCGATCCCGGCGTCGCAGGTCCGCGGACCCGGTGTCCCGGTGCCCGAGTTGGGCGCGAACACCACGAACCCGATGGACAGGAACATCACCAGCGCGGCCCCGATCGCGACGAGGGGCAGGAGGAGCCGCAGCGGGCGCAAGGCTCTCGTGTTCACGCCCCCGCCTCCACCGGAGGGAGCACGTCGGCGGGCCTCATGCCTTGTCGTAGCCGGCGACCTGCCAGCCACCGCTCTCGGTCTGCACGACCAGCACGCGCAGCGTCAGCGCGTCCGTCGGGACGTCGACCCGGACCGAGCGGGGCGAGACCTGCACGGCCTTCGGCTCACCGGTCACCCGGCTCGCCGGGATGTTGCGCGGGTCGACGCCGGTCAGGGTGCCGATGTACTCGTCCGTCGTGTACGGACGCAGGCCGGCCACCCACTGCTCGGACGTCATCCCCTCCGGATGCGTCGCCCAGTTCCGGGACCAGTCCGCCGCGACGGACAGGGCCTGCGCCGGGGCGGCGGAGAGCGGCAGGGTCGTCGGGGTCAGCGGGGCGACGGGCGGCAGCGCGGTCGGCTCCGCGGAGGCGGAGCCCCGGGACGCCCCGGCTCCGGCGCCGACCGCAGTGCCGGACCGCCCGCTGACGACCGGATCCGGCGCCGGCCCGCGCAGGGACGTCGCGAGCGCGCTGACCCCGATCACCAGGCCGAGGACGACGACGGCGGTCACGGCGAGCCGCAGCGGGGACCGCAGGGGCCACGACCAGACGGACCGGTAGGCCGCCGATCGCCCGCGCGGGGACCTAATCGGCACTGCCGCTCCAACCGGGCCGGTTCGGTCCCGCCCCGTTCGCGGAGGAGCGCGGGCGGTAGATCCGGTAGACCGGGACCCCGTCGACGAGCTCGGGCTCGACGGTGCGGGCCGGCGGCCGCTCCGCGTCCGAGCGGCGGTAGATGCCGCGCTCGTCGACACCGTCCGGGTCCGCGCGGCCGGGCACGCCGCCGGCCACCCGGGTGCCGCTGCCCCCGCCCGTCGGCAGGGCCTGGCGCCGGGCTCCGGAGAGCGCGGCCGACGACGCGGGCTCGGCCTCCGCGCGCCGGCGCGGCGGCCGCGTGCCGGAGCCCGTCGCCCGGGTGTCGGTCGCGGTGGCGCGAACGGTCTCGGCCTCGGGCCGGACGCGCTCGCCGAGCGGCGCCCCGCCGCCCCCACTGCGCTCGGTCCACCAGCGGCCCTGCCGGTCCTCGGGCTCGGCGCCGCGGATCCGGTGCCAGACGCGGGACATCGGCCCGTCCCCGGCACCGGGGACGATGCCGCCGAACTGGTCCCGGGTGAGGGACACCATCGAGACGAGACGCCGGAAGGGCCGCGCCACGGCCCAGAGGACGACGGTGACGACACCGGTGACGAGGAGAGCGAGCCAGAGGTCGATGCCGGCGCCGGGCCGGAACAGGGACACGACGAGCAGGGCGTGCAACCCCGCCAGCGCCCCCACGACGATGGTGTTGACGATCGCGGAACCGGCCACCCGTAGCAGGGCGGGGAGGACGTCCGGTTTCAGCACCGCGACGACGGCGATCGCCGGTGCGGTCATCACCATGAGCCGGAGCAGCAGCATCGCGACCAGCACGAGGACCTTGGAGAGGAGCTGGAACAGCGCGATGCACACGGCCTGGATCACCGCGAGCACCCCGACGCCGACCCGGCTGCCGGACTCGCCCTGGAAGTAGCTGTAGCGGTCGCCCATCCGTCCGGCGAGCGCCGCGTAGTCGGCCTTCTTCTGCTCGGCGAGCTCGGGCGTCGCCCGGCCCTCGAGGACCTCGTCGATGGTGAACGCCTGCGCCCGCAGCAGGTCCCGGCCCAGCTCCTGGGCCTGCGGGACGTCCGGCGCGCCGAAGTTGCCGCGCAGCCAGTTCTGGTAGACGACCTGGTCCACGAGCACTGTCGGCAGCGTGTCCTTGTCGCCCAGCCCCACCTGCGACAGGAAGCCCTGCTGCATCTGCGTGACGCCGTCCAGCAGCAGCGCGTCGCCGGCCTTCGCCCAGTCCACCGGCGCGAGGTAGGCCACCCCGGCGATCACCAGGGCCCCGAGCGCGAACGCGGCGCGCTGGGTCTGCCGGGCGAGGTCGCCGCGCATCGCGAGGACCAGCAGGATCACCGCGAGGATCAGCAGCGCCACGCCGATCCACACCGTGAAGACGGATTCGTACATCGCCCTGGTGGCGTCCGTGATGACCTTGTCGAGCGGATCGAGGAGCGCGCCGCCGTCCGCGATCAGGTAGTGCGCCCAGTTCACCCCGCCGACCGTGACCTTGGCGAGGTTGAACGTCTGGTTGCCGAGCCAGGTGTCCGTGCTGGTCGCGGGGTTGAGCGCGGAGCCCGCGCAGCCGAGGTCGTAGTTGTGCCAGACGAGGCCCGCGTAGCCGACCTCGCGGTACACGCTGCCGATCTCGCCGCCGTCCGCGCGCGGTCCGTCGATCGAGCCGACGAGGCCCGTCCCCGGCCGGTCCGGCTCCGGGGACTCCTTGCAGTCGAAGGGCTGCGCCATCGCGGGCGTGCCCATGAGCACCGATCCGCCGACGAGCGCCACGACGACGAGCAGCGCCGCCCGGCGCCGCCCCTTCGGCCGCCCGGACGAGCCGTCGACCGGGACACCCACAGCACGCGCGGCCTGTCGCCTCTTGCGCCACGCCAACACCACGGCTCCCAGCAGCACCAGGAGCACCGGCCAGGCGCCCGAGCCCGTGAGCGGGTCCTCCCCGGTCACCGCCGCGCGGCCTCGCCGGCGGCACCCACGTGCGCCCCGGGATCGTGCTCGATCGCGTGCCCGTCGCCGTCGGCCCGCTCGCCCCCGTGCGCACCGGTCCCGTTCTGCACGGCGCCGGTCGGCCCGGGGTCACCCTCGGGGCCGTTCCCGTCGACGATCTCGTCGTCCGCGTCGTCCGCCCAGGGGTCGTCCAGGTCGTCGAACAGGTCGACGTCCTCGTCGTCGAGCAGCTGGGCCTCGCTCGGCACGATCTGCACCGATCCGGCGCGCCCGCCGTACCGGCCGCCGACCAGCTCGTCGTCCCCGCCGGGGCCGACCCGCGTGGCCCGGCCGCTGCGGATGTCCGGCGCCGACAGGTCGAGACCCGACTCGTCGTCGTCCAGATCGATTCCGCCGGGGGGCACGGGCCCTGGCCGGGCGGCGAGCGCCGCGGGCTCGTCGGGCGCGCGGACGGCCGAGGCGGAGGCGGGGACGCCGCGGACCGCGACCCGGTTCGCGTCCGGGTTCGTGTCCAGCGCCTCGCGGACGTGCTCGAGATGCGGCGCCTCGAGGTCGATCCGCACCTTCTCGACGCCGCCGTGCCCGTCCGCGAACACGAACTGGCGCGGGGTGTCGTCCGGGCGGTCGTCGTGGCGCGGGCGGGGGACAAGGTGCCGAGCATCTGCTCGTAGCCGACGCCGGTGGGCACGCGCAGCAGCCGCAGCGCCTCGGTCTGCGCCTCGTCGTCGTCCGTGCGGCCGACGAACACCGCGTTGACCAGCGACGCGAAGCCCGAGACCCGCAGCAGGTCGCCGGCCAGCTGGGAGGCGAACAGCGCGCGGACGTTGAACTTGCGGGAGTCCCGGGCGAGCCGGTCGATCAGGACCTTGCCGGTGGGCACCTGGGAGAGGAAGTGGGTCTCGTCCAGGGCGACGCCCTTGCGCGCGTTGCGGTCCGCGTCGTAGATCGTGCGCTGGGTGAGCCAGGACGCGAGGTTCAGCAACTCGACGGCCAGGGACTCGCTGTCCGTCCACTCCTCGCGCGGGCTGCCCGGCCGCGGCAGGGTCATCCCCTGCATGGTCAGGACGGTCAGCCGGTAGTCCCGGTCCGCGGCCCACGGGTCGTCCCGGCTGGTGTCCGGGAAGAGCAGGGCCGCCTGGGGAAGCTCGCGGCGCTCCTCGAGGAAGTCCGCGACGACGCCCGCGTGGTCCTCGCCGTCCCGCGCGTGCCGGCGTAGCGCGTCGATGACCAGGCCGGGGTGGCGGTCCGGGGCTCCGCCGACCTCGCGCACCGCCCGGAGCAGCACGATCCGGGTGTGTGGCAGGCGCGCGACGTCGAAGGGCAGCAGCCCGGTCAGCACGTCGAGCACGAGCCGGCGGCGGGTCGCGGCGGCCAGCGAGCGCTCCCGGCGCCAGGCGCGCTCCGGGTCCTCCTCGTCCGCGAAGTGCTCGGGCCGCGGCTCGGCGACGACCCGGTACGGGTTGAGGATGCCGGGATCCGCCCGCAGCAGGTTGATGTGCCGGGAGAACGGCGCCAGCTCGGGCAGCCTGGTCAGCTCGGCGAGCGGGCCGGACGGGTCCAGCACGGTCCACTGCGCACCCGCGCGGAGGGTCTTGTAGACGATCAGTCCGGTGAGGAACGACTTCCCGGAGCCCAGCCCCCCGACGACGGCGGTGAGGCCCGACGCCCGCCGGACCTCCTGGGCCAGCCACGGGTCCCACGCCACGGGCCGCCGGGTGGCCGTGCAGGTCTCGCCCAGCATGATCCCGCGCCGGTCCCCGACGCTCGCCGTCGCCGCGGGCACCGCGGCCGCGGCCCAGGTGACCGAGCCGCGCCGCCGGTACGCGGTCGACGCCAGTTGCTCGCCGGGGATGAACTCGCGGGCGTAGCGGTACTGCGCCTCCGGGTGCTCGATCTGCACCTTCGGCGCGTAGGTCTCGAGCACCTGTTGGGCGCGGGTGATGGCCTCGGCCTCGTCCTTGCCGGCGACGGCGATCCGCCACCACCCGTAGAGCCGGGTGTTGAGCTGGGTGAGCCCGGTGGTCAGCTCGTCCTCGACCTCGAGCACCCGGTCCGCCTGCCGCGCCAGCGACATCGGCGGTTCGAGATCGTGGTCGTGCGTGTAGTGCCGGATCTGGCTGCGTACCTTGCCCATCTGGCGCTGCAGCTCGCCCGCCACCTCCTCGGGCCTGCGGATGTAGATCCGCGCGGACCACTCCACCGGGAACGGGAGCCGGTCCGAGTGCTGCATCCACGGGTCGTCGACCTCCGGGATGCGCAGGCCCTCCATCAGCCCGACGGAGAGCACGGCGACGTTGCGCTGCACGGTCCGGCTGCGCACCCGGCCGACGACCCGGACCGTGGGCGCGTACGGCTCCTGGTGCAGCTCGACGCCGTCGGTGAACGACGCCAGGTCCTCGCCCTCCCACCGGTGCACGCCGGCAGGGACGGACGCGAGGCTGCGCGGCGCGGGCAGGCCGAGTGCGACGCTGCGGTGCATCAGCCAGGCCATGTCCTCGGCCGTGGCCGGGACGGCATCCAGCCCCGCGCCGGCGACCAGGACGTCCAGGTGGTTGATCTCGGACTCGAGCGCGGAGAAGCTCGGCGCGCACCGCCGCGGGCGCGACCTTGCCGAGCACCGGTGCGGCCTTCTCCACCCAGCGGTCCAGCATGCTGCGCCCGGAGACCTCGATGCCGAGGAAGACCTCCTTGTCCGACATGGACAGGCCCATGAGGTGCCGCTGCTCGCCCTCGAGGAACGAGTCCCAGCCGAGCGCGCCGGGCACGTCCGGCATCCGGCCCAGGGCGTTGTTGTCGAAGGACTCCGCCCACATGTGGACCGGGTACGGCCGCGTCGTGACGCGCAGGTGCAGCCAGCGGCCCTGCAGCTCGCCGAGCTGCGCGGCGATCTGGCGGATCAGGATCTCGCGCTGGGAGTCGCTCCGGAAGCTCCAGGCCTGCGCGGCCAGGCGGTACCAGGCCATGACCTGCGTACCGGTCCGGGTGACGTGGCCGTCGATGGAGCGCAGGGCGATCGTCGGCGTGAACCTGGGCAGACCGGACTCGCCGGCCAGCGCGCGCCCGGCCGGGCGCCGCCCGTCGCGCAACGGGCCCTGCCCGCGGTCGTCACGGGCGGCCACGTGCACGGTCCTTCCCGGGCGTCGCCCCGACGGACGGCAATGCCTTCGCCACCTTCGCCACCGAGCCCGACGACCGCGTTCCCGACGGCGGCGAACCCTTGGCAGACCGTCCGGACCACTCGCGCGACGGGGCGGTCCGGTTGCGGCCCAGGCCCCGCTCGACGGACGAGCGGATCCGCACATGACCCGCGCGGATCGGCCCGCCCCGCGGCCCGGTCCGCACCCGCGGGCCCGTGACCTCGTGCGAGAACAACGCGAAGACCTGTCCGAGCGGCCGCTCGTAGTCGATGCGCTTGCCGAGCAGTCGCGTCACCACCACCGTGATGATCAGCCCCCAGGCGACCGAGAAGAAGCTCAGCCCGATCCCGACCCGGCGCTGCAGGAACATCACGATGATCATGACGAGGAGGCCCACGCCGTAGCTCACGTAGCGGGCACGCCAGGGAAAGGTGGCGCGCGGCGGGCCGAGCCAGACGGAGTCGACGCGGTAGACCTCGTCATCGGTGCGGACGAGCACGACTCACCCCACGATGAGGTTGGCGAGGAACGCCCCGACGCGCGGACCGTTCCCGGACACCGCGATACCCAGCGCGACCAGCCCCACGATGAGCCCGACGCTCCGGCGCGCGACGCCGGCGTTGTCCCCGCGGCCGCCGATCCACAGAAGGATCACCGCGATGGTGAGCAGGATCAACGGAACCACGTTGTCCTGGATCCAGCCCTGCAGACCGTTGGTCGTCAGATTCTGGGCGTACCAGAGGGCTGTCGCCCCCGGTGCGTGCATGACGGCTCCTCCTGTTGACCCCGCGAGGCAGCTTAGCGAGCGATCGTCCGTGGCTGGGCCTGAACGCGCGGGCTCACACGATGGCACGTGATCAACACCCAGCGTGACGCACGCTAAGGGCCGATCAGGTGATCTCGCAGTGAGGCGCACCGGGACCGCGCTCGAGGAGATCCCTCTCACACCGCCCCGGTCCCGAACGGTACCGGAGCGGCTTCCGACCAGGCCCCGATCCGGTGAAGACGGGCAATCGGTGCGCGTCCGAGCACGTCACAAGGGCGAGTCACCGCGCGGGTGACTTATTCTCCGGCTCACGCGAAGTCGTCGCGGGACCGCAGTGAGGCCGTCACACCCGAGGAACAGCCGGGCATTACCGACGAGTAACTCTCCGCGTAGCCTCCCGGGCGGAACGCACAACAGGAGGGTTTCGACGAGATGAGCTGGCTGCAGATCGTCCTCGGCGTGATCACGGCGCTGTCCGCCGTGGTGGCCGTCGCGCTCGTGGCACGCACCGTGGCGAGGATGCTCAGCATCATCAAGCTGGGGCAGCCCGACCCGACGCGCACGGGGCCGTTCGGCCCGCGCTTCGCCACGATGCTGAAAGAGACGCTCGGGCACACCCGGATGCTCAAGTGGAGCCACGTCGGTGTCTTCCACTGGCTGGTCATGGTCGGCTTCGGCGGCCTGTTCCTGGCGCTGGTCGAGGCGTTCGGCGAAGTCTGGAACCCGACCTGGCACCTGCCGATCCTGGGCCAGTGGGGGCCCTACAGCCTCTTCGTGGAGATCCTGGGCGTCGGCACGGTCGTCGGGATCATCCCGCTGATCATCTACCGGCAGGTGAACCATCCGCGCCGGCTGGGCCGCGAGTCCCGCTTCTACGGCTCCCACCAGGGCCGCGCGTACTTCGTCGAGGCGATCGTGCTCCTCGAGGGCCTCGGCATCCTGGTGGTCCGCGCGGCCAAGCACTCGCTCGGCGTCTTCGAGGTGCCCGAGTGGTCCGCGCCGGTGTCGATCGCGCTGAGCAACATCATCCCCGCGTCGCCCGACGTGGTCACCGTCTTCGCGACGGTGAAGGTGCTGTCCGCGACGATCTGGCTGATCGTCCTGGCCGCGACGCCGACGATGGGCGTGGCCTGGCACCGGTTCACCGCGTTCTTCAACATCTACTTCAAGCGCGAGGACGACGGCCGCAAGGCGCTCGGCAACGTCAAGCCGATGATGAGCCAGGGCAAGGTGCTCGACCTGGAGGAGGCGGACCCGGACACGGACACGTTCGGCGTCGGCAAGGTCGAGGACTTCACCTGGAAGGGCCTGCTGGACTTCACGACCTGCACCGAGTGCGGGCGCTGCCAGAGCCAGTGCCCCGCCTGGAACACCGAGAAGCCGCTGTCGCCGAAGCTGCTGGTCAACGCGCTGCGCGATCACACCTACGCCAAGGCGCCGTACCTGCTGGCCGGTGGCCGCACGGACATGGCCGGCGACGAGGTCGGCATCACCGGGGACGACGCCGAGGCGCGGCTCGCCGCGATCCCCGAGTCCGCCCGCAAGGAGGCCGAGCGGCCGCTGATCGGCGGCGAGGACGTCCTCGGGGTCATCGACCCGGACATCCTCTGGTCCTGCACCAGCTGCGGCGCCTGCGTCGAGCAGTGCCCGGTGGACATCGAGCACGTCGACCACATCGTGGACATGCGCCGCTACCAGGTCATGATCGAGTCCGAGTTCCCGACGGAGCTGTCCGGGCTGTTCAAGAACCTGGAGAACAAGGGCAACCCCTGGGGCCAGAACCAGAAGGACCGCCTGGACTGGACCAAGGACCTGCCCTTCGAGGTCCCCGTGTTCGACGGCGAGCTGGCCGCGGAGACCGAGTACCTCTACTGGGTCGGCTGTGCCGGCGCGTACGACGACAACGCCAAGAAGACGACCAAGGCGACGGCGGAGCTCCTGCACCGCGCGGGCGTGAACTTCGTGGTGCTCGGCACCGAGGAGACCTGCACCGGCGACCCGGCGCGGCGCTCGGGCAACGAGTTCCTGTTCCAGATGATGGCGCAGCAGACCGCCGAGGTCCTCAACAGCGTGTTCGAGGGCCGCGAGCCCGGCACCCGCAAGATCGTGACGACCTGCCCGCACTGCCTCAACAGCCTCGGCCGCGAGTACCCGCAGCTCGACGGGCACTACGAGGTCGTGCACCACACGCAGCTGCTGAACAAGCTGGTGCGCGACGGCAAGCTCGTCCCGGTCGCCTCCGCCGAGCCGACGGCGCCGGTCACCTACCACGACCCGTGCTACCTGGGCCGGCACAACGAGGTCTACGAGGAGCCGCGCCAGCTCGTCGGCGCGGTCGCGACGCTGACCGAGATGCCCCGGCACGCGGACCGCTCCATGTGCTGCGGCGCCGGTGGCGCGCGGATGTGGATGGAGGAGCGGATCGGCCAGCGGATCAACGTCACCCGCACCACCGAGGCGATCGAGACCCTCGACGGCGCCGGGATGAACGGAGCGGGCGGCACCATCGCCGTCGGCTGCCCGTTCTGCCGCACGATGATCGGCGACGGTCTGACGCAGAAGCAGAGCGAGGGCTCGGGCGAGGGCGTGCAGGTCCAGGACGTCGCCCAGCTGCTGCTCGCCGCCGTGAAGCGCGGTGACGCCCCGGAGAAGCCGGCCGAGGCCGCCGACGACGCGACCGAGGGCGACGTCGTGCAGACGACGGAGACGCCGCTGACCGAGCACGCCGACGCCTCTCCCGCGGACGGCGACGAGCCGGGTGCGGACGCCGAGCCCGAGACGACCCCGGCAACGGCCGACGCGGCGGGGACGGACGGGCCGCCGGCGGACACGTCGAAGGCGGACGTGACGACGGAGATGAACGACGCCGCGCTGAAGGCCTCGGACGAGCCCGGCCCGGACGATGCGAAGGCCTCGTCGAACGGCACCAACGGTCAGGGCCCGGCTGCGTCGGCCGGCTCGGACGACCCGAAGCAGGAAGACGCCACGAAGTAGGATCTCGCCCGGCCCGAACGGGGTCGGTCCGCGACTGCGGACCGGCCCCGTTCGCCGTTCGTGCGGCACGGAGATCACCGGGTGCGGTACATCCCGGCCACCAGTGGCCGGGATGTACCGCAGGCGCTGATCAGCAGGGGCGGAACGCGGCGATCTGGTAGGTCTCCTTCGCCGCCGGCGTCCGGACCAGCTCGACCTTCCCGAGCGCCGCGCCGGCGGCCTGCACCCAGGACGTCGCGCAGGCGTCGACGACGGTGGTGGCTCCCGGCGGAAGCGGAGCTGCGCTCGTGGCGCGCGGGACGGTGGCGGGGGACTCCGAACCGGGCCTGAGGCGCGTGTGCAGCACCGCGACGGCGTCGACGCAGGTTCCCGTCCCCGTGGCCTGCGCGAGCTGTGCGACCGCGGCCGGCCGGGCGATCCGGCAGATCCGCTGCGGGTCCGGGTCCTGGATCCCCGCGGTCAGGTTGGTGAGGACGAGCGCGGGCCGGGTGACGCCGACGCTCTGCTGCAGCTGGGCGCCGGCCTGCGCCGCCACCTGGCTCTCCTGCTCCCGCACGTCCGCCGCCCGGAACCGGTAGCCGACGAGCGACACCGCGACCAGCACCAGCCCGACCGCCAGCAGCTGCCACCTCGGCAGCCGGAGCAGCCCCACCAGCGCCACCCCGACGCTCGCCGCGAAGGCCCACGCCCACGGGTTCTCGCTGGTCGCGGACACCAGCGCGGCGACGAGAACGACGCCCGCGACGTGCCAGGTCCAGCCCTTGAGCAGCCGGTCGAGCCGGAGCACCGCGAGCAGGACGAGGGTGCCGGCGCCGAGGCCGAAGGGGATCCACCAGCGGTTCGGCTCGTCGAGGAAGGGGACGAGCAGCACGGCCGCGCCGATCAGACCGAGGCCCGTGGCCCCGCGCCAGCTCCGCGGCCGCGAGCGGCGCACCGGCCGGTCACCCGGGGGGGTCCGGCGGAGCCGGTCCCCGACTCCCGCCCACCACGGCGGCGGGGCCGCCTGCCGGCTTCCCGACCCCGTCCGGGTGCCCCACGGGGGCCCGCCTCCGGGGTCGGCGTCCTCGGCCCGCTGCGGCGTGCGCTCCGCGGGGACGGCCGGCACGTGCGGTCGGGGGCGGTCCGAGGGCTCCATCGCGGGTCAGCGTACTGGCATGCCCGGGGAGGAGGCCCTCTCGCGGCCCTAGTCCCGCTTCGTGTCCACGCGGTGGAAGTTGCGGTGGGCCCGCGAGGGCGTCGGACCCCGTTGCCCCTGGTAGCGGGAGCCGACGCCCTCGCTGCCGTACGGGCGCTCGGCGGGGCTGGAGAGCCGGAACAGGCACAGCTGACCGATCTTCATGCCCGGCCAGAGCGTGATCGGCAGGTTCGCCACGTTCGACAGCTCCAGCGTGATGTGCCCCGTGAAGCCGGGGTCGATGAAGCCTGCGGTGGAGTGCGTCAGCAGACCGAGACGGCCGAGGCTGGACTTGCCCTCCAGGCGTCCGGCCAGGTCGTCGGGCAGGCTGACCGACTCGAACGTGGAGCCCAGCACGAACTCACCCGGGTGCAGGACGAACGGCTCGCCGTCCTCGGTCTCGTGCGGCCGGGTGAGGTCGTCCTGCTGCAGCGCGGGATCGATGTGGGTGTACCGGGAGTTCTGGAAGACGCGGAAGAACCGGTCCAGCCGGACGTCGATGCTCGACGGCTGGAGCATCTCCTCGTCCCACGGGTCCAGGACGAGACGCCCGCCTTCGAGCTCCTTGCGCAGGTCGCGGTCGGACAGCAGCACCGGCGACGCCTTCCCCTCGTGTCTCGATGACTTGCGAGACACTAGCCGGGCGTCAGCCGCCGCTCGCCTGCGGTGCGGGCAGCTTCGACGACGGGGAGAGCCCGAACATCCACGCGACGGCCTGTTCGACGCGGGCCGCCTCCAGCCCGTCGTACTCCTCGACCCGGGGCGTGGCGCGCAGCATCTGCTCGACCGTGCTCATCACCGCGGCGACCGAGATGCTGCGGATCGAGTCCCCGGGCTCCGGGATCCCCGTGCCCTCGACGTGGACGGCGGGGGCGCCGAGCCCGGGCGCGTCCGCGACCAGCTGGTCGTCGTCCGAGACGACGACCGCGCTGAGCGGGGCCAGCCGAACGAGCTCGGTGAGGGCGATGCCGGGAACGACGATCACACGCTCGTGCCGCGCGAGGTCCAGGCTCGCGTCCGACCCGGCCTGCGTCCCCCAGACGACGACCTCGGTGTCCGCCTCCCGTGCGAGCAGCCCGGGCAGGCCGTCCAGCACGCCGGCCGAACGGGGCCGTTGCAGGTTGACGAGCACCAGGTGCCGGCTGCCGTTGCGGATCCGGTCCATCAGCTCGACGAAGCGCAGGTCGGACGGCGCGGGGTTCGCGTGCAGGGGGTCCCCGGTGACGATCACGTTGGGCCCGGACCCCGCCCGCTCGGAACCGCCCGCGGCGAGGACGAGCGACGCGAGCTGGCCGATGATCCGCCGGTTCGCCTCCTGCGGGAACGGGCAGAGCAGGTCGTCCGTGGCGGTGCCGGCCTGCATGTGGATCACCGGGATCTGCCGCCAGTACGCGACCTGCGCCGCGACCGTGGCCGTCATCCCGCCGCCGTACACGACGATCGCGGTGGGGTCCTGCTCGACGAGCAGCGCGTCCAGCCTGGTCATCAACGACGACGCGATCTCCGCCGGGTTCGGCCCGGGCAGCCGGCCGAGGAGGTGGGTGATCTCCGCCGGGACGGCGAGGTCCTCCCACGCGATGTCCACGCGCATCGGGTCCGCGCCGCTGGCGACCGTGATGGCCCGGATCCGGTCCGCCGCGGCGAACGCCGCCGCCACCGGCGCGAGCCGCGCGACCTCGGGCCGCGATCCCGCGATGAGCAGGACGTCGTGATCGTGGTCCTGGGGCGGGAGCGGCCCCAGGAGCGGGTCGAATGCCGTCATCCGGGAGGCCCTTCGGAGCGAGGAGCGGCTGTGCGGGGCAGGGTCGTGGTCCGTACACGGGGCGTCGAGGACGCTGCGCCCAGTGGTGGGCCGATCATGCCTCAGCCACTCGGATGGACGCGCACGGGCGGGCGTTCGATCACCGCGGGTGGGATGCTAGAGTTCGTTCACGCACGCTGCGGATGTAGTTCAATGGTAGAACATCAGCTTCCCAAGCTGAATACGCGGGTTCGATTCCCGTCATCCGCTCTCACCACGAAGGCCCAGCTCACACGGTGTCCACACCGGAGCCGGGCCTTCGTCGTTTCACGATCCACTCGCCTCGCGTGCCCGCTGCGTGCCCTCACGCCATCGAGTCAAGCGCGCCGCCTCCCGCGGCGCCGGGCCGGCTACGACGGCCCGAACACGCCGATGCCGGGCCGCTGTGTCTCATAGCGGCCCGGCATCGGTACTACGGGTAGAGCCCTACTCGTCGGCGGGAACCTTGCCCTGCAGCCAGTCCATCGACGCCTGGAAGGCCTCCGGGGCCTGATAGAAGGCGTTCAGGTCGTGGCCCGGGCCCTTGATGACCTCGGCGTCGACCGACGGGGCCTCGGGGAAGAACGGCTTCTCCTGCTCCACGACGCGCTCCGGGGAGGAGCAGTCGGTGCCCAGGTCCAGCGGCTCCTGGTTGCAGAAGATCCCGTCCTTGTCGCCGTTGATGATGAACACCGGCACGTCGATCTGCAGTGGAGTGTTCTCGACGATCGGGTAGTTCACCAGCTCGCTCTGGGTGACCGTGCCCTTGGTGGCCTCGTCGCGTTCGATGATCCGCGGGTCGACGTCGGTGCTCGGTGCGTAGTAGAGGCCGCGGTGCGTACCGGGGCGGGGGGTGATGTAGCCCGGGTCGAGCGACTCGCCCGCGAACTGCGGGTCCAGGACCGCCGGGTAGTCGCTGGTCTCGATGTTCACCGGGGTGCGGGTGTTCACCTTGTGCGTGAATCCGGTGAGCATCACCGCGTCGACGTCCTTGAAGCGGGAGGCCTCGATCATGCTGGTGAAGCTGCCGTAGGAGTGCCCGACAAGCGCGACCTCGTCGAACGCAGCCTTCTGGCCCTCGACGTCGCCGGCGCGCAGGGCCTGGACCACGTTGTGCAGTGCGGTGGCGTTCGAGGTGATGTCGACGAAGGTCGACAGCGGGTGGCTGGACTCGCCGTTACCGATCCGGTCGATGGCCGCGGTGGCGTAGCCGGCCTTGTTGGCGGCCGCCTCCCACGAGTACGTATCGGCCTCGGGGTTCGCCGGATCGGCGATGTTCCAGTAGCGGTGGTCGTAGGTGATGCCGTGCGTCAGCACCTGCACCGCCTTGGGCGACCTGCCCTCCGGCATGCACAGCTTCACGACCACGAACTGGTCGCTCTTCTCCTTGTCGAGCGTCAGACCCAGGTCCGAGCCCGGGGCGACCACGACGCCCGGCTGCAGGTCCACCGGCAGCTTGCTGGTGGTGCAGGTGCGCCCGTTGTCGGGGGCGACGGACGCGGCCACGACATCAGGGTCGGAGTTCGGACCGGCCAACGCGACACCGGACCCCAGCACAGCAGCGCCCGAGGCCAGGGCCGTAACCGTGACAAGGCCTGCGATGGCTCGGCGCCGTGCCAATGCCAGGGGTTTCCTCATTGATCCTCCAGTCGACAGCGCAGCGGGGAGCGTGATCAGCGGACCGCGCGCGAACGGCCTAACGAGATCACTCGCCGTTAGTTCCGCCCCTTTTGTCGGCTTTCGTGTTCTCCGAAGCCCTGCCTCGAGCCCGAGCCGAGATCATCCGGGTCGGCAGCAACAGCGCGCCGGCTAGGAGGCGAAGCGGATGACCGCGAGGACGAGAGCCAACAGGCCCAACACGAGCGGCGGGACGAACTGCTCCTTGCGGCGGATGTGGACGACCACGGCGCCCGCCATCACGGCTGCGAGCCCGACAGCCGCGATCGGCGTGAGGATCGGCGCGACGTCCAGGAGCCAGGGAAGGATCAGACCGACAGCGCCGACGATCTCGATCATGCCGATGGCCTTGATCGAGCCGTCGGCGAAGTCGTCGGCGTAGCCCATGCCCGCGGCCACCAGGGCCGGCTTCGGCCGCGCGAGCTTCATCCCGCCCGCGGCCAGGAAGGCCACGGCGAGCACGATCTGCAGGATCCAACCGACGACGTTCATACGGACTCCAGGGTGAGTGGCCCGACCGGACCGGGCATGGTTGAACGCTCATCAACCTAACCCGAGAAATATGAATCCTGAAGTACTTCTGAGGGACGTCATGAAACCGTGATCCGCCGGCGGCCCAGAGCAGTCGAACGGAGCTCGTCGGGCTCGGCCTGCAGCGGATGGCGCCTCCGGACGTACAGATCGACTTCCAGGACGAGCCGGCCTGGCGGATCGGGGTCCGGGACGTCCTCGCGCGGCTCGCCGCGGCCCCCGCGATCAGCCGGTGACCGTGCCGATGACCCTGGTGGAACCTCGGGCTGGAGCTCCGGGCGCCTCGGCGCCGCCGGGCCGTCCTACGGTGCCTCCACCGGTGACGCCGGGACCAGCAAGATCCGCATCACCGGCGTCTCCCGGCCCAGCTCGGACGTCACGCGCCCGACCACCGTCGCCCCCTGCCGCTCGTAGAACCCGACGGCGTAGGGCTCGGCCTCCCACTCCATCCGGGTCGCGCCCCGGGCCGCGGCGCGGGAGACGGCGTCGTCGAAGAGCATCGCGCCGATTCCGGAGCCGATGTGCTCCGGGACGACCCAGAGGTCGTCGAGGACCGCGACGCCGCCGTGCAGGATCGCGCTGAACCCGATGGGCGTGCCGTCGTCGTCCTCGAGCACGCGGACGTCCCGGCGGGTCACGTAGTCGTCGTCGGGGACGATCACCGCCGCGAACCGGGCCAGGAACTCCGGGCCGTAGGACCAGTGGCCCTTCGCCGCGACGGCGATGCGCCGCAGTACGGGCCGGTCCGCCGGGGTGCCAGCACGGATCCGCACGGACCGAGCCTAGATCAGCGAGCCTCCTCAGCTGTCGAGGAACTCCAGGAGCGCCCGGTTGAACTCCTCGGGGTGGGTCGCGTTGAGCCCGTGCGGCCCGCCCTCGATCACGACCGTCGTGCTGTTCCTGATCGTCTCGGCGGAGCGCTTGCCGCTGACCTCGAACGGGACGATGGCGTCCGCGTCGCCATGGATGACGAGCGTCGGGACGTCGACGGCCTCGACGTCCTTGCGGAAGTCCGTGCGGCCGAACGCGGTGATGCAGTCCAGCGTGCCCTTCGGCGACGCGATCGCGGCCATGTCGCGGTGGTACTCCCGGTTGACCTCGCTGACCAGGTCCGTCCTGTCGCCCGCGGCGAAGAAGGTCCGGGTGAAGTCGTCCAGGAAGGCGATGCGGTCCGCCTTCACGCCGTTCCGGAACTGCTCGATCGTCGCGTCGTCGAGGCCGCCGTCCGGGTTGTCCTCGGACCTGTAGAGGTACGGCGGGACGGCCGCCGCGAGCACGGCCTTGGCGACCCGGTCCGAGCCGTGCGCGCTCAGGTACCGGACGACCTCGCCGCCGCCCATCGAGAAGCCCACGAGCGTCGCCTCCCTGGCGTCGAGGTGGATGAGCAGCGCATGGAGGTCCGCGGCGAAGGTGTCGTAGTTGTAGCCCTCCCACGGCTGCGAGGACTTCCCGAAGCCGCGGCGGTCGTAGGTGATGACGCGGTGCCCGGCGTCGACCAGCGCGGGGACCTGCTTCTCCCAGGAGCGGCCGGACAGTGGCCAGCCGTGGATCAGGACCACGGGCTTCCCGGAGCCGTGGTCCTCGTAGTACAGCTCGATCGGGCGGTCGTTCTCGGTGCCGACGTTGAGGAAAGGCATGTCTCCGGGTGCCCGGTACTGCCGCGCTCAATCATCGCGCTGCCTGCGGAGCCGAGCGGAGGCCTTGATCCGCCAGGCGTCCTCGACCAGCTCCACCAGCTGGTCCGGCCCGCCCTTCTCGAGGTCCACGAGGATGGACGCCTAGCCCCAGGTCATGGCCCCATCGTCGCGGTTCGGCCGCGCGCCGTCGGGGCGAAACCGGATCAGGTGGAATGTCCGGCCAGGAACTTCTCGACGGCCTCGCGGGCGGCCGGCCGGTCCGCCTCGGACTTCCAGGACTCGACGAGCGACGCGTTCGGCGCCCTCTCCACCAGGTGCCGCGACGCGCTCTGCGGGTGGTGCTCGTCGTCGCCCATGAGCACGAGGATCGGCGTCGGGAACGCGGCGATCTCGGATCCTGGAACACTCCACAGCACGTCGTCCCCGCCGTAGAGGTTGTCCCTGAAGCCGGCCCAGTCCTCGGGACCGGCCTCCGGGTGGGCGTCGCGCCTGTCGTCCGCGAACGTGTCGAACGCGGTGAGGAAGAGGTCCCGGTTGCCCTCGAGCCCGATCGGCTGCAGGGCCACCGCGGCCGCGACGCGCTCCGGCGCGGTGTGGATCAGGCTGAGGATGAACGCGCCGCCGATGCACATGCCCAGGACGTGGAACCGGTCGACGCCCAGGTGGTCCAGCAACGCGAGCTGGTCCGCGGTGTAGCTGGGCCAACCGTCCGACGCGTGTACCGGGGCGAAGGAGCGGCCGGCGTTGCGCTGGTCCATCGCGATGACGCGGAAGTGCGGGGAGAGCTGTTCGACCGGGTTCCAGGGCGCCCGGTCCCAGAGGTCGATCGCGGAGCTCAGGCCGCCCGGCGCGAGCAGCAGGACGGGGAACCCGGACCCGGTCTCCTCGTAGTGAATGGTCAGCTCGCCGTGCTCGAAGGTCGACATCTCCACCACCTCCCTCTCGCCGAGGATCCGACCACACCCGGGGCGGTGCCGCGGAACGAGAACGGCGCGACGCCCGTGGGACGTCGCGCCGTACCGATATCGCGTGACCGAAGTCACTCCTGCCCGTCAGACGCGGGGTGCACCCGCCCGGTTCACCGGGCCCCACGTCGTCGACCCGCCGGCGGCCACCCGCTGCACCGGAAGCTCGTAGAACCCGCTCATCAGCCCGCCCTGGGGCGGTCGCGGCTGCTTCCGCCGGCCCGCGCGGAACGCGGCCAGCCGGCGTCGCGGCTCCTCCGAGACGTGGACGACCAGCAGCACCAGCGCGGTCCCCACGATCAACGGCGCACCGACCACCAGCATCGGCCAGCCGAAGGCCAGATACGCCACGACCAGCGCCACGACCTCCATGGCGATGACCGCTCCTGCCATACGCACCACCGTGCGCACCTCCCCTGGACTCTTCCGCCCGCCCCCGCGGGCCCCACAGCTTCTATCTTGTCGGGGCGGGCGTTCGTCACGCCGACCGGCCGGGTCGAGACCGAAGCGAGACCTGCCGCGTTAGCGGGCGCTCGGCGCAGCTCCGGACGGGGGCGGAGCGGAGGCCTGACCGGCCGCTCCGGCTCTGGACCCGTCGGTCGACGAGGCACCGCCGGACGGAGCACGGTTCGCGGACCCCGGGGCCTGCTGCCGGGGCGGTGCGCTGCCGCCCGCCGGCGGGCTCGAGGCCGGCCCGGGCTGCGCGGGCGCCGAGCCCTGCGGCGGCGCGCTCTGGCGCCGGTCCTGCGGCGCGGCCGGCGACCCGCCCGGCGGGCCCGGGGCGGACGGGTCCTGGGCGGCGGGACCCTGTGCACGAGGAGTCGCTGCACGAGGATTCTGTGCAGGCGGATTCGGTGCAGGCGGATTCTGTGCAGGCGGGTTCTGTGCAGGCGGATTCTGTGCAGCCTCGTTCCCGGTCGCAGGGTCCTGCGCCGGGGGCTGCGCCGCCGCCGAGGATTCGGGTGCGGACGAGTCGGGCGGCGAGTCCTGCGCGTTCCGGGCGGACCCGCTCGGCGTGGTCGTCCTCGCCCAGGGCCGCGCCTCCCCGGCCTCCCCGGCCTCCCGCGCCCCCGTCGACTGCGGCGCCACGATCCCTGCGCTCCCGTCCTCGGCGACCGTGGGGCTCGTCGACAGCGGCGCAACGGACGGCGTGGGGGGACTGCTCGTGGTGCCGGTCCCGAGCACCGCCTCCGCACCCGGGCGGAGGGCCTGCTCGCGTGGCCAGGCGGCGACGATGCCGGTCAGGCCGAGGGCGACCAGCAGCACCGAGGCGCCGATCAACACCCCGGTGCGCCGGCGACGGGACCCACCGCCGTCGTCGTGCTCCCAGGCCGATTCGGCGGCGGGCAGGCGGGTGACGGGGGGCGCGGAGTAGGACGCCGGATCCACCGCGGGGACGGACGCCGCAGGGGTGTCGGCGACCGGCGGCACGAACGACGTCGGCGGCAGGCCCGGGACCGACGCCGGCACCGGACCCGTCGCGATCGCGGTGACCGCGCCCGCGTTCGCCGCGGTCGCGCCGGCCGCGAGCACGTACGCGGCCGTACCCCGGTCCCCGGCGTCCCCGGCGGGCTCCGGGACCCCCGGCTGGATCGCCAGCACGGTCCCGATCGCGGCGGCGTGCTCCGGCTCGGGGTCGATCCGCACCGGACGGCCGAGCGTCTCCGCGACGACCGTGCCCACCAGCGGGACGCGCGCGGAACCGCCCACCAGCAGGACGTCCGCGACGTCCACGCCGGATGCCTCCACCGTCCGCCGGAGCAGTGCGGCGGCCGCCGCGACGAGGGGCCGGGCCAGGTCGTCGAAGGTGTCCCGGTCCAGCCACGAGGCGGGCGGCGAGGCGTGCAGCGGCGACGGGTGTCCGGTCGGGACGGCGATCTCGACGGCCGGCTCCGCCGACAACCGCTCCTTCCCGCCCCGGCACGCGTGCAGGAGCGCCGCGTCGTCCGCCGGGCCACCCGTCGCGACCCGTTCGGCGAGCAGCCGGTCGAGCTCCGTGCCGGCGCCGCCGTCGACCCGCTCGACCGCGAGGACGTCCAGGTCCGCGCCGACCACGGCCGCGGTGCAGTGGCTCTCCCCGAGGTCCAGGACGGCGAGCGGCCCGGCGGACCACCCCCCGTCCCTGATCGCGACGGCCCGGGGCGCCGCCACGAACGTGACCGCCAGGCCGAAGCCCTCCAGCGCCGCCCCCAGCAGCGACTCGGCGTGCCGACTCCACGACGGCGGGCGGCTGAGCGCGATCCCCTCGGGCTGCCCGCCCTCGCGCTCGGCGATCCGGTCGACCAGCCGGCGCACGAGCACCGCGCACAGCGTCTCCGCTGCCCAGGACCGGCCCGCGACCAGCAGCGGCCCGGGGACGCCGACGCGGGCGGTGAAGCCGCGCGCCTCCCGGGCGGGGTCGGCGGAGAAGCCGGGGACCATCGCGCCGTCGGCGTTGAGCGACAGGACGGACGACAGCTCGTAGACGTGCGTGTCCGGGGGCCCGTCGGGCGCCGGGCGGCAGACGACGGCGACGGTGCGCGTCGCGCCCAGGTCGATCCCGAGCCGGTAACCCATCCCACCCCCCTGCCGTGCGGGGCCGACCGCCGCGTCCGCGGAGAGGTCCCTCCGGGAGGATCGGGATCCGGCGGGCGCCGGTGAACCGTCCATGCCCGGGGAGTACCCGAAGGTGGGTCATCCCTCCGGGCGCCGCCGGGCCCGCGCCGGGGGTTGCGCCCCGGGTGTTCCAGCAATGATGCCAGAATCGGCCGCGATGCGACCGGAGACCTCGTGACGCCGTCCGACCCCACCGTCCCCGGGGAGTCGTGGTGCGTCGTCCTCGCGGGCGGCCAGGCCCGGCGGTTCGGGCGCCCGAAGCAGTTCGAGCCCGTCGGCGGCATCCGGATGATCGACCGTACGGTCGCCGCCGCGCGCCGGACGTGCGACCGGGTCGCGCTGGTACTGCCGGCCGGCGTCGCCTGGGACGGCGACCGCGTGGACGCCCTCGCGGTGGGCGGCGACCACCAGTCCGAGTCGATGCGCGCGGCGCTCGCCGTGATCCCCGACGACGCCGGGATCATCGTGGCCGCGGACCCGGCGCACCCGTTGGCGTCGGACCGGCTGTTTCTCGACGTCATCGCGGCCGTGCGGGCCGGGGCGGACGGCGCGGTGCCGGTGGTGCCGCTGCTGGAGATCGTCCAGCGCGTCGTCGACGGGGTGGTGCGGGAGACCCTGCCCAAGGACGACCTGGTGATCACCCAGGCGCCGCACGCGTTCCGCGCCCCGGTGCTGCGGAAGGTGCACGAGACCCGACCGCGCCCGGTGGAGAACTCGAGCCTGCTCGTCGAGCACGGCTACACCGTGGTGACGGTCCCGGGTGACCCCGGGAACCTGCACGTCACGACCCCCGAGGACCTCGGCATCGTGCACAGGCTCACGGGCCTGTGACGGTGCTGTGATCGATCGATCGACCGCACGACACGGACCGGCTCCCCAGGTCCGCCAGTAGCGACAATGCCGAACGAGATCGGAGAACGATGAACCAGGACACGCCGGTGGTGATCCTCTGCGGAGGACAGGGAACCCGAATCCGGGAGGTCAGCGAGCGCCTTCCGAAAGGCATGGTCGAGATCGGCGGCCGCCCGGTCCTCTGGCACATCATGAAGCTCTACAGCCACTACGGCTACCGCCGCTTCATCCTCTGCCTGGGCTACAAGGGCTGGGAGATCAAGCAGTTCTTCCTGGACTACCGCTCGCACCTGTCGGACTTCACGCTCTCCCTGGCCCAGGGCGAGCACGAGCCGGCGTTCCGCAACGGGGTCGCGGACGAGAACTGGGAGATCACCTTCGCCGAGACGGGTCTCGAGGCGGGCACCGGCGCGCGACTCAAGCGGATCAAGCAGTACATCGACACCCCGCAGTTCATGATGACCTACGGCGACGGTGTCAGCGACGTCGCGATCGACCAGTTGGTGAAGAACCACGAGCAGGCCGGCCGGCTCGGCACGGTCACCGCGGTCCACCCGACGTCGAAGTTCGGCGAGATGAACGTCGACGGCGACCAGGTCGTCGAGTTCAACGAGAAGCCCACCCAGGTCACCGGCTGGGTCAGCGGTGGGTACTTCGTCTTCGAGAAGTCCTTCCTGGACGACTACATCGACGACCGCGAGGACAACTTCCTCGAGGAGGGCCCGCTGGGCGAGCTCGCCCGGGACAAGCAGCTCTCGGTGAACAGGCACGAGGGCTTCTGGGCCGCCATGGACACGTTCAAGGACTACGAGACCCTGAACAAGATCTGGGCCAAGGGCGACGCCCCGTGGAAGCTCTGGGACGACGAGCCCCGCAGCTGGTGAGTCGCGCGGCGCCCGGTGGTCACCCTCAACGAGGTGGGCCCACTGGGTCCGCGGACGTGTCCGCGGGCTCGCCCGACGTGCCGAGCAGCTCCTGCCACTCCGGATGCTCGACGACGTCCGGCACGCTCTCGACCTGACGCTCCTCGGCGAGAACGTTCACGGCCTTCTCGGCCTCGGAGCCCTCGCCCCGGCGCACCGTCCGGGCCAGCACCGGCCAGGACTCCCCGCCGATGATCCCGTTCGCGTCCTCGGCCTTGGTCTCCGTCTGGAAGCGGCGCACCGTGGCCGTCATGGCCGGGGAGTACGCGCCGTCCACCGGGACGTCGTGCCCGGCGTCGCGGAGCAGGTGCTGGACGGCCAGCACCGTCGCCCCGCTGTCGCCCGGGCGCACCAGGGGCCATGAGGCCTTCACCGTCGCCTCGGCCTCCAGCCGCCGGCCCAGGATGCCGGCGACCTCGCCGCGCAGCCGGGGCAGCATCCCGTAGAGGCGATCCCCCGGGCAGGCGGTGTTCTTGAAGTCGCGGTGCCCGTACAGCTCGGTCGGCGCGATCCCGTACTGCGCGCAGATGTAGGCGCACGTGTTCCGCAGCGAGTTCCAGAGCGCGGGCGGCGGGCCGACGTCGACGTAGATGCCCTCGTTCTCGATCCCGACGGCGACGACGTTCTGCCCGGTGCAGTGCGCACCCTCGACCTGCTTACGGCCCCCGCGCAGCACCTCCAGGCTACGGTGCCGCCCCTCCAGCACGAAGCCGCCACGGCTGATCGTGAAGTGCTGCCCGCTGTCCAGCCAGCGCCGGCGGTCCATGTGGTAGTTCTGGATCGACCTGGCCAGCGCGTCCGCGGCGCCGCGGTCGGTGTTCGCCTGGTTCGGCGACGCCGTGTGGTGCACCAGAACCTTCACCGGCCGCTGGTTCCAGATGGGCACGATCCGGTTGTTCGGCCGGGCGCCCCAGCCGGGGCAGGGGACGATGGCCGGTCCTGCCTCCGCGAGGGCCCCGGAGTCCGGAGAGGCCGAGCGGAGCGCCGGATCGGCCGCGGCGGTCCCGGTGCTGACCAGGGACAGGCCGCCGACGGCGAGACCGCCCACCATCAACCCCCGGCGGGACATCTCCCGACCCGATCTCTGACCCACTGCTGCCCCCAGCTAGTCCAGGTGATGCATCATGCGTCACAACGACCTCATCAGGACCATTCGAACCATCGTCTACACACACAACGTGCACAAGCCGGGAGCCCGAAGGTGTGATCCCCGGGATGGGGTGCTTCCGGCAGGGCGCTTGCCTTGGTTACTGACGAGTAATATCCTCAGCTGTAGTTACCGGCCGGTAGGAACAGGGCGGCCGGACGGTCGACGAATTCCGCTGGAGAGACCGATGGGCCACTTCAAGAGCAACCTCCGTGACCTCGAGTTCAACCTCTTCGAGGTCTTCCGTGTGCAGGACGAGTTTGGCGCCGACGGCGTCGACCTGGACACCGCCAAGGGTGTGCTGAAGGAACTGAACGCCGTCGCGACCGGCCCGCTGGCCGAGTCCTTCACCGACGCGGACCGCAACCCGCCCGTGTTCGACCCGAAGACCCATTCGGTGACGCTTCCGCAGTCCCTCAAGGACGCCTACCAGGTCCTCATGGACGGCGAGTGGTGGCGCCTCTCGCTGCCGGACGACCTGGGCGGCTACGGCATCCCGCCGACCGTGCAGTGGGCCGCCGCCGAGCTCGATTCTCGGCTCCAACCCCGCCGCGTTCATGTACATGGCCGGGCCGAACTTCGCCTCCGTCGTGCACCGCAACGGCACCGAGCAGCAGAAGCACTGGGCCGAGCTGATGATCGAGCGGGGCTGGGGCGCCACGATGGTGCTGACCGAGCCGGACGCCGGATCGGACGTGGGCGCGGGCCGCACGAAGGCCGTCCGGCAGGAGGACGGCACCTGGCACGTCGAGGGCGTCAAGCGGTTCATCACCTCGGCCGAGCAGGACATGACCGAGAACATCATGCACCTGGTGCTGGCCCGCCCCGAGGCTCCCGGCATCGAGCCGCGGCCCGGGACCAAGGGCCTCTCGCTGTTCCTCGTGCCGAAGTTCCACTTCGACCCGGAGACCGGCGAGCCCGGCGAGCGCAACGGCGCCTTCGTGACGAACGTCGAGCACAAGATGGGGCTCAAGGCGTCGACGACGTGCGAGCTCACCTTCGGCGCGCACGGCACCCCGGCCGTCGGCTGGCTGCTCGGCGACGTGCACGACGGAATCGCGCAGATGTTCCAGGTCATCGAGTACGCCCGGATGATGGTGGGCACGAAGGCGATCGGCACGCTGTCCGCCGGCTACCTCACTGCGCTGGACTACGCCAAGGAGCGCGTCCAGGGCGCGGACCTGACGAAGATGGCGGACAAGGCGGCGCCGCGCGTCGCGATCACGAACCACCCGGACGTCCGCCGCATCCTCATGCTGCAGAAGGCGTACGCGGAGGGCCTGCGCGCCGTCTACACCTACACCGCGACGTTCCAGGACCAGATCCGCCGCGGCGGGGACACTGTGCTCGCCGAGAAGGTCAACGACCTGCTGCTGCCGATCGTCAAGGGCGTCGGCTCGGAGCGCGCCTCCGAGATGCTGCTCCTCTCGCTGCAGACCCTCGGCGGCTCCGGCTACCTGCAGGACTACCCGATCGAGCAGTACATCCGGGACGCCAAGATCGACTCGCTGTACGAGGGCACCACGGCGATCCAGTCCCTGGACTTCCTGTTCCGCAAGATCGTGCGGGACAACGGCCAGGCGCTCGCGCACGTCGCCGGCGAGATCCAGGCCTTCCTGGGGAACGAGACCGGCAACGGCCGGCTCAAGGAGGAGCGGGCGCTGCTCGGGAAGGCCCTCGGCGACGTCCAGGGCATGCTCGGCGCGCTGACGGGCTTCCTCTACTCCTCCGCCGAGGACCAGGCGAACCTGTACAAGGTCGGGCAGCACACCGTCCGGCTGCTGATGGCGGTCGGGGACCTGCTCGTCGGCTGGCTGCTGCTGCGCCAGGCGGACGTCGCCCAGACCGCGCTGGCGGGCGAGGTGGCGGAGAAGGACAAGGCCTTCTACGAGGGCAAGGTCGGCGCGGCCAGCTTCTTCGCCAAGACCGTCCTGCCCCGGCTCACGGGCGAGCGGAAGATCGTGGAGAACGCGGACAACGCCCTCATGGAGCTGTCCGAGGGCGCCTTCTAGCCGCGCCGCCAGGCGCCGACAGGCAGCGTCATGGAGCCACAACGCGGTTCATCGGCCCCGAGAAGCGCGTTGTGGCTCCATAGTGCGGCCGGGCCTATTGCTTGATGTAGGACTCCAACTGCTCGCGCTCGACCTCCAACATGTCGATCCTCGCCTTGACGAGGTCGCCGATGCTGACGATGCCGCGGAGCTCCCCGTCGACGATCACCGGCAGGTGCCGCACCCGCCGGTTCGTCATCACCCGGGCGAGGTCCGCGGCACTGTCGTCCGGGGAGCAGGTGACCAGATCGGTCGTCATGATCTCGACGATCGGGGCCTCCAGCAGCGCGGCGCCACGCTCGTGGAGCCTGCGGACGATGTCGCGTTCGGACGCCATCCCGACCAGGACGCCGTCCCGGACCACCGGCAGGGCGCCGTAGTTCCCTTCCGCCAGCAGGGCGAGCAGGTCGCTCACCAGCGCGTCCGGTTCCACCGTCGCGACGGCTGTGCCCTTGCTGCGCAGTACGTCGGCAATACGCATGGCGTCCCCGATCGTCGTGACCACATTGTCCTGACGAAGGGTACGAGGAGTGCGCCGCGTCTCGCGACTGCCGGCCGGGTGCTTCCCCCGGTTACTGCCCGCAGACCACGATCGGTGACGGGTTGTACTTGACCGTGCGGGTCCTGTTCGTGACCTCGCCGGTCTGCACGTTCCGCATGGTCCTCGTGTCCGTGACCGTGAAGCCCGGCGCGCCCTTGCTGGGCGAGCAGGGCTCACCCGGCGGAATCGTGATCGTCTGCGGCTCCGTCGGGTTCGTGCGCGGCCCGGTGGTCGACGTGACGTCGTAGCGCTTGCTGCCGAACATCTTCACGGTGAGCGACGACGGGGTCCAGAAGGTCTGGATGAGGACACCGGTCGGACCGTCGTTGCGGAACTTCAGGTCGATGATGTCGTCGAAGACGGTCGCCTCGCGGCCCGCGGGGTAGCGGCTGATGTAGAAGCTGTGCTCCTTGTGCTCGACGTCGACCATGCCGGCGAAGTACGCCGCGTTGTACGTCGTCGTCGCCACCTGGGAGACACCGCCGCCGATGCCGCGCGACGCGTGACCGGCCTCGATGATCCCGGCCTCGACGTAGCCGTTGGCCGCGTTCCGCGGGTTGGTCGCCTGGTTCAGGCTGAACGTCTCGCCCGGGCCCACGATCGTGCCGTTGATCTGGTCCGCGGCCCGCTTGATGTTCTGCCCGGAGTCTGCCGCGAACCCGCCCGTGGTGAACGAGCTGATCTCGCCGGTGATGCCGAGCTTGTCGATCTGGTCCGTGGTGATCTTCGCCGGCTGGTCCGCGTAGACCGCGGTGACCTGCCGCGCGCCCTGCCCGGTGAGCACCGGGACCAGGTCCTTGAACGTCGCGGCGTAGTCGATGCCGCGGCCGTCCTCCGACGGCACGATGACCGGCGAGCCGGTGGAGAAGTCCAGGGTCGCGTCCCGGCCCGGCTTCTCGGTGGCCGCGAGCTGCGGCTGCACGGCCTCGGTCACCGTGTCGATGTTGATCTCCGGCACGAGGTGGGGGTCGGCGTTCTCGTCCGCCTTGAAGGTCAGTGCCCCGGCGATGGCCTCCGGGGCGAGCGTGGCCTGCGCCCCTTCGCCGAGCACCGTCACCGGCGCCGCGACCGCGGGCGTCGCGAACTGGTCGATGGCGCGCCGGACGTCCTCGAGGCTGGTGATCGTCGGTCGCCGGACGAGCGGGAGCGCGACCGGCGACCCGGTGGCCCAGTCCCGCTCGAGCACCCCGACCGCGGCCTGCAGGTCCAGCTGCTGGCCGGGGACCGGCGGCACGGCGGTCGGGACGATGCCGTCGAACTTCACGTTGCCCTCGACCGGGTCCTTGTCCACGACCGGCGCGAGCTGCTCGAGCGCGGTGGTCACCGAGCGCTCGTCCGCGGTGTTGACGACGCCGACCTCGCGGTCGGTGAAGAAGGACGTGACCCGGGTGATCGGGTTGAGCGGCTGCGCGCCGGCCGCGTCGATCGTCGCGGGGTAGTCGACGGCCAGGCCGGCCGCCTTCGGGTCGATCTGGCTGGTCACGGTGCCCGCGGTGATCTGCACGGGCAGCGACGACCGGGGCTCGACCTCGGCCTGCAGCCGGCGAGTGGCCTCCGCCTTGGACAGTCCGCCGATCTCCAGCCCGGCGACGGTGACGCCACGCGGGACGTTGCCCGTGCTGAACACCAGGTCGCCGACGTAGAGCAGGGCCAGCGCGGCGACGACGCCGGCCAGCACCAGGACGCGGCGCCTGTGCTTCGGCCGGGACGCGCCCTCGTCGTCTCCGCCGCCACCGGAGCCGGTGGGCGGGCCGGGGGCGGGGTCCCGCCCCCCGTGGCCGCGAACTGCTCGGTGGGCGGGTCGATCACCGAGGTGGCGGCCGCGGCCCCACCGGCGGCCCCACCGGCGCGGGGGATCGTGTCCGTGGGCTGCTCGCTCGCGGGGCGGTCGGTGCCGTTGGGCCCGTCGGCGCGGGACACGAGCGGGATGGCCTGGGTGGACTCGGCGCCCCAGTCCGCGGCGCGGGGGTCGCCCACGGCCGGCGCCGGAGTGGGCACGGTGGCGGCGGCGGAGCCGCTGGCTCCGCCCGGGTTCCCGGCACCGGGCCCCGTGGCTCCGGCCCCTGCGGTTGCGGTGGCCTCGCCTGCCGACTCGCCGGCGCCGGTGACGCCGGCCGTCTCGTTCCCGGAAGCGGGCGTGGGAGCGGGACCCGCCGCCTTCGTCTGCACGGACGACGCGCCGGAGGCCTCGGCGCTCGTCTCGGAGGCCACGGCACCGGCCGTCGAACCCGCTCCGGTGGTGGGTTCGGCTGCCGTCGATTCCGCCGCGGTCGTGGCGACCGTCGGCGAGTCGTCCCCGGCCGGCTGGGGCTGGGGACGGGGGCGCGGCCGTAGCGAGGAACCGGGCGCCGTGGAGGAGGCCGGGGAGGGGCTGGTGCCGCTCACCGCCGTGCCGTTCGTGGCCGGTGCAGGCTCGCTGCGGGCCGGAGCCTCGGCGTCGCCGCTCCCTGCCGGGCGCTCGGCCGGGCTGGGAGCCTCGGCCGGACGTGCCGGGTCACCGGACGGGCGGGCGTCGGTTGCCACCGACGTCTCTCGATCGGTCACCTCGCCGGACGAGGGCTGCCGCTCGGACATGAAGTGCGTGTTCCTTCCCCACGAATACCGCCGACCCGCCCCGCGTCGACGGGGCGTCAGAGATACAAACCGGTGCCCTGCGAGGCGCTCTCCGCGCTCGCCGTGGCGACGGCATGCAGGTCCCGCTCCCGCATGACGAGGTAGGAGGCCCCCTGGATCTCCACCTCGTACTGGTCCTCCGGGGCGAGGAGCACCCGGTCTCCCGCCTTCACGCCGCGGACGTGCTGACCGGTCCCTACGACCTCTCCCCAGACGAGCCGCTTCGCCACCTGCGCGGTGGCCGGGATGACGATGCCCGCCGTGCTGCGCCGCTCGCCGGATCCCTCGACCATCTTGATCATGACGCGGTCGTGCAGCATCTGGATCTCGAACTTCGGGTCCGACACCGGGCAGATGCTACGGGGGGGCCGCCGTACGCCACCCGGCGGTGCCTCCGCCGAGCTCCCGTGGCGGCGGCCCCGGACACGAGAACGCCCCGTGGAGCTGCCAGGTCGGGGGTCCGACAGCGCCACGGGGCTGTACTGGGAATCGGTACCCCGGCCCCCCGCGTTACCCCTCGGACCGCGATTCCCCGACTTCACCCGCTCGGCCTAATGTCTCTGCCTACGTGTGCGCCAGCAGGTAGCGGCCGAAATGCGGAACGGTGAAGGCGATCTGGCCCCGTTGCGCCGAGAACACCAGGCCCTTCTTCAACAGGCTGTCCCGCGCCGGGGAGAGTGACGACGGCTTCCGCGCCAGATGGTCCGCGATGCCCGAGGTGACGACGGGCTCGTCCGTCCCCTCCGCCAGCTCGGCCATCGCCCGCAGGTACTCGCGCTCCGCGGGGGTCGCCCGTTCGAAGCGGGATCCGAAGAAGCCGACGGCCAGCTCCGCCTCGGCCTCCGGCGCCGCCACCGCGACGTCCGTGACGCCGATGGGGCTCGTGGGCGCGGCGTCCCAGGCGGCCTTGCCGTAGGCCTGGACGAAGTAGGGGTAGCCGCCGGAGCGCTGGTAGAGGTCGTCGAGCGCCTCGCCGTCGAAGCCGGCCTCCTCGCGCTCCGCGGGCGCGCGCAGCGCGAAGTCCGCGTCCGCCCGGTCCAGCTGGCCGATCCGGCTGTACTTGAACAACCGCTCCGAGTACGACTTCGACGCCGAGAGCACCGCGGGCAGGTGCGGCAGCCCGGCCCCGACGACCACGAGGGGCGCCCGGGACTGGGAGAGCTCGTGACAGGCGGCGCAGAGGGCGGACACGTCGTCCGGCCGCAGGTCCTGCATCTCGTCGATGAGGATCGCGATGCCGGTGGAGACCTCGCTCGCCAGCTCGGCGACCTCGGTGAACAGCTCGACGAGGTCGATCTCGATGTCCCCCGAGTCCGCCCGCCCGTTCTTCACCGGAACGTCGATGCCGGGCTGCCAGCGGTCCCGCAGCCTGGCCTCCGACGGCGACGCCCGCAGCGCGAACGCCTTGAGCACGCCGAGGACCTCGTCGACGCGTTCCTGCCGTGGATGCTGGACGGCGAGGTCCCGGATCGCGCGGTGCAGCGCGGCGGCGAGCGGGCGGCGCAGGTCCGCGTCCGGCCGGGCCTCGATCTTCCCGGCGCCCCAGCCGGCGCGCAGCGCCATCGAGCGCAGCTCGCCGAGCAACACGGTCTTGCCGACGCCGCGCAGCCCGGTGAGCACCAGGCTGCGTTCCGGGCGCCCGCGCGCGACCCGCTCGAGCACGATCTCGAACGCGTCGAGCTCCTTGTCCCGGCCGGCGAGCTCGGGTGGCCGCTGACCAGCGCCGGGAGCGAACGGGTTGCGCACCGGGTCCATGGGATCGGACGGTATCCGGCCGTCTTGCCGGAACCCTAGATTTCGCTATCGGGCCCGATCGGCGTGTCGCCCGATCGGGACGTGGTGCGCGTGGAGCCGGACAGCGCCACGCGAAAGGCTCGCCCTCGCCGTCCGGGGTGACCGGACTCGGGGTGACCGCCGCCGGCCGACGCGCACGGTCCGGCGCGACGCGCGTGGGGCTGAAGAGCCCGCGTGGGCTGGGGCGTCCGCGCTCTCGGGGAGCTCGGTGGACGGCCCGGTCACGCCCTGCGGGTGAGCGCGTCCGCGATGCAGAACAGCCCGAAGGCCGCGAACCCCAGTGCCACCACGATCAGCACGGACGCACCCAGGGGGGTGGTCGCGAGCAGGCGCAGTGCCGCGTCCAGCCCGCCGGCGCGGGCGGCGTCCGACGCCAGCGCGGCGGTCCCGAGGAGTACCCCGACCACACCGAGCGCCAGCGCCCGGGCGACGTGCCCGAGCGCGCCGAGGATCTCGATGCCGTGCCGCACGCCCTCCGGCAGGTGGCGGACGTCGAGGTCGTCCATGAAGGTCCGGCGCACGCCCGTGTAGGTCATCGCCACCGCGATCACCAGCACGACGACCGCCGCGCAGGCCACCAGCAGCCGGCCGGCCGGGAGGGCGAGCAGGTCCGCGGTGGCGGCCCGGGCGCCCGCGTTCCCGGAGCGCCGGCCGCCGCCGAGGAATGCCACGGCCGCGGCCGCCAGGCCGAGCATCGCGATCGCCTTCGACACCGCGCCGACGCGCTTGCGCACCCGTCCGCCGCCGGACACCCAGCGGAAGCCGAGCACCGCGGCCGTCAGCTGCCAGAGCGCGAACGCCACCAGGCACACGACGCCGACCACGAGCGCCACCTCCCCGAACCGGGTCGAGGCGACGGACGCGACGGCTCCCTGGACGTCCGCGTTGCCGGCGGGCGTGCCGAGCGCGATCTGCACCGCCAGCCACCCGACGAGCAGGTGCACGACCCCGTACCCGGCGAGCCCGACCCGGCCGAGCAGGTCCACGACGGGACCCGGCGCGTCGGAGTGGCCCTGCCGCACGAGCCGGCGCAGGTGCGGGAGAAGGGCGACCACGGGATGCACGGTAGCGATCGCCTCCTCTACGGACGTCTAGCCCCGGCACGAGATAGGCCGAGACGGCCCGATCTGTTTGGCTTCGGTCATGACCCACATACCCGAGATCGTCACCGAGGGCACCGGGCACCACGAGGAGATCGCGGA
Source organism: Pseudonocardia sp. T1-2H (assembly GCF_038039215.1). Taxonomy (NCBI): domain Bacteria; kingdom Bacillati; phylum Actinomycetota; class Actinomycetes; order Pseudonocardiales; family Pseudonocardiaceae; genus Pseudonocardia; species Pseudonocardia sp. T1-2H. Next base: position 6,368,357 of record NZ_JBBPCL010000001.1, read on the forward strand.
CCGGGCGGAGTTCGAGCTGGGCTTCTCGGCGAAGGGGCGTACGCGCGCCGCCGCCGTCACCGCACTCGGGAAGCTCGTCGCCGCGGCACAGCCGGCGCTGGACTCGCCCGCGGTGGCCGTCACCCACCGGCGGTTGTGGGTACACGACGAATGGCGGCGCGGCTCCCGGACCGGGACCTGCCGGGCCGAGGAGCACCTGACGCTGCGGGTCACCGCCCTCGACCGGCTGGAGTCCGTGCTCGGGTCGCTGCTGGCCGCCGAGCCCGCGAGCTTCTCCGGGCCGTCCTGGACCCTCGAGGACTCGGACGCCGCCCTGGCCGCGGCGCAGCGCGAGGCCGTGCGGGACGCCCGGCGCCGGGCCGAGGGCTACGCGGCGGCGCTCGGCGGCCGGCTGGGCGCGCTGCGCCGGCTCAGCGAGTCCGACGGGCGCGGGGCGCCGATGATGGCGATGCGGGCGGCCGTCGCCGAGGGCGGCCCGGACGTCGACGTCCACGACCTCGAACTGGAGCCGGAGCCCGTCCGCGTGACGGTCCGGTGCACGACCACCTGGGCGCTGGAGACTTGAGGCTCTTCACCCGTACGGGACAGGACACACCCCGACTCCGCCGTAGAACACGCTCTACAGGGTGATTCCTGCTCCTCGGCTGGCGCAGTGACCCGGCAGGCAACACACTCGTTCGGAGTAATCGTGTGTGCGCCTACTCGACGGGGAGGGTCCGTGGGATCCGGACGGCACAGCATGACGAAGAAGACGCGGCAGGAGCTGCGGATGCGGCCCGGCCACCACGCGCGGACGGGCGTCCGCGCCGGTCAACGCGCGCTCCTGGGCGGCGCGGTGGCGCTCCTGCTGACCGGTGGTGCCGCCACCGTGCTGAGCCACCAGCAGGGGCCGGTGCCGATCGCGTTCGTGATCTCGACGGACCGGTAGGTCAGTCGACGATCGTGCCCTCGATGACCGTCGGGCCGGCCGCGTCCGGCCGGCGCCGGGGGCCGCCGTCGTAGGTGGGCTCGCCGACGACCTCCGCGTCGACGATCGGGCCCTCGCTCCGGATGCGCGCGGTGCGCAGACCCGGGCTGCGGCGCTCGGCGGACGCCACGATCCGCCTGCGCACCAGCGCCCGGGTGGGCGGCAGCACGAGCAGCAGCCCGAGCACGTCCGTGACCAGGCCGGGGACGAACAGCAGCACGCCGCCGGCCGCGACGAGCATGCCGTCCGTCATCTCGGAGTGCGCGACCTCACGGCTGCGCGCGGCCTCGGCGAAGGCCTGCGCGGCGCGCAGCCCCTCGCGGCGGGCGAGCAGGAGTCCGATCACGGAGCTCGCCAGCACGACGAGCAGCGTGGCGGCGAACCCGATCCACGAACCCAGCGCGATGAAGGCCGCGATCTCGACGACGAGGTACAGCAGCACGAACGGCATACCCGTAGAACGTCGGAGATGCCGTCCGTGCTCCCGGTTCACCTGATTGTTCGCTGTGAGCCCTACCAGGTCAGGGCCAGGCCCGGGTCCTCCAGCAGCGCCCCCACGTCGGCGAGGAAGCGCGAGCCCTGCTCGCCGTCGACCAGGCGGTGGTCGAAGGAGAGCGCGAGCTGGCAGACCGTCCGGACCGCGAGCTCGCCGTCGACGACCCACGGCGCCGGTTTGATCGCGCCCACGGCCAGGATCGCCGCCTCGCCCGGGTTGAGGATCGGCGTGCCCGTGTCCACCCCGAACACGCCCACGTTCGTGATCGTGAACGTGCCGCCGACGAGGTCCGCGGGCGGCGTCCTCCCCGACCTGGCGGTGGCGGTGAGCGCGCCGAGCGCGCCGGCGAGGCCCGCGAGGTCGAGCGTGTCCGCGTCCCGGATCTTGGGCACGATCAGCCCGCGCGGGGTCGCGGCCGCGATCCCGAGCTGGACGTGGTCGTAGTAGACGATCTCGCCCGCCGCCTCGTCCCAGCTCGCGTTGACCTCCGGGGTGCGCCGGGCGGCGAGGCAGACCGCCTTCGCGACGAACGCCAGCGGGGTCGGCTTCACCTCCGCGTACGCACGGGTGCCGCGGAGCCGGTCCCGCAGCACCATCGTCGCGGTCACGTCCACGGCCAGGAACTCCGTGACGTGCGGGGCGGTGAAGGCGCTGGACACCATGGCCGCGGCGGTCGCCTTCCGGACGCCTCGGATCGGCTCGCGCCTGCTGCCGCCCCTGTCCGGGGCCGGAGCGCCCGCCGTGGTGCCGCCGGCCGGAACCGCCTGTTCGGCCGGCGCGCTCGCGGCCGCCCGGACGTCGTCCCGCGTGATCGCACCGGTCGCGCCGGAACCGGCGAGCGAGCGGAGGTCGACGCCCAGGTCCTTGGCCAGCTTGCGGACGGGCGGCGTCGCCAGCGGGACCCGCTCACCGGGTGAGGGCGCGGAGCCGTTCGCCGGCCTGCCCTTCGTGCCGCTGTCCGCCGGCGCCGGCTCGCGGTGACCCGCGGGCGGTCCGGGGGAGGCCGGCAGCTCGGGGGACGGCGGCTCGGCCGCGAGCGGCGGGACCGCCGCGGTACCGCCGGCCCGGCGCGGCCGGCGCCGGGCCGTGCCCTGCCGTGGCCCGTACCCGACGAGCGTCGCGATCCGTCCGTCCTTGCCCGCCTCGCCGATCTTCGCCCCGGCGTCGGCCTGGTCACCCGGAGCCGGGCCACCCGCCGTCTCGATCGCGATGATCGGCGTCCCCACCTGCACCGTCGCGCCGGGTTCGGCCAGCAGCGCGCCCACCGTCCCCGCGAACGGCGACGGCAGCTCGACGACCGCCTTGGCCGTCTCGATCTCCACCAGCACCTGGTTGACCGCGACCGTGTCCCCGGCCGCGACCTGCCAGCCGACGATCTCGGCCTCGGTCAGGCCCTCGCCGACGTCCGGCAGCCTGAACTCCTGTCGCACGCCGATCACCAGGCCAGCGAACGGTCGACGGCGTCGAGCACCCGGTCGAGGTCGGGGAGGAAGTCCTCCTCGCACGCGGACGGCGGGTACGGGGTGTCGAACCCGGTCACCCGCAGTACCGGCGCCTCCAGCGAGTAGAAGCACTCCTGCTGCACACGCGCGGCGATCTCCGAGGTCACCGAGGACTCGGGCGGCGCCTCGGACACGACGACGAGGTGCCCGGTGCGCCGCACGGACTCGAACACCGGCCCGAGGTCGAGCGGGGACAGGGCCCGCAGGTCGATCACCTCGAGGTCCAGGCCGTCCGCCTCCGCGGCGGTGGCCGCCTCCAGGCAGGTCTTCACGAGCGGGCCGTAGCAGGCCACGGTCACCTGCCGCCCCGGCCGCAGCACCCGCGACGCGAGCAGCGGCGCCGGAGCGTGCCCGGTGTCGACCTCGGACTTCTCCCAGTAGCGCCGCTTGGGTTCGAAGAAGATCACCGGGTCGTCCGTCTCGACGGCCTGCTGGATCATCCAGTAGGCGTCCTCCGCGTTCGAGCAGGCGACCACCTTCAGGCCTGCGACGTGGGCGAACAGGGACTCGGGGGACTCGCTGTGATGTTCGACGGCGCCGATCCCGCCGCCGAACGGGATCCGCACGACCACCGGCATCGGGACCTTGCCCTGCGAGCGGAAGCGGACCTTCGCCAGCTGGGAGACGATCTGGTCGTAGCCGGGGAACACGAAGCCGTCGAACTGGATCTCGCAGACCGGGCGGTAGCCGCGGATCGCGAGCCCCACGGCGGTGCCGATGATGCCGCTCTCGGAGAGCGGGGTGTCCAGGACGCGCTGCTCGCCGAAGTCCTTCTGCAGGCCGTCGGTGACCCGGAAGACCCCACCCAGCTTGCCGACGTCCTCGCCCATGACCAGGACCTTCGGGTCCCGTTCCATCGCGGCGCGCAGGCCGTCACCGAGGGCCTTCGCGATCGTCATCTGCGGCATCTCACTCACCACCCTCGAACGACGCGTGGTACGCCAGGTACTCGGCGCGCTGCGCCTCCAGCTGAGGGGAGGCGTCCGCGTAGACCTCGGAGAACATCCGGTCCGGCGACGGGTCCGGCATCGCCAGGCAGAAGGCCCGCAGCCGTTCCGCCAGCGCGTCCGCCTCGGCGTCGACGCCGGAGAAGAACTCGGGCTCCACGCCGTGCTCACGGACCAGGTTCACCCGGACCCGCTCGATCGGGTCCTTGAGCTTCCACAGCTCCACCTCGTCCGCGAGGCGGTAGCGGCTCGCGTCGTCCGACGTGGTGTGCGAGTCCATCCGGTAGGTGAACGCCTCGACCAGCACCGGGCCATTGCCGCTGCGGCACTCCTCGAGCGCCCAGCGCGAGACGGCGAGGCAGGCCAGGACGTCGTTGCCGTCGACCCGGATGCCGGGGAAGCCGTAGCCGCGGGCGCGCTGGTAGAGGGGCACACGGGTCTGCTTCTCCAGCGGCACCGAGATGGCCCACTGGTTGTTCTGGCAGTAGAAGACGACCGGCGCGTCGTAGGCGGCGGCCCAGACGAAGCCCTCGTGGACGTCGCCCTGGCTGGTGGCGCCGTCGCCGAAGAAGCACATCGTGGCCTCGTTCGTCCCGGTGTCGCCCGGGGACCCGCCGACCCTGCTGTCGAAGAGCTGGCCCATGGCGTAGCCGGTCGCGTTGAGGCACTGGTTGCCGATGACGATCGTGTAGAGGTGGAAGCGCTTCTCGATCGGGTCCCACGAGCCGTTGTCGGTGCCGCGGAAGATGCCGAGCAGGTCCGTCGGGTCGATGCCGCGGCACCACGCGACGCCGTGCTCGCGGTAGCTGGGGAACGCCATGTCCTGCGGCGCGAGCGCGCGGCCGGCGCCGATCTGTGCGGCCTCCTGGCCGAGCAGCGGCACCCAGATCCCGAGCTGGCCCTGGCGCTGCAGCGCGTTGCCCTCCCGGTCCGCGCGCCGGACCAGGACCATGTCCCGGTAGAGGTCCTTCAGTGCGGCGACGTCGACGTCGGCCGCGTACGCCTCGAAGCGCTCGTCGCGCACCCGGACGCCCTCGGCCGTCAGCATCTGCACGAGATCGGCGCCACCGGAGTCCGTCCCCCGAGCCCGGAGAGGATGTTCTCCCTGGTGGGGCGGGAACGGGGATCGCCCGGGATCCAGGCCTGCGGATCGGACACGGTGCCTCCTGTTGCCTCGCGGCCCGCGGCCGCTGGTGGCGGCGCGTGGACCTGTGGCGCCGGGGGCCCCGCGGGTGGGCGGGTCGTCCGGCGCCGGACGTCCTGGTGGGACCGATCCTGGCACGGCTCGCGGCCACCGGGGAGCGCGCGCGGCAACGTGATCGGTTCCGCGTCCGTGGGCGCGGCAACAGGGTGTGAGGACGTCCGACGCTCGGAACCACGGCCGTCGGACCCACACACGACGGGGCCCGGGCCACCGTCAGGTGACCCGGGCCCCGTCGTGCGTGCTCGGTCAGTTCGGCCGGTACGGCGACGTCGGTGGGGTGTCCTTCGCCGGTTGGCCGGCCGCGCTGTTGCCGCTGCCGGGGATGGACCCGGTGTGGGGCGCGTCGTACGCGGTGGTGGTGGTGCCGGGAGCGCCGTAGCCCGCGCCCGGCTGCGGAACGCCCGCGACGTCCTTGACCTTGCGCGTCGCGCTCGAGATCTGGCCCGAGTACTTGCCCTTCGTCTGCTTGTCGACGAACTGGGCCGCCTGGTCCAGGATCTTCCCGGCCTTGTCCGGGTTCTTCTTCGCATAGCGGCGGGCGGCCTCGGCCGCACCCGCCAGCGCGGTCAACTTCCTCATCATGGCCATGCCGTCCTCCGGGGCTCGGGGTGTGTCGTGAGAGGAACGCGTGGGCGCTCCGTCCGGTTCCGCTTACCCTCGGGCCGCTCCGGCCAACCGCGTGTCCCACAGATGTCCGCCCGGCCTCCGTCCGGTAACGGGGGCGACGAGAAGATGTCCCGCAGACACCGAGGTGGCACGATCCCCGCAGATCGAGCAACTCGTGGGTGACCCCGACCGGGTGGCCCGCTCCCCATTCACGGAGGTCCGCAGTGCACGCCCGAACCCGCACCACCATCCCCTGCGCCGTCGCCGCAGCGGCGTTGGCCGCCCTGCTCGCCGGCTGCGGCGCGGGTGGTGACGGCAGCGGGGGAACCGGCGGTGGTGCCGCCCCGAGCAGTGCCGCGATCCCGGCCGCGGCCAAGGACGACGCGCTCGCCGCGATGGTCCCGCAGTCCGTGGCCGCCGACGGCAAGCTCGTCGTCGGCACGGACGCCTCGTACGCGCCCAACGAGTTCACGGCCCCGGACGGCGTCACGATCATCGGGATGGACGTGGACCTGGGCACGGCCGTCGCGCAGAAGCTCGGTCTGACGCCGGAGTTCCAGAACTCCGCGTTCTCCGGGATCATCCCCGGCATCGAGGGCGGGAAGTACGAGGCCGGCATCTCCTCGTTCACGATCAACCCCGAACGCGTGCAGACCGCCGACATGGTGAGCTACTACATCGCCGGCACCAGCCTGGCGGTCAAGGCCGGCAACCCGGACGGAGTCACGCTGGACAACCTGTGCGGCAAGGCCGTCGGCGTCCAGGCGGGCACGGTGCAGGTCGAGGACATCGCGGCACGTACCAAGGCCTGCACGGACTCGGGCAAGCCGGCCATCCAGGTCACCGAGCTGCAGGCGCAGACCGACGTCACGCTGGCGCTGACGTCGAACCGGATCGTCGCCATGCTCGCGGACTCCCCGGTTGCGGCGTACGCGGTGACCACCACGCACGGCGCCGTCGAGGTCGTCGGCGAGCCGTACGCCACCTCGCCCTACGGCGTCGTGCTCAAGAAGGGCCAGGGGGACTACCCGAAGGCGGTGCAGGGCGCGATCCAGGCCCTGATCACCGACGGCACCTACAAGGCGATCCTGGACAAGTGGAACGTGGCGAACGGCGCGATCTCCACGTCCGAGATCGCGAGCTGACGTCGTGACCACCTCCTCGACGGACCGGGACGTCCGCTCGTCGGAGCCCCTCGACGCGGTCCCGGTCCGGCACCCGGGGCGGTGGGTGGCGGTCGCCGTGCTGGCGGTGCTCGCCGCCATGTTCGTGCACACCGTCCTGACGAACGACAACTTCCGCTGGAACGTCGTCGGCAGCTACCTGTTCTCCGGACCGGTGCTCAACGGGCTCGGGAACACGCTCGTGCTCACGGTGATCTCGATGGTGATCGGCATCGTCGGCGGGATCCTGCTCGCCGTCATGCGGCTCTCGCCCAACCCGATCCTGTCCTCGGTGGCCGCGCTCTACATCTGGGTGTTCCGCGGGACCCCGCTGATCGCCCAGCTGCTGTTCTGGAACTTCCTCTCCGCGCTCTACCCGCGGCTCGCGCTGGGGATCCCGTTCGGCCCGGAGTGGATCTCCTTCGACACGAACCAGCTGATCAACCAGTTCGCGGCCTGCCTGCTCGGCCTCGGCCTCAACGAGGCCGCCTACATGGCCGAGATCGTGCGCGGCGGCATCCAGTCCGTCGACCACGGGCAGACCGAGGCGGCCGGCGCGCTGGGGATGTCCCGGGCGCAGACGCTGCGCCGGATCGTGCTCCCGCAGGCGATGCGGGTGATCATCCCGCCGACCGGGAACGAGACGATCTCGATGCTGAAGACGACCTCGCTCGTCGTCGTCATCGGGTACTTCGAGCTGCTCACCTCGGTCCAGCGGATCTACTCGGTGAACTTCCAGACGATCCCGCTGCTCATCGTCGCCGCGGCCTGGTACCTGGCACTGACGTCGGTGCTGTCGATCGGCCAGGGGTTCGTGGAGCGGCGCTTCGGACGCGGTCTGCAGACCGGGCCCGCCGGGCCCCGGTTGTTCCCCGTCTCACCCGAACGACCCGCAACGAGGAGCGCACGGCATGACCCCGATGGTCGAGGGCATCGGCATCCACAAGAGCTTCGGTGCCACCAAGGTGCTCCAGGGCGTGGACTTCGTGGTGCAGCCGGGCGAGGTCGCGTGCGTGGTGGGGCCGTCGGGCTCCGGCAAGTCCACGATGCTGCGCTGCATCAACCACCTGGAGCGCATCGACTCCGGACGGCTGCGCGTCGACGGGCATCTCATCGGCTACCGCGAGGCCGGCGGGAAGCTGCACGAGATGCGGGAGTCCGAGATCGCGCGGCAGCGCCAGGACATCGGGATGGTGTTCCAGCGCTTCAACCTGTTCCCGCACAAGACTGCGCTGGAGAACGTGATGGAGGCGCCACTCGTCGTGCGGCGTTCGCCTCGCGATGCCGCCCGGAAGCAGGCCGAGGAGCTGCTGGACCGGGTGGGTCTCGGGGACCGGATGGGGAACTACCCGGCCCAGCTGTCCGGCGGGCAGCAGCAGCGCGTGGCGATCGCCCGCGCGCTCGCCATGTCGCCACGGCTCATGCTGTTCGACGAGCCCACCTCGGCGCTGGACCCGGAAGCTCGTCGGCGAGGTCCTGGACGTCATGCGCGGGCTCGCGAGGGACGGCATGACCATGGTCGTGGTGACGCACGAGATGGGCTTCGCCCGGGAGGTCGGGGACTCCCTGGTCTTCATGGACGAGGGCCGGATCGTCGAGTCCGGCGCCCCGCGCGAGGTCCTGGCCAACCCCCGGGAGGAGCGCACCAAGGCCTTCCTGTCCAAGGTCCTCTGACATTCCCGGGGTCCGGGCCGCACACCCCCCGCGAGTCGCGCTCCACGACCGCGCGAGTCGCGATGTGGAGCCCCGCGAGTCGCGGCCGGCGACCGCCCGAGTCGCGCCCTGAGGCCCCGCTCGGGATCGGACCGGAGGCGTCCGGCTCGGGGACGGCGTCGTCTCCGGTCGCGGTCGTTGCGGGGCAGACCGGACGAAGGGCCGTCTCGTCAGATTTGATGATCTGCCGAACAATCTTGTTGCACACTGCAAACACGTCCCGATGGAGGGACGTGAACCGCACGTCGCGCACCGTCGCGCTCTCCGTCCTCGGTCTCTTCGGCCTGTTCGCCGCGGGCTGCGCGTCCGAGGCCCCCACGCTCGCCGCCGCCCCCGTCACGATCACGGTGACCGCGGCGCCCGCCCCGACCACGACGATCGCGCCCGTCACGGAACCGGTGACCGCGGCCCCGACGACGACCCGCCCGCGCGCCACCACGACCACCCCGCGCACCACGACCCGCAGCCCGCGGGCCACGGTCGTCGCGCCCGAACCGGTCGTCGCCGCAGCCGCCCCGGCGCCCCGCCGGGCCGTCACGACCGCCGCCCGGCCCGCGCGCCCGTCCGGCTGCGACCCGAACTACAGCGGCTGCGTGCCGATCGACTCCGACGTGGACTGCCAGGGCGGCTCCGGCAACGGCCCGTCGTACGTCAAGGGCCCGGTGCGGGTGACCGGGAACGACATCTACGGGCTGGACGCGGACAAGGACGGGGTCGGCTGCGAGTAGGCCGGACGTCCGGAATCCGCGGCTCGGTGACCCGAGAACGCCGACTCGCGGGACGATCGCGAGGGGTGGCGGGCGGCGTCAGCGGGGGAGGCGGCCCATCAGGAAGAACTCCGGGTTGGGGCGCAGGGCCGTCAGGTGGGCCATCCGGTTCGAGAGGGCGAAGAGCGCAGTGATCGCGCCGACGTCCCAGATCTCGTCCTCGGACAGGCCCGCGACCCGCGCGTCGTCCAGCTCGGCCTCGGTGAGCGAGGCGGAGTCCGTCGCGATCATCAGGGCGAGGTCCACGATCGCGCGCTCGCGGGGGCTGAGCTCCACGGCGTAGGGGTTCGTCGCGACCCGGTCCGCGATCTCGGCGTCCTTCGTCCGGACCCGCAGGATCGCCCCGTGCGCGACGACGCAGTACGTGCAGTGGTTCGCCCCCGACGTCGCGACGACGACCAGCTCGCGCTCCGCCTTGCTCAGTCCGTCGTCCGAGTCCATCAGCGCGTCGTGGTAGTCCAGGAACGCGCGCAGCTCGCGCGGTCGGCGGGCGAGCGCGAGGAAGACGTTGGGGACGAACCCGGACTTCTCGGCGATCGCGCCGATCCTGTTCCGCAGGTCCTCCGGCATGTCCCCCAGCTCGACATGCCCGAATCGGCTCACCGACTGATCAGTCATTCCCGCGACGTTACCGTCCGATACCGGCTCCGCCAGACCCTTTCGCGGGGGCCGGCGGACCTGCATGATCTGCGGGCATGGCGATCCCCGAGGACGTCCGTGCCCGCGTCGCCGAGTGGTGCGCGGAACAGGTCCCGGACAGCACCAAGGACGAGCGCCGCATCGGCTACACGACGGCCGGCGACCACCTGACGATCCTGGACCGGCGCCCGCCGGCGATCCCCGAGCTGGGCGCGGCCTGGACGTCGACGTCCCTGGCGCAGCTGCGGGCCGACGACCCGAAGCCGGGCCGCTGGACCCTCTACATCGCCGGCCCCGAGGGCGGCCCCCGGTGGGAGCGCCAGGAACCCTCCGCGGACGACCCCGTCGCGCTGCTGGAGCGGATCGAGTCCGCGCTGCGTTCGGCCGGGCCCTAGTGCGGTGACTAGGCCTGCCGCTTCCCGGCCGACTCGACCCCGCCTCCCCGCGGGCCGCGCCGCGCCTGCGGCAGGTGCACCACGCGCCCGGACCCCAGCGCCGGGGACTGCCCCCGGACGGCCGGCGCACCCGCCTGCGCGAGCACGCCGAGCAGCGTGTTCGTCCCGGACCGGCGGGCCCCGGACGCGACGGCCACCAGGCGCGGTGCCGCGCCCGTGACCAGCAGCCGGTTCACCCCGAGCTCGGCGGCGTCGAGCAGGATCACGACGTCCAGGGCGTCCGTGCCGGGCAGCCCGGAGAGCAGCTCCTCCAGGGGCACCGGCCAGACGAACCCGAACCCGGCGGCGCCGGCGACCGCGGCCCGCTCCCAGGCCTGCGCCAACCCCGGGCTCGTCTCCTGCAACCCGCGGAGCAGCTCGACGGCCTCGCTCTCGTCCGCGATGTCGCGGCGGGCGGCGGCGAGCCGGCCCAGCGCCGCGGCGTAGGCCTGCGCGTCCCGCGCCCGGAGCGCCTCGACGACGTCCCGCAGCTCGACCGGGACGCTCCCGCCGGGGAGGGACTCCGTCAGCGCCCGCGCCGCGTCGTCCAGCCGGGCGGCGGCCTGCGCGGCCGACCCGTGCTGCCCGTAGTCCAGGATCGCGCCGGCGACCCGCTCCGCGGTCTGCAGGTCGGGGACCGAGAGCGGCGAGGACGGGTGCAGGAAGAGCACGTCGTGCCGCAACGCGGCGACCGAGCGGGAGGCCGCGGCGACGCGGGTCAGCCCGTCCGCGAGCTGTGCGAGCTCCTCGGCGTTGCGCGGAGCGGGGATGTCCAGCACGCGGCAGCCCGCGTCGATCCGGGTCAGCCGCTCGGCCAGCTCGACGTGCTCCAGGGCGAGCAGCACGTGCTCGGCCTCGGTGGGCTCCGCCCCGTCGACGCGGAGCACGCGCAGGACGGGGGCCACGTCCCGCTGCACGCCCGCGCGGAAGAGGTTGCGGTTGCGGCCGCCGCTGCGCAGGAAGTCCAGGTAGCGGTGCAGCAGGTCGGCCGCGTCGCGGGGCAGCGGGCCGACCACTGTGACCCGCGGGGTGTGCAGGGTCCGCTCGGCCGCGACCATGGCCTGCGCGGTGTCCGCGACCAGCGCGTCGAACTCCTGGCGGTGCCGGTTGTGCACGAGCTGCGAGAGCACGTCCCGCTCCCAGCTGCGCCCGGGCGCGAGCGCGCCGAGCGTGCGGCCCGCGCAACGCGCGACCGCCGTGACCGCTTCGAGCCGCTCCGGGTCCAGCTCCTCGAGCAGGCCGTGGACCATCGCGCTGCCGTCGCGGTCCGACGCGCGGTGCGCGGCGCGCCGGCACAGCTCCCCGACCACGTCGACCGTCGGCACCGCGTCCACCGGGGGCAGCTGCTGCCCCGCGCGGGCCCGGCGCTCGGGGGTGGAGGTGACGAGCAGGCGACGGAGCCGGCGCTGCTCGGCGGGGGTCTGCGCGGGCAGGTCCTCGACGAGCGGGCCGCGCGCGCTCACCCCCTCCAGGCGGGCGGTGTCCGTGGCGGCGACGGCGACCCGGAACCCGTCCTCGACGAGCGTCCCGACGGCCGCGACCACCTCGGCGGGCGTGAAGTCCTCGAGGACCACCAGGGACTCGGCGCGCACGGCGGAGAGGACGGACACCGGATCCTCGCTCGGCCGGCGCTGCTCCGGCAGCGTCCCGACCGAGGCGGCCAGCGCCTCGGCGAGCCGGCGCAGCCCGGCGGGTGCGTCGCCGGCGCCGATCCGGGCCGTGATCTCCTCGTGGGCGGCGACGGTGGCGTCGTCCGGCCCGGACTCGGCGATCCGGTTCACGAACGTCCCCAGGCCCGCGTCGTCCAGCTCACTCGACAGTCCGACATCGAGCATCCCGGTCACCTCCCACTGCCCCCGCGCCCGCGCGACGGTCCGGGTTGTATTTCGCCCGTCACGTCATGACGTTTCACCTCGTTCGGGTACATCCACAAGCCGAGGGCGCTCAGTGGTGACCCTATGCGCCCGTCGGGTGTCCGATCCGGGGATCTTTCTCACCCTTTCGACGCCGGGGAGGCGCTACACGCATGTCGTCGTGCCTGGTCGACCGTTCGAAGCGGGACTTCCGCGCAGGTCGGCGACCCGTCCCCCGCTGATCGTCACTCTCAGTGAGAGGAAGGTCGGGAGCCGAAAAGGGCTCCCAGGGCTTCACGACACGGGCTTCACGACACGGGAAAGGCCCGCCGCGAGCGAGGCTCGCGACGGGCCGTCCGCCGTGCTCGGGAGGATCAGGCGCCGAGGCGCTGCTTGAGGTTCTCCAGCTCGTCCCGCATGGAGGTGGGCAGGTTGTCACCGACCTTCTCGAACCACTCCTCGATCAGCGGGATCTCCGCCTTCCACTCCTCGATGTCCACCGCCAGGGCCGCGGCGACGTCCTCCTCGGTGGCGTCCACGCCGTCGAGGTCCATCTGGTCCGGCGTCGGGACGTAACCGACCGGGGTCTCGACCGCGGCGGCCTTGCCCTCGATCCGCTCGATGATCCACTTCAGGACGCGCGAGTTCTCGCCGAACCCGGGCCACAGGAAGCGGCCGTCCTCGCCGCGGCGGAACCAGTTGACGTAGAAGATCCGCGGCAGCTTGTTCGCGTCCGCGCCCTTGCCGGTGTCCAGCCAGTGCTGGAAGTACTCGCCGACGTTGTAGCCGAGGAACGGCAGCATCGCCATCGGGTCGCGACGGACCTGGCCGAGGCCGCCGGTGGCCGCGGCGGTCTTCTCCGACGACATCGTGGCGCCCATGAAGGTGCCGTGCTGCCAGTCCCGGGCCTCCGTGACGAGCGGGACGGTCGTCTTGCGGCGGCCGCCGAAGAGGATGGCCGAGATCGGCACACCCTTGGGGTCCTCCCACTCGGGCGCGACGACCGGGCACTGCGCGATCGGGACGGTGTAGCGCGAGTTCGGGTGGGCGGCGTCGGTGCCGGACTCGGGCGTCCAGTCGTTGCCCTTCCAGTCGATGAGGTGCTGGGGGTCACCCTCCAGGCCCTCCCACCAGACGTCCCCGTCGTCCGTCAGCGCGACGTTGGTGAAGATCGCGTTGCCGGCCTCGTTGGTCCGCATCGCGTTCGGGTTGGTCTTCCAGTTCGTGCCGGGCGCGACGCCGAAGAAGCCGAACTCCGGGTTGACCGCGTAGAGCCGGCCGTCCTCGCCGAAGCGCATCCACGCGATGTCGTCACCGACGGTCTCGGCCCGCCAGCCCGGGATGGTCGGCTGCAGCATCGCGAGGTTGGTCTTGCCGCACGCCGACGGGAACGCCGCGGCGACGTAGTAGGACTTCTCCTCCGGGCTGATCAGCTTGAGGATCAGCATGTGCTCGGCGAGCCAGCCCTCGTCGTGCGCGATGTTCGACGCGATGCGCAGCGCGTAGCACTTCTTGCCCAGCAGGGCGTTGCCGCCGTAGCCGGAGCCGAAGCTCCAGATCTCCCGGGACTCCGGGAAGTGGGTGATGTACTTGGTGTCGTTGCAGGGCCAGGGCACGTCCTTCTGGCCCGGCTCCAGCGGCGCGCCGACCGTGTGGATCGCGGGCACGAACGCGTCCCCCGCAGCCGTGTCGAACAGCGGCAGGACCGAGGCGCCCATCCGCGTCATGATCTTCATCGACACGACGACGTACTCGGAGTCCGTGATCTCGACGCCGAGCTTCGAGTTCTCGCCGTCCATCGGGCCCATGCAGAACGGGATGACGTACATGGTGCGGCCCTTCATGGCGCCGCGGAACAGGCCGGTGAGGGTCTCCCGCATCTCGGTGGGGTCGACCCAGTTGTTGGTCGGGCCCGCACCCTCGGGGGTGGCACTGCAGATGAACGTCCGCTCCTCGACGCGCGCGACGTCGTCGGGGTCGGAGACCGCCCAGAAGGAGTTCGGCTTCTTCTCCTCGTTCAGCTTCCGGAACGTCCCGGCCTCGACGAGGCGCGTCGTCATGCGGTCCCACTCGGCGTCGGACCCGTCGCACCACACGACGGCGTCCGGCGTGGTCAGTTCGGCGACCTCACGCACCCATGACAGCAGGCGCTCGTTGGTCGTGGGGGCGTCGTCGATCCCTGGAACGGTCGCTGCAGTCATTCTCGTCCTGTCTCCTCGCCCGGTCGGCCCCGCCCGTCCGGGAAAACGGCAATCAACCCGCCCGTGTCTTGAGCGGGGGGTGTAACGGGGAAAGGTGACTACGGAGGTTACCGGCGATGTACCGCTGACCCCACAGGGGAAAGCTGTCGGTCGGCTCACAACACCGATCATGGAATCGATTCAGAGACGGTCAGGGCGCTGTTGACCACCCGAAACGCCGCAAGGTTGCCCTGCGGTAAGGATCACCACCCCGGGCACGTCACAAGCGCGGTCGGCCGGCGTGGTTACCGGACATGACGGGCATGTGAAATCGACGCCCGGGCTTACGGTTTCGAAAGGCGGAATGGCGCCTGCAATTCACGCAGAAGCGCGGCGGAACCTGTCGGAACGATGGCCGGGGGAGATCGTCGCGATCTGGGGGAGCATCAGCGGGAGCCGGTGCGCCGTCACCTGCCAGTAGCGGCACTCGGGGTCGACCGCCCGCCAGGCGTCGGCGAGCCGCGTCGTCGCGTCGGAGTCCACGACCCGCCGGGGCCGCGGGCGCATCGCGCACCGTTCCCGGATCAGGGCGTCGAGGGCGCGCCACGCGTCGTCCGCGGTCGTGTGCACGCTCACCGTTGCGGGCTCCTCGTCGTCGCCCACCACGAGCGTGTACGCGCTCACTGCGTCGTAGGACACGGCTGTCACCCTCCTCGCACCCGCTCCGGCGGCACGCCACGTCGGTGGTGCGGCCTCCCGACACTCAACTGCATGCGGACCACGGAGGCACGCGGTTCGCTCCGCGACGCGCCGGGGAGTCGCCGAAGTACAGCCGTCGGTGCCGCGAACGGCAGGTCCGCCCGAAGACCGGTGGACGGAGGTGCCGCTCGCCGGGATCAGCCGAGCTCCGCGAGGAGCGACGCGAGGGCCTTCGGCTCCGAGAACATCGGCCAGTGGCCGGTCGGCAGCTCGGTGAAGGACCACTCCCGCCCGCTCATCTCCGCGAAGCCGGGGACGCCGGCGTCGATCAGGCCCTTGGCGTCCGCGGCGGTGAAGCTGCAGGCCACGACGGTCTTGGGCAGCGTCGGATCCGGGGTTCCGCGGCGGACGGAACCGGTGACGACGCCCTCGGGCTCGGGGCGGGAGCGCTCGTGGACCCGGGCGAACGTCGCGTCGTCCAGGCCGGCCGTGCTCGTGCCCTGGGCGTCGAACTCCTCGCGGGTGGGCATCGGGTTCACCCCGTCGTTCGCCGCGATCCGCGCCCGGGTCCACTCCTGGCCCTCCGGCGGGGCGAAGTCGATCTGCGCGAGACCGTCCGGCAGCGGTCCGGTGTCCACGAACACCAGGTGGGACACGGCGTTCCGGGCCTGCTCGGCCGCGGCGGCGACGACCGGGCCGCCACCGCTGTGCCCGACGAGCACCACTCCCTCACGGCCGCCGAGCGCGGCCACCACCTCGTCGACGTGTGCCTCGGCCGTCGACCCGAGGAGGTCCAACGGCACGACGTCGTGTCCCGACGCCCGCAGCTCGGCGCCCACCTCGTCCCACGCCCACGCGCCCAACCAGAACCCGGGGACCAGCACGTATGTCGTCATAGGAAGAACGGTAGAAGCGAATCAGGACGGTTCCTGCCCTGTTTCTCGGGCGGGATCCTCCGACATCTCCGCGGCCCGCGTCCTCGCCTGCTCGAACTGCTCAGCAGGTCTGAGCGAAAGTGCCGCTCGTGAAGATCACCGGGATCGCAGGCCGACCGCCACGGTGACGGCGACGGCCAGCAGGACCGCCGTGCCGACGCCCGCGGTGACGTCGACCCCGGTCGCGAACGCCTCGCGGGCGGAGTCGAGGAGGGCCGTGCCAGCCGGGGCCGGGAGGGTCACCGCCGCGTCGACGGCGCCGCCGAGCGTCTGGGACGCGGCGGCGTCGGCGCCCGCGGGGACCTCGACGCCCGCCCGGTAGACCGCGCTCAGCACGCTGCCGAGCACCGCGGTGCCCAGGACCGCGCCCACCTCGTACCCGGTCTCCGAGACCGCGGAGGCGGCGCCGGCCCGGTCCGCCGGGACGGCGGCGAGGATCGCGTCGTTCGTCAGGGTCTCGGACAGGCCGATGCCCGCGCCCAGCAGCACGGACGCCACCAGCAGCGTCAGCTCGCCGGAGCCTGCGCCGAGCATCGTGCACAGCGCGTAGCCCGCGGCGGCGGTCGTCAGGCCGGACGGGACCAGCAGGCGCAACGGGAACCGGCGGGCGAGGGCGGCGGCCCCGAGCCCGGCGACGATCGTCGCGACCATGCCCGGCACCAGCAGCAGCCCGGCCTGCATCGGCGAGTGGCCGAGCACGAGCTGCAGGTACTGCGCGGCGAAGAACAGCAGGCCGGTGCAGGCGAACATCGTCGTGGCGTTGGCCAGCACCGAGACCCGCAGCGCCGGGGCGGCGAAGAGGTCGAGGTCGATCAACGGCGCGCGGCCCGCGCGGACCCGGGCCCGGCAGCGGCGGACGAACGCGACGCCCGCGGCCACGGCGACGCCGGCCGTGAGGACGACCTCGGGGGTGATCCCGTGCTCGCCGACCAGCTTGATCGCCAGCACGCCCGGAACCGCGGCCAGCAGCGAGAGCACGACGCCGACCAGGTCCAGCCGCTCCGGCACGGCCATCCGCGACTCGGGCAGCATCGTCGGCACCGCGACGAGCAGGAGCACCGTCACCGGCACGTTCGCCGCGAACACCGAGCCCCACCAGAAGTGTTCCAGCAGCAGGCCGCCGACGAGGGGAGCGAGCGCGGCACCGGCCGCGAAGCCCGTCGCCCAGATCGCGAGCGCCAGCCGCCGCTGCGCCCGGTCGACGAAGAGCATGCGCAGGATCGCCAGCACGGACGGCATGAGCATCGCGCCGAAGACGCCGAGCAGCGCCCGGGCGACGACGAGGTGCGCCGCGTCCGTCGCGAAGGCGGCGAGCAGGGACACCGCACCGAAGCCCGTGACGCCGATCATCAGCAACCGTCGGCGACCGATCCGGTCACCCAACGTGCCCATCGTGACGAGCAGGCCGGCCAGTGCGAGGGGATAGGCGTCGACGATCCAGAGCAGCGTCGTGGCGTCCGGGGCGAGCGCGGTGCTGATCGCGGGGAGCGCGAAACCGAGCACCGTGTTGTCCACCGCGACGAGCAGCGTCGGCAGGAACAGCACCGCCAGGGCGAGCCATTCCCGCAGGCCGGCGCGGGTACGGGCAGTCGTGGGGAGGGACGACGAGCGGGGGGCGGGGAGGGTGGCGGTCATCGCGGGTCCTAGCGGCGCCCACCGGGCGCGTCGTGCGGATGAGAAGTCGGGACGAGCTGTACCGTCCAGACGGTACAGTAGCTCAACGTCACCGGAGCAGGCGAACTTCCGGGACGCCGGGTGAGCCGTCTCACCGCGATCACGCCCCCTAGACTCGGCAGGTGGCGAGCGCGCGGGATCGGGTCCTCGACGCCTACGAGACCCTGCTGATCGAGCAGGGGTCCGCGGGCGCGACGCTGGACGCCGTCGCGGCCGTGGCGGAGGTGTCCAAGGGTGGCCTCCTCTACCACTTCGCCTCGAAGGACGCGCTGGCCCAGGGCCTGTTCGAACGCCTCCGCGAGCGCAGCAAGGCGGACGCCGCGCTGATGCGGGAGAGCCCGGACGGCCCCGTCGCGTACTACCTCCTGACCTCGGTCCCCGGTGCGGCGTCGCCCGTCGGGCTGAGCCGCACCTACCTCGCGACCCTGCGTCTCGCGGACGCCAGCACGATCGGCGCGGCGGCGCGCGAGGCCGTGGCCGGCGTCGACGCGGACGGGCTCGCCGCGCTCGCCGAGGAGGTCCCGGACCCGGTGCTCGCCTGGCTGGTCCAGCTCGTCGGCGACGGCCTGTACCTGCGCACCCTCACCGGCGCTCCGCTCACCGGGGGCATCGCCGTGGACGACCTGCTGGACCGGCTCCGACAGATCATCGGCCGGTCCGGAACCGGCGCGACCGGCTAACACCGGTCCCCACGGCGCCGAACCCCCTCCCACGAGGGGGGATCGGAATGGTGGTGAGGACCCGGGGGACGGTCCGCGTCGACGTCCTGGAGAAGGGCTCGGGCCCGACGGTGGTGCTGCTGCCGGGCGCGCTGGCCGGGCTGTCGCGGTGGGAGGGCCTGGTCGAGGAGCTGGCCGACGACCACCACGTCCTGATGGTGGCGCTGCACGGGCACGGGGCGACCCCGCCCTGGTCCGCGCCGCGCCGGCAGTCCCTGACGGACCAGGTCCGGCTGGTGCACGCCGTCACCGCGGGGCGGGACGAGCCGGTGTCGCTGATCGGGCACGGGATCGGCGGGGCGGTCGCGATGCGCGCGGCGGTGGAGCTGGGCGAACGGGCCGAGACCCTCGTCCTGGTGGAGCCGGTGCCGTTCAGCCTGCTCGCCCGGGCGGGCAGGCACGACGTGTTCGACGACGTGTGCCGGCTCCGGGATCGGGTCGTCGAGACCGCCGAGGCGCAGCGCTGCGCCGAGGCGGCGCCGTCGGTCACGGACCAGTGGTTCGGCGAGGGCACCTGGGCGAGCCTCTCGCAGCGGTGCCGCACCCAGATCGTCGAGGCGATCGGGCCCGGGCGCCACGAATGGGACGCGATCACGGACCCGGGGCTCACCCTCGCCGAGGTCGCCTCGGGCTCCGCCGCGACGTTGCTGCTGGTCGGGCCGACGCCGCAGCCGTCCATCCGCGATCTCGTGGACGTCCTGGCGCAGGCCCGGCCGGACTGGACGGTCCGGGAGCAGCCCGGGGCCGGATCGCCGGCCGAGCCCGGGAGCGTCGCGGCGCTCGACTCCGTCGTCCTCGAGTTCCTGCGATCGGCCCGGTGACGACCGGTCCGTGCGGCGGATCCGATCACCGCATGCGTACGAGTGGGGCGAAACGGGTAATCGACTTCGCCACCGACCGGTGGCCGTGCGCCTGAGGAGAGTCGATGGGCACCACCGAGTACGTGATCTACCTGTTCGTCGCCGTCCTGTTGACCGTGGTGGTCGGCCAGGTCCTGCTGCGCAGTGGACAGCCCTTCCTGGAGGAGGTGTTCCGGAGCAATGAGACGGCGCACTCGCTCAACATCCTGCTCAGCGTGCTGTTCCACCTGCTCACCCTCGGGGTCCTGGCGCTCCTCTCGACCATCGACGTGCCGATCGAGGCGCCCCTGCAGGCCACGGTGACCCGGTTCGGGGTGGCGTTGCTGGTGGTCGGGATCGCCTACGGCGTCTCGATGCTGGTGCTGCTGCGGATCCGGGAACGCAGGCGCCAGGCCGTGGTGTCCGACCGGATCGACGAGCGGCTGGCCGAGCAGCGCCGTCGCCCCGCCCCGACCGCCGACCCGGTCCCGCCGCCCCCGCCGGCCTAGGAGGGTGATGTTCAGCACCCCTCCCAGGACGGGCTACCGCCCGAGGGACACCGAGCTCATGTGGAAGTCCGGCACCCGGACCGGCGGCATGGCCGTCCGGGTGAACCAGTCCTTCCACTCCCGCGGCAGCGTCGGGACCGTGGCGCCCACCTCGCTCGTCCGGCGCAGGAGGTCCAGCGGGGAGTAGTTGAACCGGAAGTTGTGGTCGACCTCGGCGACGACCTCGCCGTGCTCCACCAGGTAGACGCCGTCCCGGGTCAGGCCGGTGAGCAGCAGCGTCGTGGGGTCGACCTCCCGGATGTACCAGAGGCACGTCAGCAGCAGGGCGCGTTCGGTGCGCGCGACCATCTCCGGCAAGGACGTGTCGGCGCCGCCGGTCAGGATCAGGTTGTCCCCGGCCGGCGTGAACGCCGTCCCGAACTCCGCGGCCTCGGCCCGGCTGTAGACCAGCTCGCTGATCACGCCCTCACGCACCCAGTCCACCCGCCGGTTCGGCGCCCCGTTGTCGAACACGCTGGTCCCGCCCCCGGACGCGGTGGCGACGACGAACGGCTCGTACTCCATCCCCGGCGCGTCCGGGTCGCTGCTCAGGGTCAGCGGGAGCGACGTCAGCTGCTCGCCGATGCGCGGCCCGTCCGGCCCGGCGAGCGCGCTGCGCCCCTCCTGTGCGGATCGCCCCTCCATGGACCAGGACAGGTAGACGAGCATGTCCGCGACGGCCGACGGCGGCATCAGCGTCTCGTAGCGGCCGGGCTCCAGCGTGACCTTGCGGGCGCCCCAGGCCAGCCGGTCCGCGGCCTCGGCGGCGAGCGCGACGACGTCGACGTCCGTGAAGTCCGTCGTCGCCGCGCCGGCCCAGGCGGAGCCGGACAGGTCCGACGTCTTGACGTTGAGCTCGACGGAACCGGTGGGCTGCACCCAGCGGCGGCGCACGCCCGCCGAGGTGCCCAGCCATACCGTGGTGAGCGAGTGGCTCGCGAAGCCGTACTGCCGGTTCGGCCCGGCCAGCACCTCGGCGAGGCCGCTCGCCAGGTCCGAGTAGACGGCGATCGAGGTCTCCGCGGCGGGATCGCCCCACGCCACGTCCTCGCAGGTCGGCTCGGGGAGCGGCGCGGCGTCCTCCGCCGGACCCGCGTCCCGGGCGCTGCGCTCCGCCTCGCGCACCAGGTCCTCGAGCTGGGCCGGATCGGTGACGGCGACGCTGGAGCTGACCGTCCCGGCCGCCGTCCCGCCCTCGACGTCGACGAACGCGATCACCGTGACCCGGCGCGACGTCGTGTGCCCGTTGGTCGTCATCGTCGAGTTCGCCCAGCGCAGGACGGCCTCACCGGTCTCGCTGACGATCACCGCACAGCCGGCGAGCCCGGCCGACGCCGCCAGGACGCGCTCGACGATCTCCTGCGGGGACAGGGTGCTCACTTGCCCTCCTCCTGGGTGTTCAGCACCGAGATCCCGCGGAACCGCGCGGACGGGCAGCCGTGGCTCACCGGCGCGGCCTGTCCCGGCTGGGCCTTGCCGCAGTTCATCGCGCCGCCGAGGCGCCACGTGGACGGGCCGCCGACGGCGTCCATCGCGCCCCAGAAGTCCGTGGTCGTGGCCTGGTAGGCGACGTCGCGCAGCTGCCCGGCGAGCCTCCCGTTCTCGATCCGGAAGAAGCGCTGGCCGGTGAACTGGAAGTTGTGGCGCTGCATGTCGATGGACCAGGACTTGTCCCCGACGACGTAGATCCCGCGTTCGACGCCGGCGATCAGCTCGGCCGTGCTGGTGTCCTTCGCCGGGTCCGGCGCCAGGGACACGTTGGCCATCCGCTGGATCGGGACGTGGTGCGGGGAGTCCGCGAACGCGCAGCCGTTGGACCGGTCGAGGCCCAGCCGGGGTGCGAAGGTGCGGTCCAGCTGGTAGCCGACGAGCACGCCGTCGCGGACGAGGTCCCACTCGCCGGTCCGCACGCCGTCGTCGTCGAACCCGATGGTGGACAGGCCGTGCGGGACGGTCCGGTCGCCCGTGACGTGCATGTGCTCCGAGCCGTAGCGCAGCGTCCCGAGCTTGTCCGGGGTCGCGAACGACGAGCCCGCGTACGCCGCCTCGTAGCCGATCGCACGGTCGTACTCGGTGGCGTGCCCGACGGACTCGTGGATCGTGAGCCAGAGGTTGGTCGGGTCGATGACCAGGTCGTACACCCCCGCCTCGACGCTGGGCGCCTTCGACTTCCCGGCGAGGAGCTCCGGCATCTCGGCGAGCTCGGCGTCCCAGTCCCAGAAGTCCCCGGTGAGGTACTCCCAGCCGCGGCCGACGGGCGGGGCGAGGCTGCTCATGGTCTCGAAGCCGCCCGCCGCCCGGTCCACGGCGGTCGCGGTGATCCCGGGCTCGAGCCGGACGCGCTGCTGCAGCGTCGTGGTGCCGGCCGAGTCCGCGTAGAACTTGCACTCGCGCACCTGCAGCACCGAGGCCGCGACGTGGTCCACGCCGTCGCTCGCGAGGAGGCGCCGGGACCGGTCCGTGAGCAGCTCGACCTTGTCCCGGATGGGCACGGTGAACGGGTCGACGTCGTAGGCCGAGACCCAGACCGATCCCGGATGGACGGGCTCGTCCGCGCGCTCGACCCGTTCGAGCGCCACCGGGAGCAGCGTCCGCGCGACGGCGACGGCTCGTTCGGCGACCGCGACCGCGGACTGCGGGGTGAGCTCGACGTGCGAGGCGAACCCCCACACGCCGTCGACCAGCACCCGGACCGCGAGCCCGGTGACGGTGGAGTCCGCGACGCCGGTGACCGAGCCGTCCCGGAGCCGGATGGTCTGCGACACGATCCGCTCGACCCGCAGGTCCGCGTACTCCGCGCCGAGGAGCCGGGCCCGGCTCAGCGCGGCCCCCGCCAGGCCGGCGAGCGGGAGCGCCCGGAACTCGGGATCGATCAGGGTGTCGTCCACAGCGGGATCGGTGGCTGGCACCGCGTCAACCTACCGGCCGCCCCTGTCCGGGCCCGGAGTCAGTGCGGGCACGGAGTCAGTGCGGGCCCGGAGTCAGTGCGGGTCCGGGGGCAGCCACCACGGGTGGTCGTCGTCCGGGAACGCGGCGTCCATGAGCAGCGGACCGAAGACCGTGCCGGTCAGGAGCGGGCCGCCCGGGTCCACCGGGGCGAGGCGGAGGATCTGGTCCGCCAGGCCGTCGCCGTCCAGGTCGGTCGCGGCGACCGGCCCGTCGTCGTCGACGAGGATCGAGTCCGGCACGCCGTCGCCGTCCGTGTCGAGGTCCCACGGGCCGATGACGAGCTCGCCGAGGGGCTCGTCGGGCCGGTCTCCGTCAGCGCGCACCGGACGGCTCCAGGGCCCGCAGCTCGGCGACGACCTCGGCGCGGCGCGCGGCGACGGCCGCGTCCAGCGCCGTTCCCACCCGCCGTTCCACCTCGATCAGCCGCCTTCCGACCACCGTGTCGTACGCCGCGCCGAACCCTTCGAGGGCCTCGGCGACCCAGCCGCCCCAGCGGGCGCGGTCCGCCGCGGCGCGCTGCGCCACGATCGTCCCCGCCACGGCGGCCACGGACAACCCCATGAGCAGCGGCAGCAGCGCCCGGAGCCCGGTGAGCGGCAGGACCGGCAGCCCCAGCAGCGGCAACGCCGCCGCGAGCAGCGGGCGCCAGGCCCCGGGACCGGCGCGCAGCAGGAGGTGCGGCCACCCGGGAAGCGCGGGCGGCGGTGGCAGCCGGACCGGTGGGGGCTGCGGCGGGCTCCCGGGATCGACGAGGGCGGGATCGAGCCCGAGGCCGCCGGCGAGGGCGCGCAGCGGCGGCAGCGCCCGGGCGCGGACGCGCGGCTCCAGCCGGGCGGCGGCCTCGGTGAGCGCCGCGCCCAGGACCTCCGGGAGCCGGGCCCGGCCACGGTCACCCGTCCGGGCGATCCGGCGGCCGGCGTCGGCGCGCAGCCCGAGGACCTCCGCCCGGAGCGCGGCGGCCAGGTCCAGCCGGACCAGGGCCAGCGCGGAGCGGGTCTCGGCCCGGTGGCCGCCGCCCAGGGCGGCCCGCTCGGCCCGCAGCTCCCCCTGCCGGGTGCGTACCGCGGCGGCGTGGCGATCGTTCATGTCCGAAGAGTGCGGCACGGCCGGTGCTCCGCGGGGCCGGTCGGCAGGATCGTTCCCGGGAGTGAACGGTCCTGCGCTTTCCCACCGCCCGGGGGTGGACCGGGCCGCGCGTCGGGCGGGAGAGTGCAGGACCGGGATCCGGGGTGCCCGGTCGTTCGGGGGGAGGAATGCGCGGGTGGGGGACGGGTCTGTGCCGGTGAGGGCCGCTGCCGTCGTGCCGGCCGGGGGAGCCGAGCCGCCGGAGGGGGACTGGGCCACGCTGGACGGCCGCGCCGTCGCCGTGACCGTCGTGCTGGTCGCCGGGCTGGTCACCCTCGCCGGGGCGCTCACGCTCGTCGGTGTCGCGGTCCGCGACCCGGCCCGGCTGCCCGTCGCCCTCGCCGCGACGCTGACCGCCGCGCTCGCGATCGTGGCCGCCGCGGCGCTGGCGGCCCGGCTGAGCTGGCGGCGCGCCCGCTACCGCGTCACACCCGAGCGCGTCGAGGTCCGCTCCGGGGTCCTGGTCCGACGGCGGCGGAGCCTCGCGCTGCAGCGCGTCCGCACGGTCGACGTGACGGCCGGTCCGGTACTGCGGACGTTCGGCCTGGTCACGTTGCGGGTGGGCACCGGGCAGCGCAGCGGCACCGGCGAGACGATCCTGCAGCTGCGCCCGGTCGACCGCCTCGAGGCCGACCGGCTCCGGACGGTCCTGCTGGACCGGGTCCGCTCCGCGGGCGGCCCGCAGGCCGGGCCCGGGGACGGCCGCATCGCCAGCGGCAACCCCCGCTGGATGCGCTACGGACTGCTCACCGCCGCGACTCCGCTGCTCGCGATCGGCGTCCCCGGGATCCTGCTGCAGCTCGCGGACTGGCTCGGGCTCCGCGACGGCCTGTTCGACGCCGTCGGCACGGCTTCCCGGGCGGTCTCCCCGGCCGCCGTGGCGGTCGTCCTGGTGGGTGTCCTGCTGCTGGTCGGCGGGCTGTCCGCGCTCGCGCTCTACGCCGAGACGTGGGGGCACTTCCGGCTGGACCGCGAGCCGGGCGGGACGCTGCGGGTGCGCCGCGGCGTGGTGACCACCCGTTCGATCTCGCTGGAGGAGCGGCGGTTGCACGGAGTGGAGCTCGTCGAGCCGCTGGGGGCGCGGCTCGCCGGGGCCGCCCGGGTCGACGCCGTCGCCACCGGCCTGGTCGTCGGCGCGGACGCGGAGAGCACGGAGCACCGGACCCTGCTGCCGGCGGCGCCGCGCTCGTTGGCCGAGCGGGTGGCGGCGGCGGTGCTGGGCGAGTCGCTGTGCCCGACCGCGCAGCCGCTGACCCCGCACCCGGCCGCCGCCCGCCGCCGCCGGCTCGCCCGGGCGCTGCTGTGCGTCGCCGTCCCGGTGCTGGCGCTGGCGCTGCCCGGTCTGCTCGTGCCGGTGACCCCGCTGGTCGTCGCGGCGGTCGTGCTCATGGTGCCGGCCACGCCCCTCGCCCTGCTGTTCGCGCGGGACGCCGCCGCCAACCTCGGACACGGCCTGACCGGCCGCTACCTGGTGACGCGCTCGGGGTCGCTGCGGCGCAGCACGGTCGCCCTGCGCCGGGAGGGGGTCATCGGCTGGCGGATCCGGCAGTCCCCGTGGCAGCGCCACGCCGGCCTGGTCACCGTGACCGCGACGACGGCCGCGGGCCGGGGCGCGTTCACCGCCCACGACGCCGCCGCCGTCGACGGGGTGGAGTTCGCCGCCGGGGCGGTCCCCGGCCTGCTGTCCCCGTTCGTCCGGTCCTCAGGCCCCGGCCGGGGTTGAGGGCGTCTCCTCCGCCCGCGCCGGTTCCTCCTGGGCCGCGGCCACGACCTTCGCGTACCGGGTCCCGGCCGCGAGCAGCACCAGGCCGGCGCCCAGGAACGCGGCGACGCGCGCCAGGCCGTCGAGGGCCGTGAGGTCGAACAGCACCAGCTTCGCCACCGCCGCGGCGACGAGCACGAGCCCCGTCACCCGCAGCGCGGTCCGGCTGATCCCGCGGGCCAGCAGCACCAGCGCGGCGACCGCCCAGGACACCGTGACGGCGGCGTGCCCGAGCAGGAACCCGTCGCGGTCCGGCGAGATCAGCAACGCGGCGGCGAGCACCAGGCCCGCAGCGCCGTACAGCCCGACCAGGCCGGTCGGGACCCAGAGCCCGGCCGTCGACGAGTCCGCCCGGACCACCCCGGTCCGCCCGGCGGCGGCCAGCACCGCGACGGCGAGCGCCAGGATCAGCGCGGACAGCCCGAGCGCGGCCACGAGCGCGCCGGTGCGGACCTCCGCACCCGCGAGGAACGGCCACCGCGGGAACGCCGCCAGCGCCTGCGGCGGAACCACCTCGGCCACGGCCAGCAGCACCCCGACCAGGCCGTACACCCCGCCGACGAGCAGCGGCAGCCGCGCCCTCAGCACCGTCGCGAGGACGGCCAGGACGATGCCCTGGCCGAGGAGCACGGCGTGCTGGGGCGTGCCGTCGAAGGCGAGCATCGTGGCCTGGAAGAGAGCCACGGCACCGGCGGTCAGGGCGGTGATCCGGATCGCCTTCACCGGGGCGGGCCACGCACTGAACCCGAGCAGGACGACGGCGGCGCCGGCCGCGAGCACCGCACCGCGCCAGCCTTGCAGCAGCGCGCCGAGGGTGAGCGTCGGCAGGGCCGAGACGGCGAGCGCGGCCGCGACGGCCCCGGGCCCGGCCGCCGGCCGGACGGCCATGGGCGCGGCGAGCGCGACCCCGACGACCAGCACCGCGACGCTCGCGGCGATCGCGGCCGGGGTGCTGCTGTACCAGGACGTCCCGGCCGCGACCATGCCGTACAGCGCGGGCCAGGCGGCCGCGACGGGGACCAGCGTCGGCCAGCCGCGGCGCAGGACCGCCGCTGCCGCGGCGACCTGCAGCGCGAGCACGAGCGCGACCAGCAACGGGGTGAAGCCGTCGGTCACGAACGGCGCGAGCACCGCCGCGCCCACCACGGCGCCGACGGCGAGCAGCCGGGACCGCCAGGCGTCCGCGAGAGTGATCCCGCCCGCCGCGACGAGCAACGCCAGCGCCAGCCCGGCGACGTCGGGCAGGAAGCCGTACAGCGCCGTCGCGGCCGCGACGTCCAGGTAGAGGGCCGCGACGCCGGTCCCGGCCAGGGCTAGCGCACCGACCGGCGAGTCCTTGCGGTTCAACCGCACGGCGAGCCCGACGAGGGCGAGGCCGAGCACCGCCCCGAGGCCCACCCGGGCGCCGGGGGAGAACCAGCCGCGGGACGCCGCGAGCACCAGCAGCATGACGACGCCGAGCAGGGTCACCGCACCGCCGGTCCAGGCCAGCAGCCGGGCACCGGACAGCGAGGAGACCCAGGTCCTGAGCGCGCGGCCGGGCGCGGGCCGGGGCGGGCGCGGAGCGGGGTACCGAGGGATCCCGAGAGGCCGGGGGGCGCCGCGGTCCGGCCCGACACGCGGCGGGTAGGGCTGGGCACCCGGGTACGGCTGGGCACCCGGGTACGGCGGCTGCGAAACGCCCGCACCCGCGTGCTGCGGGCTCGGGTACGGCGGTCCCCCGTAGGCCGGGCCCGGGTACGGCCCGCTCGCAGGCCCCTGCGGATCCGCGGTCGGTCCACCCGTCGGCCGGCCACCGGGTGCGGCGGACGGCTCGGCGGCCTCGCCCGCTCTCCCCGGCGCGGCCGCGAGCGTGAGCAGCTCCGACCCCATGTCGTCGAGGCGGCGGCCGAGACGACCCAGCTCGGCGGCGAGCTCGGTGATCCGGTCGGGCTTTCCCGTCGGTGCGGACATGCCCGAAGACTCCCGGATCGCGGGCGGTTCCGGATCAGTACTAGTACGAGGATCCGCGCACGATCGGACCGTGATCACCCGAACGAGGACTCCCGCCGACCCCGGGGCAACCCCGTCGCCTGACGGTGCGTCCTAACGGGTGGAGATGTCGATCACGCACATCCGAGTGGTCGTGTCCTCGTTGTCATCATCGAGCGGACCTGTATGGAGGTTGTGTGAGCGCCGTTTCGACGCCCCGTCCGGCCCCCACACGTGGGGTGGTGCCGGGCGCGCCACCACGCCCGGGGCAGCAGCCGGGCCCGCACCCCGGTCCGGGCCAGTACCCCGGCCCCGGCCAGTACCCCGGCCCCGGCCAGTACGGCCCGCCGTACGCCGCCCCCCACGGGGCCCCCTACGGCGGACGGCCGCCGCTGCGGCCCGTGCCCCCGCCGGAGCTCAGCCGGCGTCCGCGGCCCCGCCCGTCGCCGCGGCGCTCGGCGAACCCGGCCGTCACCGTCATCGTCCCGACGCGGAACGAGGCCCGGAACCTCGAGGTCGTGCTCCCCGCGATCGCGGCGGTCCGCCCGGCCGTGCACGAGATCATCGTCGTCGACGGCAACTCGACGGACGACACGCTCGGCACCGCCCGCCGGACGCTGCCGTGGGTGCGCTGCATCACCCAGACCCGCAAGGGCAAGGGCAACGCCATGGCGTGCGGGTTCGCGGCGGCGACCGGCGACGTCATCGTCATGTTCGACGCGGACGGCTCCGCGGACCCGGCGGAGATCCCGGCGTTCGTCTCCGCCCTCGTCGCGGGCGCGGACTTCGCCAAGGGCAGCCGGTTCGCCCGCGGCGGCGGCAGCGAGGACATCACGCTGCTCCGCAAGACCGGGAACGCCGGGCTGAACACCGTGGCCAACGCGCTGTTCGGCACGTCGTACACGGACCTCTGCTACGGCTACAACGCCTTCTGGGCGGACCTGCTGCCGCTGCTCGAACTGCCCGACCCGGCGCTCCCGCTCCCCGAGGACGGCACCATGCTCTGGGGCGACGGGTTCGAGATCGAGACCGTGCTGAACTGCCGGATCGCGGCCGCCGGGCTGCGGATCACCGAGGTGCCGTCGGTGGAGAAGCTGCGGATCTTCGGCGAGACGAACCTGAGGACCTTCGCGGACGGCACCCGGGTGCTGCGTACCCTGCTCTCCGAGCATCGCCGAGCCGACCGCCGCAAGCCCTGACACCTGATCGGGTGCGGACGGCGGCCGCACGCACCGCCCGTGAGGAGACCGTCGAAGTGAACCCGGCCCAGCCCGACCCGGCCGTGACGGCGAGCGTCGTCATCTGCGTCTACACGGACAAGCGGTGGTTCGACATCGTCGCCGCCGTCGAGTCCGTCGCGGCGCAGGACGTCGCCGCGGCCGAGACGATCGTGGTCGTCGACCACAACGACGCCCTGCTCGAACGGGCCTCGCGCACCTTCGGCCCCCGCGGGGTGCGGGTGCTGCCGAGCGTCCACCGGCAGGGCCTCTCGGGGGCACGGAACACCGCCGTCGAGGCGGCGACCGGCGAGATCATCGTCTTCCTCGACGACGACGCCGCGGCCCGTCCCGGCTGGCTGCGGGCCCTGCTGACCCCGTACGCGGACCCGGCCGTCATCGGCGTCGGCGGCATCGCGCACCCCCGCTGGCCGGAGCGCCGCCCCGTGATGCTGCCGGGCTACGCGCCGGACAACCGCGACGCGACGGGCGAGCTGGACTGGGTCGTCGGCTGTACCTACACCGGCCAGCCCACCACGGCGGCCGAGATGCGCAACCTCATGGGCTGCAACATGTCCCTTCGCGCCGAGGTGTTCAAGCGGGTCGGCGGGTTCGCCGAGGACATCGGCCGGATCGGCAAGAACCCGCTGGGCTGCGAGGAGACCGAGCTCTGCATCCGGGCCACCCAGGCCTACAAGAAGGACGGCCGGCCGGCCCGGATCCTGTTCGAGCCGCGGGCCGCGGTGGACCACCGGGTCAGCGAGGACCGCGTGCACTGGGAGTACCTGCGCCGGCGCAGCTGGGCGGAGGGCCTGTCGAAGGCCGCCGTCGCCGGGCTGGTCGGCAGCGACGACGCCCTGTCCACCGAGCGCGGCTACGTCACCGGCGTGCTGCCCAAGGGCGTGCTCCGCGAGCTGCTGCGCCGCCGGCCCAAGGGCGCGGCCGCGATCGTCTGCTGCCTGGGCTGGACCGCCGCGGGCTACCTGCGCGGCAGGCTCCCCGGCGCCACCGCCCACGTCCGGCTGCCCGCCTCGAACGCCGGTGCCTGAGCAGGACACCCGGCCCGAGGTGGATCGCCCGGCACGCATCCCGAGCTTCGTCCAGCACCGCAACCGGCTGACGGAGGGCCAGCAGCGCGCCTGGGACGAGTGGTGGTCGGTCTACGGCGGTGACGTCGCGGACGCGGTCCGGGCAGGCACCTTCGACGCCGCCGCCACGTTCGGCCGGACGGCCCCGCTGATCCTGGAGATCGGCTCCGGGTCCGGGGAGTCGACGGCCGCGATGGCCGCCGCCGAGCCCGGGGTGAACCTGCTCGCCGTCGAGGTCTACGAACCGGGACTGGCGCGGCTGATCATGCTGATGCGCGCCGACGGCACGGAGAACCTGCGGATGCTGCGCGGGGACGCCGTGGAGCTGCTCGAACACGTCGTCGCGCCAGGATCGCTCGACGGCGTCCGGGTGTACTTCCCGGACCCCTGGCCCAAGCGCCGCCACCACAAGCGGCGCCTCGTGCAGCCGGAGTTCGCGGCACTCGTCGCGTCGCGGCTGGCGCCCGGGGCGACGCTGCACCTCGCCACGGACTGGGAGGAGTACGCGGAGCAGATGCGCGAGGTCTGCGACGCCGAGCCGCTGCTGCACCGGGCCCCCGGCACCGGGGCGGACGGGTGGTACCCGCGGCCGGACTTCCGGCCGCTCACCAAGTTCGAGCAGCGGGCGAAGGTCGAGGGCCGCGTGGTGCACGACCTGATCTACGTGCGCTGACCTCAGGGCAAGGTGGGGCCGGGCAGACCGGGCACCTGGCGGGACCGGCCGCGGAACTCCGCGACGACCTCGCCCGCGCCGGTCCGGACGGTCACGTCGTAGATCCCGGAGCGGCCGAGCGCGCGCTCGACGGCCTCGGCCACGAGTTCGTCGCCGAGCTTCGCGGGCCGCAGGAACGTGATGTCGCCGCCCTGCGCGACCGTCGAGACGCCGTGGCTGTTGCAGGCGTAGGCGAAGGCGCAGTCCGCGAGCATGAAGATGTAGCCGCCGTGGCCGATCCCGTGCCCGTTGACGTGGCGGTCCTCGACGGTCATGGCCGAGCGCGCCCGGCCCGGCCCGATCTCCACGAGCCGGATACCGGCTCCCCTCGCCGCCGCGTCGTGATGGGCCATGGCGGCCCCGACCCGTTCGGCCACCTGCTGCGGCGTCTCGCCCGACTGCGTTCCCACACCGATCATCCTGACGTGCCGCCGGGCGGCTCGCCCGGCGTGGTCCCGGCTCGGCCCCGGGGCCGTATAAGGTCGCGGGATGACCCGCCGCAGTGCCCCGGAGGACCGGACGTGACCGCCACCGGACCCCAGCCGCGCGTGCTGCTCGTGTGGGACGCCCCCAACATGGACATGAGCCTCGGCTCGCTGCTGGGGGCGCGCCCGACGTCGGCGTTCCGGCCGCGGTTCGACGCCGTCGGCCGCTGGCTGCTGGACCTCGCCGGTCCCGACGCCGTCGCCGAGGCCTGTGTGTTCACCAACGTCGTACCGGGCAGCACCGAGGTCGTCCGGCCCTGGGTGGAGGCGCTGCGGAACGTCGGTTTCGCGGTCTTCGCCAAGCCGAAGGTCACCGACGACAGCGACATCGACGACGACATGCTCAGTCACATCGAGCTGCGGCGGAACGAGGGGTCGCTGCGGCACGTCGTCGTGGCGTCCGGGGACGGGCGCGCGTTCCTGGACCCGCTCGAGAAGCTGATCTCCGAGCACGTCGACGTCACGGTGATCGGGTTCCGCGAGTACGCCAACTTCGCGCTCGGCTCGGAGACGATCTCGTTCCTCGACCTCGAGGACATCGACGGCGTCTTCCGCGAGCCGCTGCCGCGCATGACGCTGGAGTCCCTGCCGGACGACGGTGCCTGGCTGCCGCCGTTCCGCTCGCTGCGCTCGCTGCTGGAACCCCGCCGCTGATGTCCCTGCGGCTCGCCGCCGCGGTCGCTCTGACCTGCGGAAAGGGCTTCCCGGTCGTCCGCGACGCCGTGGTGGACGTCGACGACGCCGGCCGGATCGCGTGGGTGGGCCCCCGCGCAGAGGCGCCTGCGGCGCCGTCGACACCGGTGCGGGAGCTGCCCGGGCTGCTCATGCCCGGGCTCGTCAACACGCACTGCCACACGCCGATGTCCGTGCTCCGCGGGATGGGCGGGGACCTGCCGCTGATGTCCTGGCTGCAGGACGTCATGTGGCCGGCCGAGGGCATGCTCGACGACGACGACGTCCGCGCCGGGATGCTCGCCGGCTGCGTCGAGCACCTGCGCAGCGGCTGCACCACGAGTACCGAGATGTACTTCTTCACCGACGCGGTGATCGACGCCGTGCTCACCGCGGGCTCCCGGGTGCTGCTGACCCCCGGGATCATCGCCGCGCCCGGCTGGGACCGCCTGGGCACCTGGCAGGAGATGCGGGACGACGTGTCCGCCCGCATCGACGCCGGCGGGCTGCGGTTCGGGCCCGGCGAGCGCGTCGAGCTGGGGTACGGGCCGCACTCCGCCTACACGCTGTCGCCCGAGGCCCTGACGACGATCGCCGAGGCCGCCCGGGCGCGCGGCGCGCTGATGCACGTGCACGTCGCCGAGTCGAAGCAGGAGGACGTCGCGCAGCGGGCCGCGTACGGCTCGGTGCCGGCCGAGCTCCGGGAGATCGGCGCGCTGGGCGGCCGGGTGCTCGCCGCGCACTCCGTGCAGCTCTCGGACGCGGACATCGCGCTCCTCGCGGACGCGGGTGTGGCCGTCGCGCACTGTCCGGGCTCCAACGCGAAGCTGGCGGCCGGGGTCGCCCGGGTCCTGGACCTGCGCCGGGCCGGCGTCCGGGTCGGGCTGGGCACCGACGGCCCCGCCTCCGGGGACGACCAGGACCTCTGGCTGCAGGCCCGGCTCGCCGGCATGCTCGCCCGGATCGACGCGGGCGACGCCGCGGCGTTGACGGCCGCGGACCTGCTGCTGATGGCCACCCGGGACGGCGCCGAGGCGATCGGCCGGGACGACATCGGGGCCCTCGAGCCGGGTCGCTGGGCGGACCTCGTCCACGTGGACCTCGACGACTCCGTCTTCGTCGCCCCCGACGACGACGCCCAGCTCGTCTCGAACCTTGTCTGGGCGGGCGGGGCGAGGCTCGTGAAGGACGTCTGGGTCGCGGGGGAGCAGGTGCTGGCGGACACGGAGCCCACGCGGGTGGACCGCGCGGAGACCCGCGCGAACCTGCGAGCCGTCTCCGCCCGCCTCCGCGCCGCCCTCTGACAGCCGCCGGGCCGCCGCCCCACGACCTGCCGCCCCCCGCGAGTCGGTACCTGAGACCCCGCGAGTCGCGATGTGAAGCCCCGCGAGGCGCGATGTGAAGCCCGCCGAGTCGGGGCGGAGAGCCGCGGCTCGCCCGGCCCCACACCCCGACTCGCCCGGCCCCACACCCCGACTCGCCCGGTCTTGCGGACCGACTCGCGGGTTGGCTCGGGTGGGTCAGGGGCCGAGGAGGGTGTCCAGGTGGTCGTTGGTGAAGCGGCGGCCCGGGTCCAGGCTGTCCCGGACGTCCAGGAAGTCCGGCAGCCGTGGGTACGTCCGCTCCAGCTCGGCGACCGTCCAGTCGTGGCGGCCCGCCCAGTGCGGGCGGCCCTCCAGGTCCTCCAGGACCGCCGCGACCAGCCCGAACAGCGGTCGGTGATCGGCCCCCCGGGGGCTGCGGACGGCGATCCAGGCCGTCGCCCGGCCCTGCGCGGGATGCAGCCAGCCGGTCTCCGCGGGCCCCACCCGCACGTCGACGGGGCGGCGCAGCTCGAGCCCGCGCGCGGACGTCGCCGCTCCGAGCTCGCGCAGCGCCGCGCGCAGCGCCTCCCGCGGGATCGCCCACTCGGTGATCTCCCCGCGCCAGGGCCGGGGGTCCGGCAGGACGATGTGCGGATCGCCGATCGCCAGGCCGCCGTCCCACCTGCTCGACGGCTTCCACGCGGGGCGCGAGCCCGGCCACGGAGCGGGTGCGAGCCACGACACCACCCGACCCAGCGCCTCCGCGGACCCGCTGGCGGCCGCCAGTACCGGATTCGCCGGCGCCGCCGGCCCCTCGGCGGCGGCCCGGTCGTCCGCGCCGACGGGATCCCCCCGGCGCACCACGGCCTCCCCCGAGGGCACGTGCACCTCCAGCGCGGCCCAGGCGTGGGCGTCGAGGGTGCCGTCGGCGAGGGCGGCGTCGAACGGACGGAGCTCCTCCCGCACGGCCAGCTCCGTCAGCGGGACGGTGCGCAGCTCGACCTCGGTCAGGACGCCCAGCGCGCCCAGCCCGGTGCGGACCGCGTCGAGCTCGGGGCTCTCGGCGTCCAGGGCGCGGAGCGTACCGAGCCCGTCGACCAGCCGAACGCCGGTGACCTGCGCGGAAAGCGATCCGGTGGCGGCCGAGCCGCCGTGGGTCCCGGTACCGACCGCCCCGCCGACGCTGACCGCGAGCGCCTCCGGGATCACGGCGAGGGTGCGGGCGCAACCGGCGAGATGACCCAGCAGCGCGGCCAGCGACGTCCCGGCGCGGACGCGGACGCGGTCGCCGTCGAGGCTCACGACGCCGGTGAGCGCGGAACAGTCCAGGTGGACGTCATCGGTGACGGCGAGGGGACTTCCCGACAATCCCGCCCCGACGGGCCGTACCCGCGTCCCCCGCTCCGCCGCCCGCTGCACGGCGGCCACGACACCCGCCTCGTCGAGCGGACGGTCCGTACGCCGGGGGTTCGCCTGCTGCCCGCCCGACCAGTTGACCCACATCCGGACGAGCCTAGGCGAGAGGGCCACGCGGGGGTGCGGCGTCGCCCCGGGCAGGGGTGTGCGGACGTGCGGGAGGGCCGGCGGATGATCCACCGGCCCTCCCGTACGACGATGCCCCGCTCCCCAGCGGGGCATCGTCGGCCGCGGCCCGAAGCCGCCGCGGGTCGGTCACCAGTGCCGGGAGTACCCGGAACCGGCAGCGACGGGCAGGCGGTGGTGGCGTCCACCGTCCTGCGGTTCGTCGCGCAGCGCGTGGGCACCCGAGGCCAGCGTGGCGATCGCGGACCCGGACACCGAGGGGCGCCGCGGCTCGTGCACGGCGGCCCGGGGCTGGGCCACCGGGAGGGGCTGGGCCACCGGAAGAGGCTGGCGGGGTTCGGCCACGGGCAGCGCGTCGGCCGGCGGCGCCAGGATCGAGTACGCCTGCACCGGGACCGGCGCCGTCAGCGGGTCCTGGCGGAACGCCGCCAGGGACTCCCGGGACCGGCGCGGTGGCGCCGGCTGCTCGTGCTGGCGGCTGCGCCAGCCGCTCGCCGTCAGGGCGTGGAAGATCGGCGTCTCCGCTGCGATCTCGGTGCGGCTGGCGTGCCGCCCCGGAAGGGACCGGTGTCCTCGACGCCGCGGACACGCACCGCCGATCGTCGCTCGACCGACCCGTTGAAACCTCGTTCCGTTCCGGACACCCGTCGCACCTCCGTCATCAGCTCTGGCGTGCGCGCCGCTCGAATGAGTTCTCGCGGTCCCGTCGACCGCCGGCGATTCGGCGCACTCACACCCACAACGGGGTCACCTGCTCGGGGAAACGGTCGGGGTGCGGCCATTACCGCGATTTCGTCGACGTCCAATCGTTCGGGTGGTTTTTGCCCCTGCAGCCCTCCGGGTGGGTAGCGGAGAGCACTCATAGCGACGGCCGACGAGGTCCGTGCAACGTTTCCGCGGTCTCGCCGGCACCCGGAGCACGCCTGTGACCTGCGTCGTCACCCCCCTCCACCCGATCGGGGAGCCGCGGCCGGAATGGCCCTGATCTCCCTGCCCGACGCGCTTTCGTTCCCTGACGGAGACACATCCGTGACCGTCCCCCGACACGCCGTCATGAACGGCGGATCCGCTGGTCGGACCCGTCTTTCACGATCGAGCGAGGACAGGGTCCTCGCCGCGTGGTCCGCCGTCGGGAACACTTGTCCCGTAAACAGTCGAACGCCCACCGCGTGCCCTCCGGGACACCTCACCCGGGAGCATTGAGGCAGCCCGGACAGCGGTTTCTCCGCTCTGTCACCACTTTCAGCCCCGATGGAGCAGCGTGCCGTCGAGTGGTGGTCAACTACACGGGTGTAATTCGACGCTGCGTGACGATTAGCCGTGACAACTACTCCGGTTCAGCCATGGCTCGCGCGGGAGGTCACCGAAGCGGAGCAACACCTCGCTCGGGGCTCGAGAGCGTGAGAGAACCGGCCGGAACCCGGGGACCGGGCTATGTTCCGACCATGAGCGACGACACGGCGAACGCCCGCCCCACCGGCGACGCCACGCCACCGCGGATCCCGGCTCAGGCGGTCCCGCTCACCCCGCGCACGGCCGGGAACTTCGAGCGGCGGAGCAACCCGATCCCGACGCCGCTGCGCGTCTCGTCCGAGGTCTGCGCCCGGCTGCTGGTCATCGCCGCCGCGCTGGCTCTGTTGCTGTTCCTGATCGTCCAGCTGCGGATCGTGGTGATCCCCGTGGCGATCGCGGTCCTGCTCTCCGGCCTGCTCGCGCCGGTCGTGCACTGGCTCACGACCCGTCGCGTGCCCCGCGGGCCGGCCACCGCGCTGGTGGTCGTCGGCGGGCTGGCACTGATCGCGGGGCTGCTGTCGTTCGTCGTCAACACGTTCATCAGCGGCCTGCCGGCGTTGCAGAGCCAGCTGGCCTCCAGCTTCACCGCGATCCAGCAGTTCCTGGCGGGGCCGCCGTTCAACCTGTCGACCGAGCAGCTGAACAACCTGCCGGCCCAGATCGGCGACTCCCTGACCGCCAACCGGGACGCCCTGACCTCCGGCGCCCTGACGACCGCGACGACCGTCACCGAGGTCGGCGCCGGGATCGCCCTCGCCCTGTTCTCGCTGATCTTCTTCCTCTACGACGGCCCGCGGATCTGGAAGTTCCTGCTGCGCGGCGCGCCCCGCACGCGCCGGGAGCGGGTCGACGTCGCCGGCCGGCGGGCGTTCGCCACGCTCGTCGGGTACACCCGCGCGACCGTCCTGGTCGCGTTCGTGGACGCGATCGGCATCGGTATCGGGCTGTGGGCCGTCGGCGTGCCGCTCGTCGTCCCGCTCGCGGCCCTGGTGTTCCTCGGCGCGTTCATCCCCACCGTCGGCGCCGTGGTGACGGGTGTCGTGGCGGTGCTGATCGCACTGGTCGCGAACGGGCTGATCCCCGCGGTGATCGTGCTGGCCGTCGTCGTCGCGGTGCAGCAGCTGGAGGGGCACGTGCTGCAGCCGCTGCTGCTCGGGCGGGCCGTCAAGCTGCACCCGCTCGCCGTGGTGCTGTCGGTGGCGGCCGGCGTGGTCGTGGCGGGCATCCCGGGCGCGCTGCTGGCGGTGCCGCTGCTGGCGATCCTGTCCGCCGCGGTCCGCTCGATGAACGCGCCCACGGAGGCCGAGCCGGAGACGGTGAACGCCGTCGACCCGCACGAGGGGGACGTCCACAACGCCGGTGTGCCGCACGGCCCGTCATGGGCGCTGCGGCTGTGGGGCAAGATCACCGGCCGGCCCCTGAAGGGCGAGCGGGAGGCCGCGGCCGCGGAGCGGGCGGACGAGGCCGACGAGAGGGCCGAGCAGGCCGAGCGGCAGGCGGACGGCTGACGTCGAGGTGCCGATCCGCACCTGACCCGGGAGGATCGCGCCATGCGACACCTCGTCACCGGAGCGACCGGGTACATCGGCGGCCGGCTGGCGCCCCGCCTGCTCGAGAACGGGACGACGGTCCGCTGCCTCGTCCGTGACCCCGGCAAGCTCCGCGACGTCCCCTGGGCGGCGAAGGCCGAGATCGTCCAGGGCGACCTGCTCGACCCGGACGCGGTGCGGGCGGCGTGCGCGGACGTCGACGTCGTGTACTTCCTGGTGCATTCCCTGTCGGACTCGGACTTCGCCGCCAACGACCGCAGGGCCGCCCTGCTCGTCGCCCAGGCGGCGCGCGAGGCGGGCGTGCGGCGGATCGTCTACCTGGGCGGCCTGCACCCGGAGGGCGCGCTCTCCGAGCACCTGGCGTCCCGCACCGAGGTCGGCGAGATCCTGCTGCGCAGCGGCGTGCCGACGGTGGTGCTCCAGGCCGCGGTGATCCTCGGCTCCGGTTCGGCGAGCTTCGAGATGCTGCGCTACCTGACCGAGCGGCTGCCGGTGATGCTCACGCCGCGCTGGGTGCACAACCGCATCCAGCCGATCGCGGTGCGGGACGTGCTGCGCTACCTCGTCGCGGCCGCGGAGCTCCCGCCCGAGGTGAACCGCACCTTCGACGTCGGCGGCCCGGACGTGCTCACCTATCTGGACATGATGCAGCGCTACGCCGCGGTCGCCGGGCTGCCCCGGCGGCAGATCATCCCGGTCCCGGTCCTGACGCCCCGGCTCTCCGCCCACTGGGTCAACGTCGTCACGCCGGTGCCGAAGGGCATCGCCGCGCCGCTGATCGACTCGCTGGTGCACGAGGTCGTCTGCCGCGAGGACGACGTCCGGGCGTTCGTGCCGGACCCGCCGGAGGGCCGGATCGGGTACGACCAGGCCGTCGAGCTGGCCCTGCAGAAGATCGGCGGCGGGGACGTGGAGACCCGCTGGTGCGGCGCGTCGATCGGGGACACCCCGGCGTATCCGCTGCCCAGCGACCCGGACTGGTCCGGCGGCAGCGTCTACCTCGACGAGCGGGAGCAGCCGAGCACCGCGACCCCGGACGAGCTGTGGCGGGTCGTGCGGGGGATCGGCGGGGAGCGGGGCTGGTACTCGTTCCCGCTGGCCTGGTCCGTGCGCGGCTGGATGGACCGGCTCGCGGGCGGCGTCGGGCTCAGCCGGGGCCGGCGCGACCCGGACGAGCTGCACACCGGGGACGCGCTGGACTGGTGGCGCGTCGAGGAGCTCCGGAACCGGGTGGGCGGGGAAGTGGACGCGGGCGCGCTACTCAGGCTCCGCGCCGAGATGAAGGTCCCCGGGCAGGCCTGGCTGGAGATGGGCGTGCGGCCCGGCCCCGGCACCGGCTCGGTCTACCACCAGCGGGCGGTGTTCCTCCCGAACGGCCTCGCCGGACACCTCTACTGGTGGGCGGTGGCGCCGTTCCACGGGATCGTGTTCGGCGGCATGGTGCGCAACATCGCCCGCACCGCGGAGAGGTCCGCGCCCCGTCCGGGACGGGACCGGACCGCGGCGTGGCTCAGGACGCGGCCGCGCCGTCGAGCTGGTCGACCTCGTCCAGGGACAGGGTGAGCGTCGCGGCCCGGCAGTTGTCCTCGAGGTGGGCCAGGCTCGTCGTGCCCGGGATCGGCAGCATGACCGACGAGCGCTGCAGCAGCCACGCCAGCACGACCTCGGACGGGCTGACCCCGTGCGCGAAGCCGATCTCGGTGGCGACCTCGTGCGCGGAGAGCGAGCCCGCGCCGACCGGCGCCCACGGCATGAAGCCGATGGCGTTGGTCGTGCAGTAGCGCAGGACGTCGTCGCTGGACCGGGTCTCGATGTTGTAGCGGTTCTGCACGGTCGCGATCTCGACGATCCCGCGGGCCTGCTCGATCACCTCGACCGAGACCTCGGACAGCCCGGCCTCACCGATCTTGCCCTCGGCCTTGAGCTCCGCGAGCACGCCGAACTGGTCCGCGGCCGGGACGAGCGGGTCCACCCGGTGCAGCTGGAAGAGGTCGATGCGCTCGACGCCGAGGCGGCGCAGGCTCAGCTCGCACTGCTGGCGCAGGTACTCCGGACGCCCGCACGGGACCCACTTCCCCGGGCCTGGCCGGACGAGGCCGGCCTTGGTCGCGACGGTGACCCCGTCGTACGGGTGCAGGGCCTCGCGGATGAGGACCTCGGACGTGCCGGGTCCGTAGGAGTCCGCGGTGTCGATCAGGTTCACGCCGAGCTCGGCGGCCCGGCGCAGCACGGCGACCGCCGCGGCACGGTCCGCGGGAGGCCCCCAGACGCCCTCCCCGGTGATCCGCATGGCGCCGTAGCCGAGGCGGTTGACCGTCGGGCCGTCACCGACCTGGAACGTTCCGGCCACGGCGGCCGGGGTGT
The DNA here is from genome assembly GCF_038039215.1 of Pseudonocardia sp. T1-2H. NCBI lineage: Bacteria > Bacillati > Actinomycetota > Actinomycetes > Pseudonocardiales > Pseudonocardiaceae > Pseudonocardia > Pseudonocardia sp. T1-2H. The sequence continues at coordinate 6,408,276 of NZ_JBBPCL010000001.1, forward strand.
CGACGTGGTCCGCCGAGAGGCGATCGCTGTCGAGTGCGCTGGTCATCGTGCGAGGGTTGCACCGCCGCTCCGCGTCGTGCTGCCGATCGTGACCGGCGACGCTGTGCGTCTCGGCACATCGAACCCGGACGGGTGTAGCCGCGGTCGTCAGTGAAGCACGGCGGCGGCTGTGGTCAGCACGGACAGCACGATCAGCAGCCCGCTCGCGGCGAGCAGCGGGATGCTGGCGAACGCCGCTCCCAGCACGCCGCACCCGGTGAGCCGGGACGCGGCCGTCGGCGGCTCGGCGGCCGCCGCGAGGTACCGCAACCGCAGGTCGACGGCGTCGCGCGCCATGGCGAGCGCCTCCGCGGGGGTGCCGGCTCCGGTCACCGCGAGCAGGGCCGCCCGCATCGCGTCGGCCCCGCAGGCCCGCACGGCGCTGATGTCCGCGACGAGCTCCACCTGCTCGCGCACGGCGCCCGGCGCCGCGACGAACAGCGGGACGAACGGCAGCGCGCGGGCCAGCCCTTCGACGACGGCGACGAGCAGGTGGTGCCGTCCGCGGACGTGCGCCCGCTCGTGCGCCACCACGGCGTCGACCCCGGGACCCGGGAGCCGCTCGCGCAGCCCGTCCGTGAGCACGACCGCGCCGGGCCGCCCGCCCAGGCTGAACGCCACCGGGCTCGCCGAGCTCAGCCACAGCAGCGGGGCACCGGGCCCCGAGGCGGGGTCCGGGGTCCCGAGCAGGCGGACGACGTCGAGCTTGGTGCGGACGCGGATCCGGCGGGCCCGCCCGTCGCGCACCGTGACCCAGGCCAGCCGCAACAGCCCCGCGAGCAGCGCGCCCAGCGCGAGCCAGCCGACGACCCGGTAGGCGACGTGCGTGGGCGCCCCGGAGACCGCGTGCCACCACGGGCCGTGGACCAGCTCGTCGAGCGGGGTCTGCGACGCCAGCCCCGGCACGGCCAGGAACACCAGCCCCGCCGCCCCGGTACCCAGCACGCCGACGGCGGCGAGCGCCCAGCCGACCAGCACGACCACCGGGTCCACGGCGCGGCGGGCGAGCGTCCGCAGGGTGTGCGGGGCGACGACGGAGACGAGGGCGGTGCCGAGCAGGAGCATCACCCCGACCGTCACGAGCGGTCCTCCGGACCCAGTGCCTCCCGCAGCACGGCGGACTCGTGGTCGGACACCGACCGGGCGAAGTGCAGCAGCACCGCGTCGACGTCCTCGCTGGCGTCGAGCAGATCCCGCAGCGCGCGGGCCGTGACCACCTCGCGGCTCGCGACCGGCCGGTAGAGGAAGGCCCGGCCGTCGAGCTCGCGGGTCACCCAGCCCTTGCGGTGCAGGTTGTCCAGCACGGTCATGACCGTCGTGTAGGCCAGCGTGCGCCGCGGGGCCAGCTCGGCCAGCACCTCACGCACCCGCAGCGGTTCGTCGTGCTGCCACAGCACGTCCATCACCGCGGCCTCGAGCTCGCCCAGTCCTCGCATCCCGCCCCTTCCGCGGCGCCACGATATCTGGCTCTAGTGTCGCGGCAGACACGACGGAAGGGGTTCGCGGGTGCAGGTCCACACCACGGAGATCGACGGGGTCCTCCTGTTCGTTCCACAGCCGCATCCCGACGAGCGCGGCTTCTTCAGCCGGACGTTCGACGTCGCCGTGGCGAAGGAGGCCGGCGTCGACGGGACCGCGTTCATCCAGGACTCGCAGTCCCGCTCCGCGAAGGGCGTCATCCGCGGGCTGCACGGCCGGGTCGGCCTCGGCGAGTCCAAGCTGGTCCGCTGCGCGCACGGCGCGCTGTTCGACGTCGTGGTCGACGCCCGGCCCGGCTCGCCGACGTTCGGCCGGGTCGCGAGTTTCCGGCTCGACGACGAGAACATGGCGTCGATCTACATCCCGGCGGGCTGCCTGCACGGCTTCCAGGCGCTCAGCGACGTCGCGGACGCCTGCTACCGGATGGACCGCGAGCACGACCCGGGCGAGGACGTCGCCGTGCGGTTCGACGACCCGGACCTCGGGGTCGAGTGGCCGCTGCCGGCCGGCGTGATGAGCGCGAAGGACGCCGCGGCGCCGTCCTGGCAGGCGCTGTGCGCGCGGCTCGGCGTCTCCTGACGGGAGGACCTGGGCCCTTCCGTGCGATTGCCGGGCCGGACCGGCGGGGTTAGCGTTCCGGCGTGGCCACGATCGTGCCCCTGTCGGACGCCGTCGCCGACCTCGTCCGGGACGGGGACGAAGTGGCCCTCGAGGGGAACTCCGCGCTCATCCCGTTCGCCGCGGCGCACGAGGTGATCCGCCTGCGCCGCAGGGACCTCACGCTCGTCCGGATGTCGCCGGACCTCGTCTACGACCAGCTCGTCGGCGCCGGGTGCGCGCGCAAGCTGGTGTTCTCGTGGGCCGCCAACCCGGTCCTCGGCGTCGCCGGGTCGCTGCACCGGCTGCAGGACGCGCTGGTCGACGGCTGGCCGGCGCCGCTGGAGATCGAGGAGCACAGCCACGCGGGGATGGTCGCCCGCTACGTCGCCGGCGCCTCCGGGCTGCCGTTCGGGATGCTGCGCGGCTACGCGGGGACGGACCTGCCGCAGTACACGGCGTCCGTCGCGACCGTGCGCTGTCCCTTCACCGGCGAGGAGCTCGACGCGGTGTCGGCGCTGAACCCGGATGTCGCGATCGTGCACGCGCAGCGGGCGGACAAGTCCGGGAACGTGCAGTTCCGGGGGGCCGGCGGGATGCAGAAGGAGGCCGTGCTCGCCGCGCGGCGCTCGCTGGTGACGGTCGAGGAGATCGTCGACGAGCTGAGCCCGGTGCCGGACGCGACGGTGCTGCCCTCGTTCGCGATCACCGCGGTGGCGCACGCCCCCGGCGGCGCGGCGCCGTCGGCGGTGGACGGCTTCTACGACCGGGACGACGACGCCTACCGCGCGTGGGACGAGATCTCCCGGGACCGCACGCGCTTCAACCTCTGGCTCGAGGGGATCCGCGCCGAGGGGACGGACCCGGCATGACCACGCTCGACCAGCCGGCGACGGACGCCGGCTCCTGGACGTCGGACGAGATGCTGGCCGTCGCCGCCGCCCGGACGGTGCGGGCCGGCCAGGCCTGCTTCGCCGGCGCCGGGCTGCCGGCCCGCGCAGCGGAGCTGGCCCGCCGGCTGCACGCCCCGGACCTGCTGCTCGTCCACGACGACGGCCGGCTCGGCGAGCTTCGGGGCGGTGAGCCTGCCCGAGCTCTTCGGCTACTGGATCCAGTCCGGCCGGATCGACGTCGGCCTGCTGTCGGCCGCGCAGATCGACGTCTTCGGCAACCTCAACACCACCGTGCTCGGCGACTACGCCGAACCGGACCTCCGGCTCCCCGGCTCCGGGTCCGCGCCGGAGATCGCGGCGTCCTGCCGCGAGGTCGTCGTGGTGATGCGGCACCGGCTGCCGGCGTTCGTGGAGCGGGTGGACTTCGTCACCTCGGTCGGGTTCGGCGCCGGGCCGCTGGACCGGGCGATGCTCGGGCTGCGCGGCGGCGGCCCGCGGCAGGTGATCACCGATCTCGGCGTGCTGGAACCGGACCCGGACAGCGCCGAACTGCGGCTGACGGCGGTGCACCCCGGGGTCCGCGTCGAGCAGGTGCGGGCGGAGACGGGCTGGCCGCTCGAGGTGTCCGAGGACCTCGTGGTGACCGACGCGCCGACGCCGCACGAACTCGCGGCCCTCCGCTCGGTCATGACAGGGTCGGGGTCATGAGCACCGTTGTCCTGCACCACGAGATCGACGGCCCGGAGGACGCCCCGGTCCTCGTCCTGTCCGGTTCCCTCGGCAGCACCCTGGAGATGTGGGAGCCCAACCTCCCCGCGCTGACCTCCCGGTTCCGCGTCGTCCGGCTGGACCACCGCGGCCACGGCCGCTCGCCCGTCCCCGAGGGCCCCTACCGGATCGCCGACCTCGCGGGTGACGTCCTCGCGACCCTGGACGAGCTGGGCCTGGACCGCGTCGCCTGGTGCGGGCTGTCCATGGGCGGCATGGTCGGGATGTACCTGGCGTCCGAGCACCCGGAGCGGATCAGCCGGCTCGTGCTGTGCTGCACCTCCGCGCGCTTCCCGGACCTGACGGCCTGGAAGGACCGCATCGCCGCCGTCGCCGAGCAGGGCACCGCGCCCCTGGCTCCGGGCATCGTCGCCCGCTGGTTCACCGCGGAGTACGCGGCCGCCCACCCGGACGTCGTGAAGCGCGCCGAGAGCTGGGTCGCAGACTCCTCCGACGAGGGCTACCGCGCCTCCTGCCAGGCCATCGAGGCCTGGGACCACGTGGACCGGCTGCCCGCCATCACGGCGCCGACGCTGGTCATCGCCGGTTCGGCGGACCTGTCGACCCCGGTCGAGCCGCACGCCCGCACCATCGCGTCCGGCATCCCCGGGGCCCACCTCGAGGTCGTCGAGGGGGCACACCTGGCGACGATGGAGCTGTCGGAGGAGACCTCGCGGCTCATCGCGGAGCACGCCGGAGACTGACGGCGCAACCGCATTCGGCCGTCCGGGTGTGGGGAGGCCCGCAGCCGAGGTCACGATTCGATCACATAGGATCGTCGCAAGGCGGCACTCCCCGGATCAGCGGCGAGCGAGGGTGACGTCGGGGCCGAATCGGCCCCTCCAGCACCCGTCCCGTCACCCCGGGGGTCCGAGATCCACATGCTCAACGACCGCGAACGCAGCCTGCTCGCCCTGATCGAGCGTGACCTGCAGGCCACCGATCCCGGCCTGGCCGCGCGCTTCTCCCGCCTCGGTCGCCACCCCGGCACCCGGTCCGTCCGCGGTCCCGGGGTGATCCCCATGGTGCTGCTGGCCGGGGGCCTGCTCCTGCTGCTGGTCGGTGGGGTCACCGCGGCGGTGCCGGTGGTGGTCTCGGGCATCCTGATGGCGGTCGCGGCGCTCGCGCTCGCCCTCGTCGCGCCCCTTCCGGCGCGCCCGTTCCCCAGCTCCTGAGCCCGCGCTCAGACGCGCTTGAGGATCCGGGCCGCGCCCGCCGCCGCGGTCGTCGCGAGGAACGACGCGCCCTCGAGGCGCCAGCAGCCTTCCTGCCCGAGGCCGACGAAGCCGTCGTTCATCGCGCCGAGCTTCTCCACGATCGCCCGCCGTGTCCATCACTCGTCGGCGACGCCACGTGCGGCGAGCGCCTCGCCGAGCTCGTCGGCGTGCTTGAGCGTGCGGACGAGGAACGGCACCGCGAACGCGACGACCGAGCGTTCCACCCCCCGGGCCCGGGCCGCCTCGCGGACGGACGCGGCGATTTCGGACAGCGTGGCCACGGCCTGGAGGGTGAGGCCGACGAGCAGGCCCACCCGGTCCGGTCGCACGCCGAACCGGCCCAGCAACCTCGGCGAGCACAGCGGGCCCAGCGCCCGCTCGATGGCGCCCACGACGTCGTCGATCCTGGTGGTCAACGTGAACAGGCTCGCGGCTCCCAGCGCTGCGACGAGCCGCAGGACGGTGACCCCGGCGGACCGGACGTCGAGCAGCCAGGCCTGCAGCGCGAGGATCACGACGGCGAGCAGGAGCACCGAGCGGAGCAGCGGCCACACCCGGTCCCACGGGATCCGGGCCAGCGGGTAGCCCAGCGCGACCACGGCGCAGATCACGCCCAGCGCGATCGGCGATCGCAGCACGACCGTGACGGTGACGAGCGCGAGCATCCCGAGGAACTTCGCGCCCGCGGGCAGCCGGTGCAGGGGGCTGGCCCCGGGGACGTACAGGCCGAGGGGAGTCACCGGGCCAGCCCGCGGTAGTACGCGACGGCGGGGCCCGGCTCGTCGTCGGCGACCACCCGGCCGCCGTGGATCACGACGACGCGCTCGAAGCCGCCGAGCAGGTCCAGGTCGTGCGTCACGAGCACGACCTGCTGGCGCAGCCGGCCGAGCAGCTCGACGAACCGGCGCTTGTTGCGCAGGTCGAGCAGGGTCGTCGGCTCGTCGCAGACCAGCACGTCCGGGTCGAGCACGAGCATCCCGCACAGCGCCAGCAGCTGCTTCTGGCCGCCGGACAGCTGGTGCGCAGGGTGGTCCGCGTAGCCGTCGAGGCCGTGCTCGGCGAGCACCTCGGCGGCCCGGCGGGCCCGCTCGGGCCGGCTCAGCCCGCTACGCCGCAAGGAGAACGCCACGTCCTCGCCGGCCGTCGGCATCACGATCTGGCTGTCCGGGTTGGTGAAGACGAACCCGACCCTGCGCCGGACCGCGGCGCCCTTCTCGGCCGGGTCGAGGCCGTCGACCAGGACCCGCCCGCGCGTCGGGCGCACCAGGCCGTTGATCATCCTCGCGAGCGTGGACTTGCCCGAGCCGTTGAGCCCGACGAACGCGACGCGCTGTTCGGTCAGGGTCAGGTCCACCTGCTCGAGCACCGTCCGCTCGCCGTAGGCGTGCCCGACGCCGTCGAACTCGATCACACGACCTCCCACAGCGCGGCCACCCCGACGCCGCCCCCGGCGGACAGCGCGGTGAGCCCGCTCCCGCCTCCGCCCTGGCCGACCAGCCGGGCGAACAGCCGGACGACCAGCACCGCGCCCGACGCGCCCCAGGGGTGGCCGAGGGCGATCGCACCCCCGTCCGGGCTCACCGTCTCCTCGTCGATCCCTGCGGCGTCGAGACACGCCAGGGCCTGGCCCGCGAAGGCCTCGTTGAACTCGACCACGTCGGGCGTCCGGTCCAGCACGCGGGTCATCGCCGGGACCGCGCCGAGCCCGAGCAGGTTCGGGTCGACGGCGGAGGTGGCGGACGCGACGAGCCGCAGCCCGGGCAGGCCGCGCTCCCGCCGGATCCGCTCGCTGACGACCAGCACCGCGGCGGCGCCGTCGTTCACGCCGCAGGAGTTCGCGGCGGTCGCGGTGCCGTCCGGGGTGAAGGCGGGCCGGAAGCGGGCGAGCCGCTCGACGGTGAAGGCGCGCGGGCGCTCGTCGGCCGCCACCCCGGCGACCGGGACGAGCTCGCCGGCGAACCGCCCGGCGCGCTGCGCGGCGAGGGCCCGGGCGTGGCTGCGCGCGGCGAACCGGTCCTGTCGGTCCCGGGAGATCCCGGCCTCGGCGGCGACGCGGTCCGCGGCCGCGCCCATCTCCGGGTCGCCGATCTCCGGGGGCGCGAAGGGGGCCCGCGTGTAGGGGACGGGCGGGTCCGTGCGCCAGGCGCGGTGCGGGGCGGTGGACGCACTCTCCCCGCCGCCCGCGAGGTAGGCCTCGCCCTCGCCGGCGCGGATCATCGTGGCCGCCAGGGTGACCGCGGCGAGGCCGCTGGCGCACTGCCGGTCCACGGTCATGCCGGGCACGCCGGAGCCGAGGCCGGCACGCAGGGCGGCGACCCGCGCGGGGTTGCCGCCGGGGCCGAAGACGTTGCCCAGCAGCACGTCGTCGACGGTTTCGAGGCCCGCGTCGTCGAGCAGGGCGCGGAGGACGGGCGCGGCCAGTGTGTCGACGGACAGGTTCCTCAGCACCCCACCGGCGCTGCCGATCGGGGTGCGCCGGGCCGCGACGACGACCGGGGTCCGGTCGTTCATCGAAGGGGCTCCGCGGCGAGCGTGCCGTCCGCGAGCTGCTCCGCGACGAGCGCGCGGGCGGGTTTGCCGGAGGCCGTGCGGGGAAGCGCCTTGGTGCGCAGCCAGCGCCTCGGCCGCTTGCCGGGTTCCAGCGCGGCGCGGGCCGCGGCCCGCAGCTCCGCGAGGGCCGGTGCGGTGTCCGCCTCGACGACGGCGGTGACGAGCGCACCCAGCCGCGGGTGCGGGGTGCCGGTGACCAGGACGTCGTCGACGCCGGGGACGGCGCGGAGCACGGCCTCGACCTCCTCCGCGGACACGAGCCGGCCCCCGCTGGAGATCGTCGCCGAGTCCCGGCCGTGCACGACGAGCGTGCCGTCACCGCGTAGCTCGACCCGGTCGCCGACGCTCGACCACTCCGGTGCGGGCTCGAGCTCGCCGCCGCGCAGGTACCCGTCGAACGCGAGGGGCGAGCGCAGCCGGAGCACGCCGTCGCGGACGTCCAGCTCCACGCCGGGGACGGGCCGGAGGCCGGCGTCGTCCCGGCGGATCGCGATGAGGGAGTGCTCCGCCGAGCCGTAGTACTCGACCAGCCGAGCGTCCGGGAGCGTCCGGGCGAACCGTGCCCGCAACGCGTCGCCGACGTGGGCGCCGCCGCACACCACCGTGCGCAGCGCGCACGGGCCGGGCTCCCGCTCGAGCTCGCCGAGGAGGTTCACGAGCATCGCGGGCACGAGGTGGACCGCCGCGGCCTCCCGGGCGTCGGGGGCGCGCAGGTGGTCGCGGACGCGCAGCTCGGCGCCGCACCACAGCGCGTGCAGCGCGCCGAAGGTGAACAGGGACGAGCTCAGCGGGCCCGGGACCAGCACCGGGCCGGGCAACGGGCCCAGCGCCTCGAAGCTGCGCCGCCAGGACTCCCGCGAGCGCACCAGCACCTTGGGCCGGCCGCTGCTACCCGAGGTCGTGGGCAGGTAGAACGCGGTGCGCTCGTCCCCCCGGGCGGCACGGGGAGTCCGGGCGCCGGATCACCGTCCACGACGACATCCGGAAGGGCGTCGGCCACGATCGCGGCGCGTTCCCGGGCCGTCCACCGCGGCTCGACGACGAGGGTGGCGGCGCCGAGCAGGTCCGCGCCGAGCAGCCAGGCCAGGACGTCTCCGCCGTCGACCGCGACGCGGGATCCCTGCCTGACGCCGCGGGCGGCGAGCACGCGCGCCGCGCCGTGCGCGCGGGCGGAGAGCTCGCCGGGCACCTCACCGAGGATCATCGGGACCGGGCCGGCGGCGCCGCGAACCTTCCCGGCAGGGCGCGGTGCACGACGGCGGCCACCAGCGCCGTGACCACGACCTTCGCCACGTCACCGGGGACGAAGACCAGCGATCCGACGAGGGCGGTCCGGACGTCCCCGAGGTAGACGGCGAGGAAGCCGATCCCGAGGACGTAGTCCACGACGAGCCCGGCGAACGCGGCGAGCAGCAGGATCGGCAGGAGCCGCCCGTTCCCCTCGCTACGCATCAGGCGCTCCGCGACGAGCCCGGTGACCAGCGCGGACAGGATCCACCCGAGGAGGAAACCGGCGCTCGGGCCCGCGAACGGCGCGAGCCCGCCCCTCCCGCCGGAGAGCAGCGGCAGGCCGATCGCGGTGAGCGCCAGCAGCAGGACCACGGACAGCGTGCCGCGCCGGGCGCCGATCACCGCCCCGGCGATCAGCGGCCCCATGTTCTGCAGGACGATCGGCACCCCGGACCCGCCGACGTAGAGGCCCGGGAAGATGCCGAGCACCGCAATGAACGCGGCGAAGACGACGACCGTGGCGAGGTCCGCGGCGGGGGACGCCGAACGTGAGGCGGGCACCGTGGAAGGTAACCACGCCTGCCCACGGGTCCCACAACCCAGCGCCCGCCGATGTGAGCGATCAGCCGTGGGCGAGGTCGGTGAACCGGCTGTAGTGCAGCTGATGGGCCACCGTGATGGTGCCCTGCGGCCCGTTTCGGTGCTTGGCCAGGATCAGGTCCGCCTCGCCCGCGCGGGGGTCGTCCCGCTCGAAGGCGTCCGGACGGTGCAGCAGGATCACCATGTCCGCGTCCTGCTCGATCGAGCCGGACTCACGCAGGTCCGACAGCATCGGCCGCTTGTCCGTGCGCTGCTCCGGTCCACGGTTGAGCTGGCTCATCGCCACGACCGGGACCTCGAGCTCCTTGGCCAGCAGCTTGATCTGCCGGGAGAACTCCGAGACCTCCTGCTGCCGGGACTCCACCTTGCGGCCCGACGTCATCAGCTGCAGGTAGTCCAGGATCACGAGCTTGAGATCGTGGCGCTGCTTGAGCCGGCGCGCCTTGGCCCGGATCTCCATCAACGTCAGGTTCGGCGAGTCGTCGATGAAGATCGGCGCCTCGCTGATCTCGCTCATCCGCCGCGCCATGCGGGTCCAGTCGTCATCGCTCATCCGCCCGGCGCGCATGTCCGCCAACCGGATCTTCGCCTCCGCCGAGAGCAGCCGCATCACGATCTCGGACTTGCTCATCTCCAGCGAGAAGATCGCGCTGGTCATGCCGTGCTTCACCGAGCACGACCGGGCGAAATCCAGTCCGAGCGTGCTCTTGCCGAGCCCGGGACGGGCCGCCACGACGACCATCTGGCCCGCGTGCAGGCCGTTGGTGATGGCGTCCAGGTCCGCGAACCCGGTGGGGACGCCCAGCGCCACGCCGCCGCGGGAGGCGATCGCGTCGATCTCGTCCATCGTGGGCTGCAGCAGCTCCTCGAGCGGGGTGTAGTCCTCGCTCGTGGTCCGCTCGGTGACCTCGTAGATCGCGGCCTGCGCGCGGTCCACGACCTCCTCGACCTCGCCGCCGTCGGCGCCGTGGTAGCCGAGCTGCACGATCCGGGTGCCCGCGTCCACCAGCCGGCGCAGGATCGCCTTCTCCGCGACGATCTCGGCGTAGTAGGCCGCGTTGGCCGCCGTCGGCACCGTGGCGATCAGCGTGTGCAGGTAGGGCGCGCCGCCGAGGCGGATCAGGTCGCCCTTGCGCTGCAGCTCCGCGGCCACGGTGACCGCGTCCGCCGGCTCGCCGCGGCCGTAGAGATCCAGGATGCAGTCATAGACCGTCTGATGGGCCGGGCGGTAGAAGTCGTCCGGGCGCAGCACCTCGACGACGTCCGCGATCGCGTCCTTGCTCAGCAGCATGCCGCCCAGGACGGACTGCTCCGCGGTGAGGTCCTGCGGAGGCTGGCGGTCGAACGGGGCCGGCGAGTCGTCGCGGGCGCCATCCCCTTCCCGGACCGCACGCGGCCGGCCGGCCGGGCGATCATCTGTCACCGCCATCCGCCGTATCACCTCCACGTCGTCACTTCCGGGGCGTCGCCGGGGTGCGGCGCGTCTCGTGGAGGGGTGACCCCCCGTGACGAACAAACGTCAGCCTATCGAACATGAGTTCGATCCGCGAGTGGTGGAACCGTGACCTCCACCGCCGTTCCGACGGACGAGGCGGGGAAGCCGGGCACGGATGCGCCGCCCGGGCGGACCGGGAGACCCGAGGCTAGGCCGATACCGACCCGGGGCGCGAACGAGCATGTGTACGGACCTGGGGACGGCGTGGGGACCAATCGGCTCCCGTGCAGGTCGCTGTCCGGAGGGCGTTGTGGACGGAGTGGGGACAACTACGGATCTACGGGCGTTTCCGCTGGTGAAGGCCAGGGGGGAGGCTGTGGACAACTTTACCCGGCGTGTCGTTCGGTGAGCGGTGCCCGGGAGTGTCCGCTCGTCGCACCGAGGCCCACCCGGCGCAATCGGACGGTCACCCGACGACGTCACCGTCACTCCTGGCCGGTCGTTCGGACAGCCTGCCACGCCGAGTCGTCGATCACCGGACACCGGTCGGACCGGCCCGGGCACGACTCAGGGCGGGACCCGGGTCCCGTGGACCTGGATCCCGCCCTGATGACGGAACGTGACCGGCAGCCTGCGCCGGGCGAACCGGGCTCAGCTGGCGACGACCGCCACCTGCAGCTCCGCGGTGACCTCCGGGTGCAGCCGAACCGTGACGGGGTGCGTGCCGACCGTCTTGATCGACGACGACACCTCGACCGCGTGCCGGTCCAGCACCGGGCCGCCGGCCGCCTTGACGGCGTCGACGACCTGGGCCGGGGTGACCGAGCCGAAGAGCCGGCCCGAGTCGTTCGCGGCCTTGGCCTTCACGGTGACGGACAGGTCGCCGAGCTGGCCGGCGACCTCCCGGGCGTGTCCGAGGTCCCGGATCTGGCGGGCCTTCTGGGCCCGGCGGATCTGCTCGACCTGCTTCTCGGCGCCACGGGTGGCGGGGATCGCGAACTTGCGCGGCAGCAGGTAGTTACGGCCGTAGCCGTCCTTGACCTCGACGACGTCGCCGGGGGCCCCGAGGTTGGGGACGTCAGCGGTGAGGATGAGCTTCATGGCTGGATCTCCTTCCTCAGCGCGCGGTGGACGTGTACGGCAGCAGGGCGACCTCGCGGCTGTTCTTGACCGCGACGGCGACGTCCCGCTGGTGCTGGCGGCAGTTGCCGGTGACGCGGCGGGCCCGGATCTTGCCGCGGTCGGAGATGAACTTCCGGAGCAGTCCGGTGTCCTTGTAGTCGATCTCCTGGGCCTTGTCCTTGCAGAATGCGCAGACCTTCTTCTTGGGCTTGCGCAGGACGGGCTTGGGCATTGCTGATGCTCCTGGTTACTGGTCCCCGCCGTGGGCGGACCCGGGCGGGAGTGTCTGGAGAGGTCTGGGGTTAGAAGGGGGGCTCGTCGTCGGCCGCGGGACCGCTACCGGCGGGCGGTGCGGAACCCCACGGGTCGTCGTAGCCGCCGCCTCCGGAGTTGCCTCCGCCGGAGCCGCCGAAGTTGCCTCCGCCGCCACCCTGGCCGCCGTCGAAGCCGCCGCCACCGCCACCGAAGCCGCCGCTGCCTCCGCCGCGGCTGACCTTGTTGATCTTGGCCGTGGCGTACTTGAGCGACGGGCCGACCTCGTCGACCTCCAGCTCCACGACGGTGCGCTTCTCACCCTCGCGGGTCTCGAAGGACCGCTGCTTGAGCCGCCCCTGCACCATCACGCGCGCGCCGCGGGTGAGCGTCTCGGCCACGTTCTCGGCCGCCTGACGCCACACGTTGCAGCGCATGAACAGCGCCTCGCCGTCCTTCCACTCGCCGGACTGGCGGTCGAAGGTGCGCGGGGTGGACGCGACGGTGAAGTTCGCGACCGCGGCGCCCGAGGGGGTGAACCGCAGCTCCGGGTCGGCGGTGAGGTTGCCGACCACGGTGATGACAGTCTCGCCGGCCATGTGTGGCTCCTCAGCTCGCGGCGGGGGCGGGCGTGCGCTTGGGCTCCCGGCGCAGCACCTTGGTGCGCAGCACCGACTCGTTGAGACCCAGCTGCCGGTCGAGCTCGGACACGGTGGCCGGCTCGGCGGTGACCTCGAGGACCGCGTAGATCCCCTCGGCGTTCTTGTTGATCTCGAAGGAGAGCCGGCGCTTGCCCCAGACCTCGACCTTCTCGACCGAACCGCCATCGGTGCGGATGACGTTCAGGAAAGTCTCGAGCGACGGCTGCACGGTGCGCTCGTCGAGGCTCGGGTCGAGGATGACCATGATTTCGTAATGACGCATGAGAACCACTCACCTCCTGTGGACTGGACGGCCGCGGTACTTCCGCGGCAGGAGGTTCTCACGCCACCCCGACAGAAACGGGCCGCTCGACGCCGGTGACCGGCGGGCGGCCCTGCTCGCGGTGCCCGGGAGGGCGCCGTTCAGGGCAGCGCAAGCCAGGTTACCAGCGGCGATCCACCCACCCGGCACCGCCCGCACGGGCGAGCGCCCACCACGGGTGGGCACGAACCCGCACAGCGGTACATCGTCGTCGATCACGGCCCACCGGTCGTCGAACAGCAGCGACCCACGGCCGGGAGGCCGCCCTCCGCAGAGGCGGCTCCGGACCGTGGTCCGCCGGGCGCCACGCGGATGCTGTCCGGGCGCTGTGCGGTGGCGGCCGCGCGGTGATCAGGGCCCGGGGGGCGCGGAACCGTCGGGGGGCCGCACTACTCTCGACCCATGCTCATCGGCGCCCATGTCCGTGACGACGATCCGCTCGCCGCGGCGGAGGAGCGCGGTGCGGAGATCGTGCAGTTCTTCCTCTCCGACCCGCAGGGCTGGAAGAAGCCGCAGCCGCATCCGCACGCCGAGGCCCTGGTCGCCTCCGACGTCGCGGTGGTGGTGCACTCGCCCTACGTCGTGAACGTCGCGTCGCCGAACAACCGCATCCGCATCCCGTCGCGCAAGATCGTGCAGCAGCACGCCGAGGAGGCGAAGCGGGTCGGCGCGATCGGGCTCGTGGTGCACGGCGGGCACGTGACGAAGGACGAGGACCCGGCGGTCGGCGTGGACAACTGGCGCAAGTTCGTGGAGCGCCAGCACGGCGAGGGCGGCTTCGCCGTCCCGGTGTTCATCGAGAACACCGCGGGCGGGGACAACGCCATGGCGCGGCGGTTCGACGCGCTGGCCCGGCTGTGGGAGGCGGTCGGCGAGTTCGGCGTCGGCTTCTGCCTGGACACCTGCCACGCGTTCGCCGCGGGCGAGGACCTGGTCGACGTCGTGGACCGGGCCAAGGCGATCACCGGCCGGATCGACCTGGTGCACCTCAACAACTCCCGGGACGAGTTCGACTCGGCCCGCGACCGGCACGCGAACATCGACTCCGGGACCATCGAGCCGGAGGTGCTGGCCGCCGTGTGCGCCTCGGCCGGGGCCCCGGTCGTGGTGGAGACCCCGGGCGAGGGCCAGACCGCGGACATCACGTTCCTCCGCGAGCGGCTCGGTCGGTGACCGGTGCCGGGCGCCGGCCGCTCGGCTGGCTCGCGCTCGCGCTGCTCGTCGCGCTGACCGGGATCACCCTGGTCCTCGGCTACGCGAACAAGGCCCGCTGCGTGGGCCCGGAGTTCGACGGAGCGGGCCGCTCCCAGCCGGACTTCACGATCCGCGGCTACCGGGACATCTGCTACTCGGACATCCAGAAGCTGTGGCTCGGCCGCGACATCGACACCCACGTCGTCCCGTACGTGGACGGCTCCATCACCCCGGACGGCGAGCTGCGCGGCGGCACCGTCGAGTACCCGGTGCTGACCGGCCTGCTGATCTGGGTGAGCGCGCTCGGCGCGGACACCGACGGCGGCTTCCTCCTCGGTTCCGCGCTGATCATGGCCCCGTTCGGGCTGCTCACGGGCTGGTTGCTCGGGCGGCTGGCACGCTGGCGGGCGCTGCTGTGGGCGCTCGGCCCACCGCTGGTGCTCTACGCCTTCCACAACTGGGACCTCCCGGTCGTCGCGTGCGCGGTCGCCGCGGTGGCCGTGATGCACCGGCCCCGGCGGTGGCCGCTCGCCCGGCGCGGGGTCGTCGCGGCGGTGCTGCTCGGCCTCGGGTTCGCCTTCAAGCTCTATCCGGGGATCTTCGTCCTGCCGCTCGCGCTCTACGTCCTGACCCGGGGGCAGGACGGGACCGGCGCGCTGGACAGGCGCGGCGCGTTGCAGGTCTGCGGCGCCGCGATCGCCACGGCCGTGCTGGTCAACCTGCCGTTCGCGCTCGCCGGCTACGAGGGCTGGCGCGCGTCGATCACCTTCCAGCAGCTGCGCAAGGTGGACCTGACCACCAACTCCATCTGGTACTGGGCTTTCCGGCCGTACTCGGAGCCCGGGAACGCGGTGTTCCAGTCCGCGATGGACCGGGTGACCCCCACGCTCGTGCTGCTGTCGTTCGCGGTCGCGGCGGCGGCCGGCTGGCGGCGGTGGCGGCGCGAGGGCGTCTACCCGTGGCTCGGGGTCAGCGCGGCGATGCTGTGCGGGTTCCTGCTGCTGCACAAGGTGCACTCCCCGCAGTACACGCTCTGGCTGCTGCCGTTCTTCGTGCTGCTGCGGGTGCCGTGGCGCTGGGTCGCGGCCTACCTCGTGGCGGACGCGGTCATGGGGATCTCGATCTTCCGCTGGCTGTGGCTGCTCAACACCGGCGGGGACCAGAGCATCCTCGGCGGGCTCAGCGCGCAGGGCGTGGTGCTCGGCGTCTGGGGACGGGCGGTGCTGCTCGTCGTGCTGTTCGTGCTGTTCCTCCGGGTGCCGGACACGCTCACCCGCAGCGCCCCACCGGCGAGCGGCTCAGCGCCAGGCGAAGACCGGCTGCTCGAGGTGCGCGACGCGGGTCGGGCGCCCGTGCAGGACGACCTCCCGGAACTGGTGCAGCACCGCTCCGGTGGGGGCGTGCACGAACCGTTCGAAGAGCGGGACCTGGATGACCGGGGCGTCGGACTCCGGAATGGTGATGAAGCGCGGCTCGACGTCGATCATCCGTAGCGGGAGCCGGTGCAGCTCGCCGACCTCGTCCGGGTTCGGGGTCAGCTCGTCCACCCGGCCGGCCCACAGCACCACCGGCGTGATCACGTAGCCCGAGCGGCTCACGTAGTCGTCCAACAGGCCCAGCACCGCCTCGGGCCCGAGGTGCAGGCCGAGCTCCTCGCCGAGCTCGCGGCGGGCGGCGTCGACGAGCGTCTCACCGGGATCGGCGCGGCCGCCGGGGAGCGCCCACTGGCCGCGGTGCCCGCGCAGGGTCGCGGCGCGCCGGGTGAGCAGGAAGGCCAGGCCGTCCGCGAGGCCGTCCCCCTCGCCCGTGGTGACCAGCGTGATCGTCACCGCGGCGGCCTTGAGGTCCGGCCGGTCCGCCGCGATCCGCTCGAACCCCGCCAGCTGCTCCACGACGGCGGCCCGCAGGTCGCTCTCCGCGGACGTACCGTCGATGCACACGCCTCATCAGTACCAGACGCGGCAGGCGGGGTCGACGCTCGAGACGGACCGGGACCGGGAGGCGTCAGACCCGGACGACGGAGGCCGGTACCGGACGGGCATCCGCGTCCGCGGCGGGCCAGTCGGGGTCCGCCGCCGATCCCGGGGCCCGCAACGGATCCGTCTCCGGCCGCAGCACGGACCGCACCACCAGCACGCACAGCACGACGACGAACGCGTCCCGCACCAGCACGGCGCCGAGGAACCAGTCCGGCGGGAGACCCTTGTGGTCCGTGCCGAGGTAGTAGAACATCCGCGGCACCCAGACCAGGGCGTCCACGGCCATCCACGCGAGGAGCAACCGCCAGCGCGGCAGGGCGAGCACGGCCAGGGGCACGAGCCACAGCGAGTACTGCGGGCTCCACACCTTGTTGACCAGCAGGAACGCCGCCACCACCAGGAACGCCAGCGACGCGAGCCGGGGCGGCCGGGGCGCCCGGGCGGCCAGCACCGCCAACCCCGCACAGACCACGACGAACAGCCCGGCGGTCACGGCGTCGAGGATCACGGGTACCTCGCCGTGCTTCAGCGGGCCGTCGAACCCGTCCCAGCCGGTGAAGTAGCTCAGCGCGTAGTAGAGCGAGTCGGGATCCGCCGGGCGGGACTGGTTGAGCCGGAAGAACTCCCACCAGCCTGCGGGATAGGCGACGGCGACGGGCAGGTTCACCGCCAGCCAGGAGACCGCCGCGCCCACGACCGTGCGCCACACCGGCCCCGGCTCCCGCCGGCGCAGCCCGACCATGATCACCGGGAGCAGGAGCAGCAGGGGATAGAGCTTCGCGGCGCCACCGAGGCCCAGCAGGATGCCGCCGAGCACCGGTCGTCGACGCGCGACCGCGACCAGCCCGCCGAGCGCGAACGCCACGGCGAGGGCGTCGAAGTTCGTGAACGCGTGCACCAGGACCAGCGGCGAGATCGCGACGAGCGCGGCGTCCCACGGGCGGTGGGGCCGCAACCGGTGCACCGACCGGACGACGACGAGCCAGGACAGCGCCAACCACACGGCGACGAGGTCGAAGTAGACGACGACGGGCAGCCCCGACGGCAGCGGGACGTGCGACGCGACGGCCAGCCAGCCGTCCGCCAGCCGCGCGTTCGCCCACTGGAAGAAGCCGGTGAGCACCGGGTACTCCATGTACCGCACCGTCTCCGAGCCGTCCTGCGCGGTCTCGGTCCACGGATCCCGGTAGGGCAGCGCGGCCGGGTCGTCGAGGCGTTCGATCCCGTAGAGCGGCACCGTGTCCGAGTAGCACATCGCCACGTACTGGCGGCTGTTCTGCCAGTCCAGGGCGAGGGTGCCGTCAGCGGTGGGGTACTGCTGCAGGCAGGCGGACTTGCCCAGCCAGGACATCGCGAGCACGACGACGGCCATGAGGAGCACCACCCGCAGCGGCGTCCAGAACCGGCTGCGTCCGACGAGCGCGTGCCGGCCGAGCGGACCGCCGACGACCCTGCTGGCCGAGGCCGCGAGCGGTTCGGCCCAACTGGGCACCACACGGGCCGGTGGGCGCGGCGCCGGCCCCCCGCCGGCGCCGGGCCTCATCCTCCGTCCGGGGTCGTGCCGCCGTTCCCGCCGGGCAACACGTCTGCGTTGTTCGTGCTGCCGGAGTCCGGGTTGTTCCCGTTCCCGCCGCTCCCGCTGCCGTTCCCGCCGTTCCCGTTCCCGCCGCTCCCGCTGCCGTTCCCGCCGCTCCCGCTGCCGTTCCCGCCGTTGCCGTTCCCGCTCCCGTTGTCGGCGTTGTCACCATTGCCGCTGTCGCCGTTGCCGTCGCTGTTCCCGCTGTCGCCGTTGCCCCCGGGCTGGTTCTCCGTGGACGGGGTGGCGGAGCGGGTGGCGTCGGACACGGGCGGCTGGCCGATCGGGTCGAACGCCGAGAACTGCTCGCGGGGTGTCCCGCTGAGCACGGCGTTCATGTACTCCTCCCAGATGGAACCCGGGAGCATGCGGCCGTAGATGGGCCGGCCGGCGGAGTTCTTGATCGGCTGGTTGTCGTCGGTGCCCACCCAGACGGCCGTGGAGACGGACGGGGTGTACCCGACGGTCCAGGCGTCGTTGTTCTGCCCGGCGACGCTGCTCTGCACCGTGCCGGTCTTGGCGGCGACGGGACGGCCACCGTTGAGCGGGATGCGCGAGGACTGCGCGACGTCCGTCATCGACTCCGTGACGTTGCGGGCGACCTGCTCGGGGAAGGCCTGGGTGCCCGCCGTGCCCGTGCCGTGGTCGTAGATGACCCGGCCGTCGCTCGTGGTGACCCGGGAGACGAGGTACGGCTCGCGGTACACGCCGTCGGCGGCGAAAGTGGCGAACGCCGACGCCATGTCGGCCGGGTGCACCTCCTTGTCTCCCAGGGCGATACCGGCGCTGAGCTTGTCCGCGGGCAGCAGGTTCGCCGGGATGCCCGCCTTGTGGGCGGCCTCCGCGACCGCGGCGGGGCCGACGTCGATCGCCATCTTGTAGAAGACGGTGTTGATCGACTGCGTCATGGCCGTCTTCACCGAGCACCGGCCACAGCTGACGCCCTCGGAGTTCGAGACCTTCTGGCCCGCGAGGACCTGCGGCGACGAGCCGTCGTACTGGGTGCCCAGGCCGATCGGGTCCGGCTGCTGCAGGGCCGCGGCCAGCACGAACGGCTTGAACGACGACCCGGGCTGCTTGAGCGCCTGCGCGTAGTCCAGGCCGACGCCGTTGTCCCCGCCGTAGTAGGCCAGGACGGCGCCGGTCTTCGGGTCCACCGACACCACGGCGGTCCGCAGGTTCTCGGGCTGGCTCTTCATCACCTTCTCGACGGCGTCGACCGCCTCCTGCTGTTTCGCCGGGTCGATCGTCGTCTGGACCGTCAGGCCCTCGGTGTTGATCTCCTGGTCCGTGATGCCCTTCGCCTCGAGCTCGGCGCGGACCTGGTTGTAGATGTGGCCGCGGCTGTCGCCGGGGATGCCGCCCTCGTTCACCGACGGTTGCTTCCACTGGGGGTAGACCTGCGCGGCGCGGTCCACCGGGGTCATCCACCCCTGCGCGACCTCGCCGTCCATCACGAAGTTCCAGCGCTCGAGGGACTTCTCGGGGTTCTTGGCCGGGTCCCAGCGCGACGGGGACTGGATGAGCCCGGCGATCATCGCGCCCTCGGACGGTGTCATGTCCTGGACGTTCTTGCCGAAGTACGCCTGGCTGGCCGCCTGGATGCCGTACGCGCCGCGGCCGAGGTAGATCGCGTTCAGGTAGTTCTCCAGGATCTGTTCCTTGGTCTGCTCCTTGGAGATCTTCGCGGCGAGCACGATCTCCCTGTACTTGCGCCAGAGCGAGACCTGGTCCTGCCCGGTCGTCACCTTGATGTACTGCTGGGTGATCGTCGACCCGCCGCCGATGCCGCCGGTGAGCTGGCTCCACACCGCGCGGCCGATGCCGGACACGTCGAAACCGGGGTTGGAGAAGAAGGAGCGGTCCTCCGCCGAGAGGACGGCGCGCTGCACCGGCAACGGCACCTGGTCCAGCGTGACGTTCGTGCGGTTGACGTTGTTCGGCCGGACCGTGGCCAGCGGGGAGCCGTCGGTGTAGTTGAACGTCGCGACCTGCGTGACGGCGGCGTCGTCCGCGCTGGGCACCTTGAAGATCATCCAGCCGACGGCGAAGGCGATCGTCGGCACGACGACGAACAGGCCCAGCAGCACGTAGAGCACCCGGCGCACGAGGCGCCACGTTATGTCCTCGCGGCGCAGGGCCCACCACCGTCGGGGCGGCTCGTCGCCGCCACCACCCGTTCGGGCGGCGGGCGGGCGGCCGCCGGCCGGCGGGACGAACGCCCCGGCGGCGCGGTCGGCGCCGGGACCGGCCGGGCCGGGGACCGGCCGGGGCGGCCCGGACGGGGCCGACGAGGCGAGCTCCTCGTGCGTCAGCAGCTGCGGCGGCCCGGAGCCGGGGGCGCCGCCGTCCGGACGGAAGCGGGCGGGCACCGGCCTGCCGGGGGGCGGGGGAGGACCGGCCTGGGAAGGGCCGGGCCGCGGTGGACCACCCGGCCCGGGCACGGCACCGCGCGGCCCGGGAGCGGCCGGCCTCGGCCTGGGAGCGACACCGGGCGGGCCCGGGCGCCCCTGCTGGTTCGCGAACGCCTGGCCTGGCCCGTCGGGCCGCGGCGGGGGCGTCCCCGCCGGGCGGGACCGGGCGGGCCGGCGGCGGCGTCGGGATCGGGGGTGCCGCCGGGGAACGGCATGCGCCCCGGCCTGCGCCGGGAGTCACTCTGGTCGGTCACCGCGGGCTCCGTGGTTCTCCCCGGCCCGCCCTACTGGGGAGCGGGACGGCCGGGGCGGGGGGATCGACGGGGTCGGATCGAGAAGATCGGCGGGTGGGGTCGACGGGGGTGGGCGGGCGGCTCACTCGGCGGCGGTCCTTCGTCGCTGGTTGCGCCCGGGGCTGCCGCCCTTGCCCAGGACGTAGGACTGCACCAGGTGGTTCCAGCTGCAGGAACGACAGACCTCGACGACGTAGACGGAGAACTCGTCGAAGGAGTTCTCCAGCGCGGCGAGCTCCTCGGGCTTGCGCGCGGACCCGGACGCCTGGCGCAGGGCCTCCCCGAAGATCCAGCTGACCTGCGTGAGCCGCTCGCGGCGGCACACCGGGCACTGCTGCTCACCGGCCTGGCCGTGGAAGCGGGCCGCTCGCAGCAGGTAGGGGCTGGCGTCGCAGACCTCGGCCACGCCGACACGACCGGAGTGGACATCTGCGAGCAGCGCGCGACGCTGCAACGCATAGTCGACGACCTGTCGCTGGGTGAGCACCCGACCAGGGTACGCGCGGGGGCCACCCCGGAACCCGGAGCCGCCTCCGGAGATCGCCGCCGGTCAGATGATCACGGCCTCGACACTGCGCGCAGATGTATCGGACCGATATAGTCGGGTTACCGATCGGCCGGAGGACAGCGGGGTCGTCCGGCGGGACGGGAGGAGGCAGGGCACGATGCTCGAGTTCGCGATCCTGGGGCTCCTCTTCGAGGCGCCGATCCACGGTTACGAACTGCGCAAGCAGCTGGGCCTGCGGCTCGGCGGCTTCCGCGTCTTCTCCTACGGCTCGCTCTATCCGGCGCTCCGCAGGCTCACCCGGGCCGGGCTCATCGTCGAGGACCCGGACCGTTCCACCGGCCCCGACGCGACCGGGGCCGGCGGCTGGTCCAAACGGGCCCGCCGCGTCTACCGGATCACCGCGGAGGGCAAGGAGCGCTTCGCCACGCTGCTCTCCGAGGCCGGTCCGCAGACCTGGGACGACGAGAGCTTCGGCGTGCACCTGGCCTTCTTCTCCCGTACCCCCGCCGAGACCCGCATGCGGATCCTCGAGGGACGGCGGCGGACGGTCGAGGAACGCCGGGAGGGCATGCGTTCGGCCCTGGCCAGGGCGGGCGAGCAGATCGACCGCTACACCCGCGAGCTCCATCAGCTCGGGCTCGACACCACCGAACGCGAGGTCCGGTGGCTGAACGAGCTGATCGCGAGCGAGCGGCAGCAGGACCCCGGCGACGGCGCCGGAGCAGATCACGACCAGGTTCCACGAGAGAAGGAGAACCCGCATGAGTGAGGTGCGAGTCGCCGTCGTCGGCGTCGGCAACTGTGCGGCGTCGCTGGTCCAGGGCGTCCAGTACTACGCGGACGCCGACCCGGCCGCCCGAGTCCCCGGCCTGATGCACGTGGACTTCGGGGGCTACCACGTCCGCGACGTCACGTTCGTCGCCGCGTTCGACGTGGACGCCAAGAAGGTCGGGCGCGACCTCTCGGAGGCCATCGGGGCCAGCGAGAACAACACGATCAAGATCGCGGACGTGCCGCCGATGGGCGTGCCGGTGCAGCGCGGGCACACCCTCGACGGGCTGGGCCGCTTCTACCGCGAGACGATCACCGAGTCCGACGAGGAGCCGGTGGACGTCGCGGCGGTGCTGCGCGCGACGAAGGCGGACGTGCTCGTCTCCTACCTCCCGGTGGGCAGCGAGGCCGCGGACCGCTTCTACGCACAGGCGGCCATCGACGCGAAGGTCGCGTTCGTCAACGCGCTCCCCGTGTTCATCGCCTCGGACCCGGTGTGGGCGCAGAAGTTCCGCGACGCCGGTGTCCCCATCGTGGGCGACGACATCAAGTCCCAGGTCGGTGCCACGATCACGCACCGCGTGCTGGCGAAGCTCTTCGAGGACCGCGGCGTGCAGCTGGACCGCACGATGCAGCTCAACGTGGGCGGGAACATGGACTTCCTGAACATGAAGGAGCTCGAGCGCCTCGAGTCCAAGAAGGTCTCCAAGACCCAGTCGGTGACCTCGCAGGTCGACCGGGACATGGGCAAGGACAACGTGCACATCGGCCCGTCGGACTACGTGGCCTGGCTCGACGACCGCAAGTGGGCCTACGTGCGCCTCGAGGGCCGTGCCTTCGGTGACGTCCCGCTGAACCTGGAGTACAAGCTCGAGGTCTGGGACTCACCGAACTCCGCCGGCATCATCATCGACGCCGTGCGCGCCGCGAAGATCGCGAAGGACCGCGGCATCGGCGGGCCGATCCTGTCCGCGTCGAGCTACTTCATGAAGTCCCCGCCCGAGCAGTACGGCGACGACGTCGCGCGGGACGCCGTGGAGGCGTTCATCCGCGGCGAGCGGCAGGACTGACCTCCCCCGCACCTTACCCACCCGGCGGCCCCGGCCGCGACGCTCCTGGCGAGCGTCGCGGTACGGGGCCGCCGTCGTCGGCGAGCACTTTTGCTTCAGGACCGGAAATATTCGTGACGCTTCCGAACCGGAAATGTTTTCACTCGCCCAGAGTAATCACGAGCAGATAACGGCAATACCGGCTGCGCGCTCGACCTGCAACGATGCAGATGACGGTCGAAGGAGTGGCGCACAGCACTGAAACTGCTCCGCACGAGAACATTTGCCGTGAGTACGCTCACTCTGATGCGGCCGGCTTTATGAGACCTTCGTCATGACACGGCCTCGTAATGGTTTCGTAATTTGCATAACGGCCACGAACACCAGCGCTCACCGGGAGTGCCGGGTTCGGGGTCACCGTCCGAACGGGCGGGGTGCGGCTCGGCCGAGTCCTTCACCGATGGCCGCAGTGTCCAGACGCCCCGCTGTCGCGACCGCCGTTTCTCCCGAACCGGCGCGCTCCTGTCCACGTTCGGCGGTGCTACCTCCAAGGAACCCGCGTGTCGTCTCTTCGACCTGCACTGGCGCTCCGCACCGCCACCGTCGCCGTGCTGACCACCGCGACCGCCGCCCTCTTCACCCTGGTCCCGGCCACGGCCGCGACCGCCCCCGCCGCGTCGGCCACCACCGCCGTCACCACCCCCGTCACCGCCCCCGTCCGCAACGTCGCCAACTCCTCCTCCGCCTTCGCCTCGCCGGCCGCGGCGGTCGCCGCCGCGAAGACCGGCGCCTCGCCGGCCGCGGCCCGGGCCTCCGCGGTCCAGAAGGCCCTGGGCAAGGTAGGCGCCCCCTACCGCTGGGGCGCCTCCGGCCCGTCGGCCTTCGACTGCTCGGGCCTCACGTCGTGGGCCTTCAAGCAGGCCGGCATCTCGCTGCCGCGCACGAGCCGGGCGCAGTCCAGGGTCGGCACGCCCGTCTCCAAGGCGAACCTGCAGCCCGGGGACCTGGTGTTCTTCTACAAGCCGGTCAGCCACGTCGCCATCTACATCGGCAACGGCAAGGTCGTGCACGCGAGCAGGGCCGGGCAGCCGGTGAAGATCAGCAACCTGAACAGGATGCCGTTCAACAGCGCCCGCCGCGTCTGACGCGTTAGCGTTCGTGGCTGTGAACGAACCACGTCCGCTCGCCCTCGTCACCGGCGCCTCCCGGGGCATCGGGGCCGCCGTCGCCCGCGCCCTCGCGCCGACCCACGACCTGCTGCTCGGCGGCCGCGACGCCGCCGCGCTGGAGAAGCTGGCGGCCGAGCTGCCCGGGTCCCGCCCCTGGGCCGTCGAGCTCACCGATCCGGAGGCGACGGCCGCCGCCGTCGAGGGCATCGAACGACTCGACGTGCTCGTGCACTCCGCGGGCGTCGGCATGCTGGGCACCGTCGCGGAGACGCCGCCCGAGACCTGGCGGCGCCAGTTCGACGTCAACGTCGTGGCGGTCGCCGAGCTCACCCGGCTGCTGCTGCCCGCGCTCCGGGCCGCCGACGGCGACGTCGTGCTGGTCAACTCGGGGTCCGGGCTCGTGGCGCGCGCGGGCTGGGGCTCCTACGCCGCCAGCAAGTTCGCGCTCCGTGCCTTCGGCGACGCCCTGCGAGCCGAGGAGCCCGCGTTGCGGGTGATCTCCGTGCATCCCGGGCGGGTGGACACCGACATGCAGCGCGACGTCGTCGCGCACGAGGGCGGGGAGTACGACGGTTCGAGGTTCCTGCGTCCCGAGTCCGTGGCCGCCGCCGTGCTCGCCGGCGTCACCGCGTCACCGGACGCCCACCTCACCGAGATCGTCGTGCGGCCCAGAGGCTGACCTGCGGGGCTAGCATTCCGCGCATGCTGGATCCGGAGCAGGTGAACCTCGAGGAACTCGGCACGGCACTCGAGGACCGGACACCCGAGACGAGCTGGTGGATCCACCCGGAGACCGGGGAGGTCGTGCCGCACGTCCCCGTGGAGTACACCGGCGTCGACGAGTCCGAGGCCGACCTCGAGGACGCCGGCTGGGTCCGCATCGAGCCCGCCGAGGGCCGCGAGGGCTACCGGGACATGGCGGACTTCACCGCCGGCGTGCAGCACCGCCGGGCCGCCGAGCTGCTGGACCGGGCCATCAACGGGCGCGGGGCGTTCCGCCGGTTCAAGAACACGCTCTTCGAGTTCCCCGAGGTCAGGGACCAGTGGTACCGCTTCCGGGACGCCCGTTCGCGGCGCCGGGCGCTGGGCTGGCTGGCCGACTCCGGCCTCGTCGAGCCGGCGGCCGCCGAGCGCGCGGCGGCGCGCTACCCGGACCCCTCCCCGCAGAACGAGGACGTGCCCGCGGTCGTCGCGGCGGACCTCGCCTCGCTCTACGGGCCGCGTCTGCGACAGGTCCTGCTGTTCGGCTCCTGGGCGAGCGGGGAGGGGTCCGTCGAGTCCGACCTGGACCTGCTCGTCGTGCTCGACGAGCTGGAGTCGCCGTGGACCGAGCTGCGCCGGATGGACGCGGTGCTCTGGCCGCACACCGAGCGCTCCGGGATCACGCTGACGGCGCTGCCGGTGAGCCAGGAGGCGATGTCGCAGCCGAGCGAGCCGTGGCTGGTCCGGGCGAAGGCCGAGTCGGTGCGACTGCGATGAACAGGCAGCCGGGATGAACAGGCAGCCGGGATGAACAGGCGAATGGGATGAGCGAACCGCAACCCGCACCCCGACCACCGGCCGATCTGCTCGCCCTGCCCCGGCCGGGGATCGCCCGCGCCCGCCAGGAGCTCGGCGCGGTCCGCATGCTGCGCGACGGCGGCTACCCCGCCCAGGCCGTCTCCCGTGCCTTCCACGCCGCCCGTTTTGCGGCCGAGGCGGCGCTGGGTGCGCTCGGCGAGACCCGGGACCGGCCGTCGGACGTCGTGTCCGCGTTCGTCCGCCGGGTGGTGCGCGAGCGGGCCATGGACCCGGTGAGCGGACAGCTGCTCCGCTCGCTCTTCAACCGCGCGGTGCTCGCGGACCGGACCTTCCTCACCGTCCCGGGCGACGAGGCGGACGCCGCGCTCGCGGACGCCGAACACGTCGTCGCCACGGTCGGCGAGTGGCTCGACGACCCCGCCCGGAGCACGCCGGCCCACGGCGGGGCGACCCGCCTCCCCGCCCGGCCGGCCAGGCGGCGCCGGGCTACCTGACGACGTTCACCAGGCGGCCCGGGACCACGATCACCTTGCGCGGCTCCGCGCCGGCCAGCGCGGCGACGATCTTCTCGTCCGCCAGCGCCGCCGCCTCGACGTCCGCGACCGCGCTGTCCGCCGGCACGACCACCCGGGAGCGGACCTTGCCGTTGACCTGGATCGGGTACTCGACGGTGTCCGCCACCAGGTACTTCTCGTCCGCGACGGGGAAGTCGGCGTAGGCCAGCGAACCCTCGTGGCCCAGGATCGACCACAGCTCCTCGGCGATGTGCGGGGTCAGCGGCGCCATCATCAGCACCAGCGGCTCCGCCACCGAGCGCGGCACCCCGACGGACGCGTACGTCTTGGTCAGGTGATTGTTCAGCTCGATCAGCTTCGCCGCGGCCGTGTTGTAGTGCAGCGCCGGGTAGTCCTCCCGGACGCCGGCGATCGCCTTGTGCAGGGCGCGCAGGGTGTCGTCGTCCGGCACCTCGTCCGTGACCCGGGAGCGGCCCGTCTCCTCGTCCACCAGGTTGCGCCACACCCGCTGCAGGAACCGCTGCGGGCCGACGACGTCCCGGGTCGACCAGGGGCGGGAGGCCTCCATCGGGCCCGTGTACATCTCGTAGAGCCGGAAGGTGTCCGCGCCGTAGCGTTCGCTCATCTCGTCCGGCGTGACGACGTTCTTGAGCGACTTGCCCATCTTCCCGTACTCACGGTTGACGGGCCGGCCGTTCCACGTGAAACCGCCGTCCCCGTCCTCCACGACCTCCTCCGCCGGGACGTAGGTCCCGCGGGCGTCGGTGTAGGCGAACGCCTGGATGTAGCCCTGGTTGAACAGCTTGCGGAAGGGCTCCTCGCTCGTGACGTGGCCGAGGTCGAACAGGACCTTGTGCCAGAAGCGCGAGTACAGCAGGTGCAGCACCGCGTGCTCCACGCCGCCGACGTACAGGTCGACGCCGCCGGGATCGTCCGGCCCGCGCCGCAGGTCCTTGCCGACCCAGTACTTCTCGGCCTCCTCGGAGACGAACCGCTCCGTGTTCGTCGGGTCCAGGTAACGCAGGTAGTACCAGCACGAACCCGCCCACTGGGGCATCGTGTTCGTCTCGCGCGTGTAGTCCTCGAACCCCCTGTCCCCGTTGTCCGAGCCCAGGTCCAGCTCGACGTTCACCCAGTCCAGCGCGCGGGACAGCGGCGGCTCGGGCTCGGTGTTCGCGTCGTCCGGGTCGTAGGTCTTGGGGGAGTAGTCGTCGACGTCCGGCAGCAGGACCGGCAGCTGGTCCTCGGGCAGCGCGACGGGGCCGTGCTCGTCCCACACGATCGGGAACGGCTCGCCCCAGTAGCGCTGCCGGGAGAACAGCCAGTCCCGCAGCTTGTACTGGACGACGCCCTCACCGGTGCCCTGAGCGGCCAGCCAGTCGATGATCGTGCGCTTCGCGTCCGCAACACCCAGCCCGTTCAGGCTGATGTCGTCGTTCGCCGAGTTGATCGCCGGGCCGTCGCCGGTGAACGCCTCGCCGTCCCAGCCCTCGCCGGGGTCGACAGTGCGCACGATCGGCAGCCCGAAGGCCGTCGCGAAGTCCCAGTCCCGCTGGTCCTGGGCGGGAACAGCCATGATCGCGCCGGTGCCGTAGCCCATCAGCACGTAGTCCGCGACGAACACCGGGACGTACTCGCCGTTGACCGGGTTCACCGCGTACGCGCCGGTGAAGACACCGGTCTTGTCCTTGTTCTCCTGGCGGTCGAGCTCGGACTTGCGGCCGGCCTGCTCGCGGTAGGCGGCCACGGCCTCACCGGGGGTGGCGGCACCGCCGGTCCAGCGCTCGTCCGTGCCTGCGGGCCAGGCGGCCGGGACCAGCGCGTCGACCAGCGGGTGCTCCGGCGCCAGCACCATGTAGGTCGCGCCGAACAGCGTGTCCGGGCGGGTGGTGAAGACCTCGATGCTCTCGGGGCCGCTCGCGAACCGGACCCGGGCGCCCTCGGAGCGGCCGATCCAGTTGCGCTGCATGGCCTTCACCGAGTCCGGCCAGTCCACCCGGTCCAGGTCGGACGCCAGCCGGTCCGCGTACGCGGTGATCCGCATCTTCCACTGCTTGAGGCTGCGGCGGAACACGGGGAAGTTGCCGCGCTCGCTGCGGCCGTCCGCGGTGACCTCCTCGTTCGCCAGCACCGTGCCCAGGCCGGGGCACCAGTTCACCGGCGCCTCGGAGATGTAGGCCAGGCGGTATCCGTCGATCACGGCGCGCCGCTCGGCCTCCGACAGGGCGGACCAGTCACGGCCGTCCGGGGTGGCCCGGGTGCCGGCGGCGAACTCCGCCGCCAGCTCGGCGATCGGCCGGGCGCGCGCGGCGTCCGTGTCGTACCAGGCGTTGAAGATCTGCAGGAAGATCCACTGCGTCCACCGGTAGAACTCGGGGTCCGTGGTCGCGACGGAGCGCCGGTCGTCGTGGGCCAGGCCCAGCTGGCGCAGCTGCTCCTTGTAGCGGGCGATGTTGGCCTCGGTGGTGGTGCGCGGGTGGGTGCCCGTCTGCACCGCGTACTGCTCGGCGGGCAGGCCGAACGCGTCGAAGCCCATCGCGTGCAGCACGTTGCGGCCGTTCATCCGCAGGTAGCGGCCCAGCACGTCCGTGCCGATGAAGCCCAGCGGGTGCCCGACGTGCAGTCCCGCGCCCGAGGGGTACGGGAACATGTCCAGCAGGTAGACCTTCTCGCGCTCCGAGCCCGGCTCGCCGGGGTTGGGCGCGTGGAACGTGCCCTCGGCCTCCCAGCGGTCCTGCCACTTGCGTTCGATGCTCGCAGCCAGGTTCGCGCCGTACCGGAACGGCGGTGCGGCGGGGGCGCCCGCTCCGCTGTCCGCCTGACCGGCGATGGTGGTCTCCGTGGTCATGTCCCGCTCACCTCGTGAAAGAACCGTGACGACCCGCCGGTGACGACGGATCGGCCTGTGACACAACTGACCCCTCCGGCCGAGGGCACTGGAGGGGTCGCCGCGCCGGGGGATGCTCAGCTCGACGCGGCGCCGAGAAGGCCGGTCCGACGGGTCGCCTGCACACCCTCAGGGTAACGCCGCTGGCCGCGGGCCTGCGACGGGGTTGACGGCGGACGCCGTCTAACCTGGTGTCGTGCCGCAGACCCTCCGCCTCGTGCTCGGCGTGCTGTTCGTCCTCGCCGGTGTCGCCCTGCTCGCCGTCGCCGTGCTCGGCGGCCGTTCGCGGCTGCGGCGCAACCGGTACGCGGGCGTGCACACCGCGGCCACGATGGCGTCGGAACGCACGTTCGCGCTGGCCAACCGGGTCGCCGCCCCACTCCTGGGTGCCGCGGGGGCCGTGCTCGTGGCCGCCGCGGCCGTGCTGCTGGCCGCCCCCGCCGCCGTGCTCGCCTGGATCGTCACCGCGGTCGGCGGCATCGGCGCGGTCCTGCTCGCCGGGGCCGGCGGCACGCTGGGGGACCGGGCCGCGGCCCGGCTCGCGGCCACCGAGCAGCCGGAGTTCGCGTGCGCCGGGGCCTGCGCGGGCTGCTCCCTCGTCGAGGGCTGCCAGCCGAACCCGTGACGCCGGCGGGTCACCAGCCCCAGGAGCCGGGGCCTCCCTTGAACGGCCCGGCGATCTCGTCGGTGATCCAGCCCCCGTAGAAGCCACCGGGTTGGGGGACGACCTTCTCGGCGTCGAGGGTGATCTCGTCGAACGGGCCCGCGTACAGCGCGACCCTGTCCGTCACCTCGGGATAGCGGCGGTCCGGCGCCGGGTACCACCAGCCGATCGCTTCCAGCGGCGGCGCGCCGGGCACCACGACGTCGACGTACCGGGCGACGCCCTTCCATTCGCAGAAGGTCTCGCGCTCGACGGGGCGCAACACGCCGTCGGTGAAGGCGGTGCGGGGCAGGTAGTAGGTCGGCGGGTGGCTGGTCTCGAGCACCCGGACCAGGTCGTCGGTGTCCACGACGACCGTGCCGCGGTGGGTGACGACGGCGCGACGAGTGATCCGCTCGGCCCGCGGCGGGCGGGGGTAGTCCCACACGGACTCCTGGCCGGGGCCCGGGACCTGCGGGGTGGGGCGTGGCATGTGACCTCCGTGCGTCGGACCCCCAGTGTCGGACCCCCAGTGTCGGACTCCCAGTGTCGGCCGCGCACCACCCGGGCGCGCGCCGAACTCTCGTTCACACGTTCGTCCTGGACGATCGTATGAACGGGACGGTCGTCAGAACGCGGACCCGACCTGGTAGTCCCCGTTGCTGTCGAGGATCGTGACCGGCACGCTCAGCCGCAGCCCGTCCCCCGTCACGTCGCAGAACACCACCAGGTTGCGGTCCGCCGGGACGTCCCGCGGGCAGACGACCCGGGCATCGGCCGCGGCGTCCCTCGTGGCCGGGTCCGCGGCCACCACCTCCCGCACGTCCCGCTCGACGGCGGTCGAGTCCAGCACCCGGCGCGGCTCCGCCGTGGCCGTGCCGGCGACGGGGTGCGTGCACCCCAGGAGGAGCAGGGGCAGGGCTAGCACCACGGACCTGCGCGCACCCGACATGGGGGCTCCTCCCGCCGGCGGACCGCTCCAGGGTCCCCGCCCACGGGCCGTCGCGGAAGGCCTCGGCCGAGGCCCGCCGTCAGTTCAGGCCGATCTCCGCGGGGAACGTCGCCAACAGCGCCAGTGGTACGCCCTGACGGCGCAGGACGCGGCCCCACAGGTCCGAGTGCCGGCCGGTGAGGACGTCGTCCGGCAGGCCCGGGACGACGATCCAGTCCCCGCGGGCGATCTCCCCGGCGAGCTGCCCGGAGTCCCAGCCGGAGTAGCCGGCGAACACCCGCAGCCCGCGCAGCCGGGGCGCGATCCGGCGCACGTCGCCGTCCAGGTCCACGAGCACCACCGGTCCGCGCACGACGACGACCCCGTCCAGCCCCTCCGCGTCCTGCCCCGTGCGCAGCGCGGCCAGGCACAGGGCGGTCGTCCCGTCGACGGGGCCGCCGGTGAACACCGTCCGGGGCTCCGACGCGGCGGATCCCCAGGCCGGGAGCACGTCTCGGACCTCGGCGTCCCCCGGTCGGTTGAGCACCACGCCCAGGCTGCCCTGCGCGCGGTGCTCGACCACGTACACGACGGTGCGTGCGAAGTTGGGGTCGGTCAGACCCGGTGCGGCCACGAGCAAGGTGCCCGGACCGACAGGGGTGGAGGCCCCGGGGCCGGTGCGGTCGTCCCTCACGTGGTCCATCGTCGCACCCTCGCCGGCGCAGTAACCTCCCACCCGTGTCAGTTCCTCGCACCACTTCACCGGCGAGTGACGAGGACGTCACTTCCTGCGACGGGCAGGTTCGGAAGCTCGGGATCGCCGGGCTCCTGCACAGCCCCGGTTTCGCCAGGTTGATGGCCGTCCGGCTGCCCGCGCAGTGGGGCGACGGCATGTTCCAGGCCGCGCTCGGCGGCGCGGTCCTGTTCAACCCGGAACGGCAGGCGGACCCGATGGCCGTCGCCGCCGGGCTCGCGGTGATGCTCCTGCCGTACTCCGCGCTCGGCCCCTTCGCCGGGGCGCTCCTGGACCGCTGGGACCGCCGGCGGGTCCTGTTCGTCGCGAACCTGCTGCGGGTCGTGCTGATCGGCCTCGTCGCGGTGGCGGTGGGCGCCGGGGTGGCGGGGGCACCGCTCTACCTCGGGGCGCTCGCCGTCATGGGGGTGAACCGGTTCGTGCTGTCCGGGCTGTCCGCGGCGCTCCCGCACGTCGTGCTGCGTCGACACCTGGTCGAGGCGAACGTCCTGGCCGTCACGATCGGGGCCGGGATCGCGGCGCTGGGCGGGGCGTCGGCCGTCGGGATCCGGATGCTGGCCGGGGCCGGAAATGCCGGGTCGGCGATCACGACGGCCCTGGCCGCGGTCGGACCGCTGGTCGCCGGGCTCGTCGCGGCGACCTTCGCCCGGAAGGTCCTCGGACCGGACTCGCGCGACGAGCCGGACCGGGCACTCACGGCCGTCGCGCACGGGTTCGTGGACGGCGCGCGGGCGGTCTTCCGGACACCCACCGTCGCCGCCACCTTCCTCGCCCTCGCCGCGCACCGGCTCGCGTTCGGCGTGAGCACGCTGGTGTCCCTGCTGCTGTTCCGCTACGCCTTCACGGGCTCGGGGCTGCTGTACGGCGGCATGGCGGGGCTGGGCGAGGCGGTTGTCGCCGCCGCGGCCGGGATGGGCGTGGCCGCGTTCCTGACGCCGTTCCTGGTGCATCGGATCGGCCGGCCGCGGACCGTGCGGGTGGCCTTGCTCGTGGCCGCCGCGGCGATGGTCGTCGTGGCCCTGACGCTGTCCCCGCCGAGCGTGCTCGCGGGCGCGTTCGTGCTGAGCACTGCGGGGCAGATGGTGAAGCTGTGCGCGGACGCCGGCGTGCAGAGCGAGACCGACGACGCGGTGCGCGGCCGGGTGTTCGCGCTCTACGACGGCGTCTTCAACGTCTGCTACGTCCTGGCCGTCACCGTGGCGGCGCTGCTCAGCCCTCCGGACGGGGTGGCCCCGCTGCTGCTGGGGTCCGCGGCGGCGGTCTACCTGGTGGGCCTGCTGGCCCACGACCGGCTGCTCCGCCGCCGCGCCTGACCGGCTACTCCGCCGGGACGTTCTCCGCGGCCCAGGCCCGCAGCTCGCGCTCGGCCTCGTCCCGGCCCAGCGGGCCGCGCTCCATCCGCAGGCCCAGCAGGTGCTTGTACGCCCTGCCGACCAGCGGCCCCGGCTTCATGCCGAGGATCTCCATGATGGCGTTGCCGTCGAGGTCCGGGCGGATCGCGTCGAGCTCCTCCTGCTTGCGCAGCTCGCCGATCCGGTCCTCGAGGGAGTCGTACGAGCGCTGCAGGGCGGCGGCCCGGCGCTTGTTCCGCGTCGTGCAGTCCGAGCGGACGAGCCGGTGCAGGCGCTCCAGCAGCGGGCCCGCGTCGGTGACGTAGCGGCGCACCGCCGAGTCCGTCCACTCGCCCTTGCCGTAGCCGTGGAACCGCAGGTGCAGGTAGACGAGCTGGGCCACCTCGTCGATCAGGTGCTTGGGGTAGCGCAGCTCCCGCAGCCGCTTGCGCACCATCTTCGCGCCGACGACCTCGTGGTGGTGGAAGCTCACCCGGCCGTCCGGCTCCTTGCGCCGGGTCGGCGGCTTGCCGACGTCGTGCAGCAGCGCGGCGAGGCGCAGCACGAGGTCCGGGCCTTCGGTCTCCCGGTCGATCGCCTGCTCCATGACCACGAGCGAGTGCGTGTAGACGTCCTTGTGCTGCATGTGCTCGTCGATCGCCAGCCGCATCGCGGGCACCTCGGGCACCACGTACTCGGCCAGCCCGGTGTCCACGAGCAGCTCGATGCCGCGCCGCGGGAACTCCCCGAGCAGCAGCTTGCTGAACTCCGCCTGCACCCGCTCGCGGGTGATCCGGGCGAGCTCGCCGGCCATCGCGGTCATCGCCGCGACGACCCGCTCCGACGGCGTGAACCCCAGCTGGGAGACGAACCGCGCGGCGCGGAGCATGCGCAGCGGGTCGTCGGCGAAGGAGTCCTCCGGGGCGGCCGGGGTGTCCAGGATGCCGGCGGACAGGGCCGCGACCCCGCCGTGCGGGTCCACGAAGCGCCGCTCGGCCAGCTCGACGGCCATGGCGTTGACGCTGAAGTCCCGGCGGACGAGGTCGTCGTCGATCGAGTCCCCGAACCGCACGACGGGGTTGCGGCTCACCCGGTCGTACGCGTCCGCGCGAAAGGTCGTGATCTCGACGACGTGGTCGCGGCGGCGCGCGCCGATCGTGCCGAACTCGATGCCGGTGTCCCAGACAGCGTCCGCCCAGCCGGAGAGCAGCCGCAGCACCTCGTTCGGACGCGCGTCCGTGGTGAAGTCCAGGTCGTTGCTGCCGCGGCGCAGCAGCGCGTCCCGCACGCTGCCGCCGACGAGGTAGAGCCGGTGGCCGGCCGCGGCGAACCGGGAGGCGAGGTCCTCGGCGACCGCGGGGATGTCGAGCAGCTCCACGAGTGCATTCTCCTGGGCCCTGTGCAGTGCAGCCGGTTCGGGCACGGCGGCCGGTACGGACGGGGTACCCCGATCGAGGGCACCGTCGGCGGGGTGGGCCGCGACGGCGGTTCCCGGGATCACGAGCGGAGAAGACACGGCGGGCCAGTGTAGGCGCCGCCCCGGACGTCCGGCGCACCCGTACTTCTCCGGGGGTTCAGCGGCCGTCGACGTGCCCCGTAGCTGGCGGGAAGCTCCGAACGGCGGGGACGCGACGGAGGCCCGCCGAGCGAGTGGACCACCGTCGACCTGCTCCCTCGTTACCATCGCCACATGTCCTCTTCCCGCGGTCGCTCCGGAGGGCGCCGCGCGGGCCGTCCCGCCGACCGGCGTCGCCGGCTGCGGACCGTGGACGAGACGTCCGCCGGGGGACTGGTCGTCGACCACGAGCACGGCACGGCTGCGGTGATCGGCCGGCTGGACCGCCGCGGCCGGCTGCTCTGGTCGTTGCCGAAGGGACACATCGAGGCAGGGGAGACCGCGGAACAGGCGGCGGTGCGCGAGGTCGAGGAGGAGACCGGCATCATCGGGCGGGTGGTCGCACCCCTGGGCACCATCGACTTCTGGTTCATCGCCGAGGACCGCCGCGTGCACAAGACCGTGCACCACTTCCTCATGCGGGCCCTCGGCGGCGAGCTGTGCGACGACGACGTCGAGGTCTCCGAGGTCGCCTGGGTGCCGCTGGGCGAACTGGAGTCCCGGCTCGCCTACGCCGACGAGCGGCGGTTGATCCGCCGGGCCACGGAGTTGCTGGAGGAGACCGCGTGAGAGGGGCCGCGGCCGCGGCCGTGCTCGTCCTGCTCATGCTCACCGGGATGGCCGGCAGCGCATCCGGTGCGGTCCCGGCCGCCCCGCCCCGGAACCCGGCCGCGGGTCCGCTGCAGCTCACGCTGGACCAGCTCGCGCCCGGCCTCGTCACGTCGGACGGGCCGGCCGAGCTCACCGTCACCGGCACCCTGACGAACACCAGCGCCACCGCGGTCGACGGGATCGGTCTGCGGATCCAGCGCGGGGACGCGCTGACCGCCGAGGGCCAGGTGCGCGACGCGCTGGAGGGCAGTGCCGCCGTCGACGCCGTCACCCCGACCTTCACGGACCTGCCGGACGCGCTGGCCCCCGGCGGCTCCGTCCCGGTGCGGATCACGCTCCCGTTCGCCGGCCCGCCGACGACGAGCCTCGCGCTGACCCGGCCGGGCGTCTATCCGCTGCTGGTCAACGTCAACGGTGCGCAGGACGGGGTCCGCGCACGGCTCGCCGCGGTGCGGACCCTGCTCGCCGTGCAGTCGCTGCCGGGCAGCAGGCCCCCGCCCGTCGACGGGGCCGCGACGCCGTTCACGATGCTCTACCCGATCGCGGACGTGCCGCACCGGCTGCCGGTGGTCCCGAGCGAGCAGACCACGCTGACCGACGACGACCTCGCCGCCTCCTTCGCCCCCGGTGGCCGCCTCTACGGCCTGGTGTCCACCCTGGCCTCGCGAGCCCCGGCCGGGACGCCGCTGCGGGCCGGGATGTGCGTCGCCGTCGATCCGGAGCTCGTGCAGACCGCGGCCGCGATGCGCGACGGGTACGTCGTGCGCACGCCGTCCGGGACGATCCCCGGCGCGGGTGCCCAGGCCGCGGGCCGCTGGGTCGACCGGCTCTCCACCGTGCTGCGCGGCAGCTGTGTGCTCGCCCTCCCGCAGAACGACGCGGACCTCGTCTCGCTGGTCCGCAACGGCGCCCCGGACCTCGCCGCGCGCGCCGTCGACGACGGCCGTGCCATCACCGCGGCCACCCTCGGGACCCCGGTCCTCGCGGACACCCTCTGGCCCGCCGACGGCCTGATCGACGACGCGACGCTGGGCCGGGTCGGGATCGCGCAGGACAGCTCGTCGGCGGTGCTGCTGTCCGCGGACGGGATCGCGCAGGGGCGTGCCACCCAGACCTCCGGCGTGGTGGCGCTGGAACCGCCCGCCGGGACCCCGACCAACACGGCGGTCACCGCCGTGATCACGGACCCGCTGCTCACCGAGGCGGCCGCGGGGACGACGGACCCGGGGACCGGTGCCGCTGGCACGGGCGCGCCCAGCACGTCGCTCTCCGGCAGCGACGGGCCGCTCTCGACCCAGGACGCCGTCGGGGCCCTGGCCTTCCGGGCCCGGGCCGCCGCCGCGGCCGCCCTGGGGAGCGCGGACCGGCAGGGGCCGCTCGTGCTCGCCCCGCCGCACCGCTGGCAGGCGGAGGGGGCCGGCGCCGACGCCCTGCTCGCAGCGGCCGCCCGGCTGTTGCAGGACGGCCTGCTGGCGCCGCGCGCGCTCGGGGCCTCCGTCTCCGCGGGACCCACGCGCGGCGCCCCGCCGACGGCCGTGGCGTACCCGGTGCGGGCCAGCGCCGCGGAGGTCCCCGCATCGGTCGTCGCGGGCCTGGTCGCGGACCGGGACGCCGTCGAACGCCTGCGAGCCGCCTCGACCTACGAACCGGGCGTCGGCGCGAGGCCGGCGGACGCCTTCGACCCGCTGCTGCGCGGACTGCTGCGGGGCGCCTCGTCCGCCTGGCGCGGCGACCCCGGCGCCGCGGCCGCCGCCGCGGCAGCGGTGCGCACCCGCATCTCCGAGTCGTCGGCTCGGTCCGGGTCCTCGAGCCGCCGGGCCCCTACTCGCTCGGCACCCGGGACGCGCCGATCCTGCTCACCGTGGCGAACGGGTTGCCCGTGACCATGACGGTGCAGGTCGAGCTGGCGAGCGTCGGCGGCGGCCTGCGGGTCCCGACCATCCCGGTGCAGCGCGTCCCGCCGCTGGGCCGCGTCCAGGTGCGGGTCGACGCCGAGGTGACCCGGTCGGGCACCTTCCCCGTCGAGGCGGCGGTCCGGACCCCGGACGGCGGCACGCTGGGCCCGCCGACCCGGCTGCAGGTCCGGTCCACGGTCTACGGCGTGGTGACGGTCTGGCTCACCGTGGTCGCGGGCGTGGCGCTGGTGATCCTGGCCGGATTCCGGATCGTGCGGCGCATCCGCTCCGGGGACGGCGGCGCGCCGGGCGCCGGCGTCCCGCCGCCCGGCCGCGGGCCCGACGAGGCTCCGACCGGCGAGATCGCCGGGGTGACGGGTGCCGGGAGCACGGCGTCGCCGCCCGTCCGGCCGGCCCGTCCCGCGCGCGACAGCCGGCCGCCGAACGACCAGCCGGGACGCGCATCCCGGGGACCGGGGGCCGGGGGAGACCCGACCGGACCCACGGTTCCGCTGCGGCGGCCGCCGTCGCGTCACTAGTGCGCGGCACGCCACAGTGGTTGCAGCGCAGGGGTGCGCGCCGGCGGATTCGGGCCTCGGCTCGCCGGGCCCGAATCCTCGTCGCGGGCACGTCACCTGACGTAGGCTGGGCCCGGCACACGACGACGGACCGGAAGGTCGCTGGGGAGGGGTCGACGCCGGTGAGCGGGCAGACGGGACCGCGGCCCGCCGCAGGTGGAGACCGCCCTGCGGTGCGTGGCAACGCCGTAGGTGTCCGTACCGCCGAGGAGCCGATCGTGCCCGCGCAGCAGACTCCCTCCGAGCAGGTCCGGCCGCCGAGCGGGCTCCGCGCCCCCGATCCCGCCGGCACCTCCGCCGGCGACGTCATCGCCGAGCGCTACGCCCTGCGGGCCCGCGTGGGCGCGGACCTGCGCGCGGGAGCCGAGTTCTGGCGGGCCGAGGACACCGTGCTGCAGCGGGACGTCGCGATCACCGTGCTGCGCCGGTTGCCCGTCGACGGCACACCGGACCCGGACTCGTCCGCCCGGGCCGAGGACATGATCGTGCGGGCGCTGCGGGCGGGTTGTTTCGAGCACGCCGGATGCGCCCGCCTGCTGGACGTGCTGGCCGCCGGGTCCCGGGGCATGCCCGAGGACGTCCTGGGCGCCGCCGTCACCGAATGGGTCCCGGGCCGCAGCCTGGCCGAGACCGTCGCGGACGGCCTGATCCGGCCCCTGGCCGCGGCCCGGATGGTCGAGCCGCTCGCCGCCGCCGCGGAGGACGCGCACGGCCACGGCCTGGTCCTGGGCTGCGACCACCCGCAGCGCATCCGGATCACCCCGGACGGCCGGGCGCAGGTCGCCTTCGTGCTGCCGCGGCCCGGGCTCACCCCCGCGGACGACGTGCGCGGCCTCGGCGCGATCCTCTACACCCTCCTGACCTCGGCGTGGCCGCTCTCCGGCTCGGACGCCGCGCGCGCCGGGCTGGCCGCCGCGGACCGGTCGAACGGCGAGCCGCCCGCCCCGTCGGCCGTCCGCGAGGGCGTGCCCGTCGAGCTGGAGGCGGTCTGCACCGGCACCCTCGGCATCGGCGGCGAGACCGCCTCGGGCCGGGTCCACACCGCGGCCGCGGTGCGCTCCATGCTGGACGAGGTCGTCGCGGAGGAGGACCGCTCCGCCCTGTTCCCGCCCGTCCACGACGGCACCTCCACCAGCCCGGGTGACGTCTGGCAGGACCGCAGGCGGGACAGCGGGACCGGGGACCCGGACCGCCGGCGCAAGCTGCTGGTCGGGCTCGGGGTGCTCGCCGTCGGCGTGCTCGTCGTGCTCGGGTACCTGGGCGTGCAGCTCGGGGCCCTGTTCGGGAACGGCGGGGGCGGGCCGCCGATCGTCGTCGGCGGGTCGGCCACCCCCGGCCAGGACGACCAGGCCACCCCGCCCACCCCCGGCGTCGCCATCGCGAACCCGCAGGCCAGGGTGTTCGACCCGGTCGGGGACAGTGACAACGCGGCCCGGGTGTCCAGGGCCGTCGACGGCAACCTCACCACCAGCTGGGCCACCGCGGAGTACCGGCAGCCGTTCCCCGCGCTCAAGCCGGGCATCGGGATCATGACGTCGTTCGTGTCCGTCGAGCAGCTCTCCCGGCTGACCGTCCAGTCCCCCAGCGAAGGCACCGTGGTCGAGATCCGGTCGGCCCCTTCGGAGAACGCACAGCTGGGCGAGACGGTGCTGCTCGCGAAGCAGACGCTGAAGTCCGGCAGCACCACGATCTCGCTCGCGGACAGCCAGCCCGTGGAGCACGTCCTGGTCTGGATCACGAAGCTCGGCGGGGGCGGCAGTGACAACGTCACCGAGATCGACGAGCTGACGTTCTACCGCGCGGACGTCTGACCCGCGTTCCGTCCGACCTGCGTTCACTGTCGCTAACGGCTTCCCGGAACCGTCGCGGGGGACAGCGGCACCGACATAGCGTCGTTCCGTGTCCGCACCCACCCGTCCACCTCGGGGCCCCGCGCCCGGCCCGGTGCGCGCGGACCGGGAGCTGTTGGACGCGCACCTCGCCGGGGAACGGGCGGCGTTCGACGAGCTGGTCCGCCGGCACGGGGACCGCCTCTGGTCCGTCGCCCTACGGATCCTGCGCGATCCCGAGGACGCGAAGGACGTCCTGCAGGAGGCGGTGGTGTCCGCCTACCAGGGCGCGGGCCGGTTCCGCGGGGACGCGTCGGTGTCGACGTGGCTGCACCGCATCGTCGTCAACAAGTGCCTGGACCTCGTGCGGTCCCGACTGGTCCGGCCGCCGGCGGCCGGCTGGCCTGCGACGGACCCCGCCGACCCGCGGGACGTCGCCGCCACCCTGGTCACCCGGATCACGATCACGGACGCACTGGCCCTGCTGCCCGTCGAGCAGCGGGTGGCGGTGATCCTGGTCGACGTCCAGGGGTGTCCGGTCGCCGAGGCCGCGGAGATCCTCGGGGTACCGGCCGGGACGGTGAAGAGCCGGTGCGCGCGGGGACGGCGGCGCCTGGCGCCGATCCTGGGCCATCTGCGGGAGGAGGCGCCGTGAGCGACCCCGAGATCGTCCGCAGGGCGCTGGCCGCCACCCGGGCCGAGCTGGCCGCCGCACCGCCCCTGCGGATGCCCAGGGACCTCGCGAGACGGCTCGCGGAGGAGCTCGACCGGGTCGACCGGGAGGCGGACGGGGTGGCTCGGACACCGGGGTCCCCCGCAGCACGACGGCGCCGGCCCCTGGTGCTCACGGCCGCCGCGGCCGCGGCGGCGGTCGCGCTCGCGCTGCCCGTGGCGCAGCGGCCCGCCGATCCGGGGGACGCCGCGCCCGATCTCGCGGGGGCGGTCGCCGCGACACTGGCCGCCCCGCCCGGCGGACCGTTCACCGACCGCTCCCGGCTCGGCGCGTGCCTGTCGGCCGTCGGCGCGGCCCCGCCCGGACCGGTCGTGGGCACCCGGGAGACTACGATGAACGGCAGGTCAGGGGTTCTCGTCGTCATGACGACAGGGGTTCTGGGGCGGTTCCGGGTGGTCCTCGCCGAGCCTGGATGCGGCCTCGACGCTCCCGCCGCCGGCGGTGCCCTGCTCGTCGACTCCGTCGTGGGCGGGTGACCGGGCTCACCAGCAGGTGGCGGCGGGCGTGGCACGGGGAATGACCGCTCCTAGGATCACGTTGAGCAGTCTGCGACCGGCGAAAGGACAAAGAACCCGTGACCACCCAGAGCAGCAGCGCCGACCAGGTGCGCAATCTGATCATCATCGGGTCCGGGCCCGCCGGCTACACCGCAGCCGTCTACGCCGCCCGGGCCCAGCTCGAGCCACTCGTGTTCGAGGGGACGCAGTTCGGTGGCGCGCTGATGACCACCACCGAGGTCGAGAACTACCCGGGCTTCACGGACGGGATCATGGGTCCCGACCTGATGGAGCAGATGCGCGGGCAGGCCAAGCGCTTCGGCGCCGAGCTGCGCGCGGAGGACGTCGAAGAGGTGAAGCTCGAGGGCGCGGTCAAGGAGGTCACGGCCAACGGCGTGACCTACCGGGCCCGTGCCGTCGTCCTCGCGATGGGTGCCGCGGCGCGCTACCTGAACGTCCCCGGAGAGCAGCAGCTCCTCGGCCGCGGCGTCAGCGCCTGCGCCACCTGTGACGGCTTCTTCTTCCGGGACCAGGACATCACCGTCGTCGGCGGCGGGGACTCCGCGATGGAGGAGGCCACGTTCCTCACCCGTTTCGCGAAGTCCGTCACGATCATCCACCGCCGGGACGACTTCCGTGCCTCG
The DNA here is from genome assembly GCF_038039215.1 of Pseudonocardia sp. T1-2H. NCBI lineage: Bacteria > Bacillati > Actinomycetota > Actinomycetes > Pseudonocardiales > Pseudonocardiaceae > Pseudonocardia > Pseudonocardia sp. T1-2H. The sequence continues at coordinate 6,449,359 of NZ_JBBPCL010000001.1, forward strand.
CGCATCATGCTCGAGCGCGCACAGAACGACCCGAAGATGCGCTGGGAGACGAACAAGGCCGTCACCGAGGTCGTCGGGGACAAGAGCGTGTCCGCGCTGAAGCTGAAGGACACGGTCACCGGCGAGGAGTCGACGCTGGACGCCACCGGCATGTTCGTCGCGATCGGCCACGACCCGCGTTCGGAGCTGGTGAAGGGCCAGGTCGAGCTGGACGACGCCGGCTACGTGAAGACCAAGTCGCCCACCACGTACACGAACCTCCCGGGCGTCTTCGCCTGTGGCGACCTCGTGGACCACACCTACCGGCAGGCCATCACCGCGGCCGGCTCCGGCTGTTCCGCCGCGATCGACGCCGAGCGCTGGCTGGCGGAGGAGCCGATCGACCCCGAGCTCGCCGGCGGCGGGTACGGCTCGTCCTCCCAGGACGTCGCCGCCGCCCTGAGCTGAACTTCGACCTCGCCACACCGATCCGAGGAGATCATCTGATGGGAAAGAACACCGTGGACGTCACCGACGCCTCCTTCGAGGCGGACGTCCTGAAGAGCGACAAGGCCGTGCTGGTCGACTTCTGGGCCACCTGGTGCGGTCCGTGCAAGATGGTCGCCCCGGTCCTCGACGAGATCGCCGGCGAGCACGCCGAGACGCTGACCGTCGCGAAGCTCGACATCGACGCGAACCCGGCCACGGCGCGTGACTACCAGGTCATGTCGATCCCGACGATGATCCTCTTCAAGAACGGCGAGCCGGTGAAGCAGATCGTGGGCGCGAAGCCGAAGGCCGCGCTGCTGTCCGATCTGTCCGACCACATCGGCTGAGCCGGAAAACCTCCAGCGTGTCCCGGCCGGCAACGGTCGGGACACGCCCGTGTACGCCCCGCTGTCGCCCGACCGGGAAGGAGCAGGGCACAATGGTCGACGGCCGACGCCGGGAGATCCGGCGGTGACGGTGCGTCGCCGAAAGCCTCCCGGGCACCACGCCGGGGTGCTCAAGGGGCCGCCACGATCGATCGAGCGAGGGGTGCATGCAGCTGCTCCGCCGCGGGGACAGTGGTCCGGCGGTCGTCGAGATCCGGGCGAAGCTGCGGGAGTACGGCCTGTTGGCCCCTCCCGGTCCGGCGCCGTCCGAGAACTACTTCGACGACGACGTCGAGCACGCCGTCCAGGCCTTCCAGCAACGCCGGGGGCTGATCACCGATGGCATCGTCGGGCACGCCACCTACCGCGCGTTACGTGAGGCGAGCTGGAAGCTCGGGGACCGCATGCTCGCGCTGCTGATCTCCTCCCCGATGAGCGGCGACGACGTCGCCCAGCTCCAGGAACGGCTGCTCGAGCTCGGGTACGACCCGGGCCGCCCGGGCGGCGTGTTCGACGACATGACCGAGAACGCCCTGCGCGGGTTCCAGCGCGACTACGGGCTCACGCCGGACGGTGTGTGCGGGCCGGCAACGCTGCGCTCGCTGCGACAGCTCGGCCGCAAGGTGACCGGTGGGCGGCCGGGACTGCTGCGCGAGCAGGAGCTTCTGCGGCGCGCCGGGCCCCGGCTGCGGGGCAAGCGGATCGTGGTGGACCCGGGGCACGGCGGACAGGACCGCGGGGTCCAGGTCTCCGGGGTCGACGAGGCGGGCCTCGTCTGGGACCTCGGGCGCCGGCTGGTCGGGCGTATGGCCGCCACCGGCATGGAGGCGCTGCTCTCCCGCCGCGAGGACACGTGCCCCACGGACGCCGAGCGCGCCGCGTTCGCGAACGCCGCGGGCGCAGACCTCGTCCTCTCTCTGCACACCGACGCGAACCAGAGCATGCACGCGCACGGGCTCGCGACCTTCCACTTCGGCAACGGCTCCGGCGCGACGTCCACCGTGGGCGAGGCGCTCGCGGGGCTGATCCAGCGCGAGCTGCTCACCCGCACCGCGATGCTGGACTGCGGCAGCCAGGCGCGGACGTGGGAGCTGCTGCGGCTGACGCGCATGCCCACGGTCCGGGTGGAGATCGGCTACCTGACGAACATGGGGGACCGGCAGAAGCTGCTGGACCCCGCGTTCCGGGACATCGTCGCCGAGGGCATCCTCGTCGCCGTCAAACGGCTGTACCTGCTCGGCCAGGACGACCAGCCGACCGGGACGTTCACGTTCTCCGACGTCCTCGCCCGCGAGCTGGGTCGGGGCCAGGCACAGGCGATCTAGTCCGGTCACTCCGGGGCCTACTCGCCCCTACGACGATCTGAGGGCCGGGAACGGGCATTCGCCCGTTCCCGGCCGTCTCTGTCTCGGATGGATCTTCCAGGCCGCTGGCGGGGCGCTCAGCGAGCCCTCAGAACGTCGCTGGCAGCACCTGGGCCGGGGCCGGTACCCGGGGTGCGGGGCGCTCGACCGGCGTCGCAGCCTGCATCGGGATGGTCACGGTCCCGAGGAGTTGCTCGAGCGCGTGCTCGACGTCCTCCTTCCACGTGATCCCCGAGCGGAGCTCCATCCGCAGCCGGGGCCAGCGCGGGTGCGGCCGGACGGTCTTGAAGCCGACGCGGCGGAGGAAGTCCGCGGGCATGACACAGCCCGGCTCCGATCCGGAGCGCGCGTCCCCGAACGCCTCGACCGCCTTGACGCCGCGGCGGGTGAGGTCCTTCACGACCGCCTGGGCGAGCATCCGACCGAGACCCTCGCCGGAGAACTCCGGCATCACCTGCATCGTGGTGAGGAGAACCGCGTCCGCGCTCACGGGACCGGTCGGCATCTCCTCGGCGCGGGGGACGGCCGACGGCGGCGCGTACACGACGTAGCCGGCGGGGACGCCGCGCATGTAGACGACCTTCCCGCAGGAGCCCCACTCGAGGAGGATCTCCGAGATCCAGGCCTCCTTCTCCAGCTCAGTGGAGGCGAAGTCCTCCGCCTGCCGGGAGAGATGCGGTGAGCTTCCCAGAAGACACAGCGACGACACCGCTTGGGCAGGTCGTCGAGATTGTCCAAGTTGAGTGAGTCGACGTGCCAGGACAACGAGAGGACCTCCGGCAGGCAGCCCGGAGTACGGGCGGCCGTCGTGACGACACTGAACTGACAGATGCTGCACTGACAGCTGTACCGGATGCCCCCGGCGCTCGACGAGCTTAAATCGATACAGCTCCACGCAACACCCCGAGTGAGGCGACCGGCGGCCCAGCCTCGCCGAAGGGCAGGAGGACCACCCGTCCCGGTTACACTCGCCGGGTCCTTTCCCCGTGAGCAGGAGGATCCCCGTGTCGATCCCGCCGTACAGCCAGCCCGAGTTCCCCGTCTCGCGGGCGGCGGCACCGGCGGCAGCGGCGGCGCTCGTACCTCCCACCGAGCGGTTCGCCACCCGCACCTCGGGGATGATCGCCTCCGAGATCCGGGCCCTGTTCGCCGTCGCGAGCCGGCCCGAGGTCGTCTCGCTGGCCGGTGGGATGCCCAACCTGGCGGCGCTGCCGCTCGAGTCGCTGTCCGCCGAGGTCGCCGATCTGGTGGCGCGGGACGGCCAGGTGGCCCTGCAGTACGGCTCCGCGCAGGGCGTCCCGCGGCTGCGCGAGCAGATCTGCGAGGTGATGCGCGAGGAGGGGATCGAAGCCGATCCGGACGACGTCGTCGTCACCGTCGGGTCGCAGATGGCCCTGGACCTGATCACGCGGATCTTCTCCGACCCCGACGACGTCATCCTCGCCGAGGGTCCCTCGTACGTCGGCGCGCTGGGCAGCTTCGCGGCCTACCAGGCGCGCGTCGTCCACGTGGCGATGGACGAGCACGGACTGGTGCCGGAGCTCCTGGAGGACGCGCTGCGCAGCCTCGCCGCCCAGGGGATCACGCCGAAGTTCCTCTACACGATCCCGAACTTCCACAACCCGGCCGGCGTGACGATGGCCGTCGACCGCCGGCAGCGGGTTCTGGACCTGTGCGCCGAGTACGGCGTCGGCGTCGTCGAGGACAACCCGTACGGCCTGCTCGGCTTCACGGGGACGGTCTACCCGGCGCTGCGGTCCATGGACCGGGACGTCGTGTACCTCGGCTCCTTCTCCAAGACGTTCGCGTCGGGGCTGCGCGTCGGCTGGGCGCTCGTCCCGCCGGCCGTGCGGGACCGGCTGGTGCTGGCCGCGGAGTCCGCGACGCTGTGCCCGCCGAGCTTCACGCAGATGCTCGTGTCCCGGTACCTCGAGAACCACGACTGGCGCGCCCAGATCAAGACGTTCACCGAGGTGTACCGGGAGCGCCGGGACGCGATGCTCACCGCGCTCGAGACCCATCTGCCCGCGGGCTGCACCTGGACGGTTCCGGACGGCGGCTTCTACGTGTGGCTCACCGTGCCCGAAGGCGTGGACAGCAAGGCGATGCTGCCCCGCGCCGTCACCGCGCGGGTCGCGTATGCGTCCGGCACGGGCTTCTACGCGGACGGCCTCGGCAGCCGTCAGTTGCGGCTCTCCTACTGCTACCCGACGCCGGAGCGCATCACCGAGGGCGTCCGGCGGTTCGCCGCCGTGCTCGAGGCGGAGCTGGACGTGATGAGGACGTTCGGGGTGCAGGGGAGGCCCGACCGCGCGGTGCTGGGTCAGGGGCCACAGGCCCCGTCCCCGGACACCGCCTGATCCACCTCTCCCAGGCCGACCACAGCGGGCCCTGAGTGCGCCTCTCCGGCGCATTCAGGGCCCGTTGCGCGTGGCGGGACTCTGTGGTCGGCAGCTGCGGTGGGGGGTGTCGGTGCTGATGCGGCCCTACGGCCCCCGCCGAGCCGAGTACGCCGTCGTCGACCTCCGGACCTCGGGTGTCCCGCGCTGGACCCGGCGGCACGGGCACGCACGTGGTGGTGCCGAGCTGCAGCGGTGGCCACCGGCGGCTCATCGCAAGGAGTCGGGGGCTCAGCGGTGCGGCTGCCGCTGTTTCACGTGAAACAGCACGTTTCCAGCACCCCCGGCGGGCTCGGCGCGTTTCACGTGAAACCGTGCCTGCCGGGCGCCGGGCGTGCTCGCACTCCTTCCGCGTGCGGACTTCAGCACCCGCCCGAACGCACTTCACAGTGTCGAAGTGAACCGGGGGAGCGGCCTGTTCGACCTCGTCCGGAGTGCAGCCGTTCCGTGCGCGGTTCCACGTGAAACAGGGCCTTCCCCGGCGCCGGGAGACGGAGTCCTGGTGCCGGCCCGATTCAGGGCGACTCGGTGCGTCGCCTCTTCGAGTCCGGCTCCCCTTCGTGCTCTGCGCCGCCGCGTGGGCGCACCGAACGGCAAAGCCCCCTTTCGCCGCGTGAATCCCGTACCGCGTTCCCGCACAACAAGGTTGACGAGCGCCGATGTTCCACGTGAAACGACGTCGCTCGGCCAGTGCCGCGCGGTTGACGACGTCCACGTCGACGCGGCGCCGCGCGCGGGTGGCCAGCATTCACTGGTCCCGCAGGTCGCCCGGCCACTTCGCGGGGGCAATTCGACAGGCGCTGTTCGCCGTGTTTCACGTGGAACACTCTGAACACGTGGAACAAGGGCACCGACCGCGGAGCGGTGTTTCACGTGGAACATCGAGCACCCGCCCCGTCCGATGTCGTCTGTCGGCGCCCCCGGCCGCACCCGGCGCTACACGCCTCCACGGCGGACGCGCAGCCCCTGATGATCCCGACCCGATCGGACATCGGCTGTACGGCGTCACCCGGACGGCGCGCACGTGCTGCGTCGCGCCCGTCGCAGCAGCCGAGGTCTCCGGCTCTCCGCCACCTCGTGCGCCGTGGTGAGCGCGTGCCGGACGAGAGGGCGGAGCCGATCGACGTCCGGCGCTGGTCGGGGATGCGGTCCTCGGACGATGCGGTCCCCGGACGCCGCGCCGGCGCCTCGCCGCGGCGTGGGAGCGACGCGTCCTCCGCGCCGTTCGGATCTCTTCGCCCCGCCTGCCAAAAGGCGGGGCGACCAGCCGGCCGGAGGAGGCAGCTGGGGCCGACCGCGCCTCCGCAGATTCCCGTACCGGCTCGCGTGAAGCGGTGGCCCGCCTGCCCGCCTCGGACGGATGCCGCCCGCGACGTCCCGTGTCCCGGCTCCCTGCGATCCAGGGGAGCGCGCCCTCGCAGCGACGACGGATGGACAGACCCGAAGACGCGGCAGCACCTCGACCGCGAGAGCCGGGCGACGCGGCAAGGCCGGGGGTCCAGTGAGCGGCCACCAAGGAGCAAGAACTCGAGGATCCCGGCGAGTTCCTCGGGCGTCGCCGACGAGGCGCCCGGACACGATCTTCCGCCGAACCACCAGACCCGCACGCCGGGACCGAGCAGCTCGAAGGCTCCCGTTGCTGTTTCACGTGGAACATCGCCCCGCTCGCGCCGGCCGGATGACCGGGCACTCCGGGCCGTAGCGCAGAATGCCGGCGTGACCGATCGAACCGTGGCCGTGTTGGCGGGTGGGCTCTCCCATGAGCGCGAGGTGTCCCTGCGATCGGGCAGGAGGCTCGCCGGGGCGCTGCGCAAGGCCGGGGTCGACGTCCGTGAATGGGATGCCGACGCGTCACTGATCGAACGGCTGCGCACGGACCGGCCGGACGCCGCCGTGGTCGCGCTGCACGGGGGAGAGGGCGAGAACGGCTCCGTGCAGGCGGTGCTGGAGCTGCTCGGCATCCCGTTCGTCGGCACCTCGGCCCAGGCCTCCCGCCGCGCATGGGACAAGCCGACCGCCAAGGCCGAGCTCGCGCGCTCGGGCCTGAGCACGCCGGACTGGGTCGCGCTTCCGCACACGACCTTCCGTGAGCTGGGGCACAGGCCGTGCTCGACGCCATGGTCGAGCGACTCGGCCTGCCGCTGATGCTGAAGCCGGACCAGGGCGGCTCCGCGCTCGGCGCTCAGGTGGTCCGGGCCGCCGCGGACCTGCCCGCCGCGATGGTCAGCTGTCTCGCCTACGCGGACACCGTCCTCGCGGAGCGGTTCGTCGTCGGCACGGAGGTCGCCGTCTCCGTGGTCGACGACGGCGCCGGCGGCCCGCGCGCCCTGCCCCCGGTCGAGGTCGACGTGCCTGGCGGCGTCTACGACTACACGGCTCGCTACACCCAGGGTGCCGCGACCTTCCACTGCCCGGCCCGGCTGCCCGAGGAGACCGTGGAACTCCTGAAGGAGACCGCCCTCCAGGCGCACCAGCTCCTCGGGCTCCGGGACATCTCCCGTATGGACGCCGTCGTCGATGCCGACGGACGGGTGCAGATCCTGGAGGTGAACGTGTCTCCGGGGCTCACCGACACGTCGCTGCTCCCGATCGCCGTCGCGGCAGCCGGGATGGACCTCGGCGAGCTGTTCGCCGCCCTCGTCGAGCGCGCCGTCGAACGCGGGTAGCGCCCGACCGGAAACGCCACGAGGCCCGATGTTCCACGTGGAACATCGGGCCTCGTCGTCTGTACGGCGGGGGAGCGCTCAGTCCTCGGCGCGCCCCATCAGCTGCGCGATCCGCTCCAGGTCCTCGACCGAGCCGAACTCGACGACGATCCGGCCCTTGCGCTGCCCGAGCTCGACCTTGACCCTGGTGTCGAAACGGTCCGACAGGCTCTCCGCGAGCCGGTCGGCCCCGGGGGCGTGGATCGGCGCCCGACGGGCCTTGCGGGCCGGGGCGGCCCGCTCGCTGCGCGCCAGCACGACGGCCTCCTCGGTGGCCCGCACCGACATCCCCTCGGCGACGATCCGGGCGGCGAGCTCCTCCTGCTTCTCCGCCTCGTCGAGCCCGAGGAGCGCGCGGGCGTGCCCGGCCGACAGCACGCCGGCCGCGACCCGGCGCTGGACCGGCACCGGCAGCTTCAGCAACCGGATCATGTTCGTGACGACCGGCCGGCTGCGGCCGATCCGGTCCGCCAGCTCGGTGTGGGTGACGCCGAACTCGCCGAGCAGCTGCTCGTAGGCCGCGGCTTCCTCGAGCGGGTTCAGCTGGACGCGGTGGATGTTCTCCAGCAGCGCGTCCCGCAGCATGGCGTCGTCGCCGGTCTGCCGCACGATCGCCGGCAGCACCTCGAGCCCGGCGCGCCTGGACGCCCGCCAACGGCGCTCGCCCATGACGAGCTCGAAGCTGCCGGGGCTCGTCTCCCGCACGACGATCGGCTGCAACAGGCCGAACTCGCGGATGGAGTGCTCGAGCTCGGCGAGGTGCTCGTCGTCGAACTGGGTGCGGGGCTGCTTGGCGTTCGGCCGGATCGCCTCGACGGGGATCTCGCGGTACACGGCGCCGTACCCGTCGCCGTCCGCGGACGGCTCGTCCGGCACCGAGGCGAGCGGCCGACTCCACCGGTCCGGCACGTCCGCCGAGGGGGTCGACGGGCGGGGGACCGGCGTCTCAGCGGAGGAGCCGGGCGGGGGACCCGTCGGGATCAGCGCGGCCAACCCTCGGCCCAGACCGCCCTTGCGCTCGGCCATCATCGCTACCGCCCGTTCGTCTCATGCGTACCCATCTCGGCGCCGTAGGCGGCGATCTCCCGGGCGGCGTCGACGTAGCTCATCGCGCCCCGCGAGCCGGGGTCGTAGGCAAGCACGGTCTGGCTGTATCCCGGCGCCTCGGAGACCTTGACGCTGCGCGGGATCACCGTACGCAGAACCGTGCCCCCGAAGTGCTGCCTGACCTCCGACGTCACCTGATCGGCGAGCTTCGTCCGCCCGTCGTACATGGTGAGCAGGATCGTGGAGACGTGCAGCGCGGTGTTCAGGTGCGACCGCACGAGGTCGATGTTGCTGAGCAGCTGGCCGAGCCCCTCCAGCGCGTAGTACTCGCACTGGATCGGGATCAGCACCTCGGCGGCGGCCACGAGCGCGTTGACCGTCAACAGGCCCAGCGACGGCGGGCAGTCGATGAGGACGTAGTCCACGTCCAGCTCGTCGAGCACCGCGTCGGAGAGGGCCTGGTTCAGCCGGGACTCCCGGGCCACCATGCTCACGAGCTCGATCTCGGCGCCGGCGAGGTCGATCGTTGCCGGCACGCACAGCAGGTTCTCCGACGCCGTGCTCTGCGCCGCCGCTTCCACGAGGCTGATCTCGCCGAGCAGCGCCTCGTAGATCGACGGCGTACCCGCGCGGTGCTCCACCCCGAGGGCCGTGCTGGCGTTGCCCTGTGGGTCCAGGTCGATGACGAGCACCCGGATCCCGTGCAGCGCGAGCGCTGCGGCGATGTTGACGGTGCTGGTCGTCTTGCCGACGCCGCCCTTCTGGTTGGCGACGGTGAGGACACGCCTGTGCGCGGGCTTCGGCATCGAGTGCCGGTCCGGATGCAGGACGCGCGCCGCGCGTTCCGCCTCCTCCGCGATGGGGGTCCAGCCGATGCTCACGCGGGGACCTTCCTTCGATGTTTCACGTGGAACAGCAGTCACGGCCGCTGCCCCTTCTTCCGGTCCCGGCGTCCGGCCCGCCCGCTCGGCCGGGACTCCCGGTCGACGGCGATCACGGTGCTCGGGGGATCGACGAGGCCCACTCCGCAGTGCAGGACCCGCGGGGTGCCACCGCCCAGCTTGCGAACGGACGCGGCGTCCCGGGCGATCTCCTCGGGTGCGGAGGCGCCCTTCACGGCGAGCATCGTGCCGTCCTGGCGGAGCAGCGGGATGGCCCAGCCGGCGAGGCGGTGCAGCGGTGCAACAGCACGAGCGGTGACCACGTCGGCCCCCTCCCATCGACGCCTGATCGCATTCTCCTCCGCCCGGCCCCGCTCGACGATGAGCGACAGGCCCAGATCCGCGATGACCTCGTCCAGCCACTCGACCCGGCGGGCGAGCGGCTCGACGAGCACGATCCGAAGATCGGGACGGGCGAGCGCCAACGGTATCCCGGGCAGGCCCGCTCCCGAGCCGATATCGACCACGTTCGCGCCGTCCGGCATCAGTTCCGCGACGACGGCACAGTTCAGCACGTGCCGATCCCACAACCGGGCGGTCTCGCGGGGCCCGATCAGGCCTCGCTCCACCCCGGACGTCGCCAGGTGCTCGACATAGCGGGCGGCCAGATCGAGCCGGGGGCCGAAGACCTCGGCGGCGGCCGGCGGTGGATGTTCCACGTGAAACACATCCTCCTCGGAAGCCGTTCCGGAGCCGGGTACGGGTACGGAAGCGCCCCCCGGCCCGTGGGGACCGGAGGGCGCCACGACCGGTTCGGCTCGCCCGGTCCCGCTCACTTCGTCCGGGAGACGACGACCTGACGGCGCGGCTCCTCGCCCTCGCTCTCGCTGAAGACGCCCTTCACCCCCGCGACGGCGTCGTGCACGACCTTGCGCTCGAACGGCGTCATCGGGCGCAACCGGACCGGCTCGCCGGTCTCCAGGACGTCGGTGGCCGTCCGCTTGCCGATCTCGGTCAGCTCGTCCCGGCGACGCTGCCGCCAGCCCGCGATGTCCAGCATCAGTCGGCTGCGGTTACCCGAGGACTGCTGCACGGCGAGCCGGGTGAGCTCCTGCAGCGACTCGAGGATGTTGCCCCGGTCGCCGACGAGCTTCTCCAGGTCCTCACCGCCGTCGATGCTCACGATCGCACGGCCGGCCTCGACGTCGAGGTCGATGTCCCCGTCGAAGTCCAGGATGTCCAGCAGCCGCTCGAGGTAGTCGCCCGCGATGTCACCCTCGCGGATCAGCTGGTCCTCGCCCGACGTCGGCGTGTCCGCCTTGGGGGTGGCGGTGGGCGCCGAGCCCTCCTCTGCCGTCTTCGGCACGGTGGTTCTCCCTTCGAGGTGTTCCGATGGACGACGAGACCTGCCCGTCGGCCCACCGAGGAGCCCGCACCCGGGCGGGCTCCGGAGGTTCGTGGGCGCCGCGGCGGCTGCGACGTGCGGCGCCTGTACGGCTGCTCGACGACGTGGCCGCGGCGCGTCAGCGTCGCTTGCGTCCCTTGTTCCGGGCGGCCTGCGGACGGGAGCCTCCACCACCCGAGCGGTTGCCCTGGCCGCCCGGCCGCTTGGCGCTCACCGGCTTGGCCCCGGGCTTCTTCGCGGGGGCGGAGCTGCCGTTCCCGTTGTTCGGTGTGGTGCCGTTCGACGACGGCTCCGCCGGGGTCTCGGACCCGTCGTCCCCCTGCGGCCGCACCTGCGGCTTCTGACCGACCTGCGGCTTCTGGCCCGGCTTCGGGGCGAGGGCGTTGCGGTTGGCGACGGCCTGCTCGCGCTTCTCCGACTCCTCGGCGTCGATCTTCCGGTAGACGAGGTACTGCTGGCCGAGGGTCCACAGGTTGTTCGAGACCCAGTAGAAGAGGATGGCGAGCGGCAGGAACGGGGCTCCGACGACGACGCCGATCGGGAACACGTACAGCATCAGCTTGTTCATGATCGCTGCCTGCGGGGCGGCCGCCTGAGCCTCCGCCTGGCGGGCGACGGAGTGCCGCGCGGTGATGTGGGTGAAGATGCCCGCCGCGATCATCAGCGGGACCATCACGATCAACATGCTCGGGATGTCCGTACCCAGGCTCTCGAGGCTGGGCGCGCCCTGCAGCGGGACCACCGAGGCGCCGAGCTTGGCGCCGAACAGGTCCGCGTCGATGAACGACTTGACCTCGTCCGCGCCGAAGAAATAGTTCTCCGTCTTGCCCGGCTTGAACTCGCGGAGCACGTGGAACAGGCCGATGAACACCGGCACCTGGACGAGCACGGGGAGGCAGCCGGCCAGCGGGTTCGCGCCGTTCTCGGACTGCAGCTTCTGCATCTCCGCGGCGAGCTTCTGCTTGTCGTTGGCGTACTTCTTCCGGAGCTTCTGCATCTCCGGGGCCATCTCCTGCATCTTGCGCATGGAGCGGACCTGCCCGACGAAGGGCTTGTAGAGGATCAGTCGCAGCGTGAAGACGAGGAACACGACCGACAACGCCCAGGTGATGCCCTTGTCCTCGCCGAGGACGTAGCCGAACGCCTGGTGCCAGACCCACATGATGAAGGACACGGGGTAGTAGATGAAGTTCAGCACGGCGCTTGCTCCTCGCAGTTCCTGGCGCAGTCGTGGGGCTCGTGGTGGGCGCGCGCGGCCCCCGCCGCAGGGTCGGCAGACGCCGCAGGTCCGGGGCCGGCCCGCGCCCGGCGCTCCGGCACGGGGTCCACACCGCCAGGGTGCCACGGTCCGCAGCGCAACAGTCGCAGAACTGCCATACCCGTCCCGCGCAGCGCCCCGTGCACCTGGACGGCCTCGACCGCGTAGGCGCTGCAGCTCGGGTAGAACCGGCAGGTCGGAGGCAGCGCCGGGGAGATCCAGTGCTGGTAGAAGCGTACGGCGCCGATCAGGATGCGGGCGACCGGCCCGGGACGGGGGCCGTCCGCCGTGCTCGTGTCGGTGGTGACGTCGTCCGGTCCCGGCCCCTCGGAGGTGGGATGCCCGGAGACGGGCTCGTCGGAGGCGGGGCCGGTCACGGGCTGCTCGCCGTCGCGCGGAGTTTGCGGAGCGCGGCGCGCAGGCCGGAGTCCAGGTCCTCGCCCAGCTCGGCGGACGTGGCGTCGGCCGCCGGCGGGAGCGCCCGGACGACGAGGAGCGCCCCGGCGGGCAGGTCCGCGATCCGGGGCGCGACGAGGTGTCGGAGGCGACGCGTCACCCGGTGCCGCACGACGGCGTTGCCGACCGCCTTGCTCACGACGAACCCGGCGCGCGCCGAAGTGGACGGCGCGGCCGGGTCCGGGGTGGTACTCACCTGCAGATGTACGACGAGACGGGAGCGTCCGGCCCTGCGGCCACGGCGGATCGTCGAGGCGAAGTCGTCCCGACGGGTCAGCCGGGCGTCGGCCGGAAGCACTCCGACGCCGCGATGATCAGGCGGAGAAGCTCGGCGCGGCCCTTACGGCGGCGCCCAGCGAGGATGGCGCGCCCCGCGCGGGTACGCATGCGCAGCCGGAAACCGTGCGTCTTGGCCCGGCGGCGGTTGTTCGGCTGGAAAGTGCGCTTGCCCTTGCTCACGGTCGGCTCTCCCGGTCGACGGCGTCCTGGCGCGGAGCCGGGCCGTCTGTAGCTGTCGTCACTGAGGTCTGGTTCGTACTGGTCTGGTCGTGCTGCGGTGTCCGGGAGCGAGCGGAGCGCGGTAGCACGAACAGCAGCGCGCACCGATCCTCACGGACACGGTTCGTCCCAGGGTACGCAGCCGCTCGGAAGAGGGTCAAACCGCCCCATCACCTGCGCCGCGAGGGGCCCCGAAGCGCCGTCACGATCGCGCAGGGCGACGGCCACGTCACCCGTAGGGCTCGACACGCGGGGGCGCCTTGTGGCCGCGACCAGGGTGTTGTTAACGTGCCCGCCTCGCAGTTCCGTCCCGCTGGGATCGGAACACGTCCGCTCCGAGCGAGCCGGGCGGGCCCGCCCGGGGTCCGCCCCACAGTCCTGCGTAGGGTCTGTGCACATGTGTGGATAGGTCTGGGGATACCCGATGCCGGACCCGCACCCGTCCGACCGCAGGTCGGACCAAGGACGACACCCGGTGACCGCCCCTTGCGGCCCGGTTACGACTTCGGGGAGAGGAGGAGCCGGACGGTGGCCGACCAACCTGGTGATCTCGGACAGGTCTGGAATCAGGTCATCGCGGACCTCTCCGGCTCACCCGAACACGGCTCGCCCGGGCTCTCCGCGCAACAGCGCGCGTTCCTCCGGCTGACCCGGCCGCTCGGCCTGCTCGACGGCACCGCACTCCTCGCCGCGCCGAGCGAGTTCGCCAAGGACGCGATCGAGCGCATCCTGCGCCGGCCGATCAGCGACGCGCTCGGCCGCCATCTCGGCGTGCAGGTCAACCTCGCCGTCGTCGTCGACGCCTCCGCGGCGTCCGGCGGCACCGAGGTCCCGGATCCGCCGGAACGCGTCCATCCGTCGCGCAACAGCGGGGCACCGGCCCGTCCCGCACGCGACGACGACCGCCTGCCGGAGCCGATGCCCCTCGGCGGCGACGCCCTCCCGGGCACGGGGAGCGAGCCGCTCGGCCTCGACATCCCGACGCCGCCCGGCGGCACCCCTCTCGTCGGCATCGGCGCGAACGACGGGGAGGGCCCTCTCGGCTCCCTCGCCGCGTCGGGGGCCGCCCGTCCGGAGGCGTGGCCGACCTACTCGGCCCCCCGCGCGGGAGATCCGGTCGCCCCCCGCTCGCAGACCCGGCTGAACGAGAAGTACATCTTCGACACGTTCGTCATCGGCGCGTCGAACCGGTTCAGCCACGCCGCGGCCGTCGCCGTCGCGGAGGCGCCGGCCCGGGCCTACAACCCGCTCTTCATCTGGGGCGAGTCCGGGCTGGGCAAGACCCACCTGTTGCACGCCGTCGGGCACTACGCCCAGCGGCTGTTCCCGGGCATGCGCGTGCGGTACGTCAGTACCGAGGAGTTCACCAACGACTTCATCAACTCGCTGCGCGACGACCGGAAGGTGGCCTTCCAGCGCCGCTACCGCGACGTCGACGTGCTCCTGGTGGACGACATCCAGTTCCTGGAGGGCAAGGAAGGAACCCAGGAGGAGTTCTTCCACACCTTCAACACGCTGCACAACGCGAACAAGCAGATCGTCGTCTCCTCGGACCGGCCGCCCAAGCGGCTGGAGACCCTCGAGGACCGGATGCGGACCCGCTTCGAGTGGGGCCTCATCACCGACATCCAACCGCCCGAGCTCGAGACGCGTATCGCGATCCTCCGGAAGAAGGCGGCCCAGGACCGGCTCGCCGTTCCCGGTGACGTCCTGGAGTTCATCGCCGAGCGCATCGAGCGGAACATCCGCGAGCTCGAGGGCGCGCTGATCCGGGTGACGGCGTTCGCGTCGCTGAACCGGCAGCCGGTCGACACCCAGCTCGCGGAGATCGTGCTGCGCGACCTCATCCCGGACGCGGCGGCGTCGGAGATCACGGCGCCGACGATCATGGCCGTCACGGCGGACTTCTTCAACGTGTCCCTCGACGAGCTGTGCGGGCCGGGCAAGACGAAGGCGCTCGCCCAGGCCCGGCAGATCGCCATGTACCTCTGCCGCGAGCTGACGGACCTCTCGCTGCCGCGGATCGGGCAGACCTTCGGCGGCCGGGACCACACGACCGTCATGCACGCGGACAAGAAGATCCGCAACGAGATCTCGCTCCGCCGCAAGACCTTCGAGCAGGTCCAGGAGCTCACCGCGCGCATCAAGCAGCGCGCCCGCCACTGACCCTGACCTGTCCCTGCCGCGTCCGGGCCGTGCCCCGGGCCCGGGGCACCACGCGCACCGTCCGGCCCCACGCTCCCGGTCGACCGCGCGCCACCCGCGCCGCCGGCACCCCCGGCCCGGGTCTCGGGTCGATCACCGTTCGGCGGTGGGCCGATCTTCACGGAACCCCTGACCGACCACTCGACGTCGAGTTGTCCCCAGGCATCCACAACCGCAGGTCAGCGCCCCGGAACGAAAACACCCCCGAACCGGACCGACCGCCCACTCACTCCCCGCATCGAGTCGAGGCGGGCCGAGCACCCACACGGAAACACCGCTGAGACGACCGGAGAGCGCCGATCTCGCTCCGGCCGGGCTCCCCGGAATCCCCGCGCCGACGACCGGACACAGCCGAACCCCGCGTGCATCGATCCGGACACGATCTCGATCCGGTGCATCCCGCAACTCCGCGCGTGTCGCGCCACCGTGTACCGCTCGGCGGCCGCTAATGGGCGTTCATCGCTCGGCCGTGATCACGAAACGGGAGCGCCGGCTCGCTGCTGGTCACCGAGCGTCATCGCACATGTGCAAGGTGGGGTTCCTGAGGGTTTCCCCGCGCGACATCGTGACGTGCCGGTCCCGCCGAGCGGTCGCACAGCGTGGACGCGCGGCCACGCTTCACCCACATCTGGGGACAAGTCTGTGGATGGTCGGTCAGCAGCCCGTGGACGAACGACCCCCAACCCGTGGACAACTCACCTCGGATCGGGGGATGGATCCGGGACAAGGTGGCTCGATCGCCGTCCATCCACGGTTCGCCCGGCCCGTCAACCGGTAGTCCCCGGGTTCCGTCCCCACGACGCCGCGCCGTGCGACCTGCGGCGACGGGCTCCATCCACACTGTCCACAGGTGTTATCACTGCTTCTGGAGTTCTCTCTTGGAGAGATCTAAAGAGAAACAACGCGGTGGATGGAGCCCCGAACGTGTCCCCGGCCGCGCCTCACCCGGTCGCTCCGGTCGGCCGACGGCCGACGTGACACCCGGGCTCGGAAGGCTCTACGGTGGGCCGACCGATCTCGAACCGCTCCGGGGCCCCTCGCCCGGTCCACGGCGACGGTCGATGCACGTTCAGTCGAGTTCCGTGTCCGTCCAGGCGTCCGACGAGAGTCCCGCGCCTTCGGTCCCCCTCAGCACCATCGGTGAAAGGTCCATCCCGCCATGAAGTTCCGGGTCGAACGCGACGTCCTGGCCGATGCGGCAGCGTGGGTCGCCCGCAGCCTGCCTGCGCGGCCCCCGGTCCCGGTCCTGGGCGGTGTCCTCATCGAGGGGAGCAGCGGCGACGGCGGCGACAAGCTGACCGTCTCCGGCTTCGACTACGAGACCTCGGCCCGCGTCGAACTCGACGCGACGATCGGCGATCCGGGCAAGGTCCTCGTCTCCGGCCGGCTGCTGGCGGACATCACGCGCGCCCTGCCCTCGAAGCCGGTGGACATGGTCGTCGACGGCTCGCGAGCCACGATCAACTGCGGGAACAGCCGGTTCTCCCTGCCGATCATGCCGGTCGAGGACTACCCGCAGCTGCCGTCGATGCCCCAGCGCGCGGGCAAGATCGACGCGAACCAGCTCGCCGAGGCCGTCGCGCAGGTCGCGGTGGCGGCCGGGCGGGACGACACGCTGCCGATGCTCACCGGCGTCCGGGTCGAGATCGAGGGCGGGCGCCTCACGCTCGCCGCGACGGACCGGTTCCGGCTCGCCGTCCGCGAGCTGAACTGGCAGCCCGAGGACGAATCGATCTCCACCGCGGTGCTGATCCCCGCCCGGACCCTGGCCGAGGTCGCGAAGACCCTCGCCGGCTCCGGCACGGTCGAGATCGCGCTGTCCGCGGGCGACGGGATGCTGGGCATGACCGGGGGCGGCCGCCGGTCCACGACCCGCCTGCTCGACGCCGAGTTCCCCCGGTTCCGCCAGCTCATCCCCACCGAGCACACCACCGCCGCCGAGCTCGAGGTGGCCGCGCTGGTCGAGGCGATCAAGCGCGTGTCGCTCGTCGCGGACCGGGTCGCCCAGATCCGGATGGAGTTCGGCGAGGACGGGCTCCGGCTCGCCGCAGGTGGGGACGACGTCGGCAGCGCGGAGGAGGAGCTCCCCTGCATGCTCGACGGGAACCCGCTCACCATCGCGTTCAACCCGGGCTACCTGCTGGACTCCCTCGGCGCCCTGCACACGGCCCGGGCCCAGCTCACCTTCACCACGCCGAACCGGCCCGCGCTGGTGCGCCCGGTCGTCCCGCCGCCGGCCGAGGGCGAGCCCGCCCCGGACCCCGGCTACCTGCACCTGCTGATGCCCGTCCGGCTGCCCGGCTGACGCACCGGCCTGCCATCGGGGGAACGGGCGGACCGGGCGAGCCCGCCGGTCCGCCCTGGTGCACGATGGTCGGCATCAGATCCATCCCGGCGGAGGAGCAGCGGACGTGCAACTCGGACTGATCGGCCTCGGCCGCATGGGCGGCAACATGCGGGACCGCATTCGTGCGGCGGGCCACGAGGTCGTCGGCTACGACCCCCGCCCCGAGGTGACGGACGTCGGCTCGCTGCAGGACCTCGCGGCGGCGCTCGAGTCCCCCGGGTCGTCTGGGTGATGGTCCCGTCCGGGGACGCCACCCGCAGCACCGTGCAGAAGCTGAGCGAGGTCCTCTCGCCCGGTGACCTGGTGATCGACGGCGGCAACTCCCGCTACACCGACGACGCCCCGAATGCCGCGCTGCTCGCCGCCAAGGGGATCGGCTACCTGGACTGCGGGGTCTCCGGCGGCATCTGGGGCAAGGACAACGGCTACGGCCTGATGGCCGGCGGGTCGGACGAGCACATCGCGCTCGCCATGCCGATCTTCGACGCGCTGCGGCCGGAAGGCCCGCGCGAGGAAGGCTTCGCGCACGCGGGCCCGGTCGGCGCCGGCCATTTCTCGAAGATGGTCCACAACGGCATCGAGTACGGCCTGATGCAGGCCTACGCCGAGGGCTTCGAACTGATGGAGGCCGCGCCGCTGGTCACGAACGTGCCCGCGGTGATCCAGGCGTGGTCGCGCGGCACGGTCGTCCGCTCCTGGCTGCTGGACCTGCTGGTCAACGCGCTCAAGGACGACGCGCACCTCGAGGAGCTCGAGGGCTACGTCGACGACTCCGGCGAGGGCCGGTGGACGATCGAGGAGGCCATCACCCACGCCGTCCCGCTGCCCGTGATCTCGGCGGCACTGTTCGCGCGGTTCGCCTCGCGGCAGGACGAGTCGCCGGCGATGAAGGCCGTCGCGGCGCTACGGAACCAGTTCGGCGGGCATGCGGTGAAGAAGAGCGCCGGCCCGGCCGGCCGGCCGGGTGACACCGCGGGTCCGAGCTCGGGCACCGGCTCGACCCAGGGCTAGGTCAGGGCTTGTCCTAGTGCATCTGCGGAGACTGGCCGTCGAGGACTTCCGCTCCTGGGAACGCGCCGAGCTGGAGTTCGGGCCGGGGGTCAGCGTGCTCGTCGGGCCGAACGGCGTCGGCAAGACCAACCTGGTCGAGGCGATCGGGTACCTGTCGACGCTCGGGTCGCACCGGGTCTCGAACGACGCGCCGCTGGTCCGCCGTGGTGCGGAGCACGCGATCGTCCGCGGGCAGGTCGTACACCTCGGCCGGCAGCTGGACGTCGAACTGCAGATCACGCCGGGCCGGCAGAACAAGGCGCGGGTCAGCCGCGCGCCGGTGCCGCGGCCCCGCGAGATCCTCGGGATCCTGCGCACTGTGCTGTTCGCGCCCGAGGACCTCGCGCTGGTCCGGGGGGATCCGGGGGAGCGGCGGCGGTTCCTCGACGAGCTGCTCGTCGCCCGGTACCCGCGCTATGCGGGCGTACGCGCGGACTACGACAAGGTGCTGCGTCAGCGGTCGGCGCTGCTGAAGACCGCGAAGAGCGCCAGGTACAACGGGGGCGGCGGCGATCTCTCGACCCTCGACGTCTGGGACGGGCACCTCGCGAAGACCGGCGCGGCCCTGCTCGCCGGCCGCCTCCAGCTCGTCGACGCCATCGCGCCGCACGCCGAGAAGGCGTTCTCGGAGGTCGCGCCGTCCTCCGATCCGATCGGGCTCGCCTACCGGTGCTCCGTCCCGGGGGACCTCCCGCCGACCCCGGTGGAGCTCGAGGCCCTGCTCCTGGACGAGCTGGCGCGGGTCCGCCGGCAGGAGATCGAGCGCGGGGTCTGCCTCGTCGGACCGCACCGCGACGATCTCGAGCTGCGGCTCGGCCAGGGACCGGCCAAGGGGTACGCGAGCCACGGGGAGTCCTGGGCGCTGGCCCTCGCGCTCCGGCTCGCGTCCTACCGGCTGCTCCGCGCGGACGACGTCGAACCCGTCCTGATCCTGGACGACGTGTTCGCCGAGCTGGACGCGGCGCGGCGGCGCGCGCTGGCCACGGTCGCCGCAGAGGCGGAACAGGTCATCGTGACGGCGGCCGTCGCGGAGGACGTCCCGGCCGAATTGGACGGGACGCGGTTCGCGGTGGGCGGCGGCGCGGTGGTGCGTGTGGAGACAGGTGGATCGGAGACGAACCCCTCCTGACGAGGGAGGGGACTTCAGGCGCTGAGAGACCGATTTTGGGCCTCTCCTGGGGACAAGGCTGTGGATACTGTGGATAACTACCACCTTTCTGGTGATGGCGGTCACTCGGAACCGCCGGGCGACGCCGATCGACCGTCGACCTCGCCCGGTATGCACAGTCCTGTCCACACCCCTGGGGACGAGGGTTCCGGCACCGCTCGTCGTGGCTCGGATCTTGCGCGCGACGCGCTCCGGGCGGCCCGGGAGGCGTCGGCGAAGCAGCGGGAGGAGCGCAACGCCGAACGCCGTGGGACACCGGTGCGCGGATCCCGTCGCACCGGCCGCCGCCGCCGCTGGTCCGGTCCGGGCCCGGACGACCGGGACCCGCAGCCGTTCGGCCGCCTCGTCTCCAGGGTGTCCATGGATCGCGGCTGGTCGTCCCGGCTGACCGACGCGACCGTGCTGAGCCGCTGGCCCGAGCTCGTCGGCCCGGACATCGCGGACCACTGCACGCCGGTCTCCCTGCGGGACGGCGAGCTGACCCTGCAGGCGGAGTCGACGGCCTGGGCGACGCAGGTGCGCACCCTGCAGCGCCAGCTCCTCGGCCGGCTCGCCGCGGCCGTGGGCCGCGACGTCGTGCGGCGGATCCGGGTGGTCGGCCCGAGCGGGCCGAGCTGGCGGCACGGCCCGCGCTCCGTCCGGGGCGGCCGGGGCCCGCGCGACACCTACGGCTGAGCCCGCCGGGCGGGGTGGGCAGGCTCCCTCGCCCCAGGACCCCCGTGTGAGAACGGCCTGCCTGACACCCGCGCGGACCGGCTTGCGCGCCGCAGGGCCGAAATGAGCGCGACATGACGCCGCGGCTGCACTTCGGGAGCCCCGTACCCGCCGTCGCGACCCGTCCTCATCCACGAACGGGCGCCTGTGACGATTCTGGCCGTGTCCTAGCCGCACTCCTGTCGGACCGGACCAGTAGAATAAAGGGAGTGTTCCGCGCGGCTCCCCTCATCGGTGCTCGCAGGCGACGCCTGTCGGCGTCCCGCGGCAGATGACGGAAGGGCCGCTCGGTCGTTGAGCAGGTGTGCCCGCGCGTCCGGCGCGGGGCGGCACCGGTTCTCGTGGCGAGGAGACCAACAGCCCGTGGCGGAGAAGAAGAGCGGCTACAGCGCGTCGTCGATCACCGTGCTCGAAGGCCTGGAGGCGGTGCGCAAGCGCCCCGGCATGTACATCGGGTCCACCGGTGAACGCGGGCTGCACCACCTCATCTGGGAGGTCGTGGACAACGCGGTCGACGAGGCGATGGCCGGCTATGCGACGCGGGTGGAGGTCACCCTGACCGCCGACGGCGGTGTCCGCGTGGTCGACGACGGCCGCGGCATCCCGGTGGACATGCACCCGGTCGAGAAGAAGCCGGCCGTCGAGGTCGTGCTCACCGTGCTGCACGCGGGCGGCAAGTTCGACGGCAAGTCCTATGCGGTCTCCGGTGGCCTGCACGGCGTCGGCGTCTCCGTCGTGAACGCGCTGTCCAGCGCGCTCGACGTCGAGATCCATGTCAGCGGGCACGTCTGGCGCCAGCACTACGACCACTCGGTGCCCGGGAAGCTGCACAAGGGCGAGGAGACGAAGAAGACCGGCACGGCCCTCACGTTCTGGCCGGACCCGGAGATCTTCGAGACCACGACGTTCAGCATCGAGACGATCCAGCGCCGGCTGCAGGAGATGGCCTTCCTCAACAAGGGCCTCACGATCGTCCTGCGGGACGAGCGCAACGGCGACACCTCCGACGCGGAGGAGCCGGACGCCGAGGGCTACGTCGCGAAGGTCAAGGAGCACGTCTTCCACTACCCGGGCGGGCTGGAGGACTTCGTCGCCTTCATCAACCGGTCCAAGGAAGCCATCCACAAGAAGGTCATCGGCTTCACCGGAGAGGGCACCGGCCACCAGGTCGAGGTCGCGATGCAGTGGAACTCGGGCTACTCCGAGTCCGTCTACACGTTCGCGAACACGATCAACACGCACGAGGGCGGCACCCACGAGGAGGGTTTCCGCTCCGCGCTCACCAGCACGGTGAACCGCTACGCGCGGGACAAGAAGCTGCTCAAGGAGAAGGACCCGGCGCTCTCCGGGGACGACATCCGCGAGGGCCTCGCCGCGATCGTCAGCGTGAAGGTCGCCGAGCCGCAGTTCGAGGGCCAGACCAAGACCAAGCTCGGCAACACCGAGGTGAAGTCGTTCGTCCAGCGCGTCAGCAACGAGTGGCTGGCGGACTGGTTCGAGCGCAACCCGGCCGAGGCCAAGGTCATCGTCAACAAGGCGGTGTCCTCGGCGCAGGCCCGGATGGCGGCACGCAAGGCCCGCGAGCTCGTCCGGCGCAAGAGCGCCGGGGACATCGGCGGCCTGCCCGGCAAGCTCGCGGACTGCCGTTCGACGGACCCGACCAAGTCCGAGGTCTACATCGTGGAGGGTGACTCCGCGGGCGGCTCGGCCAAGTCCGGCCGGGACTCGATGTTCCAGGCGATCCTGCCGATCCGCGGCAAGATCATCAACGTCGAGAAGGCCCGGATCGACCGCGTCCTCAAGAACACCGAGGTCCAGGCGATCATCACTGCGCTCGGCACCGGCATCCACGACGAGTTCGACATCAACAAGCTTCGCTACCACAAGATCGTGCTGATGGCGGACGCCGACGTCGACGGCCAGCACATCCGCACGCTGCTGCTGACGCTGCTGTTCCGCTTCATGCGTCCGCTGGTCGAGGCCGGCCACGTCTTCCTGGCGCAGCCGCCGCTCTACAAGATCAAGTGGGGTGGGCGCGGCGCGGAGCCGGAGTTCGCCTACTCGGACCGCGAGCGGGACGGGCTGATCGAGGCCGGTCGCGCCGCGGGCAAGAAGCTGCCCAAGGAAGAGGGCGTGCAGCGCTACAAGGGTCTCGGCGAGATGAACGCCAAGGAGCTGTGGGAGACCACGATGGACCCGGCCCACCGGGTGCTCCTGCGCGTCACCCTGGACGACGCCGCGACCGCGGACGAGCTGTTCTCCGTGCTGATGGGCGAGGACGTCGAGTCCCGCCGTTCGTTCATCACCCGCAACGCCAAGGACGTGCGCTTCCTCGACGTCTAGTCACACGAGTGTTCTAGACGGACGTACGGATCGCACGAGCAGAAGAAGGACCACGTGACGGACACCCTGGACCCCACACTCCCGCCGCCGCCCCCGGGCGGCGGGGACCGGATCGAGCCGGTCGACATCCAGCAGGAGATGCAGCGCTCCTACATCGACTACGCGATGAGCGTGATCGTCGGCCGGGCGCTCCCGCTGGTCGAGGACGGGCTCAAGCCGGTGCACCGGCGCGTCCTGTACTCGATGGGGGAGAACGGGTTCCGGCCCGACCGCTCCTACGTCAAGTGCGCCCGTGTCGTCGGCGAGGTGATGGGTAACTACCACCCCCACGGCGACAGCTCGATCTACGACGCGCTCGTCCGGCTCGCGCAGCCGTGGTCGATGCGGTACCCGCTGATCGACGGGCAGGGCAACTTCGGCAGCCGAGGCAACGACCCCGCGGCCGCCATGCGGTACACGGAGTGTCGCCTCACCCCGCTCGCGATGGCGATGCTGCAGGACATCGAGGAAGAAACCGTCGACTTCCTCGACAACTACGACGGCAAGACGCAGGAGCCTGTCGTCCTGCCGTCCCGCGTGCCGAACCTGCTGATCAACGGTAGCTCCGGCATCGCGGTCGGCATGGCCACGAACATCCCGCCGCACAACCTCCGTGAGGTCGGCGAGGGCGTCGTCTGGGCGCTGGACAACTACGAGGCCTCCGACGAGGAGCTCCTCGAGGCGCTGATGGCCCGGATCAAGGGCCCGGACTTCCCGACCGCCGGCCTGATCGTGGGCCGGGACGGCATCGAGTCCGCCTACCGCACGGGCCGTGGCTCGGTGCGGATGCGCGCCGTCGTCGAGGTGGAGGAGGACGGCAAGGGGCGCACCATCCTCGTCGTCACCGAGCTGCCGTACCAGGTCAACCCGGACAACCTCGTCGAGTCGATCGCCGGGATGATCCGCGACGGCAAGCTCGCCGGGATCTCCGAGATCAACGACGAGTCGTCGGACCGCATCGGCATGCGGATCGTGTTCACGCTCAAGCGGGACGCGGTCGCCAAGGTCGTGCTGAACAACCTCTACAAGCACAGCCAGCTGCAGTACAGCTTCGGCGTCAACATGCTGGCGATCGTCGACGGCGTGCCCCGCACGCTGCGGCTGGACCAGGTCGTCCGGAACTACATCCGGCACCAGATCGAGGTCATCGTCCGGCGGACGCGCTACCGGCTGCGCAAGGCCGAGGAGCGCGCCCACATCCTGCGTGGCCTGGTCAAGGCGCTCGACGCGCTGGACGAGGTCATCGCGCTCATCCGGGCGTCGGAGACCGTCGACGTCGCACGCCAGGGCCTGATCAGCCTGCTCGAGGTCGACGACATCCAGGCGCAGGCGATCCTGGACATGCAGCTGCGTCGGCTGGCCGCCCTGGAGCGGCAGAAGATCGTCGACGAGCTGGCCGAGATCGAGCTCGAGATCGCGGACTACGAGGACATCCTCGCCCGCCCCGAGCGACAGCGGCAGATCGTCCGGGACGAGCTGCAGGAGATCGTCGACAAGCACGGCGACGAGCGGCGCAGCCGGCTCGTCCCGGACGACGGCGACGTCACCAACGAGGACCTCATCGCGGTCGAGGACGTGGTCGTCACGATCACGCAGACCGGCTACGCGAAGCGCACCAAGACGGACCTCTACCGGGCGCAGAAGCGCGGCGGCAAGGGCGTGCAGGGTGCCACCCTGAAGCAGGACGACATCGTCGCCCACTTCTTCGTGTGCTCCACCCACGACTGGATGCTGTTCTTCACCAACAAGGGCCGGGTCTACCGGCTCAAGGCCTACGAGCTGCCCGAGGCCAACCGGAACGCGCGCGGTCAGCACGTCGCGAACCTGCTCGCGTTCCAGCCGGACGAGCACATCGCCCAGGTCATGCAGATCAAGGACTACCAGGCCTCCCCGTATCTCGTCCTGGCGACGAGAAACGGTCTGGTCAAGAAGTCGAAGCTGGAGGACTTCGACTCCAACCGCTCCGGTGGCCTGATCGGCATCAACCTCCGGGACTCCGACGAGCTGGTCGGTGCGGTGCTCTGCTCCGCCGAGGACGACCTCCTGCTCGTCTCCGCCGAGGGCCAGTCGATCCGCTTCACGGCGAGCGACGAGGTGCTGCGCCCCATGGGTCGCGCCACGTCCGGCGTGCTGGGGATGCGCTTCAACTCCGGGGACCGGCTGCTGTCCATCGCGGTCGTCCAGCCGGACAGGTTCGTGCTGGTCGCCACGGCCGGCGGCTACGCGAAGCGCACGCCGATCGAGGACTACCCGGTGCAGGGTCGCGGCGGCAAGGGAGTGTTGACCCTCCAGTACGACCGGCGGCGTGGCACGCTGGTCGGGGCGCTCATCGTCGGGATCGACGACGAGCTGTACGCGATCACCTCGACCGGTGGCGTCATCCGGACCTCGGCCCGCGAGGTGCGCAAGGCCGGTCGGCAGACAAAGGGAGTGCGCCTGATGAACCTCGGCGAGAGCGCCACCCTACTGGCGGTGGCACGCAATGCCGAGGACGATGCGGACGACCCCGAGGTGACCGGGACGTCGAGCTGATCGCCGCAGGCGAGCAGATCGTGACCGTGCCGTGCGCCCAGCCGACGACCGAGGAGATCCCCACCTCGTGAGCGAGAACGAGAAGACCCCGCCGGCGCCGTCCGGCGACGGGACCGAGCCCGGCCGCAGCGTCGCGACGGACTCACAGGCCCTCCCCGGAGGTGCGGTGGGTGGCGTGTCACCGTCCGGGCAGACAAGGCCCAACGGCGCGCCGACCCCCGTCGGGGGGGCGCCTGTGGCGCACGGCACACCGACCCCGGTCGCAGGCGTTCCGGTGGCGAACGGCGGGTCCGGCAACGGCTCGGCGGCGGGTCCGGTGTCCGGTGGGACGGCTGCTCCGGCGCCGTCCGCCGGCTCGTCCGGTCCGCAGCCGCCGTCGCCGACCAGCCGGAGCGCCGGGCGCCCGGATGCCGGTGCCGTACCGGAGGCGTCGTCCCACGCGGCTCCCGCGTCCGGTGAGCTGCCTACGCAGCGTCCGGCCGAGCCGGGGACGGTTGCGGACGCCGGTCCCCCCTCGGACGGCTCGCCGCCCCCGTGGCGTCGCGTCCCGGGGGACGAGAGCGCCACCCAGCAGGTGCGCCGTCCGGCCCCGGCCGCGCCGGCCCCGTCGGTGGCGGACAGCCTGCTGAGCGAGGCACCGACCGCCTACCTCGACCGCAACGCGGCCGGCATGCCGCCGGCAGCGGCCGCGGCGCCGCTCCTCGGCGGTCAGGGCCAGCCCGAGGGCACCGACGGACGCCCCGAGGCGCCGCCGGTCCGCAGCCGCGCCCCCCGCCAGGCGCTGCTGCAGGTCAAACGGTTCGACCCGTGGTCGGTGCTGAAGCTGGCCCTCGTGCTGGCCGTCGTGCTGTTCTTCATCTGGCTCGTGGCGGTCGGCGTGCTCTACGGCGTGCTCGACGGCATCGGCGTCTGGGACCGGCTCAACGGCACCTACGCGGACCTCGTGTCCGGCGAGACCCGGACCGGCAGCTCGCTCATCAGCGCGGGCCGGGTGTTCGGTCTCGCGGCCGTCGTCGGGGCGATCAACAGCCTGCTGTTCGCCGTCGCGATGACGGTGGGCGCGTTCGTCTACAACGTCTCCGCCGACCTGGTCGGCGGGGTCGAGGTCACGCTCTCCGAGCGGGACTGACCAGCGGTTTCGGGTTCTGCACCGCCGCAGGGGAGGGGGTGCAGAACCCACTGGAGGGCTCCTGTAGAGTTCTCCATGCCGCAGGGGCCTATAGCTCAGTTGGTTAGAGCGCGTCGCTGATAACGACGAGGTCGCTGGTTCAAATCCAGCTAGGCCCACTCCCATCGGCACCGGTCATCGAAGGTGGACGACGATGAAGAAGATCCTCGCTCTCCTCGCCGTCGCCGGAGCCGCGTTCCTGGTCCTCGCCAAGCTTCGTTCGAAGTCGGACGAGGACCTGTGGCACGAGGCCACCACGCGCTGACCGCCCGCTCCCGCGGGGCCACGGGGTACCGTGACCTGCACGGGGACGTAGCTCAATTGGCAGAGCACTGCCTTTGCAAGGCAGGGGTTAGGGGTTCGATTCCCCTCGTCTCCACCACAGCCTGACCAGCACGAACGCTGGCACCGGGCTTGCTCGTCACGAGGCCGTCGAGGTGTTCGTGCCCCCCGCGTGCCCCTTCTCGTCGGGATCGCGCCCATCGTGCCCCTCAGCGAGTCGCCCCGATCGGTGGTTCGTGATCTGTTCGTTGAGCCTGTCGGCCCGCCATGTACGAACGCGCGGATCTCGGCGACCGCCTTGTCTCCGAACGTCGGCACCAGGTGGAGACGGAACGCGTAGCCGTAGCGCTGCCGGGTCGTCTCGCTCAGCTCACGCTCCACCAACCAGCGCCCGCCGAACTCGGCGAAGGACACGCGGCCACGGTCCGGGTCGATCCAGTCTCCGCGCGCCATCTCGGTGCGGATCTCGGCGAGCCAGTCTGTCGCCTCACGCTTCCGGTCGAAGGTGCGCGGCGCCGGTCGGAGGACTCCGTCGGGACCGGGGTAGCGGACCTGCCATCTGCCGGAGGGAAGTTGCCGGACGCGTCCGAAGTCGCGGCGCGCCATCAGGCAGCCCGCCCGGAGCGTACGACGGCCGGCACTCGGCCGCGGTCGATCAGGCCGTCCACCGTCGACGCCGCCACGCGAGATCAGGGAACGTCCAGTGCGGTGGCGACCTCCTCGCGGCGCGCCAGAGGCGCTGCCTGTAGGCGAACGCTGCGCACATACCTACTTCCGCACGCGGAAGCGGAGCATCGTAACGGGACCCGACTGCCTGTTGCTGAACGGTTCAAGGTCGATTCTGCCGAGCCCGGAGGTCGAGAAACGCACGCCGTCGCCGAGCAGCACTGGCAGGACATACACCAGAACCTCGTCGACGAGACCTCGCTGTAGGCACTGACTGGCCATGTCGGCTCCGAGGATTTCCAGGTTCTTCCCACGCGCGGCGGCGCGCGCCGTCGCGACGGCCTCCCCGAGATCGCAGGTGAGGAATGTGACCCCCTGCTCCGGTTCGTCCGGCGGCTGGTGCGTCAGGACGAACACAGGCCCCCCGTCGTAGTTGGTGTCCTCGTCGGGCATCCGCTTGGCGACCTCGTGGGTACCCCGGCCGGCCAGCATGGCGCCGGTGGCCTGCATGACCTCAGGAAACGGGTCCCCTTTCATGCACTCGATGATCCAGTCCATCGCGTTGTCGGGGCCGGCGATGAAGCCGTCCAGCGACATCGCCCTGTTCACGACGACCTTGCCCAGGCCGGCATCCGTATCGCTCATGCCGGTGACGACCCGGCGCAAGTCACGAACTCATCGGCGTCGGCGGAAAGATCTGTCCCAGCGACGACGAGGGACACGCTCCTCGGCAGGTCAGCACGGGAGAGACCGCACGCGTACGGGTCCCGACAGATCTCGGAAGCGAGTGACGAGGCGAGCGCGGACCATGCACAGACGCAGGAGAGCGGTCCGCGGCTCCGCCGCAGGTCAAGGCCCGGTTGACAGTGGTCTGTAAATCCACTCCCTCTAACCGTGACGGTCCACGCTGAGCCGTTAACACCCACTCGCACGACGAGTTCGAGCAACGGCATGAGCGAGGGGATGGCCCGTGCCCGCGGCGTGCCCCATCCGTGCCCGTACCCGCCGGTCGCCTGCGGGGACTCACCGCTGGGCGCAGGCCCGGGACGCGATCTACGACCAGATCATGGACAAGGGCTGGGACCAGCAGCGGCAGGCGTTCGTCCAGCACTACGGCAGTCAGGTGCTGGACTCCTCGCTGCTGCGGATGTCCAGTGTCGGCTTCATCGCCCCGCAGGATCCGCTGTGGCTCTCCACCCTGCGGGCGATGGACGAGGAACTGGTGACCGACAGTCTGGTCTACCGCTACGACCCGGGAGCCTCGCCGGATGGCCTGCTCGGCGACGAGGGGACGTTCTCGCTCTGCACGTTCATGTACGTCGACGCGCTCGCCCGCGCCGGCCACCTCGACGACGCCCGGCTCGCGTTCGAGAAGATGCTCACCTATGCCAACCACGTCGGGCTCTATTCCGAGGAGAGCGCCCTGACGGGAGAACAGATCGGCAACTTCCCGCAGGCGTTCACCCACCTCGCGCTGATCGACGCCGCCATCACCCTGGACGAGGCGTTGAATACGGCGGGCCGGCGGTGAAGTGATCGGCCGGTTCACCCGCGATGGCCACGCTCGTGACTGAGCTGTCGAGAGTCCCGCCGTCGCCCCGTCTACTTCGTCAACACGCTGGTGCTCAGGCACGCGGGTTCTGGCGCCGCCTGCGAGCGGCGGCACCGGAGGTCACTCTTGCGGCAGCGGTGGGTCGGCGTCGACTCGACCGCTTGTGTTTGTCGGTCAGTGCAGTGCCAGCTTCAGCAGAATGACTGCAACGCCGAGCATGGCGCTCGCGGCCGCCCACCCGAGAGCGCTGAGCAGACTGGCGTCCGAGCGGCGTGCGGCTCCGTAGCCGAGGTTGGCGAGCAGCACGGTTGACAGGCACAGCGCCGCGAGCACCGCGGTCGGCAACTCTGCACCGAGCGCCGATGCGACCAGTAGCGCGACTACTGGCAAATAGGAGGCCTGCAGCATCGGCCAGCCGTGGTGCAGTGCGACTATCACGGCTTGCCGGTCGGGAACCGAGCCGCGGGCTCCGGCGGCGAGTAGCTCGGCGTAGCGCTCGGTCACCCAGTAGACGAGCAGCGTGACGACGACCGAGATGACGACCTGGCCGAGCGCGCCGTGGAGGCTTGCGGCCACCATCACCGCCGAACCCACCACGGTGCCGTAGATTGCGTGAGCGAGCTCCCGCTCGTCCCTCCAGCGAGAGCCGAGGCGGCCAATGGCCTGTCGGGCTCCGGTCTCCCTGCTCCGGCGCGGTCTCCCTGCTCCGGCGCTCCGGTCGGCACCGTTGCCGGTTGGTTGCGGTGTCGCGGTCACGTGGGTGAAGGGACTGCGCGGTCGTCTACGGGCGCCAGAGCGGCCGACCCGGGCTCCATCCCTAGCACTTTCGCCTTCGCGTGGCGGAACTCCTCGTCGGAAATGGTGCTGCGGTCCCGGAGGTCGGCGAGTTCGTCCGCGGTGCTCGGTGTGGCGGCTCCAGCTGTCTCCCGGACGTGGAAGTCGCGCTTGTTCCGTCGTGCGTCTGCCCGGACGCGCTCGTTCATCGATCGCCCGCGCGCGATCAGGGAGACGAGGGTACCGAGCCACGGCGCGACGATCAGGAACAGTGTCCAGAGCGCTTTGCCCCATCCCGACAGCTCGCGCCGGAAGAGGTCGCCCAGGATGGCGATCAGCAACCAGGCCCAGGCGAAGAGGATCATGAACCAGAAGATGGGCACCACCACGTCCCACAAGTGCATGTCGAACTCCTTCATCCACGCACGGCGTGACCGGTACAGCGGAGGCACCCGCTGAGCACGCAACCGTCGCTCGGACGCCGCTAGTCGGCATCACCCGCAGGGGGCGAGGTAGGGCGGTCGTCCCTGGCCGACGAGGACCACTGGGGTGCCATCAGTCCTCGGGCTCCCCGCGTCGGGGCCGGGAAGCCGATCGCGTCCGCCGCATCACCACCGCCGGCGCCGCCCGGCACGCGCACCGATTCGGCTGACGCTCCTCGCGCGACGGTCGCGACCGCTACCCGCAGGTCACCCGCCTGGCCAGGCCGGAGGTGATCCGGCTACGTCCCCGCGCCCTCGCCCCACAACACAGACCGCCGCGGCGCTGTCCCCGGGTGATGCGCCCGCACGACAGCCAAGCCGTTGAGGACGTGATCGAGGTCGCCGTCCTGGTCCGGATCGACTTCGCCTCCGCGCTGGTCGCGCGAGTGGAACTCGCCGGGCCCGACGCGTGGTGCTGCACCGCCATCCGGCTCGGACAGAACCACATGCATCGAAGCAGCAGCTCGGCGCTTCGACGCACGCTCGCCGGTCTACCTCTGGACGAACAGGGCTCCGCACCCGATGGACGAGCCGCGTCGTGCGGATCGACGAGGACGAGCTTCCGACTCGCCAGCTGGATGACGGACAAGCTCAAGGCCTCTCGGGTCGAGCACCCGCAGCCGCGAACCGTCGAAGCAGCCATCGTCTGAGAGCTACATTCGCCGCTCAACGTCAACGGAGCTGGCTCGGGCAGTTGGTGGCGACGGCCCTGAGGTCGGTCGCATTCTTGCCCACAATCGAGTATTTCTCCGACTGTGGTCACCTTTTGCAGGTGGTGACGACCCGCACGGTGCACCGGTACGGTCAACAGCCGGCACATCCACGTCTGATACATCGTTGACGGCGTGCGGGCGGGGATCGACTATGAACCCGCCGAATCGACCACTGCGATGTTCGGTGGCAACTCGAACTGGCGCGGCCCGCTGTGGTTCCCACTGAACTACATGGTGATCAGCGCGCTGGAGCGCTACGACCGCTTCTTCGGCGACGACCACACGGAGGAGTAGCTGCTGTTCTCCGACGGCCTGGCCGTGATGCCGCTGGTGATCGTCGCCGTCGTGGTCGCGCAGGTCGTGGCTGCCCGGCTGGCGCCGCCGCCGGTCATCCCCGCGGGGTGATGCCTTTCCGGCACCGGTGCTGCGACGCTCGCCGGAAAGACCTCCCGGGTGGTGGGCAGCGGATCAGGCGATGCGAGGAGATGTGGGATGAGCGACCTCTCCCTGGCCGGGCGCGCGCGGGCAACGTGGTCGCAGGCCGCGGCCCGGCGCGACGCCGGGTGCGCCGGGAGACTGGGTGCGCCGTGAGGGACGACAGGTTGCCCGCACCGGAGCCCGCGCCGATGAGCCGGCGGGAGCGGCGCACCCTGCGCGCGATCGAGGTGGCCCTGACCGACGACGATCCCGATCTCGCCCTGCTGCTGCGCGCCGACCGCGGGTCCGGCCGCCGGGAGCAGTGGACGCGGATCGCCCGGAGGACGGTGGGCCTCGCGGTGGTCCTGTTCGTGGCCGGGCTGATCCTGGCCGTCCCCGTGCTGATGGCGGTCGGTGCGATGATCCTGCTGGTCCTACCGCCGCTGGCCTGGGTGGTCGCGCACTTCCAGCCGCCGCCCGGGTGAGCCCGTTCGCCCGTCGCGGGTGAGGCCGGGTGCGCGGTGCGGTTCTAGCGTCGCCCCGGTGACGACGTCGGCTGCCGATGATCCGAGCGTCCCCGCCGTCCGCCGGCGGAGGCGGCGAAGGCGGAGCGCAAGCAGGCCCGGCGCCGCACGCACACCGCCGCGCCGCCCGCCCCGGAGCCGGTGGCTCACAGCGTCCCCGGGCAGCAGGTCGGCGGTCCGGGGGCGGGGTGGCACCGCCCCCGGCGCCGCGCGGCTGACCCGCAGGTCGTGTCCCTGCGCGGCGTGAGTACCGAGGCGATGCTGCTGGCCTTGTCCGCCGTGATCCGGCCGACGGCGTGGCCGCGCTGTTCGCGAACGGCGGGTGATCACGGTGGTGTTCCTGGGTGTCGTGGGCGGATCGGCCGTGTCCGGCGTGGTCGGCCCGGGAGCTTCGTCGGTCTGGGGGCGTCGTCGGTCTGGGGGGCGGGGTGGTGGGTGCTCGCCCGTGAGGGGTGATGTCGCCCGGTGGCCGGGTCCGCAGAATGCGGGCGACCGGCCGGGCGGACGCGGCGTTCCCTGTGGGGGGCTGCACCGGGCCCGGGTCGCGACCGGGCAGATGTGGACGCCGTGCGGATGTGGATGTCGTGCGGGTGTGGATGTCGTGCGGGTGTGGATGAGGAGGCTGGGTATGGGGACTTTGACGGTGTGGAAGTTCGATTCGGCGGGTGGGGCTGAGAGTGCTCTGCAGTTGTTGAAGCAGCTGCAGAAGGAGGAGTTGATCCGGATCGACGATGCGGCTTACGTTTTCTGGCCTGCGGATCGGAAGAAGCCGAAGACCCAGCAGCTTCACGATATGAGTGGTGCGGGTGCGTTGGGGGGGAGTTTCTGGGGTCTGTTGTTCGGGTTGATCTTTTTCGTGCCGTTGCTCGGGCTGGCGGTGGGGGCCGCGATGGGGGCGCTTTCCGGGTCGATGGCCGATGTGGGGATCGATGACGGGTTTATCAAGGAGGTGCGGGAGAAGGTGACGCCGGGGACGTCGGCGTTGTTTGTGATGTCGTCGAATGTGGTGCCGGACAAGGTCTTGGAGCGTTTCGGGACGACCGGGGCGTCGTTGATCTCGACGAATCTGTCGGGTGAGCAGGAGGCGAGGCTGCGTGAGGCGTTCTCCGAGGTCGAGCACGTCTGACGGGGGTGGTGAGGGGTGGGTCCGGCCGGCCCCGCCCGTGTTCACCGGGCGCCGGGTGATCAGGGCGCCTTCACCCGGCGCGGGGGATGCCGGGCCCGCTGCGGGAAGCCCACCGTGCTCCCGGGGCGCACCGGCCCCGCCGGAGGGGAGTGAGGATGAGCGGGATCGAGGTCGGGAGCCATCACGGGCATCTCGTGCTGCACACGGTTCGCCAGGTGCACTTCCACGACGCCGCGGCCCCGGCCGCCACGATGGTCACTCCGTCGGTGTTCGTCGCCGCGCGGGACGAGCAGGGCGCGCTGCTGCTGGTCCGCCGCTGCGACAGCGGGACGTGGGAGCTCCCCGGTGGCCGGGTCGACGTCGGCGAGAGCGCGTGCGACGCCGGTGTCCGCGAGACCGCCGAGGAGGCGGGCGTGCAGGTGCACATCACCGGACTCGTGGGCCTGTTCACCGACCCCGGGCACGTCGTGGTGGCACCGGGGGGCGGCGCGACGAGACAACAGTTCGTGGTGTGCCTGCACGCCCGGGCGGCCGGGGGCCGGCCGTGGCCGGACGGACGGGAGACGAGTGCCGCCGCCTGGTTCGACCCGTCGGCCATCGATGCCCTGCCCATAGAGCCGGGGACGGCCCGCTGGATCCGGTACGCGCTCTCCGGCGCGTCCGAACCCCACCTGGACTAGCGCGTACACCCCCGAGACACACCCGCGAGACACAACCCCGAGCAGGAGGGGTGATGACCCGGACCACCACCGCCCGACGTCCGCCGGCGAGGCGAGCGGCCCGATCGCCCGCCGAGGCCCCTTACCTCACCCGTGCCGAACGGGTGGCCCGGGGCCGGGCGCTGCGGGCCGAGGTGCCGAGGGCCGCGCACGCCGAGTTCACCCCCGGCGCCGGCCGCGCCGACCCGCTCGAGCTGCTGGCGAGCCAGGACACCGCCCGGCTGCCGGAGCTGCTGCCGATCCGCTACGGCCGGATGGCGGTCTCCCCGTTCACCTTCTACCGGGGCGCCGCCCTGCCGATGGCGAGCGACCTCGTCGACACCCCACGGACCGGTCTCCTGGTGCAGGCCTGCGGGGATGCCCACTGTGCGAACTTCGGGATGTTCGCCTCGCCGGAGCGGCGGCTGATGTTCGACGCCAACGACTTCGACGAGACGCTGCCGGGCCCGTGGGAATGGGACGTCAAGCGGCTCGCGGCGAGCCTGGAGATCGCGGCGCGGGACAACGGCTACCCCGGCCGGGCCCGCCGGGAGATCGTGCTCGCCGCGGTCGCCGGCTACCGCACGGCGATGCGCGACTTCGCGGCCGACACCTCCCTGGACGTCTGGTACGCCGCCGCCGACATCGACTCCGTCCGCTCCCGCTTCAAGCACGTGATCCGCGGGTCCCGCGCCGAACGCTTCGCGAAGTCGATCGACAAGGCGAAGACCAAGGACAACCTCGGCACGCTCGCCCGCTTCGCCGGGGTGACCGACGACGGGGCACGGATCGTCGCGGAACCGCCGCTGATCGTGCCGGTCTCCGAGCTGACGGAGTCCCGGTCGGACCCTGCCGCGGTGATGGACGGGCTGCGCGAGGTCCTCGCCGCCTACCGGACGAGCCTGGAACCGGAGCGGCGCGTGCTGCTGGACCGCTACCGGCTGGTCGACGTGGCCCGCAAGGTGGTCGGGGTCGGGAGCGTCGGCACTCGCTCCTGGATGCTCCTGATGCTGGGCGAGGACGTCACGGATCCGCTGTTCCTGCAGGCCAAGGAGGCCGGGCCCTCGGTGCTCGAGCGCTTCCTCGGCCCGAGCGAGTACCCGAACGCAGGGCAGCGGGTGGTGGTCGGGCAGCGGATGATGCAGGCGGTCAGCGACATCTTCCTGGGCTGGGTCCGCGTTCATGGGTTCGACGGACGCACCCGGGACTTCTACGTGCGCCAGCTGCGGGACTGGAAGGGCTCCGCGGACCTCGCCAGGATGGTGCCGAAGGCCATGCGTGCCTACGGCGAGCTGTGCGGATGGACCCTCGCCCGGGCGCACGCCCGGACCGGGGACCGGCTCGCGATCGCGGCCTACCTGGGTTCGGGAACCGCGTTCGACGTCGCCGTCCGCGAGTTCGCCGTGGCCTATGCCGACCAGACCGAGCGCGACCACGCGGCACTGGTCGACGCGATCGCGGGCGGGCGGGTCACCGCCCGGGCGGACCTGTAGTCCGGTCGCGTCGTCTGATCACGGACGCGGGAAGCACACGAGCCGGACGCGGCGTCTCCCGCAGCGGGAGTTGTCATGTCGGCCGTCGACGATCTGACGGAGCCGCTCGAACGCGCGGGCGCGGCCGAACGCGTGGCACTCGCGTCGAAGTGGAAGGAACGCGCCGACGGCGAAGCCCTGCCGGATCCTGGCAAGGCCGGATCCGTGTCATCCCGGGCGGGTGATGCTGGTGTGTTCTGGGCCGGGCAGGCTTTTGTTCACCGGCGCTGGGTGCGTCGTCGTTGGTCGACGGGGGTTGGGGATGGACAGCCGTCGTACGGATTGGTCTTTCACAGGATCTCGATCGGGGTGTGGTGCTCGCCGGGGCTGTGTCGGTCGGGATGAGTGGTCTTTTGGGCTTGGTCGGGTTTTCGGTGGGTAGCGCTGCTTTGGTCGGGGCGGGGTGGCGTTGGTATCGCCGGGTGGATTTGGCGCCGCGGGAGCTTGCGGGGTTGAGGTGGGAGCAGGTCGGGGCGGCTGTCGGGGCGGGTGTGGGGGCGTGGCAGCGGGCGGAGGAGAAGGGCTGTACCCCTCGGCGGGAGCGGACGCTCTGAGCGCGGGACGGGTCGTGGGGGTGGTCGGCCCCGGGGGAGGTTCCAGGGAGAGGAAGTGCTCATGGTCGGGCAGGGTTCCGGTGGTACCACCAGTGCTCCGGAGGGGCGGGGGCTGCGGCTCGGTGGTGGAGCGATCGCGGCGCTGATCGGGGTGGGGTTGCTTGTGGTGTTCATGTTTCAGAACACCGAGCGGATCACGTTGGATTTCCTGTTCTGGAGTTTCACGTGGCCGTTGTGGTTGTTCACGCTGGTGACGGCGTTGATCGGGGCGATGGTCTGGTTCGGGGTCGGTGTCGTTCGCCGTCACTGGCGCCGTACGGCGCGCCGGGCGGACCGCCGGGACTGACGCGGACCGGGGTCGCGTCCGCTCATTCCGTGGCGGGCGCGGCCCGGTCGCGCATGTGCCGGCGCGCCGACGTCGACGACAGGTCCGATGGTCGATCCCGACGGGTCGCCGGTCCTCATCCGAATCGGATGAACGGGACCGCGCCGTAGCCCTCGACGACCGTCGGTCGTCTCCTTTCACTCGCCGCGGGCGAGTCGGCCGGGCGGGGAGGCGGCCACGATGGCCGATGGACGCGGACACCCAGAACGTCGGAACCCGAGGAACGGAGCCGCTCATGTCGGACGTCGAGATCAAGCGAACCGAGTCACTCTCCCGCGAAGAGGCAGCGGAACGGTTGTCCGCACTCGCCGCCGCGCTCTCCGAAGGCGGTCACGTCGAGGTCAGGCTGGGGGCCAGCACCGTGAAACTCCACGTTCCCGACCACGTGCAGTGCGAGGTCGAGGTGGAGGTCGACGGTGACGATGTCGAGCTCGAGGTGGAGCTCACCTGGTCGACCGCTCCGGTGTCGCAACCAGCCTCGGTGCCCCCACCGCAGTCCGCTCCGCGGCAGGCTGGTCGCACCCGGTCTGCAAAGCGTGACGCCGGGAACTGACCTCGATCCGGTCCGGGCGGGGCACTCCGGGTCATCCGGTGCGGGCGAGGACGAACCGAGTCGCGGGGCGGAGCCTGGAGTCCTGGTGTCGACGGGCCGGGTTGTAGGGAGGCGAGCGGCGATGGCGCGGTACGAGGTGTGTGTGCGCGGACGGTTGTCCGAGCGTGCGCGAGGCGCGTTCTGCTCGATGGAGGTGAAGGCGGTGCCATCGCAGACGCTCCTGTTCGGCGTGCTTCCCGCTCAATCCGACCTGCACGAGCTGCTGGCGCTGTGCAGCGACATGGGCCTGGAGGTGCTCTCCCTGCAGCGGCTACCGGGCTGACCGCGACGACAGGGCGGTCACCCTCTCCGGATGAGGTGACGGCGCCGGCCGCGGATGACACTGGCCGCCGCGTCGTCCCCAAGGATTCGTGAGCGGCGCTCGGAACCACGAGAGGGAGAGTCATGGCCATCGGACCCGTCCAGCTGATCGTTCTAGGATTTCCCGAGCCCGATTTCCACGGTCAGATCGCCGCGGAGCTGGAGCGCCTGCGGGAGAGTGACGCGGTCCGGGTGATCGACGCCCTCGCGGTGCACAAGACCACCGACGGCGAGGTCGAGGTGGCGCACCTGAGCAACCTGTCCGACGACGAGGCGACCGAGCTCGGCAGCGTGGTGGGGGCTCTGGTCGGGTTGGGGATCGAGGGCGAGGAAGGGCTCGAGGCGGGTGCGGAAGCCGGTGCGCGGGCCGCCGCGGACGGCATTCACGCGTTCTCCGACGAGGACGCGTGGGACGTGATCGAGGAGATCCCGGACGGATCGGCCGCGGCGCTCGTGCTGCTCGAACACCACTGGGCGGTGCCGCTCCGCGACGCCGTCGCCGCCGCCGGCGGGTTCCGCATCGCCGACGGTTTCATCAGCCCGCTGGACCTGATCGGGATCGGCATGCTGAGCGCGGAGGAAGCGCGCGAGCTGCACGCCATGGAGACCGCCACGGTCGGCGCCGGCTGAGGGGTCGTGCCCCGACGACACCGGAGCAGCGGAGAGGAGGTGGATCATGTTCGGATCCCGCAGGGTCGCGCGGCGCACCGCTCGACGGACCGCGCGGCGCGTCAGCCGCCGCCGCGACTGATCACCTGACCGCGTCAGGCCGTGAGCCGACGCACCACGAGGCCTCCCTCACTCGCGTGGCGGAGGCCTCGTGCTGTGTGCGGCCACTCACCCAGCCCGGCGATGGCTCTTCCGGCGGACGGGAGCAGGGAATTTCGGCGGAAGGGCCCCCGAAGGCACCGGCACCGCAGCCTCCGAGACGAGATGAGGCTTGATGGGCACGAGGCGGTATGAGTTCCGGGTCGACGGCAGGTTGTCGGAGGAGGCCCGGGACGCCTTCGCCGACATGCAGATCAGCGAGGCGCCGGTGCAGACAGTCATCGAGGGGGAGGTGCTCGACGAGGCGCACCTGCGCGGCATCATCGCCCAGTTCCAGACGCTGGGCATCACGCTAGTGTCCGTCCACCCCGTCCCGCGGGCGGAGTAGGGCCGACCCGTCGCCGAGGCGGTTCACGGCGACGCCTTCGATCGACCGCGGCGCCCGGCGCGGCGGGTGGTCACCGCGCCGGCTGTCCGCCGAGGACGCGGAGCAGGGCGGTGACGGCGTCCTGGAACCCGGCGGGTGCCACAGCGGCGGGAGCGACGCCGGGCGCGTTCACCGGGGTCCGGACGCGCAGCGCGCCCGGTAGCGAGCGGAACCGCAGCGGCGGGGCCAGCTGCAGCGCCTCGCCGTCGACTCCGACGTCCACCAGCGGGTCCGCCGAGTCGACCTCGAACTCCGGGGTCGTCCACGCCCGGTAGCCGTGGAAGCGCTCGATGTGCCCGCTGGCCTCCGCGGAGAGCAGGCTCGGCATGTCCCGCGCGCGGTCCACCGTCACCGTGACGACGCCGAGGACGCCGGTGTCCATGCGCTCCCGGGTGCCGAACCCGTTGAGGCTGTCCAGACGGTAGACGCCGTTGGAGACGAGCAGGACGTCGGCGTGGCCCCCGGCTTCGCCGTCGGCACGGGTGAAGCGCAGGTCGAGGCGCTCGGCTTCCGGGCCCAGCAGCTGGGGGAGTAGCTGGGCGGCGGTCGCGAGCTTCGCGTCGCGGTACGCGTCGGACTGGACGACGGTGGCGTACGCGCCGAGCGAGGCGTTGTTGACGAACACCCGGTCCCCGAGCAGGGCCAGGTCGATGCGGCGCTCGACCGCGCTGTCGTAGGCGTCCAGAGCGGCCGTGACGTCGGCGCGGTCCAGCCCGAGGTCGAGGGCGAAGTGGTTGCGGGTACCGGCCGGAACGCAGACGAACGCGACGTCGTGCCGGCGGGCGATGTCCGCGACGAGAGCCTGCGAGCCGTCGCCCCCGGCCATCCCGATCACGTCCGCGCCCTTCGCGACGGCCTGCTCGGCGAGCGCCTGCAGGTCGTCCCCGCGCCGCAGCACCACCGGCTCCACGCCGCGTTGCCGCGCCTCCTGCTCCAGGCCGAACCGCTCGACCTTCCCGCCGCCGGACCACGGGTTCATGATCAGGACGCCCTGCCGGGCGCGCCCCACGGACCGGGCCCCGGCCGAGCCGTGCGCGAGGTCGTGGCCGATCGCCACCCGGGCCGCCGCCGTGGCCACCAGGACGAGCGCGACGACGGCGACGATCCGCAGCATCGAGCCGGCGAACAGCAGCGCCACCGCTGTCGCCAGCGCGACGACCGCCGCCACGCTCGCGGCCAGCCGGCGGCCGCCGTGGTTCACCAACGCCGTCCACGCGGCGACCACGGTGATGACGATGAGCAGCACCACCAGGATCAGTACCAGCGGATCCCGCAGGAAGGTCGACACCGCGACCGCGGCCGCCGCCAGGAGGGTGAGCAGCGCGCCTCCGGCGGCCAGGCGTCGAGCGGTCGAGGGCGGTGGGGGCGCGAGTCCCGCGCCAGGGGACCCGTCCGGTGCGTTCATGACACTCGGCCTCCTCAGGACGACCACGGAACGACCACCGTGGCCCGTGGCCGGGCCGGCGGCGTCACCCCGCCCGGGTGACTCCGCCCACCAGTGGGAGGCGCCCAGCGCTCGGGGATCACGGGCTAGAGTCACTCGGCCAGAGGTCGGCGGGGCAACGACTTTCCGCGGGCCCGCGAGGAGAACGAACGTGAGTGACCTGTTCGCCGAGCGGCAGACCCGTCCGCTGGTCCTGGAGGCCATGCGGGCCGTCCTGTCCGACGACCACAACTACGAGCGCGGGTTCGCCGCACTGAACGACCTCGTGGACCGCGTCGTCCGGGAGGAGGGCGCGGGCCGGCTCCGCGACTTCGCGGTGGCGCTATCGCTCGCGCTGGCCACGGCGCTCGAGCGGGTCGCCCAGGAGCAGCGACTCGCGGCGGAGGATCTCGTGGATGTGTGGTTCGCCGGATGACGGATCCCGATCGGGCACGAAAGTCGAGTCCCGACGGGCCTGCGGCGCAGTGATCAATCCGGGCTCCGCGATCTGCTCTGGCGGCGCCCGGTTACCACACTGCCGCAGCTAGATTTCACTGGCCGCTCTTTCATCTGGGTGAATATTGCCAACGATCGTAAGACCCATCCTTACGCGGCCTGGCGAGCCGCCGCCAGGGGACTGTTCAGACGAAGACATTGCGGTGAATGATGTATGCGTAAAATACCTATTCGGTGGTCGTCGATAGACGCCCATCATCTGTGAACACTATTGTCATCGAGTAAAACTCGTTACGAGATCAAATTGTGCGCCGGGCCCTCCTCGGGAGATCAAGCCGAATTCTTCGCGCGAATGATCACGAGGGGCCGGGACGGGCAACTTGGAGCTGACGCCATGCCGCTCGTTCCGGCCGTCAAGATCACGGTGCCGCAGGTCCCGCCCGAGTTCGTGGCGCGTGCGGAGCTGTGTGCGGACCTCGACGCCGGTGCGGCTGCGGACCTCTCGCTGGTCTGCGCTCCCGCCGGCTACGGCAAGACGCTGCTCCTCGCGGACTGGGCCAGGACGAGCGCTGCGGTCGACACCGCGTGGGTCGGCCTCGATCGCGATGACAACGACCCGAGCCGGCTGTGGGCGTCCATCGTGGCGGCGGTCGCGGGCTGCCCGTCGGTCCCGCCCGGCAGCCGGCTGCACGCCCCGTGGACGGTGCGACCGGGTGCCCTGCCGGAGTTCGTGGCCGAGTTCGCCGACGCCCTGCAGGCCCTGCCGCAGCCGCTGCGCCTGGTCCTCGACGACGTGCACGAGCTGGTCGATGCCGACGCCCTGCACGGCATCCGGATCCTGATCCGGGTCAGGCCCGCCACCGTCCAACTCGTGCTGTCCAGCCGCCTCGATCCGCCGCTGTCCCTCCCCCGGCTGCGGCTGGGCGGGCGGCTACGCGAGCTGCGCGCGGCGCAGCTGTGCTTCACCCGGCCCCAGGCGGCGACCCTGATGGAGAAGTCGGGGCTGCACCTCACGCAACCGCAGCTGGGGGTGCTGCACCGGCGCACCGGCGGCTGGGCCGCCGGGCTGCGGCTCGCCGCGCTCGGTATGCGGGAGACCGGCGACCGCGACACCTTCCTCGCGCAGTTCTCCGGGGCGGATCGCTGCGTGGCCGACTACCTCGTCGGCGAGATCCTCTCCGGCCTGCCCGGGGACGTGCAGGAGTTCCTGCGCGTGATCAGCATCAGCAACCCGGTGCCGACCGGGCTCGCCGCCGAGCTTCTCGGGACTGGACGAGGCCGGCAGCATGCTCGACCGGCTCGAGCACCAGACCGCCCTCGTCGCCGCCACCGGGGGGCGGCGCGAGGCCTACAGCGTCCAGGAGCTCCTGCACACCTACCTGCTCGCCGACCTGCAGCGCCAGGGCGAGCGGCGGCGGGCGCACCTGCACGCCGTGGCCGCGCGGTGGTGGGCGGACCGGGGCCGGCCCGTGCAGGCCCTCGACCATGCCGCGCGGAGCCGCAGCACGGATCTGCTGACCGACCTGCTGCACCGCTTCGCCGTGCCGCTGCTCCTCGTGGGGGACCACGAGCCGTTGCGCCGGGCCCTGTCCAGCGTCGGGACGCACGCCACCGCGACCGACCCCTGGCTGTCCCTCGCCTCCGCGCTGAGCAACATCGAGGCCGGGGAACTGCCCGCCGCCCGGAGTGACCTGCGCCGGGCCCGGCAGTTCTGGCCGGCCCACGGGCCCGTGGAGCTCGCGGTGCTCCGCGCGGTGGCCGAGCAGTTCGGTGCCGAGCAGCTCGGCGCCGGCGCACCCGGCCCCGGCCGCGCCCCGGCCCCGGCCCCGGCCGCGCTCGCGGACACCGACGAGCTGCCCGCCGAGCCGGAGCTGGAGGCGCTCGCCCGGCTGAGCCGGGGCAATGCCCGGCTCGAGCACGACGACCGGATCGGGGCCCGCGCCGAGTTCGAGGCCGCGCTGGCCCTGAGCCGCCGCCACGGTTTCGACTATCTGCAGATGCAGTGCCTCACGCTGCTCGGGGTCGTCGCGGCCACCGCCGGGGACCTGCCGAGGATGCGGGTGGTGAGCAGCGAGGCCCTCGCCACCGCGGCCGCCCACGGCTGGGAGGGCACGTCGTGGTCGACCGCGGCCACCGCGATGCTGGCCTACTCCGCGCTCCTGCGCTCCGAGGCCGCCGACGCCGAGCGCCTCGCCGCCGAAGGCCTGGCCCCGGGCCCCGCGGTCGCGTCGCCCCCGTTGTGGTTCGCGTTGCAGGCCGTTCACGGTGCCGCGGTCTTCGACCTCGGAGACCGGGCCGGCGGGCTGGCCGAGCTGCACCGGGCCCGCTCGGACTTCGGCGTCGAGGAGGCGGGAGCCGAGCAGTGTGCCGCGCTGGCGTTGCTGGAGTTCCGCGCCGCGCTGTTCCTCGGGCACTCCGCCGCGGCGCGGACCGCGTTGGCCTGGCTGGCCGAGCGGACCGGCGACAGCGGTGAGCTCCTGATGATGCGGGCGTGGCTCGAGTCCGCG
The DNA here is from genome assembly GCF_038039215.1 of Pseudonocardia sp. T1-2H. Lineage (NCBI taxonomy): Bacteria > Bacillati > Actinomycetota > Actinomycetes > Pseudonocardiales > Pseudonocardiaceae > Pseudonocardia > Pseudonocardia sp. T1-2H. Next base: position 6,491,991 of record NZ_JBBPCL010000001.1, read on the forward strand.
GCGGGCCGGCGGGACCACGCGCGCAGCCTGATCCGGCCGGTGCTGGACGGCTCGACCGCCGTGCTGCTCCCTTCCACGATGGTCGACACCTGGTTGCTGGAGACGGCGATCGCGGCCTCCGCGAGCGAGCGGCCCGCCGCCCGCCGCGCGCTGCAGACCGCCCTGGCCCTCGCCGAGCCGCTCGACGCGATTCGGCCCTTCGCCCTCGCCGAACCGGGTGTCCGCGAGCTGCTCGTCCATCAGCACGGCAGCTTCGGGGCCTGGGACGAGGTCGTGGACCGGGCACTCGCCGCCGGCGCCGGGCGGGCGACCCAGCGGGCGATGCTGAGCGAGCGGGAGATCACGGTGCTCGGGCTGCTGCCGTCCCTGCTCTCGCTCGAGGACATCGCCGTCGACCTCACGGTCTCGGTCAACACCGTCAAGAGCCACGTGCGGTCGATCTACGCCAAGCTCGGCGTGAGCAGCCGCCGCCTCGCCGTGCTCGCCGCCCACGAGCACGGCCTGCTCAGCAGCGGAGCACGCTGACCGCCTTCCCGGCGGGCCGACCACCCGCCGCAGGCGATGCCCCGCCGACCTGCGCCGATGAAGATGATTCCGCCGCGGGACCACCCGTAGGATCGGAGGACGGGCCGATGTCGGAACAGCGTCGGACGGTAGGCAGGCAGACCGGTCGGGACCGGCCGCGGCCGGGTGTGGGCATCGCCGTCGACCGCGCCGAGAGCGCTGTCGCCGAGGCCGGGTTCGGGGCCGACCGGGAGACGGCCCCGGCGGATCGGCGGTACCGGTGACGGCGGCGAGGCCGCTTCCCCGAGCGGCGACTCGCCTCTTTGTTGTCGGGAGGGACAAGCCCGAGGTGGCGGTGTGGTCCGGCCACCTCTGCCGGCTGATCACGACCGAGGTCCGCACGGCCCGGTCCCTCGGCCTGCTCACGACGGCCGAGGCAGAACAGCTGCTGGCCCGGCTCGTGCTGGTCATCGATCAGGCGGTGAGCCCCGTCAAGCCCTGACGGTGCGGCGCCAGCCGTTACGTGCAGTGCCGCAGGAGCGCGGGACACACAACGAGGCCTCCGCCACGCGCGTGGCGGCGGCCTCGTCCTGCGTCGGCTCGCGGCCTGACGCGGTCAGGTGATCAGTCGCAGCGGCGGTTGACGCGCCGCGCGGTCCGTCGAGCGGTGCGCCGCGCGGCCCTGCGGGATCCGAGCCTGATCCACTTCCTCACCGCTGCTCCGGCCTCCTCGGGGGCGCCGACCGTGGCGGTCTCCGCGGCATGCAGCTCGCGTGCTTCCTCCGCGCTCAGCATGCCGATCCCGATCAGGTCCAGCGGGCTGATGAAACCGTCGGCGATGCGGAACCCGCCGCCGGCGGCGACGGCGTCGCGGAGCCCGCCGACGCCATGAACATCCTCCTTGGCCGGCGGCGACCATCCAACCTCGCCTGCTACGGGTGATGCCGAGTAGCGATGTTCGGGCGACGGTTGGGCGATCAGCGGCGGCCTCGCGCTACACCAGTCGCGCCCGGCGTGGATGAAGGGGTCGACATGTCATTGTGGGACGTTCTGGTGTCCATCTTCTGGTTCATGATCTTGTTCGCCTGGATCCGGTTGCTGATCACCATTTTCGGCGACCTCTTCCGGGACCACGAGCTGTCGGGGTGGGGCAAGGCGCTCTGGACACTGTTCCTGATCGTCGTGCCGTGGTTCGGCGCCCTCGTCTACCTGATCGCGCGCGGGCGCTCGATGAACGAGCGCCTCCGAGCCGAGGTTCAACGAAGCCAGCTGGACTTCGACGCGCGCGTCCGGGAGACAGCAGGAGCCGCCACACCGAGCACCGCTGACGAGCTCGCCAAGCTCGCCGACCTTCGGGACCGGGGCACCATCTCGGAACAGGAGTTCCAGCACGCGAAGGCGAAGGTGCTGGGCAGGGAGCTCGGGCCCGCCGCTCCTGCGCACGCAGACGGCCACACGGTCCCTTCCCCCACGTGACCACGGCACCGCCACCACGGGACAACGCGCTGTCTGGAGGACCTGAGCCGAGCCTGGCGACGTACCCACCGGGACCTGCTCGCCACACCGACAGGACCGGACGCGTGCAAGATCGTCGTTGTCAGTCAACGTCTGCTCGAGGAGTTCGAGCATCGCGGCCAGGAAGGATTTGCCCGCCGGCCAGCAGCCGGACGGACGGGTAGCGATCCCGGGCGGTACCTGAGCGAGCAGCAGCATCGATCCGGAATCGAGGGAATAGCGGTGTCGGGCCGTCGAACAGGCCGCCTCGCCGGCCGACCAACCGACCGGGCGGAGGACGCCATAGCGTGGTTGCTGTGCACCCTCGGGCTGTTCGCGGTCCTGATAGCGGTGCTCGTGGGCCGCCAGCTCTACAGCTGCGGACTCGATCAGGCTCGATACGAGGCGGCGTCGCGAAGCCCGATCCGGGCTACCCTGCTGGAGGACGCCGTCCGGGCCTCCGTCACGACAGATGGAGCCCCGACCACGGTCAGGGCCCTGGCAAACTGGACGGGGCCCGATGGCGTCGACCGGTCCGGAGCGGTCGCTGTACCGGAGGACGCCCGCGCGGGAACGGTCGTCGACGCGTGGGCCGACCGTGACGGCTCGATCGTGCCGCGCCCCGCGCTGGCCAGCGACGCGATCGTCAGAGGGGTGCTTCTGGCAGGTCTGCTCCTCGCCACGATGCTGGCCCTCCTCCGTCTCGCATGGACCGGTGCGCGAGCGGTGATCGCCACCCGCAACTCGGCGGCGTGGGAGCGCGAGTGGGCGGCGGTCGAGCCGGAATGGCGGCGTACAGCCTGATCCCGGATGCACCGTCTCCCGGACCTGATGATCGACAAGGCTCAGGGCTTGGTCCGGGCAGTTGCAGAATCGGGTTTGCGCATGACCGATCTGCCGGAACGCGGCGCCCGGGGCCAGTTGGTCGGTAGCTGCAGGTGCATTGGCGCGGTGTGCACCAGCCGGCCGGGAATGGTGAACAGTTCCATACGCAGGGTCGCTGCGGTGCCCGGCGCATGCCGGCCAGCGCACCGACGGCGCGGCCCAGGTTGTGCGCCGTCACCGCGGGGGCGAGCCAGGCGGCGTTGGCCATGAACCGGCCCGACGCTCGACGGTGTGGTCGAGCACGAGGCCGTCGTCCGTATGCCCGGGGGGCCGCCGCGGCGGGGGGGGGGTGACCCACCTGCCCGGGCTGGTCTACCTCGCCGCGCTCAACGCGATCGCCGGGAGCACCGCCGGCGTCGTCGGTCTGGGGGGCTTTGTCGGTCTGGGGGGCGGGGTGGTGGGTGCTCGCCCGTGAGGGGTGATGTCGCCCGGTGGCCGGGTCCGCAGAATGCGGGCGACCGGCCGGGTGGGCGCGGCGTTCCCTGTGGGGGCCGCACCGGGCCCGGGTCGCGACCGTGCGGATGTGGATGTCGTGCGGGTGTGGATGAGGAGGCTGGGTATGGGGACTTTGACGGTGTGGAAGTTCGATTCGGCGGGTGGGGCTGAGAGTGCTCTGCAGTTGTTGAAGCAGCTGCAGAAGGAGGAGTTGATTCGGATCGACGATGCGGCTTATGTTTTCTGGCCTGCGGATCGGAAGAAGCCGAAGACCCAGCAGCTTCATGACATGAGTGGTGCGGGTGCGTTGGGGGGGAGTTTCTGGGGTCTGTTGTTCGGGTTGATCTTTTTCGTGCCGTTGCTCGGGCTGGCGGTGGGGGCCGCGATGGGGGCGCTTTCCGGGTCGATGGCCGATGTGGGGATCGATGACGGGTTTATCAAGGAGGTGCGGGAGAAGGTGACGCCGGGGACGTCGGCGTTGTTTGTGATGTCGTCGAATGTGGTGCCGGACAAGGTCTTGGAGCGTTTCGGGACGACCGGGGCGTCGTTGATCTCGACGAATCTGTCGGGTGAGCAGGAGGCGAGGCTGCGTGAGGCGTTCTCCGAGGTCGAGCACGTCTGACGGGGGTGGTGAGGGGTGGGTCCGGCAGCTCGGGAGCCATCACAGGAATCTTGTGCTGCACACGGTTCGCCAGGTGCACTTCCACGACGCCGGGCCCCGGTCGCCATGATGGTCATCCCGTCGGTCGGCGGGTGTTCGCGGCCCAGGAGCTGGCCTCGAGGCTGGGCGGAGTGATCATTCCGCCATCCTGATCACCCTCAGCAGCATCTCGATGTGGCTGCTCCTGACGATCGTCGCGGTGGCCCCGTCGCAGCAGCCGAAGATCCGCCGCGGCCTGCTGCGGGAGATCGCCGACTACACCACCAATGCGGAAGCACGGGCGTTCGCCGAGGAGGCCGCGCGGGCCCGGCCGAGCGCGCCGCCGGGGGCGGGGGACCCGGCGGCCTTCCACGTGGCGACCCGAAAGGTCGGCTCCTCGGGGTAGCGAGCGGGCGGCGCCCGTGTCATCCCGGGCGGGTGATGCTGGTCTGTTTCGGGCCGGGCAGGGTTTGCTCACCGGCGCTGGGTGCGTCGTCGTTGGTCGACGGGGTTGGGGATGGACAGCCGTCGTACGGATTGGTCTTTGCAGGATCTCGACCGGGGCGCGGTGCTCGTCGCGGGTGTGTTGGTCGGGATCGGTGGTCTTTTGGGCTTGGTCGGGGTTTCGGTGGGTAGCGCTGCTTTGGTCGGGGCGGGGCGGCGTTGGTATCGCCGGGTGGATTTGGCGCCGCGGGAGCTTGCGGGGTTGAGGTGGGAGCAGGTCAGGGCGGCTGTCGGGGCGGGTGTGGGGGTGTGGCAGCAGACGGAGGAGAAGGGCTGTACCCCTCGGCGGGAGCGGACGCTCTGAGCGCGGGACGGGCCGCGGGGGTGGTCGGCCCCGGCGGAGGTTCCAGGGAGAGGAAGTGCTCATGGTCGGGCAGGGTTCCGGTGGTACCACCAGTGCTCCGGAGGGTCGGGGACTGCAGCTCGGTGGTGGAGCGATCGCGGCGCTGATCGGGGTGGGGTTGCTTGTGGTGTTCATGTTCCAGAACACCGAGCGGATCACGTTGGATTTCCTGTTCTGGAGTTTCACGTGGCCGTTGTGGTTGTTCACGCTGGTGACGGCGTTGATCGGGGCGATGGTCTGGTTCGGGCTCGGCGTCGTTCGCCGTCACCGGCGTCGCACGGCGCGCCGGGCGGACCGCCGGGACTGACGCGCACCCCCGGGTCGCGTCCGCTCATTCCGTGGCGGGCGCGGCCCGGTCGCGCATGCGCCGGCGCGGTGGCCAGGCGGCTCGCCCCACCGAAACGTCCGGAGCAGCACGATCATCCCGAGGGCGGCCACCAGCACCTCGATCGCCAGCAGCGGCGCGGCCCCGAAGGTCTCGCGCATCGTCTGCAAGGCCGCCCGGTCAGCGCCCCGCCGCGGCGGTCATCACGGGCTCTCCTCCGGTACGGCGCCGGCTCAGCCCGCGTCGCGCTTCAACTCGCGGCCGTGGACCACGATCGCGTAGATCACGATGATGTCCACGGCGATGACGATGGTGGACCAGACCGGGTAGGCCGCGATGAAGATCAGGTTCAGGATCGCGCTGAGGACGGCGAGGACGATGCCGACCACGCGGGCGGCCGTGTTGCCGGCGAGAAGGCCGAACCCGGTCGCCACGGCGAGGATGCCGAGGATGAGGTGGACCCAGCCCCAGACGTTGTAGTCCACGTGCAGGACCAGGCCGGACGAGGCGACCAGGTAGTAGCCCTTCTCGAACAGGGCGACGAGCCCCTGGATCACCTGGAACGCACCCAGCATGATCAGCATGATGCCGGCGAAGACGACCCAGCCGGTCCAGCCGGAGACGCCCGTGGCGGGGGTCGTCGCGTAGCTGGAGCTGGGGCCGGTTCGGTCGTGCGCCTGGTGGGGGAGGTGTCGGTCATCGGACTTCTCCTCGATCTGCTGAGTCATTCGGGAACCACCGGGTCTGCTGGTTCCGGATGCCTACGTCCGCCGCCGACGTCGACGGCACGCCCATCCTCGGTCCTGCCGGGCGGCCGGTCCTCATCCGAATCGGATGAACGGGACCGTCCAGGGCCGAGGAAGGTGTAACCCGGGCAGTCGAGCGGCGCGGCCGGCGCCCCGGAGGTGATCACGAGGCACTCGGTCATCCGGTCCGGGTGACGACGCGCGGCGTCCCGGGGCAGAGCCTGGGGTGGTGTGTTGACGGGCACGAGGAGCATAGGGAGGTAAGCGGATGGCGCGGTACGAGGTGTGCGTGCGTGGACAGTTGTCCGAGCGGGCGCGAGGCGCTTTCTGCTCTCTCGAGGTGCAGGCCGCGCCGCCGCAGACGCTCCTGTGCGGCGTGCTTCCCGATCATTCCGACCTGCATGAGCTGCTGATGCTGTGCAGCGACATGGGCCTGGAGGTGCTCTCCCTGCAGCGGCTGCCGGACTGACCCGCGACGGATCGGCCGCGGCGCTCGTCCTGCTCGAACACCAGTGGGCGGTCCCGCCTAGGTCGTGTCCTGTAAGGGTTCTGACCTGCGGTCGGTGATCACGCTCGGGTGGTAGGGCGTGGTGAGCTGACGAACAAGGCCTGGGCGCGGATCGAGCCGTTGTTGCCACCGGTCGCAGGGCGGGGTCGCCGATGGCGTGATCACCGTCAGGTGATCAACGCGATCCTGTGGAAGCTGCGCACCGGCGCCCCCTGGCGGGACCAAGCCCTCGTCGTCGACGGAGAAGCCCTCGGACCATCCGGCGGCGGGCTGACCAGCGAGATTCATCTCGCGGTCGACGGGCGCGGACTGCCGATGTCGGTGATCCTCACCTCGGGCCAGGCCGGGAACAACCCGCAACTGCTCCCGCTGCTCGATCAGATCCAGCGCCGCCGCGCGAAGGGCTCCCGCGGCGGCCGCCCACCAGCGTTCGACCAGGCCGTCTACGCCGGCCGCAACCTGGTCGAGCGCTGTTTCAACCGCTCGAACAGTTCCGCGCCCTCGCCACCCGCTACGCGAAGCGCGTGGCCTACTACCTCAGGGATCATCATCGCGGCCACCGTGTTATGGCTGCGCACGGGCTTACCGGACACGCCCCAGGCGCCCCCGTGGACGTGTGGTCCGCCGAATGACGACTCGGGTCGCCCTTCGGCGGGTGCTCACCCCGGCGGGGTGATGCCCGCACCGCCGCCCCGCGGTGAGACTTCGGCTGCACCGAACGACGGAGATGACGTTCGGTGCTGATATTCACGCCCAACGGAAGCGTCACGACTGGCGGGACGGCGGGTCTCCAATGACCGAGGCAGCGAGTTCTAGTGATGCCGAGCAGCTAAAGGGCCATCAGCGGCTGCTGGCCCTGCTGCTGGCGGCGGCGATGTTCGTGCTCGTCGTCGACACCTCGCTGATGAATGTGTCGATCTCGGCGGTGGTTCGGGATCTCGGCACGACCGTCAGCGGCGTCCAGTCGGCGATCGCGCTGGAAGCACTGGTGTCCGCCGCATTCATCCTGATCGGCGGCAAAGTCGGCGATCTCATCGGACGCAAGCGGGCCTACGTACTGGGTCTGCTGGGCTACGCCGTCGGCGCCCTGGCGATGGCGCTCGCCCAGAGCCTGACCGCGGTCATCGTCTTCTGGGCGGTGCTGGGCGGGATCGGCGCCTCTCTGCTGCTGCCGGCCATGCAGTCGCTCATTCACGGCAACTTCGAAGGAGCTGCGCAGAAACAGGTCTACGCCCTGGTCGGGGCGGCGGCAGCGATCGCTGCTGCCGTTGGACCGCTGCTCGGAGGCTTCATTACCACCTACCTGTCGTGGCGGGTCGGGTTCGTGCTCGAGGTCGTCATCATCACCGTCGTGCTGTCCGGCATCAAACTCGTCCGCGATGTGCCCTACACCGGACCGCGGACCATCGACGTCGTCGGCGCGCTGCTGTCCGTCATGGGCATGGGCGGGCTCGTGCTGGGCATCCTGGTGTGGCAGGAGGGCGGCGAATCCGTTGGCGCGCTCCTGGCCACGGGCGTGATCGCGCTGGTCGCGCTGGCGTACTGGCTGGTGCGGCGCAAGCGTGCCGGGAAGCCGACGCTGATAGACCCAGATCTGTTCAGCTCCAAGCTATTCCGGTTCGGGATCTCTCAACAGATGCTCCAGCAGATCGCCCTGGGCGGCGCCATGATCGCGCTGCCGATCTATCTGCAGATGGTGCTGGAGTACAACGCGCTGCAGGCCGGCCTGTCCCTCGCCCCGCTCTCGCTGAGCATGTTTGCCATGGCGCTGCTCGCCGGGAAGAAAGCTGGACAGCGCCGCCCCAGCAGCATCATCCGGCTGGGATTCGCGCTTCTCACCGTGGGCATTGCGATGCTGATCCCGATCGTGCCCCGCGCTGAGTTCGGCTGGGCCCTCATCGTCCCGTTGCTGATCGCGGGATCGGGGCTGGGCTTGTTGGTGTCTCAACTCAACAACTACACCCTGGCCCCGATCTCCGAGGAGCGGGTCAGCGAGGCTGCCGGCGTGAACTCGGCGGCCGGCTCGTTCGGGTTGTCGTTCGGGCTGGCGTTCACCGGTGCCATCATGCTGGCGACGCTCTCCTTCTCCTTCACCAAGATGGCCGAAGCCAGCACCGTGCTCCCGCCAGCGCAGCAGCAACAAGTCGCACAGGCCCTGGAGAACGACGCGGAATTGATGACCAACACTCAGCTCGAACAGCTGCTGGGCAACCAACCCCAGGAGATTCGGGACGAGATCATCCGCATCAACACCGAGGTGCGACCCATTTCTCTTCAGGTGGCACTGCTCATTCCGATCCTCGCTGGCCTCGTCGGATTGTTCAATTCATTCCGCATGATGCGCCTGCCCGACCCCGCACCATCCGGCTCCGAAGGGATGACCCTCGGCTGATTTCGCATCCACTCGAAACACGAGCCGCTCGCACTTTCGCGGCCCCGTTGGCGGCGAACCAGCAGGTGACGATAATGAGTCTCGAGCCCCACAGCATCGTGTGCCGCGCGATCCATCGAAGCACGGATGGCGCAGCCTTGTCGGCTTGCCGTCGTGCCGAGCCGTGCGGTTCACCTGTTACGGGGGGCGCGGATCAGCCGCCCGGGCGGGCAGGGTCACCGTGTGATCGACCCGAACGCCGCCGCTGCGCAGCGTTGGCAGATACCGCGTGGACTGATCGTGCTGCTCGGCGTGACCGGGCTGCTCGTCGCGGCCCTGGCGCTGCAGCAGTTCGCCTCGATCCTGGCGCCGGTCCTGCTCGCGCTCATCCTCGTCATCGGCGTGCATCCGTTGACCGGGATCCTGCGCCGGCGTGGTGTACCGATGTGGCTGGCAGTGACCATCACCCTCATCACGGTCCTCGCCCTGATCCTGAGCCTCGCGGCGGCGCTCGCCCTCTCCGTCGCCCAGCTCGCGACGATCCTGCCGACCTACCAGGACAGCTTCGACCGGCTCGTTGACGATCTCCGTAACTGGCTTGCTTCGCTCGGTGTCGGGCGGGACCAGGTCCGCGCCGTTCTGGACCAGATCTCCTTCGGCAGCATCGCCTCGCTCCTCGCCGGGGTGCTCGCGGGGCTCGCCGGCGTCTTCTCCAATCTGCTGTTCCTGATGTTCGTGGTGGCGTTCATGGCCCTCGACGCCGTCGGGTTCTCGGGTCGGCTGTCCCGGGCCCGGCGGCAGCGGGGGGATGTGGTCGGCGCGCTGGACACGTTCGTCCGCGGCACTCGCAGCTACCTGCTGGTCTCGACGGTGTTCGGGCTGATCGTGGCGGTCGTCGACGTCGGCTTCCTCTGGCTGGTCGGGGTGCCGCTACCGCTGCTGTGGGGGCTGCTCGCCTTCATCACGAACTACATTCCCAACGTCGGCTTTGTGATCGGGCTGGTGCCGCCCGCGCTGCTGGCCCTGCTCGAGGGCGGACCCCGGCTGATGATCATCGTGATCGTGGCTTACTCAGTGATCAACTTCATCATCCAGTCGATCATCCAGCCGAAGTTCGTGGCCGACGCCGTCAATCTCTCGCTCACGGTGACGTTCCTATCGCTGGTCTTTTGGGCGTTCGTGATCGGCCCGCTCGGAGCGGTGCTCGCGATACCGTTGACGTTGCTGGCAAAGGCGCTACTAATCGACGTGGACCCGAACACCAGATGGATATCCAGCCTGCTCGTCGGCGGGCCGGTACCGCCCGAGGAAGCGGACGCCGATGAGACGCCGGAGAGCGAACGTGGCGCCTCCACGAATCGCACCGCAGTGGTAGCCGACGGGCAGGAACCTCCTCCTCGGCCGCTCTGAAGGCAAGACTCGTCGAGCATCGAGCACAAGTCGCCGAGACGGTGTCTGGCGCGGCCACAGGATGGTTCGATCCGAGCCGATCCCGAGAGCCGCGGTCACGGATGGACGCGTGACCAGAGGGTTGCGGCGGGCGCCGCCGGGCTGATCGTCGCGGTGGCGGCCTGCATGTCGTGGGTGCTCGACCTCGAGGGCGCGCCCCTGCGCCGTGCAGTGATGTGCCGCGGGACGGCGCACATCACCTGCACCGGTGACGGACAGCCGCGCTCGCGGTGCTCGACGCGGCCGATCGCGAGGGCGCTGCTGTGCGCCGACGACGTGGCGCTGCGCTAGCCACAGGCCCCTGCGGCGGGGATGCGGGGACGGCCCCGACGGCGCGGTTCACCTGGTCCGGATGGGGTGCGCGGTGCGGTCGTGCGTTCACCGTGGGGCGAGGCCAGCCGAGGAGGCATCGTCATGAGCGCTCACGCCCACAACCGCTACCTGCCCCGGGAGCCCACCGGCGCGCGGAACGGCCTTACCGTCTTCGCCGGGGCCCATGATGATCACCGGCGGCGTCTACCACGCCCTCGGCGGGATCGCCGCGCTGTTCAACGACAAGGTCTACGTCGGCATCCATCTGGCTCTCGCCACCTGCGCCCGCGACGCCTGAGCCGGGCGCGAGCGCCGATTACCCGGTCCTGACGCCGAGCGCGGCGGCCCGGTGGGAAGGGCGGCCGAGTCGGACGCCGGACCTCGGTGCCACATCTCGCCGACGAGAGGACGATGATGACGTACTCCATTCTGGGCTTCGATGCCTCCAACGGTGACCTGGGCGTGGCCGTTCAATCCAAGTTCCCGGGCGTCGGGAGTCTCGTCCCGTACGGCGAAGCCGAGGTCGGCGTCGTCGCGACCCAAGGATTCGCAAGTCCGCGGCACGGATCTGCAGGGCTGATGCTCCTGAGGTGTGGCGCGACACCACAACAGGCGGTCGACGTACTGCTCAACGGCGACGGCAAGGAACACAAGAGGCAGTTCGCCCTGATCGACAGAAGCGGCGGCGTCGCCGCGTACACGGGAGCCGATCTGCACACGTGGGACGGATGGGCCGGGAGCGCTGCGGGCCGCGACTGCGTTGCGCTCGGAAACGGGCTCGCGGGCAGCGACGTAGTCTCCCGGATGGTCCGGACGTTCGAAGACGTGCGCGCGTCGCTCGCCGAACGCCTGATGGCCGCACTCGAGTCGGGTGAACGAGCGGGAGGCGATATACGAGGCCAGCAGTCAGCCGCCCTGCTGGTACTCAGACGGAACGGCGGTTACGGGTCACTGGACGACCGCCACGTGGTGATATCCATATACGACCATGATCGACCGATTGCGGAATTGATCAGGTGCTACGCGCTGCACAGGCTCTCGTACTTCCCGAGCGATCCGGCGAACCTGGTGCCGATAGGTCCCGAACTGGCGCTCGAGCTGAAAAGGATGATGACGGCTCGGGGGTTCTACGAGGGCGACGTCGACGGCAGCTGGGAGTCGGCCGCCCAGCTGCGGTTCGAGCTCTTCCTCGGCAGCGAGAACTACGACAACCGCATCGACAATGGTGGATTGCTCGATCTCGAGGTTCTTGCTGACCTCCGCCTCAAGTACGGGCAGGATGCCACGCTCCAGCGTGGCCCGGCGTGACGGGGATGAGGCCGGCATGGCGGCGGCGGTGAGCAGCCGGCGAAGGTGCTGCCGCGATGCCCGGGCGAACTCGCCCGGCAGCATTTGGGCTAGTACCGCGTCAGGCAACCTTCGCCCTGAAGGCGGCCTCCGGGACACGGGGCGGGATGCGGCGGAGGCTGGGGCTCACGCGCCAGCGATGAGTGCGGCGAGAGCACCGATGACGTTGCAGGGGCCGCGTTCACCCCACGGGGGTGATGCCACCTCGCGCGTGCTGCCGTGGGGTTGACCCCGGACGACGCGGCGGCGTGCTCGCAGCAGCCAGGGACGCGATGGCCAGGGGGCTGACCCCAGCGGGTTCTGCAGCAGCCGGGTCACCTGCAACGTGCCCATGGCCAGTAGCTCCTCGTGGGCTCGCTCGCGGAACGATCAGCCCACTGTCCACCGCGCGCCGACGAGATCGGTCTCCACCTGCGCTGGATGATGGCGGGGTAGGGCCGGCGGGGCCCGGCCTTCTGACTCGCCCTTGTCGGGTGACGCGCCGGCCGCTCCACCGTGGTTCGTTGGCCACCTCGTGTCAGGGGTCGTTTCGCCAGGAGGGCGTGGTAACGATGTGCAGGTGGATGGCCTACTCGGGCGACCCGGTCCTCGCCGACGACCTGCTGCTCCGGCCGAAGCACTCGATCATCGACCAGAGTCTGCACGCCGACCTCGGCGCAGGGATCACCACGAACGGTGACGGCTTCGGCATCGGCTGGTACGACGACGTCGACGGCGACGGCAAACGCGGCGCGCCAGCGGTGTTCAAGAGCACCCATCCGGCCTGGAACGACGAGAACTTGCGCGAGGTCGCCACCCGGATCCGCACGCCCCTGCTGTTCGCACACGTCCGCGCCTCGAGCGGAACCCCGGTGCAGCGCAGCAACTGCCACCCGTTCCGGTACGGGAACTGGTTGTGGATGCACAACGGATCGCTCGCCGGGTTCCCGGAGGTCAGGCACGACCTGCTGATGGCGGTGGACCCGTCGCTGTATCCGAAGCTCGTGGGAACCACCGACACCGAGACCCTGTTCTTCCTGGCGCTCACCTTCGGCCTGACCGACGACCCGCCCGCCGCGGTCGCCCGCGCGGTCGGCCTCGTCGAGAACGTCGGCCGGCGCCACGGGGTCGAGTACCCGGTCCACATGACCGTGGCGACGACCGACGGCGAGACGACCTGGATCTTCCGCTACTCCAGCGAGAAGGCCACCAGCTCGCTCTTCTACTCGAACCGGGTCTCCCAGCTGCGCGATCTGTACCCGGAGATGGACGTCTTCGACCGCCTGAGTGCCGACGCCCGCTTCATCGTCTCGGAGCCACTGCGCGACCTCCCCGGTGCGTGGACCGAGGTCCCGGAGGGTTCGTGGGCGTTCGTCCGGGGGAGCGAGCACGACATCCAGCAGTTCCAGCCGACGGTGCCCGCGTGAGCCTGGCGAGCCTCTCGCACCCAGCGGGAGGCCCGATGCGGATGACGGTCCGACACAGAGCACCGCGATGAGCGAGGTGGAGCACCTTCGCGCCCGCGTCGCCGAGTTGATGCAGAAGGCGCGCGAGGAGCTTCTCCGAGCTCGTCGCCATCCCGTCGGTCGGCGACCCGCGCCTGTTCCCGGCGCAGGAGTGCGTGCGTGCGGCGGAATGGGTGGCCGCCCGGTTCGCCGGCGCCGGCTTCGACGACGTAGGGCTCGTGGAGACACCCGACGGGAGCCGCGCGGTCATCGGGTCGCGGCCGTGCGGCGACCCGGACGCCCCGACGGTGCTGCTGTACGCCCACTACGACGTGCAGCCCCCGCTGGACGGGGAGGCCTGGCGCACGCCGCCGTTCCGCCTCACCGAGGTGGGCAACCGCTGGTACGGCCGCGGTGCCGCCGATTGCAAGGGCAACCTCGTCGTGCATCTCACCGCCCTGCGCGTCCTCGGCGACGATGTTCCGGTCAACCTGAAGCTGGTCGTCGAGGGATCCGAGGAGCAGGGCACCGGGGGCCTCGAGGCGTTCGTCCCCGAGCACGCCGATCTCCTCCGCGCCGACGCCATTGTCGTCGCCGACACCGGCAACGCCGCGGTCGGCCACCCCGCGGTCACCGTGAGCCTGCGCGGCGTGGTTGACGTCGTCGTGACCGTGGAGGCGCTCGCCGCGGAGGTGCACTCCGGCATCTTCGGTGGCGCCGCGCCCGACGCCCTGGCTGCGCTCGTCGCCATGCTGGCGACGCTCCGGGACGAGCGGGGCAACACCACGGTCCACGGCTTGCCCGGCACCGAGGTCTGGACCGGTGCGCCCTACCCGCCCGAGCAGTTCCGGCGCGAGGCCGGTGTCCTGGACGGGGTCTCGCTGCTCGGCGACGGAACTGTCTCGGACATGCTGTGGGCGCGACCGGCGATCACCATCGTCGGCATCGACTGCCCGCCCGTGGTCGGGTCGGCCGCGGCGATCGTGCCCCGGGCCAGAGCACGCCTGAACTTGCGCATCCCTCCGGGTGTCACACCCGGGCGAGCCGGGGCGGCCCTCGTCGACCACCTGCACGAGGTTGCCCCCTGGCAGGTTCGAGTGACGGTCGATGTCGAATCGTCCGGCCGGCCCTTCCGGGCGGCTGCGGACGGGCCCGCCCACCGGGCGATGGCGGCGGCGATGCAGGCCGTCTACGGCAGGCCGATCGTCGAACTGGGGCAGGGCGGCTCCATCCCGCTCTGCAGCGTCTTCACAGACACCTACGCTCGAGCGGAGATCACGCTGATCGGCGTCGAGGAGCCGCTGGCGTCGATCCACGCGCCGAACGAGAGCGTGGACCCGAAGGAGATCGCCGACATGGCGCTCACGGAGGCACTGTTCCTGCAGAAGTACGCGGCGGCCCGCCGCTGAGCACCCAGGTGGGGGCCTCACCGAGGAGTCCGCGCAGTTCAGCGGCTGGTTGCGGGACCGGATGGCGGAACACGTCGGCGGCGAGGGCGGCCCGCTGAACATCATGTACCGGGTCGACGGTTCCTCCGACCTGAAGGAGGAGTCGCTCGAGCACTGGTCGGGCTACCGGGGCTCGCGTCCGGTGCGGATCGGTAACGGCGCCTCCGATCAGCTCCAGCTCGACATCCGCCTCGCCCGACGGGCTGCGGGGTTTTCGAGGGCACCGCCCTCACCCTCGACGAGGCCCTCGACGCACCTTCGCCGGCCGCCCTAATTGCGCCTTGATGAGGCAGTGTCCAGATGTGGCGTCTCGATACTTCGAGCGGAAGGTCCCGCCGGCTCCGGCCGGTTGCCCCGAGCCCGGGACGGCGGGGCACCCGGAGTTGGGCTAGGGCGTGTCCTGTAAGGGTTCTGACCTGGTCTCGGTGATCATGTTTTGGTGGTGGGACGTGGTGAGCTGACGGAGGAGGCATGGGCCCGGATCGAGCTGCCGCCGGTCGAGAGCGGGGGTCGGCGGTGGCGAGACCGCCGTCAGGTGATCAACGCGATCCTGTGGAAGCTACGTACCGGCGCCCCGTGGCGCGCCCTGCCCGAGCGTTACGGACCCTGGAAGACCGCGCACGAACGCCTGCGGATCTGGACCGCGGACGGCACCTGGGAACGCATCCTCGACCAGGGCACCGTCAAGGACGACTCCGTCGGGAACGTGGAGTGGACTTTCAGCGTCGATTCCAGCAGCGTCCGGGCCCACCAGCACTCCGCCGGGGCCCGGAAAAAAGGGGCTGCACCACCGGGTGGATCGAAGCCCTCGCCGTCGACGGAGAAGCCCTCGGACGGTCCCGCGGGAGGCCTGACCAGCAAGATCCACCTCGCCGTCGACGGGCGCGGACTGCCGATGTCGGTGATCCTGACCCCCGGCCAGGCCGGGGACAACCCGCAACTACTCCCGCTGCTCGACCAGATCTCGGTCGGCCGTGACGGACCTGGCCGGCCCCGCAAACGCCCCGACCGGGTCCTGGCCGACAAGGCCTACTCCCACCCTCCACCCGGGTGGCGATGCGAGCACGCGGGATCGCGTTCACCAGCCCGGAGAAGAGCGACCAGATCGCGCGCCGCCAAGCGAAGGGCTCCCGCGGCGGCCGCCCACCAGCCTTCGATCCCGATCGCTACGCCAACCGCAACGTCGTCGAACGCTGCTTCAACCGGCTCAAACAGTTCCGCGCCCTCGCCACCCGCTACGCGAAGCGGATGGCCTACTACCGATCCGAGATCATCATCGCGACCATCGTGTTATGGCTGCGTGCCGACTTACAGGACACGCCCTAGTCAGGCGGTCCTGCTCAGTGCGCGAGGGCGGGCCGATCCGCGGTCCGTCGTGTTCGGCCTGGCGGTGGCCGCAGGGAATCCGCGGCGGGCGCGTCGCCGGGTTCGCCGCCGTCGGCGTCCCGATCGAGCGACGCGGCGCCGGATTCGTCGGAGAGGCCGCGGCGACCATCCAGGACGTCGTGTTGCACCATCGTGCCGCGTCAGCGGGACACCTCTTCGGGTGGGACCGGGCCGATGCAGCGCCGGCAGCGGTTAGCCTCCCGCGGTGGACGCGCCGCGACAGCTGACGATCGACCTGCCGGCGCTCACCGTCGCCGCGCTGTCCTGGGGGCCGGACGACGGGCCGCTCGCGCTGTGCTTGCACGGGTTCCCCGACACCGCCTGGACCTGGCGGCACCTCGGCCCGTTCCTCGCCGCGCGCGGCTGGCGGGTGGTCGCCCCGTTCTCCCGCGGATATGCCCCGACCGACGTACCCGCCGACGGCGACTACCGGGTCGGTGCGCTCATGGACGACGCCATCGAGCTGCACCGGGCGCTCGGCGGCGACGACCGGGCCGTGGTGATCGGGCACGACTGGGGTGCAGCCACCGTGCACGCACTGGGCGCGCACGCCCCGGCGCCGTTCTCCCGGATCGTCGCGCTGGCTGTGCCACCGACCGCGGTCGCGCTCCCGGTGCCCAGCGGGCCGCGCTACGACTGGAAGCTGATGCCCGGCCAGCTCCGCCGCAGCTGGTACATGCTGTTCAACCAGCTGCCGTGGCTGCCGGAGCGCATGCTGCCGCGGCTCGTGCCGCAGCTGTGGTCGGCCTGGTCGCCGGGCTTCGACGGCGGCGAGGACGTGGCGCGGGTGGCGGCGGCGCTGGGCACACCGAAGCGACGCAGCGCGGCCCTCGGGTATTACCGGGCGATGCCGCGGCCCGGGAAGGGCGTACCGAGCTACACCGCCCGGCACACGGACTGGCTGGGCATCCCGACCGTCCCGACGCTGTACCTGCACGGGGCCGACGACGGGTGCATCGGCGCCGGTTTCGTGGGCCCGGCCCGGGCCGCGCTCCCGGCCGGCAGCGTCGTCGACCTGATCCAGGGGGCGGGGCACTTCCTCCAGCTGGAGCGACCCGACGCCGTCAACGCGCGGATCGCCGAGTTCCTGGGCCCGGCGCAGACCTAGGCCGTCTGGGGGGAACAGACGGTCTCGTCGGCGCTGATCGGCGTGCTGATCGCGACCGAACCGAACGCTGCTTCAACCGGCTCAAACAGTTCCGCACCCTGGCCACCCGCTATGCGAAGCGAGCCGCCTCTACCGCGCAGAGATCATCATCGTCGCGATCGTGTTGTGGCTGCGCACCGACTTACAGACTTACAGGACACGACCTAGGACGGCGGGGGCGTCTCGACCGGCGGTATGCCGGTGCAGCCCATCCGGACGCTGTCGACGATGGGCTTGGCCGCCGCCTCGACCTCAGCCACGGACGCGGCGAGGGCGCCGAGCTTGGCCGACAGGCTGGCCTGGTCGCTGATCCCGGCGATCGTGCCCTGCAGCGATGCGAGGGCCTGTTCGAGCGCGGGGACCTGCGGGCCGAACTGCCCCTTGGCCGCGGTCAGCAGGGCCCGCCCGGCGTCGGCGAGATTCTGCAGGGCGGCCTTGACGCCCTCGCTACCGACCTTGGTCGCGTCAAGTTGCACGATCGCGTTGGCCGCCGTCTGGAACTGCGCCGCCGCGGCACACAGCTCGGGGGAATACGTGGACGCGGCGGGCGAGGTCGTGGCCGCCGGGGGCGGCGGCGGGGTCGAAGGCGGCGCGCTCGGCGGCGCCGAGCACCCCGCGAGGACCGCGACGCCGAGCAGGGACGCCACGGTCGCGCGCACGGCGGCCCCGTCGATGGTCCTTCGACGGGAGCTGATGACGATGTGCACCATGGACACCTCCAGAACTCGGGGCGGCGGGTCGACCTGCCGCCGGGGGCTGATGATTCGCGATCCCGGGGGCCCCGGCGTCGCCCGTGCGGGGTGAACGCAGCTCACCCCACCGTCTCCTCGTCCGTGCACTCAGACGGCCCGTCCGGCCGCGAGCCGGAGCAGCGCGGGAACGGCCCGGGTGAGCCCCCGGGGTGTGCGGGCGGCGCCCGGCGCAGAGATCGAGATCCGGACACTCAGGCTGACCCGGCAGCGAGCGGATGTTCGGCCTGCTGTTCTTCGTGCCGCTGCTGGGGATGGCGGTCGGGGCGGCGATGGGCGCCCTCGCCGGCTCGATGTCCGACGTGGGTATCGACGATCGGTTCGTCGAGGAAGTGCGCGAGAAGATCACTCCCGGCACGTCGCTGCTCTCTCTGGAGGAGATGAGGGCCGCAGCCACGGTGCCGATCAACACCGTGAAGACCTACGTGCGCTCGATCTACAACAAGCTCGGGATCAGCAGCCGGCGGACCGCCGTCCTCGCCGGCTACGAGCACGGCCTCATTGCGACGACCCCCGCAGGGGACCGGGTACCCGGTCGCGCTGTCCGGTTGACGCCTGTCCGTCCCCGCGCCACATCGGGTCGGGGCGATCCGCAGTCATTCGTTTCGGGCGAGGCGACGACCGGCCACCCGGCCGATCCTGGCCCGGGAAGAATTACCCGACGAGGGAGCACACGATGAGCGACACAACCATCCACCCGCCGTCGGCAGGCGCAACGGGACGCACGAGCGGCTGGGCCACCGGCCTCACGATCTTCGCCAGCACGATCATGATCGTCGTCGGAATCTGTCAGGCGTTGCTCGGGATCGCCGCGCTGGTCCACGACGAGATCTACGTCAGCACCCCGGGCTACATCTACTCCTTCGACATCACCGGCTGGGGCTGGGTGCACCTGCTGCTCGGAGCCGTGGTCGCCCTCGCCGGCGTCGCCGTTATCCAGCGCAAGACGTGGGGCCGGCTCGTGGGGATCGTCCTGGCCTCGCTGAGCATCTTCGCCAACTTCCTGTTCATCCCGCACTACCCGGTCTGGTCGCTTCTGATCATCGCCCTGGACGTCGCCGTCATCTGGGCGCTCGCCTGCCAGCAGCAAGATGTCGTCTGATCAACCGCCTGCTTTGACCGCTCGGCTCAACTCGCCCGACCTGTCACGGCGAAGGATGGCCGAGGACGCCGCTCGGGTGCCCGAACTGCTGCCGATCCGCTACGCCCGGATGGCGCTCTCGCCGCTCAGCTTCTTCCGCGGGTCCGCCGCGGTCATGGCCGCCGATCTCACCGGCACCCCCGTCTCCGGGCCGGAGGTGGGACGCGCACCTGTCCAACTTCGGGTCCTTCGCCTCGCCGGAGCGACGACTCGTGCTCGACGTCAACGACTTCGGCGAGACGTTGCCCGGCCCGTGGGAGCGGGACGTGAAGCGGCTGGCGGCGAGCATCGAGGTCGCGGGTCGCGGGTCGCGGGTCGCGAGCGCGGGTTCGCGGCGCGGAAGCGGGGCGCCGCCGTGGAGGCAGCCGTCTCGCACCCAGCCGCCGCAAACGGCTGGCCTGCCGCCTGGCGAAGGCGCGGACTCGGGACGACCTGGGTCACCCGAGACGGGTGAGGCTCGAGCGCCGAGCCCGACGGAACATGTCGAGCACAGCAGCAACCGTATTGGTCATCAGGCGCGTCCGCTGATGCTGCTGCCGACCGTCACCGGAGATGGAGATGTTCAAGCAGATATCGGACATGCCGGCTGGCACCATTGGATTCGAGGCACACGGGGACGTCGACGATGACGATTTCGAGGAGATCGTTGCGCCCGTCCTGAGGCGGGAGATCGCCGACGGGCGGAAGGTGCGTCTGCTCTATCTGCTCGGCCCGCAACTTCGGGACTACGAGGGCGATGCGGTGAAGGAGGAGATGAAGTTCGCGGCGCGTCACGCCACCGCGTACGAGCGAGTCGCCATCGTGAGCGACGAGAGCTGGCTTCGACCGGCGCTGCGCGTGCTGTCGGTCCTGGTACCGGGGCAGCTGCGCGGGTTCCCTGTCGCACAGCTGGAGTCCGCCAAGGCGTGGGTCGCCGGAGCCGACGAGCGCGAACAGCAACCCGACCATGACGGGTAGTCGCACCGCAGCAGCTACGCCCTGGCCCCGCTCTCCCTCAGCATGTTCGCAGTGGCATTTCCGGCTGACCGAGCGCCTGGCCTGACGCGCGGTGGGGCCTATGCCTCCCGCGCCACGCTCTCCAGCCGGTTGCGGTAGTCCTCCCACCAGGCCCGATCGACCGGCGCCATGTTGTCGTTGCCGGTCCGCAGACCCACCGCCCCGTCGACCAGCTCCCGCACGATGTCCGCGTGCCCGGCGTGCCGTTGGGTCTCCGCGATCATGTGGATGAGGACCAGGTGCAGGGTCACCTCGCTGCGGTCGGCCGGCCAGTGCGGCACCTGGCCGACGGAGTCCAGCGCCAGTGCGTCGATCGTGGCGTCGGCGTGCGCCCAGGCGCGGTGATAGAGGCCGACGATCTGCTCGCGGGGCTCCTCGGCCGTGGCCCACATGTCCGCGTTGGGCTCGGCGTCGTCGGCGAACCAGGGCAGGGCCTCGTCGGACGACCGGCCGAAGGTGGCGCCGAAGTAGCCGAACTCGAGGCTCGCCACGTGCTTGACCAGGCCGCCGCGGCCTGATCATCTTCGTGCCAGCTGCTCCAGCGCTCGCCGGGCCGCCCACCCGCGCAGCCAGCCATCAGGTCAGCGGTGGGTTGCGTCCGTAGCGGGCGACGTCGCCGGCGTGCAGCGCCACCGATCCGGACACGACGCGGTCCGGGGTGAACCGGACGCGACGGCCGGTACCGCCGTCGTCGCCCGGCTCACCCGGCGCGGTCCACTCGACGGTCGCGGTACCGGACAGCTGCAGCGTCGCTCCGGTGTCGAAGTCGACGACGAGAAGCGCGGCGGTGTCGTCGGAAGCGAGGTTGCCGAGGCTGTTGAACATGTTGTTGCCGGGATAGTCCGGCCACCACAACGTGCCGCCGTCCACGCGGAGGAAACCGGGGGTGCCGCCGCGATGCGAGGCGTCGGCGCCGCGGGCCGGGTGGACGGTGCCGAGGAAGAAGGTGTCCGCCGCCTCGATCAGCGTGATGTCGGCCGCCGCGAGTGCCGACGACCGGCGGACGGTGCGCGGCCCCTCCGGCGCGGTGCGCTCGAGCCGCCGTTGCTGGATGTACTTCGGGCAGTTGCCGTACGCCTGCTCGACGGCGATCGTCAGGCCGTCGCCGCCCGCGCCGGTCAGCGTGCCGTTGACCCGGACGCGACGGCGTCGCGCGAACTCGATCGCCAGCAGGCCGACGCGCTGGCCGTCCGGGAGCGCCTGCAGCGGATCCCCCTCGGCGGGGGAGGCGTGGACGTGCAGCCGGGTGCCGTGGGCGTCCAGGAACCCGGGCGCGGCGACGAGCGGGGAGATCCAGAGCCGGCCGTCCGCGTCGCGGGCGGCGAGTACGGCGACATCACGCTCGGCGAGGAAACCACCGATCGCGCCGGCGAGATCCGGATCGTCCAGCATCCCGGCGAGCCGCGACGCCTCGTCCGCGACCCCGGCGCGCCGCTGGACCGCGAGCTCGCCCTCGTGGAAGCCGCTGGTCATCGGGACCGTCCTCAGCTCGTCCGGGTGTACCGCACCAGTGTGGCCCGGTGGCGCCGGACGCTCAGCCGAAGGCGGCGTGGGTCAGCCAGAGGTCCAGCAGGTCCCGATCGCCCCGGATCTCGGCCCCGTCGCGCGGCAACGGCGTGCGCCGGTAGATCCCCAGGAGCAGGTCCGTCAGCGGGGCCCGGACGCCCACGGCCGCCGGCTCGTGCGACCGGCGCCAGACGATGACGTCCCCGGTCAGGTCCACGAACCAGGCCGTGTCCACGTCGGTCGCCTCGAAGGCCAGCGTGCGGCCCGGGCCGAGGAGCTCGCGCTCGCGGGGCGGGTGCTCGAAGTGTTGGGGGAGCGCGTCGAGCTCCATCCACTCGTCGACCGCGTCGAGCGCGGTCTCCTCGGCGACGGTGAACGTCGGAGCCGGGAGCACGGTCACGACATCGCGCCGTCGGCGCAACCGAGATCTCTTCTTGTTGTCGTGACTACCGTGATGTCGTCGTGACAACATCTGGGGGTGACGACCCCCGAGCCCGGCCCGCTGTCGTCGGCCGGGTTCTGGCTGCACCACGCCGCCCTTGCGTGGCGCGCCGACCTCGCCGGGAGCCTGCAGCCCCTCGGCCTGACGCCCACCCAGTTCCTTCATCTGGCCTCGGTGGCCTGGCTCGAGGACCTGCACGGGCCGCCGATCCAGCAGGAGGTGGCCGAGCAGGCCGGCGCGGACCGGATGATGACGTCCAAGGTCGTCCGGACTCTCTCCGCGCGCGGGCTGGTCAGCCGCAGCCCCACGGAGGTCGACGGCCGAGCGGTCCGGATCGCACTGACCCGAGCGGGCCGGGAGGTGGTCGACCGCGCGACGGCGGTCGCCCGGGAGGTCGACGCCCGGTACTTCGGCGAGGAGCCCGGGCCCCTCCGTGACCAGCTCCGCGAGCTCGCGGAGCACCGCGGCCTGTGAAACCTGGCGAGGATGTTCTCGTCACTCGTGAAAGAAGCCTCGGAACAGCGCCGACATAGATAAACGTCATATCGACGAAAAAGACGGTCCGGATCGGTCAGGACGGCGAGCGGGCCGGCTGCGCCACTCGTCTCAATCTGAGAAGAGGCATCGACCGAACGAATTAGACATGTCTAACATCCGGCTCGTGGGAACCATGACGCCCGCCGTCGAGGACTACCTGAAGACCATCTTCCTGCTGAGCACCCGCGGGGAGGCGGTCACCACCAGCGCGCTGGCGCGCGAGCTGCACGTGTCCTCGCCGTCCGTCTCGGCGATGATGAAGCGGCTGAGCGACGGCCGGCTCGTCGAGCGCGGGACGGGCGTGCACCTCACCGCGCAGGGGGAGCGGGAGGCGCTGCGCGTCGTCCGTAGGCACCGGCTGCTGGAGACCTTCCTCGCCCGCGTGCTGGACATCCCGTGGGACGAGGTGCACGTCGAGGCCGAGCTGCTCGAGCACGCGCTGAGCGAGCGGCTCGAGGCCCGCATCGACGCCGCGCTCGGCCACCCCACCCGCGATCCGCACGGGGACCCGATCCCGCCCTCGGCCGGCGCGCACGACGAGAGCTGGGGCCGTCCGCTCGCGGGCACGCCCGCCGGGAGCCGCTTCCGGATCGAGCGCGTCTCGGACCGGGACAGCGACGCGCTGCGCTACCTCGGGGAGAAGGGCATCCGGCCCGGCGTCGTCCTGGAGGTCGGCGAGCAGGAGCCCTACGGCGGCTCGTGCTGGGTGCGATTCGGCGGGGAGCCGCTCGCCCTCGGTCAGGTCCTGACCCGTCTGGTGTTCGGCACGATCGTCGAGGGGGATGAATGAGCGCGGTGAGATCCGCGAGGTCGACCGCTGTCGCGGACGTCCGGGCGCGTGGCCGCCGGGGTGGCCTGACGCTGATCGGCCCGGCGTTCGTCGCCGCCATCGCCTACGTGGACCCCGGCAACTTCGCCACGAACTTCTCCGCCGGGTCCGACTTCGGCTACCTGCTGCTGTGGGTGATCGTCGGCGCGAACCTGCTCGCGATGCTCATCCAGGGCCTGTCGGCGAAGCTCGGCATCGCCACCGGCAGCAACCTCGCCGAGATGTGCCGCGAGGAGTACCCGAAGCCCGTGAGCCGGGGGATGTGGGTGCAGGCGGAGATCGTCGCCGCGGCCACGGACCTCGCCGAGGTGATCGGCGGCGCCGTCGCCCTGCACCTGCTGTTCGGGCTGCCGCTGTTCGTCGGCGGGGTGATCACCGGCGTCGTCGCGTTCGCACTGCTCGGGCTGCACCAGCGCGGGCAGCGGCCGTTCGAGCTGGCGATCGCCGGTCTCTTCGCGGTGATCCTGATCGGTTTCCTGGTCACCGCGCTCCGCATCCCGTGGGAACCGGACGAGCTCGCCGCCGGCCTGATCCCGATGTTCGACGGCCCGGGCAGCCTGTTGCTCGCCACCGGCATCCTCGGCGCCACGGTCATGCCGCACGTCATCTACCTGCACTCGGCGCTCACCCAGGACCGCAACCCCGCGACCACGCTCGACGAGCGTCGGTTCCTGCTCCGCCACCAGCGCATCGACGTCACCCTCGGCATGGGCCTCGCGGGGCTGGTCAACATGGCGATGCTGGTGATCGCCGCGGCGTTGTTCCACGGATCGGCCGTACCGGAGGACACCGGCAGTCTGGAGGGCGTGCACGCCGCGCTCGGCCGGGTGCTGGACCACCCCGCCGCGACGGCCTTCGCCCTCGCCCTGCTGGCGTCCGGCTTCGCGTCGGCCGGGGTCGGGACGTTCGCGGGCCAGGTCGTCATGCAGGGGTTCATCCGGCGGCGGATCCCGCTCCTGCTGCGCAGGCTGATCACGCTGGCGCCGGCGCTCGTGGTGCTGGGCCTCGGCATCGACCCCACGAAGGCGCTGGTGTTCTCCCAGGTGATCCTGTCCTTCGGCATCCCGTTCGCGTTGATCCCGCTGGTGCTGCTCACCCGTCGTCGCGACGTGATGGGGGAGCTGGTGAACCGGCGGATCACGACGGTGGCGGCGTCGGTCGCGGCCACGGCGATCGTCGGGCTCAACGGCGTGCTGCTCTGGCAGACGTTCGTCGGTTGAGTGGGCGGCACACGGTCACCCCGGGCCGTGCGGACACACGAAGGACGCGGCACGCGGGACGACCGGTGGGCCGTCCGACGTGCCGCGTCGATCCCGAGTGCAGGAGCCGCCGGATCGTGTCGACGACCGTGCGCTCGGGGTCAGCGCGCCCTGCAGGAACCGGTCCACACCGTCGTGACCGGTCCTGAGGGGGTTCGCGAGGGTGAGATCTGGGGAGCGGACCTCACCGGTGGATCAGAGGGCGGCGAGACCGGCGATCTGCGAGGCGAGGCTCGCGGCGTCCGGAGCCGCGACCGCGTCCGCGGCGCCGACCTTGTAGTCGTTCCCGTCGAAGTTCTGGTCCTGCGTCGACGGCAGGGCCGGCAGCGCCGGGGCACCCAGCTCGGGGAGCGCCGGGGCACCCAGCTTCGGCAGCGCGGGCGCGCCGAGCGCGGGCGCCGGCAGCTCGGGCAGGGCCGGCGCCGGGAGCTCCGGCCCGGCCAGCGGGATGCTGCCGGCCGGGGTGGCCAGCTCGCCGGCGACCTGCGGGGAACCCGGGGCTCGGACAGCGACGGGGCCTCGGGCAGGGACGGGGCCCCGGGCAGCGAGGGGGCCTCGGGCAGGGACGGGGCCGCGGGCAGCGCGTCCAGGCCGGGGAACGCAGGCGCAGCCGGGAAGCTCGGGGGCGCCCGGAGCCTCGGGGAGGCCCGCGGTCCGCATCGAGGCCGGCACCGCGGCGTCCTCGGGGCCGGTCTGCGTGCTCACGGTCGGCATCTCGAAGTTGAAGAGCCCAGGCAGGGACATCGAATCGGGCGAGGGGAGCTCGGGCGCGGAGAGCTCCGGAGCCGCGAGGTCCGGCGCGGCCAGCTCCGGCGCCGCGGGGAGCCCGGCGCTGCGGGCAGCTCCGGCAGCGACGGCGCGGCGAGGGCCTGGCCCGCGAAGCCGACGCCGATGGCGGCGACTCCCGCAATGGTGGCCGACGTACGCAGCGTGCGCCTGGCGAGACTGCTCATCTCTGGTGGATCCTTCCGATCGGGGGTCTCGGAAAACGATGGTGCTTCGGGCGGCCCAACGAGGGTCGGGGCGTCGAGATGTGGAATATCGCGCTCTGGAGGCGACCTTCAGCCTTTCGAGTGACAAAGTTCCTGCAACCCTTGAGGTCGCCACCCGTACGGATTACATGCTTCAGCGTGAGGTCATCGGCGCTCTGCCATCACCGTGAAGGGAAGTGAAGGATCATCACCGGCTCGGCGCACCTGTCGCGGATCATGGTCGGGTTGGGCATCGGGGCCGGTGCGGGCCTCGGCCTGGGCCTCGGCATCGGGACCCACTACGCGACGGTCCTGTTGGACACCCGCCGCTCCGTCCTCTACCCGGAGCGGGTGCTGGGTGCGGGCGAGGGCACGGTGACCCTCGCCCGGAGCAGGCTCGTCCTGCAGCCCGGGGTCTGGGGCCTGCGCTGGTCGGAGGGCCTGGCGGTGCTCGGGCCGGTGCTGCGCGACGACAAGCGCGGCGTCGTCCGCCGGCTCCTGTCCGGGCCGGTTCCGCCGGTCGCGCCCGCGGTCGTCGACGCCGGGCCCTACGACCCCGATCCCGGCGCCCACGGCCTGGCGTTCGACGAGGTCGTGATCGACACCCCGCTCGGCCCCGCGCCGGCCTGGGAGGTCCCCGCGGCGGGGACGACCTGGGCGATCGCGATCCACGGCCGCGGCGGCACCCGGCGCGAGGCGCTGCGGATCCTGCCGGCGCTGCACGCGCTCGGGTTGCCGCAGCTGGTGGTCAGCTACCGCAACGACCCGGAGGCCCCGCCGAGCCCGGACGGCTACTTCCACCTCGGGGACACCGAGTGGGAGGACCTGGAGGCGGCCGTACGGTACGCGGCGTCCCGCGGGGCGCAGCGGATCGTGCTCGTCGGCTGGTCCATGGGCGCGGCCATCTGCGGTGCGTTCCTGGACCGCTCCGCCGAGGCGCACCTCGTCGACGCGATGGTGTGGGACGCGCCGCTGGTGGACTGGCGGGCCTGCCTGCGCCTGCAGGCGGCGAACCGGCTCGTCCCGCCCGCGCTGGTGCCTCTGGCGACCGCGACGGCGACGCGGCGGATCGGCATCGACTTCGACCGCTTCGACCTGCGGCGGACCCCGCCGAAGCACCGGCCGCCGACCTTCATCGTGCACAGCGGCCCGGACACGGCGGTCCCGGCCAGTTCCAGCCGGGCCCTGGCGGCGGCGGGACGCGCGCTCGACTGGCCGATCCGCTACCTCGAGGTGCCGGGTGTCGAGCACACAGCGGCGTGGAACGCGGACCCGGAACGCTACGAGCAGGCCGTGACCGCGTTCCTGCGCGACGCCGGGGTCGTGGCCTAGCGGAGGCCGCGGGCGGCGTCCGCACCCGGGCCGACGACGTCCGTGGGCGGGATCGTCGACGGCGGTTCCGCGACGTCGTTCACCGAAAGCTCCTGCGGGCGGCGCGACAGCACCACGTAGGCGATCCCGGCGAGCACCGCGGCGACGAGGCCACCGGCGGCCACCCAGCGCCACCAGGCGACCGGCGTCGGCTCGGGCTCGATGCGGCGAGCCAGGTCCTTCCGGACGGCCGTGACGGCGTGGTCCAGCAGCGTGCCGGACTCGTCCAGCAGGCCCTTGGCCTTGTCCGCGGCCCTCTCGGCCAGCACGGGGGCGTCCTTCTCGATCCGCTCGACGACCTCGTGCGCGACCTCCTCGACGGTGCCGCCGAGGGTCGAGAGAGCGGCTCCGGCCTGCTCGCGGGCCCGCCCCAGGGCCTCGTGGGTGGTCGTGCCGATGCTCCTGCTCATGACCGGACCTCTTCCCGCGTGGGCGTGGACCGCCACTCCTGGCACGATGGTAGTCGTGACTGACCCAGGCAACTCGAACCAGACCGCGACGCTGCGGACGTCCGAGGGCGACATCCGGATCACGCTGTTCCCGGACCACGCCCCCAAGACCGTGGCGAACTTCGCCGACCTCGCGACCGGTAAGAAGGACTACTCACAGCCCAATGCGAGCGGCGGGGACAGCGGCCCCTTCTACGACGGCTCGATCTTCCACCGCGTCATTAGCGGGTTCATGCTGCAGGGCGGTGACCCCACGGGCACCGGCCGCGGCGGGCCCGGATACCAGTTCGCGGACGAGTTCCACCCGGAGCTCAAGTTCGACCGCCCGTACCTGCTGGCCATGGCCAACGCGGGCCCGGGCACGAACGGCTCGCAGTTCTTCATCACGGTCGGCCCCACGCCGCACCTGAACCGCAAGCACACGATCTTCGGTGAGGTGGCGGACGCGGAGTCCCGCGCCGTCGTCGACGCCATCGCGAACACCCCGACCGACCGGTCCGACCGGCCGCTCACCGACGTGGTCATCCAGCACGTCGAGATCTCCTGACGGAACCTCCGTGAGGAGAGGGCCCTCGTGACCCACCCTGCCGGACCTCTTCCGCCGGACGCACCGGCCGTCTGCGCCCGGCACCCCGACCGGCCCACGGGGTTGAGCTGCACGCGCTGCGGCCGACCCGCCTGCACGGACTGCCTCCGCGAGGCGTCGGTCGGGTACCAGTGCGTGGACTGCGTCGCCGAGGGCAACCGGTCGGTCCGGCAGGGAGGTGCCCGGCGAGGGGTGACCCTGGCCGGCGCGCCGCAGCGCTCGCGGGCGCGGCCGATCGTGACGCCGGTGCTGGTCGCCCTGAACGTCCTGGTCTTCGCGTGGACGGTCGGGCAGTCCGGCAGCCTCGGCGACAACTACGCGTCGGCGCTGTTCCAGGACTGGGTCCTGCAGTCCGACGAGGTCGCCGCCGGCAACTGGTGGCGGCTCGTCACCGCCGGGTTCCTGCACTACGGCCCGCTGCACCTGGTGTTCAACATGCTGGCGCTGTGGGTCATCGGCCGGGACGTGGAGACCGTCCTGGGCCGGACGCGGTTCCTGGCCGTCTACCTGGTCTCGCTGCTCGGCGGCTCGGCCGCGGTGATGCTCTTCTCACCGGACGCGGCGGTCGCCGGCGCGTCCGGGGCGGTGTTCGGGCTGATGGGCGGCCTGGCCGTGGTGCTGCGCCGGATGCGGGTACCGCCGAGCCAGGCCTTCGGGCTGATCGCGGTGAACATCGTGATCAGCGTCGTGCTCCCGGGGATCTCGCTCGCCGGGCACCTCGGCGGGCTGGTGGTCGGCGCGGCCGCGACGGCGGCGCTCGTCTACGCGCCCGCCCGGAACCGGAACCTCGTGCAGGCCGGGGCGATCGCCGGCCTCGCCGTGGTGGCGTTGCTCGCGATCACGCTGTCGCTGTAGTCCCTCGCACGCAGAGGGCCGCCGGGAACGTCCCGGCGGCCCTCGTTCCGTCTCCGGACCCTCCTACCGTCTAGTCCGGCTTGCTGCAGCCGCAACCGGTGGAGCAGCCGTCCGTGCCGCGCATCGGCGTCCTGTTCACGCGAGAACCTCCTTCGTCGACGACCGGGCCTGTGCACCAGCGTAGGAACCCGGTGCCGCCGGGCACGAGGCTCCGAGCGGGGGGTCTCGCGGCACCCGCGGTGATGCAGGGCCCGGCCGTCCGGGTGGTCCGCCACCACGTCCGGGCGGATGCCCTAGACCGGGCGGCGCGCGGCGAGTAGGCCCGCGACGTCCTCGGGCTCCGCGCCGAGGTCCAGCCGCCCGAAGACCATCAGCCGTTCGACACCGGCGGCGTCCCGGACGTCCAGCTCCAGCATCGAACTCTCCCGGCCCAGCCGCCGCATCCGGACCACGCGCACCCCCTGGACCCGGCTCCACGGGAACGGTCGCGCGCCGAGCAGCCCCCGCACCGTGACGCCGGCGGCGTCCGCGGCGAGGCGCGGCCGGGCGACCGTGCCGAACAGCGAGGCCAGCAGCAGTCCGACAGCGGCGACCCCGGCGATCAGCCGACCCGCCGGGTCCGCGCCGGAGGCGAAGAGCAGCACGCACCACAGGACGGCGCCCGCCGTGAGCAGCCAGCCGACGGCGACGAGGCCGGCGGCCGGGCTCCACCGCGTCCGATCACTCATCGGCACGGATCACCCAGGGTAGCTGCATGGGTTGTCCACAGGGCTTATCCACAGTGGGGATGGTCTCACATTTGTGTGTTTCGGCTGTTCAGCGCCATCTCATGGTCATCAGGAGACCGATCACGATGAGTGCGAAGCCGATGAGGAAGTTCCACGAGCCCAGCGCGGTCATGAAGCCGATGCTGCTGCCGGCGATGTAGTTGACCACCAGCCACGCGAAGCCGACGAGCATCAGGCCGAGCATCACGGCGATGTACACGGGATGGGTGGGTCCGGCGACCTTCACGGGCGACCGGCCGGTCGGCGGCGTGTAGGCGGCCTTCTTGCGGACCTTGGACTTCGGCATCGGAAAACCTCGTCTGACGTGCGGTGCAGGGTCGACCCGCGGCGGTCGGTGTGCTCGCCGACCACGGTAGCGTGCCGGGTCGCCGGAGGTCTGCTCACACGGCCCGCAACCCTCGCCGCGCCCGATCGAGTACGACGCGCGGTCGATCGCGCGCGTGGGTCCGGACGGCGTGCTGGGGCGTGAGGCCCTAGTGCAGGCCCGCCGTGAGCGCCGCGACCTCGGCGCCGAGGTCCTCGATCAGCGGCTCCGCGGCGACGTGTCCGGCCGTCGCGAGCCAGTTCGCCAGCATCCGGTGCCCGCCCTGGGTGAGGACGGACTCGGGATGGAACTGCACGCCCTCGATCGGCAGGTCCCGGTGCCGCACGGCCATGATCAGGCCGGACTCGGTGGAGCCGGTGACCTCGAGCTCGGCAGGCAGCGTGTCCGGGCGGATCGACAGCGAGTGGTACCGCGTGGCGACGAACGGGTCCGGCAGGCCGCGCAGCACCCCGACGCCCGGGTGGTGCACCAGCGACGTCTTGCCGTGCAGCAGCTCCGGTGCCCGCTCGACGACGCCGCCCCAGGCGACGCCGATGGCCTGGTGGCCGAGGCAGACACCGAGCAGCGGGAGGTTCCGCTCGGCCGAGGCCCGGATGACGTCGATGCTGGAACCGGCGGCCTCGGGGGTGCCGGGGCCGGGGCTGACCAGGACGGCGCCGACCTCGTCCAGCTCGTCGAGGTCCACGTCGTCGTTGCGCCGGACCACGGTCTCGACGCCGAGCTGGGCGAGGTACTGGACGAGGTTGTAGACGAAGCTGTCGTAGTTGTCGACGACGAGGACGCGCATGGGTTCAGCCTAGTTCCCGAACAGGCCGTCGCCGCCGCCGTTGTCGCCGCCGCGCCCGTTGCCCGACTGCCCGACGGTCAGGGTGATCTGGGTGTTGTCCGGGTCGATGGCGGTACCGGCGGGGACGGACTGGGCGAGGACGCGGTTGTTCTGCGAGGGGTCCGAGACCTGCTGGCCCTGCGCCTGCACGTTCTTGTTGATGCCGGCGGCACTGAGGGTCCTCGCCGCGTCGTTGACGGTCTGGCCCACCACGTTGGGCATCTCGACCCGGTTGCCCTTCGAGACCTGCAGCGTGATGGTGCTGCCCTTCTGCACCCTGGTTCCGGCCTGCGGGTTCGTGCCCACGATCGAGCCCTCCTCGCCCGCGCCGTCGACCTGGGTGCTCTGGGTCTGGAAGCCGGCGTTGGTGAGCGTCTGCTTGGCCTGGTCCTCCGTCTGCCCGCTGACGTCCGGGACCGCGACGGTGGTCTGCTCCTTGCCGACGACCACCGCGACCGCACTGCCACCGGGGGCGTCCACACCCGCGGCCGGGTTCGAGGAGAGGATCTTGCCGACCTGGCTCTCGTCCGCCGTCTCCTGCTCCGTCTGGGCGCCCAGCGTCAGCCCGCGCGCCTCGAGCAGGGTCTGCGCCTCGGCGGGACTCTTGCCGTCCAGCGCGGGCACGGTGGCCTGCGCCGGGCCCGTGCCGACGAAGATGGTGACCGTGCTGCGCTCCGGGACCTGCACGTTCGACGCCGGGTCCGTGCGCGTGACCTTGCCGTTCAGCTCGACCGTCGACGGCTCCTGCTTGAGGTTCACGAGCAGGCCGGCGGTGGAGATCTGGGCGCGCGCGGCGTCCGGGAGCGCGCCGACGACGTTCGGTACGGCGACCTGGGTGGGCGTCGAGGGGCCGCCGAAGACCTCGAACGCGACGAACGCGAGGAGGGCCAGCACCGCCGCGACCGCGATGCCGACACCGATCTTGCGGCCGGTGTGCTTGCTCTGCGGCTCGTCCTGCCAGGGCTGCACCTCGCCGGGCGACATGGTGTGCCGGCCACCGCCGCCATCCCCGGCCGCCGCGATCCGCCGGGTGGCGCGGACGTTCGTGTCCGCGTTGAGGAACGTGGTGCGCTCCTCCTCGCTCATCACCATCGGCGCGAGCGGCTGCTGGCCGTTGCGCACCCGGATCAGGTCCGCGCGCATCTCCGCCGCCGACTGGTACCGGTTGGCCGGGTTCTTGCTCAACGCCTTGAGCACGACGGCGTCCAGCGACGGCGGAACCTGCGGGTTGACCTCCGACGGGCGCCGCGGGTCCTCCCGGACGTGCTGGTAGGCGACCGCGACCGGGGTGTCCCCGGTGAAGGGCGGCTCGCCCGTCAGCAGTTCGAACACCACGCAGCCGGCGGCGTAGACGTCCGACCGGGCGTCGACCGCCTCACCGCGCGCCTGCTCGGGGGAGAGGTACTGCGCGGTCCCGATGACGGCCGCGGTCTGCGTGACGTTCTGGCCCTCGCCGAGCGCGCGGGCGATGCCGAAGTCCATCACCTTCACCGCGCCGGTGCGGGTGATCATGATGTTCGCCGGCTTCACGTCACGGTGGATGATGCTGTGCTTGTGGCTGAAGTCCAGCGCCGCGCACACGTCCGCCATGACCTCGATGACCCGCTGCTGCGGGATCGGGCCGGAGGTCTTCACGACCTCGCGCAGCGTCTGCCCGTCGACGTACTCCATGACGATGTAGGGGAGCGGGCCGAACTCGCTCTGCACCTCACCGGTGTCGTACACCGCGACGATCGCCGGGTGGTTCAGCGCCGCCGCGTTCTGCGCCTCGCGGCGGAAGCGGATCTGGAACTGCGGGTCCCGCGCGAGGTCCGCGCGCAGCACCTTGACGGCGACGTCACGGCTCAGCCGTGTGTCCATGCCGCGGTGGACCTCGGACATGCCGCCGTAACCGAGCGTCTCGCCCAGTTCGTAGCGTTCGGACAGCAGTCGGGGGTCGTCATCGGTGCCGATTCCTGTGCGCTCGGGGGGTTCGGTTCATCATGCCGGGTGGCACGACGGGGTGGTGCTCGGCTCGCGTGGCCGACCATCGGTCTGCGCCGGGTCGCCCGCTGTGCGGGCTCACCGGGCCTCCCCGGGATCGGTCGCGGCGACGAACCGCCGTGCGGGAGGGTCGGCCACCGCCGAACCGGCGAGGAGGCCCACCCGGCTCGACACGCTACCGGGCAAACCGCTCGTCGTCGGAGTGCCGTGGGCCTCGTCGAAGAGCCGGGGCACCGCGAACACCGCCAGCGCGATGGCCGCCAGCAGGACGACGACGAACAGCACGACCAGCACGGAACTGGTTCCCCGCGAGCTCGGAACCAGCCGCAACGGCTCCGTGGGCGGGGCCGGCGGGACGGGCGGGCGGTCCGTGATGCGGGCGACGTGGGGGATCGAGTGGGCGGGCGTCCCCGGGCGTGCCCCGGGGCCCGTCGGCGGTCCGGAGATCCGGAGGTCCGCGTGCGCGTCGCGCCCCGACGGGGTCGGCCGCGCAGGGGTCCGGGGCGCGGCCGGTGCCGCGGTGCCCGACGAGGAGGCCGCCGGGGCCGCGACGGCCCTCGCGACGCTGCGCGGCCCCGTCGTGTCCGGCTCGGCGAGCGTGTCACCCGCGTCGTCCGGTGCCCGGACGGCCGCGTTCTCGACGGCGTGCCGCCCGCCGGTGTCCACCGGGGGCCCGGCGACCGGCTCGGCCGGGGGCGGGGTGGCGGTCCGGGTGGCCGACGACGCCCGGGCCGCAGACGTCTCCGCCGCCGGTCTCCGCAGGTCGGCCTTCGGGTCCGGCGCGGACTCCTGCTCCTCCCGGGCGGCCGGGGCGGCCCCGGACCCGGCGGCGCGCTCCTTCTCGTCCTTGCGTCGCCTGGCCGCCTTCTCGGCGCGCCGGCTCCGCTTCCGCTCGGCCCGGTCCACGGCGCGGGCGTCGGTGTCCGGACCGTCGGGGCCGGGCCGGGAACCGGCGGGGCGCCGGGTACCGGGCGACACCGTCGCGACGGGGCCGCTCGCCGGGGTCGGCGTCGAACCGGAGGCACCGGAGATCCGCACCGGGACCGGCGGGCCCTCGCCCCGACGCACGGCGGCGACGGCGGCGGCGAACTCCTCGCCGTCGGCATAGCGCCGCGCCGGGTCCTTGACCAGCACCGCCGCGATGAGCGAGCGGACGTGCTCGGGCACGGTGTCCGGCAGCGGCGGCGGCTCGTCCCGCACCTGCATCATCGCGACGGCCACCGCGTTGTCCGCGCGAAAAGGGCGGTGCCCGGCCAGGCACTCGTAGCCGACGATGCCGAGGGAGTACACGTCCCCCTCGGGACCCGCCTCGCCCCCGCTGGCCTGCTCGGGAGCGATGTAGTGCGCCGTGCCCATCACCATCCCGGTCCGGGTGACCGGGACGGCGTTGGCGGCCTTGGCGATGCCGAAGTCCGTGAGCTTCACCGTGCCGTCGACGCGCAACAGGATGTTCCCGGGCTTGACGTCGCGGTGCACGTACCCGCGCTCGTGCGCGGCGTGCAGCGCGTGCGCCGCCTGCTCGACGATCCGCAGCGTCTCCTCGGCGTCGATCGGGCCGCGGGCGATCCGGGCGGACAGCGGCTCGCCGCGGACCAGTTCCATCACCAGGTAGGCGGTGCGCCGGTTCTCCTGCGGCGCGTCGTCCTCGCCGTAGTCGTGGATCGAGGCGACGCCGGAGTGGTTGAGCGAGGCCACCGTGCGCGCCTCGACCCGGAACCGGTGCAGGAACTCCGGGTCGTCTGACAGCTCGGGGCGCAGCACCTTCACCGCGACGTCCCGGCCCAGCCGGATGTCCGAGGCCTCCCAGACCTCGCCCATCCCGCCGACGGCGATGCGCCGGCCCAGCTCGTAACGGTCCGCGATCCGTTGCCCCGCCGCCAGGGCTCCCGGACCGCTCACGGGGCGACCCCGGCCGGTGGCCCCCCGCTCGGTGGCTGCTGCCTCATCGCCCACCCCGCAGCGCCTCCGCGATCACCGCGCGCCCGACGGGCGCGGCGACCGAACCGCCGGTGGCCTCGAGCGCCCGGTTCCCGCCGTTCTCCACGAGGACGGCCACGGCCACCGTCGGGTTCTGGGCCGGCGCGAACGCCACGTACCAGGCGTGCGGCGGCGTGTTCTTCGGGTCCGTGCCGTGCTCCGCGGTCCCGGTCTTGGACGCGATCTGCACGCCGGTGATCTTGCCGCCGCCCTGTGTCCGGTTCTCCGAACCGATCATCAGATCGGTCAGGGTGGAGGCGACGTTCGCCGGCATCGAGCGGCCGAGCCGGTCCGGCTGGGTGGTGTCCAGGACGTCCAGCGCGGGCCCCTGGATCTCCTTGACCAGGTGCGGGGCCATCGTCTGCCCCCCGTTGGCGATGGAGGCGACCATCATGGCGTTCTGCAGCGGGGTCATCCGCACGTCCCGCTGCCCGATGCCGGACTGCTGCAGCGCGGCGGTGTCCGGGATGTCCCCGAGCGACGACGCGGTGACCGGCATCGGGATGGCCAGGTCGGACTGGCCGATCCCGAACGCCTCCGCCTGCGCGCGGATCTTGTCCTCGCCGAGGTTCCCGGTGAGCTCGGCGAACGCGGTGTTGCAGGAACGGGCCAGGGCGTCGCGCAGCGAGGCGGTCGCGCCGGTGCCGCAGGGCGTCCCGGCGAAGTTCTCCAGCGTGGTGTTCGTGTTGGTCAGCGTGATGTTCGAGGCCGCCGTCAGCTGGCTGTCCGGCGTGTAGCCGTTCTGCAGCGCGGCCGCGGTGTCCACCAGCTTGAACGTCGAGCCCGGGGGATAGGTCTCCGAGATCGCCCGGTTGACCAGCGTCGGCGGGTCCGTGGCGTTCGCGTCCGCCCAGGCCTTCTGCTGCGCCGACGAACTGTGGCTGGCCAGTGGGTTCGGGTCGTACGACGGCGTCGAGGCCATCGCGAGGATCTCGCCGGTCTGCGGGTTGAGGGCCACCACGGCACCCGCGTAGCCCTTGTCCGCCATCTCCTTGTAGGCGCGCTCCTGCACCGACGGCCGGATCGTCAGCACGACGTTGCCGCCGCTCGGGTCCCGGCCGGTGATCAGGTCCGAGAGCCGGCGGCCGAAGAGCCGGTCGTCGCTGCCGTTGAGCACGGAGTCCGAGTACCGCTCGATCCCGCTGGAGCTGTAGACCACCGAGTAGTAGCCGGTCAGCGGCGCGTAGGCGGGGCCGTTCGTGTACTGGCGCTGGTACTTCAGCCGGTCGTCGGTCGCGACGCTCTGAGCGAGCACCTGGCCGTCCGCGCTGATCTGGCCGCGCTTGCGCGCGTACTCGGCGAGCAGCACGCGCTGGTTGCGCGGGTCGCTGCGGTAGTCCCCGGCCTTGACGACCTGGACGTAGGTCAGGTTGCCCAGCAGCATCAGGATCAGCGCCATCACGGCGATGGCGATGCGGCGGATCGGCGTGTTCACGTGTCGGCCTTCTTGACGTCCGGCCGCTGGACGAACTCCGTGCTGGCCTCGGCGATCGGGGCCTGCGGCTGCACGGGACGCCGGGTCAGCGGTGCGCGCGCGGCGTTCGAGATGCGCAGCAGCAGCGCCACCAGGGCGTAGTTCGCAACCAGGGAAGAACCTCCGTAGGACAGGAACGGCAGGGTCAGGCCGGTGAGCGGGATGAGCTTCGAGGCCCCGCCGATGACGACGAACATCTGCAGCGCGATGACGAAGGACATACCGGTGGCGAGCAGCTTGCCGAAGCTGTCCCGCACGGCCAGGGCGGACCGCAGCCCGCGGGTGATCATGACGAGGTAGACGACGAGGATCGAGGCCAGGCCGATCAGGCCCAGCTCCTCCCCGAGCGTGGAGAGCATGAAGTCGCTCTCGGCGAACGGCACGAGGTCCGGCCGGCCCGCGCCGAGCCCGGTGCCGCCGACACCGCCGGTGCCGAGCCCGAACAGCGCCTGGCCGATCTGGTAGCCGCGGTTGTCGAAGTCCGAGAACGGGTCGAGCCACACCTGCACACGGATCTGGACGTGGCCGAACAGCTGGTACGCGACCGTCGCTCCGGCGGCGAAGAACGCCAGGCCGATGATCATCCAGGAGACCCGCTCGGTGGCCGCGTAGAGCAGCACCAGCAGGATCCCGAAGAACAGCAGCGACGTCCCGAGGTCCCGCTCGACGACGAGGACGCCGACCGAGAGCCCCCACGCGACGAGCAGCGGCGCCAGGTCCCGTGCGCGCGGCAGCTCCATGCCGAGGAACCGGCGCCCGGCCGTCGCGAACAGGTCCCGTTTCTGCACGAGGAACCCGGCGAAGAAGACGATCAGCAGCAGCTTCGCGAACTCTCCGGGCTGGATCGAGAAGATGCCCAGCCGCAGCCAGATCTTCGCCCCGTTGACCTCGGAGATCGACGACGGCAGCAGGCCGGGCAGGGCCAACAGGATGAGCCCGGCGAAGCCGGCGGTGTAGGTGTAGCGCGACAGCGTCCGGTGGTCCTTGACGAACCACAGCACCGCGATGAACAGGGCCAACCCGACCGTGGTCCAGGCGACCTGCCGGGTGATCAGCGCGGCCGGGACGTCCCCGCCGGTCAGCGCGGCGCGGTCCGCGTCCGCCAGGTCCAGGCGGTGGATCATCACCAGGCCGAGGCCGTTGAGCAGGGCGACCGACGGCAGGATCAGCGGGTCCGCGTACGGCGCCCACTTCCGGACCGCGAGGTGCGCGATCCCGAACAGCGCCAGGTACGCCAGCCCCACGTAGACGAGCGAGCTGGTGAGCTGCTGTTCCTGGTTGGCCTCGACGAGCACGAGGGCCGCCGTCGTCGTCACCGCGGCGAGGGCGAGCAGGACCAGCTCGATCCCGCGCCCGGTGGGGAGCGCGGGGGCCGACGACGGGTTCGCGGCCGGGCGGCCGGTCCCGACGTCCGGAGTGCTGACGTTCGGGGCCATCAGATCGCCGGCCGGCAGGTCGTCCCCGGCTCAGGGGCCACGGTCTGCAACGGCGTGGTCTCGACGGGCGGCGCGGCGGGGTCCGCGGGCGGCGCCGGGACTTCGACCGTGGGCGTGGTGGCCGCCGGACACATCGGCAGCATTCGGTCCCGCAGGCGCTGGACGGTGCTGCGGGCGCTCACCAGGCCGTCCGTCGCGACGATCCCGTCCCGCACCGACGTCCGCAGGTCCTCGGGCAGGTCGGGGAGCGTGATGTCCGTGGTCTCGGCCACCGTCTGCAGCGGCAGGCCGAGCACGCTGCCGCGCACGCCCTGGTAGATCACGACCTGCTCGGCCCGGACGCCGACGTAGTACTGCTGCAGCACCCAGCTGCGGGCCAGCATTGCGCCCGCCCCGAGCACCACCAGCACCGCGACCAGCGCGGCGACGGCCTTCCAGCGGCTCCGCCGGCGCGGGGGTTCGGCGACCTGGGCGGGCTCGAGGCGGCGCGGCAGGGCCCGCGGAAGCGTGGTGGCCGACGCGCGGGAGGCGGCGGTGTCCGCGCCCGGCCGCTCGTCGTCCAGGCCGTTGCCGACCGAGCCCCCGACGATCGGCGCGACGTCCCCGTAGTCCACGTCCAGGACGTCCGCGACGATGCAGGTGATGTTGTCCGGGCCGCCGCCGCGCAGGGCCAGCTCGATCAGCCGGTCCGCACACTCGCGGGGGTCCCGGTACTCGCGCAGGGTGTCGGCGAGCGTCTCGTCGCTGACCGGGCCGGACAGCCCGTCGGAGCAGAGCAGGTAGCGGTCCCCGGCGCGGGCCTCGCGGATCGTCAGCGAGGGCTCGACCTCCTGGCCGGTGATGGCGCGCAGCAGCAGCGAGCGCTGGGGGTGCGTGTGCGCCTCCTCCTCGGTGATCCGGCCCTCGTCGATCAGGGACTGGACGAACGTGTCGTCCTTGGTGATCTGGGTGAACACCCCGCCTCGGAGCTGATAGCAGCGGGAGTCCCCGACGTGCACGATCCCGAGGCGCGAACCGGCGAAGAGGATCGCGGTGAGCGTGGTGCCCATGCCCTCGAGGTCCGGCGCCTCGGCGACGTGCCGGGTGATCGCGGCGTTGCCCTGGAAGGTGGCGTCCCGGAGCTCGGCGAGCAGGTCGTCGCCCGGGTCGTCCTCGTCCAGCGGGGCGAGCGCGGAGATGACCAGCGAGGAGGCGACCTCCCCGGCCGCGTGGCCGCCCATGCCGTCGGCGAGGGCGAGCAGGCGCGGGCCGGCGTACACCGCGTCCTGGTTGTTCTGCCGGACCAGACCGCGGTCACTGCGGGCGGAGTAGCGAAGGACCAGCGTCATGAGCGCAGCTCGATCACCGTCTTGCCGATACGGACAGGGGTCCCGAGCGGTACCCGGGTGGGACCGGTGACCTTAGCCCGATCGAGATACGTGCCGTTCGTCGACCCGAGATCCTCGACGTACCACTCCTCACCCTGCTGGCTGATCCGCGCGTGCCGGGTGGAGGCGTAGTCGTCGTCCAGCTTCAGGGTGGAGTCGTCCGCCCGGCCGATCAGGATCGGCCGGGAGTCCAGGGTGATCCGGCTGCCGGCCAGCGGCCCCTGGGTGACCAGGAGCTGACGGGCCGTGCGGGCACGACCCGACCGGGCGGTGACCCGCCCGCCGCCGGGCATGATCGCCCGCAGCCCCGACGCCGCGTAGAGGTCGGAGCGAACCACCCGCAGGGCGACCAGCACGAACAGCCAGAGGAGGGCGAGGAAGCCCGCTCTGGTCAGCTGCAGCACCAACTCGGGCACTCGTCGCCTACCCCGATCCACGTCTGTCCGACCGACGATCCGGACGGATCATCGGCGCAAGCCAGGAGGCCGCGCCGGTCTCTCCCGGCGCGGACCGTAGCAACACGTGCCGACACGTCCGATCCGCTGTCCCCGGTGCGCCGCTCCCGGCGCTCCGGGCGGCGCTCAGGCCTGGGCCCGGAAGACCAGGCTCGAGTGCCCGACCCGGATCACGTCACCGTCGTTGAGCTGCCACTGCTGCACCGGGTTGCCGTTCACGGTGGTGCCGTTCGTGGAGCCCAGGTCCGACAGCGTCGCGGCCTGCCCGTCCCAGCTGATCTCCAGGTGCCGGCGCGAGACGCCGGTGTCCGGGAGCCGGAAGTTCGAGTCCTGGCCGCGGCCGACGACGTGGGTGCCCTCGGTCAGCTGGTAGCTGCGGCCGGAGCCGTCGTCGAGGGTGATCGACGCCTGCAGCGCCTGACCGTAGCCCGCGCCGCCCCAGCCCTGCTGCTGCCCGCCGGCGTACCCGCCCTGCTGCGCGCCGGCGTAACCCTGCTGGCCGTACCCGCCGTCGTAGCCCTGGTCGTACTGCTGGCCGTACCCGCCGTCGTAGCCCTGGTCGTACTGCTGGCCGCCGTAGCCCGGCTGCTGGCCGCCGTACCCGGGCTGACCGGCGTAGCCCTGGCCGCCGTAACCGCCCTGCTGCCCGCCGTCGTAGCCCTGCTCGTACCCGGGCTGGCCGTAACCGGGCTGCTGGTAGCCACCCTGCTGGTAGCCCTGCTGGCCGCCGTACTGCTGGTCTCCGTAGGCGCCGCCCTGCTGGGCGCCGTAGCCACCCTGCTGACCGTACCCGCCCTGCTGGTCGTACCCCTGCTGGCCGTAGGCGCCACCCTGCTGCGCGCCGTAGGCGTTGCCCTGCTGGTCGTACTGCTGACCCTGCCCCTCCCGGCGGTCGCCCGCCGGAGGTGCGTAGGTCTGCTGGCCGTATCCGCCGGGGGCGCCACGGTCGTAGCCGTACTGCCCGTTCTCCTCGGGGTGGCCCGGTTGCTGGCTCATGGGTGCTTCTCCTGCGTTGCGAGCTCGAACGGCGGTCCGGCGGGAAGCGTCGGGGTCCACGGACGAGCGGGTGCGGAACTGTCCCGTGTGCAGCGCCTCGGAGCGCTCCAGGAAGACTACGACCTCGCCGTAGGTGTCCCATCCCTGGTCGGCGAGTTGTTCGGCGACGTGGGAGGACAACGACTCGACGACCGCCGCCGAACCCTCCACGTCGCCGGCCATGCGATCGAGATCGCTGGGGCTGAGCTGCACGACATACCGGTTGGGTGCCAGCAGGCGCCCTCCCGCGAGCGGCTCGATGTGATCCTCGGCTTCCCTGAGCAGTGCCTGTGCGACTTCCTGGGGAACGACACTGCCTCCGAAGACCCGCGCGAAGGCGTCGCCCACCATCCCCTGGAGACGGCGTTCGAAACGATCGACGCGGCCCAACGACCTTCCTCCGTTCGCATCGGCGTGTTACCGGCAGGCACGATCGTATCTGTGCTAGCCCGCCGGGTGGTGACGCCCGACCGGGGGCTCATGGTGACAGGGGGGTGAAAACCGGTGAGGTGCAGGTCACGAGCTCGTCTCGGTCCGGACTCGGGGTCCGGTTCGCGGAGTGATGTGACGGCGGGCACAGCACTGCCGGTCGACGCGGGTGATCACGGTGAAGATCGTTCCTGCCGCCCGGGTCAGGGGTCCCGGCCGACGCGTGGGACCCCCCGTGCAGGGCCCCGGAACGACCCCGTGCTAGCTTTTCTCTCGCCAGGGCGAGTGGCGGAATGGCAGACGCGCACGGTTCAGGTCCGTGTGTCCGAAAGGACGTGAGGGTTCAACTCCCTCCTCGCCCACAGTTCCTCTCGACGGGACACCGTCTCCCGATGATCGAAGGCCCCGCAGCCGCGGGGCCCTTTCTTCATGTCCGGTCTCACCCGCGCACCGCGGGTCGGTCCGGGTGATCGGCCATCACGAGGACGTCCGCGGCGCCCCCCGGGTCCCGTTCGCGCTCGTACCGCTCGAACACGGGAAGCGTCCAGAGGTCGTCCGGATGCGTCCGGCGGTGCAGTTGGGCGCCTCCCATGCGCAGGTGCACCGAGATGTCGACGGGCAGGCCGCGGCCCAGGAGCAGCGAACCCGACAGCACGACCACCCCGGACGGGCCCAGGTCGCGGTATTCCTCGCGGTAGGCGCGGTCCCGCTCGGCGTCCCAGAGCCGGGGGAGCACCCGGCCGGCGCCGTCCGGGGCGGCGGGATCGAGGACCTCGCGGCGTAGCGCCCCCTCGTCGAGCCAGCCGTCGAGGAACATCTCCTCGTCCTGGTGCCCGTACTCGAGCCGCACGGACGCGGGCCGCAGGAAGTCCGCCGCCCGGACGTGCAGCGCTGCCCGCCCCGCCGGCCGCAGCGCCTCGACGACGGCCGCCGCCAGCCGGTCCGGCCCCGTGGGCGGGGCGCCGTCGACCACCAGCCGGACCCGGCCCGGGCGCGCGGTGACCAGCGCTGTGACGTGCTCGGCCAGCACCTCGGGGGAGACGGGGCGGATCGCGCCGGGCCGGGTCCCGTCTGCGGGTCGGGCTCCGTTCGCGGATCGGGCCGGGCTCACTGCCGGTAGTTCTCCACAACGGCCGGGTCCCGCTCCTGCGCCGCGTCGGGGTCCTCGCCGGCCGCGCGGCGGGCGTCCCGCTGCCGGAGCAGGTCCCAGAGGCGGTCCAGCTCGACGCTGATCCGCTGGAGCCGGGCCTGCTCCTCCTCCGAGAGGGGCTTGCCGATGTGGGCGCGCTCGAGCCGGTGCTCCTCCTCGACCAGCTCGCTGATGTGGTGCCGAATGTCCCGGTCGTCCGCCATGCCGTCCTCCACTGCTTGCCGCTCCGGTGACGAGTACCCAAAACTAGTCCGGTGACGGGCGACGACGGCGGGACCGGTGGCTCGGTCCTGCGCGCCCTGCGGGTGATCGAGGCCGTCGCCGCGGCGGGGGACGGGGTCACGGCGAAGGCCATCGCGCGCCGCCTCGGCTGCCCGCTCCCGACGGCGTACCGGGCGCTCGGCACGCTCGTCGAGGAGGGGTACCTCGTGCGGCTGCACGCGGTGCGGGGCTACGGGCTCGGCTACCGGGTCGCGGAGCTGCACCGCAGCCTCACCGCGCAGGTCCGCCCGTCGGCGGCCGTCCGCGCCGTTCTCGCGGACCTGCACTCCGGCGTCGGTGCCGCCGCCTACCTGGCCGTTCTGCGCGACGTCGACGTGGTGGTGGCGGACATCGACCGGTGCGCCGACCACCCGGGGGCGGTGGACCTGCGCGTCGGCGAGCCCGCGCCCGCACACGCGACGGCCCTGGGCAAGGCGGTGCTCGCGGGCCTCGCCCCGGCCGCACTGGCGGACGTCCTGGGTCAGCGCGGGCTGGCCCCGCTCACCCCGCGCACGGTGGCGGACCGGCGGGCGCTGGACCGTGAGCTCCTGCGGGTGCGCACCGCGGGGGCGGCGGTGGAGGTGGAGGAGTTCCACCGGGGTGTCGCGGGGATCGCGGTGGCCGTGCGCGGGCCGGGCGGCGTGCCGGCGGGGGCGATCGGGGTGTCGATCACGCGGGCCGAGTTCGGCGCGCGGCGCTGGGAGCTCGAACACGCCGTCCGGGAGGCGGCGGACCGGGCGGGCCGCGCCGGCACGGCGATCGCCACCTGACTGCTCACGCACGGGTCGGCGTGCCCACGCCCACGTTCCGGCGCGGGCGCGGGCACGCGAAGGGCCGGGTCAGCGGGCGAGCTCGGCGAGGGCGTCGAGCTCGGTGAGCGTCTCCTTCGCGCCCTCGTGGTCCTGCAGCTCGAACAGGACGCGGTCGACGCCGGCGGCCGCGTAGGACTCGAGCGCCGCCGGCTTCGGGGCCGCGCCGTAGACCGTCACGGTCACCGGCTTGTCGATCTTCGCCGCGCGTTCCCGCAGCTCGGCGATCCGGCGGCCGAACTCGTCGAGGCCGGAGAGCGGGATCCGCAGCGGGATCCAGCCGTCGCCGTGGGAGAGCACACGGTCCAGGACGGTCGGCCCGCCGCCGCCGATCAGCACCGGCGGCACGCGCAGGGGCTTGGGCCAGGACCAGATCGGGTCGAAGTCCACGAACTCGCCGTGGAACTCCGGCTCGTCCTGCGTCCAGATCAGCCGCATCGCCTCGAGGCGCTCGAGCATCTCCGCCGTCCGCCGCCCCGGGTTCGCGCCGTGGTTCGCCATCTCCTCGACGTTCCACCCGGGCCCGACGCCGAGCTCGAACCGGCCGCCGGAGAGGCGGTCGACGCTCGCCACCGCCTTGGCCAGCGTGATCGGGTGGTGCTGGTTGATCAGTGAGACCCCGGTGCCCAGCGCGATCCGCTCGGTCACCGCGGCGATCGCGCCCAGGGCGACGAACGGGTCGTACGTGTGCCAGTACTTGCGCGGCAGCTCCGCACCCCCGGGCCAGGGGGATCTCCGGCTCGTCGGGATGTGGGTGTGCTCGGTGAGGAACAGCGAGCCGAAGCCCCGCTGCTCGACCGCGCGGCCCAGCTCGAGGGGGGCGATCCCGTAGTCGGTCAGGAAGGTGACGACGCCGAATTCCATGATCTGCACCTTGCCATCCGGGGCGCCGCGATCACACGGTCCGGCCGTTCCCGGCGTTTCGGTCGATCTTCGTCGGGAACCGGGCGCGGAGGCGGATCCGGCGATAGGTTCGGCCCATGGCGCCCCGCACCGAACCCCCCTTCCGCGCCGACCACGTCGGCTCCCTGCTCCGCCCCGAGTCCCTCCTCGACGCCCGCGCCGCGCACGCCGAGGGCCGGCTGGACGCCGACGGGCTCCGCGAGGCGGAGGACGCCGCGATCCGCGACGTCGTCGCGCTGCAGGAGGAGATCGGGCTGCAGGCCGCCACGGACGGCGAGTTCCGCCGCACGTCGTGGCACATGGACTTCATCTACCAGCTCGGCGGGATCACGAAGACGGACGAGCAGATCCGGGTCCGGATGATCAACGCCGAGGGCGAGGGCGCGTTCACCTCGGCCGGCCTGGCGATCTCCGAGAAGGTCCGGCTGCGCGAGCCGATCTTCGCCGACGCGTTCCGGTTCCTCGCCGAGCAGACCACCACGGC
The DNA here is from genome assembly GCF_038039215.1 of Pseudonocardia sp. T1-2H. NCBI lineage: Bacteria > Bacillati > Actinomycetota > Actinomycetes > Pseudonocardiales > Pseudonocardiaceae > Pseudonocardia > Pseudonocardia sp. T1-2H. The sequence goes on from NZ_JBBPCL010000001.1 coordinate 6,536,652, forward strand.
GGTCCCGAAGCTGACGATCCCGTCGCCGAGCATGGTCCACTACCGGGGCGGGACCGCGGCGATCGACCGTGGCGTGTACCCGGACGTCGAGGAGTTCTGGAACGACCTCTCCGCCGCCTACGCGGACGAGGTGCGGGCCCTCGCGGAGCTCGGCTGCCGCTACCTCCAGCTCGACGACACCAGCCTCGCGTACCTCAACGACCCGGCCCAGCGCGCCGAGATGGCCCTGCGTAGTGACCCTGCCCGCCCGGACGACGCCGAGCACCAGCACCTGCGCTACATCCGGCAGATCAACGCGGCGATCGCGGACCGGCCGTCGGACCTGTTCGTGACCACGCACATGTGCCGCGGGAACTTCCGCTCCTCCTGGGCGGCCGAGGGCGGCTACGACTTCGTCGCCGAGGCGCTCTTCGGCGAGCTCGCCGTGGACGGCTTCTTCTGCGAGTTCGACGACGAGCGCTCCGGCGGGTTCGCCCCGCTGCGCTTCGTCCCGCCGGGCAAGCAGGTCGTCCTCGGGCTGGTGACGACGAAGAACGGCAGGCTGGAGGACGCGGACGCCCTCAAGCGCCGGATCGACGAGGCCGCGAAGTACGTGCCGCTGGAGCAGCTCTGCCTCTCCCCGCAGTGCGGCTTCTCCTCCACGGTCGAGGGCAACTCCCTCACCCTGGACGAGGAGATCGCGAAGCTGCGGCTGATCGTCGACGTGGCGCAGGACGTCTGGGGCTGACGCCCCCTGTGCGCGAACAACGTTGTTCCCGCGACGGTTTCCGCGCACGAGCGCGGCAGCGCAGGATTGCGGCGTTCGCTGAGGCGACGTTCCCGCGCACGAGCACCGGAGGTGCCCATGGAGGGACCCGCAGGCTGGGGGGTTCCGCTGTACAGGCGCGCGCTCGACGGCGTCCCGGCGGGCGCGTCCGTGCTCGACGTCGGCTGCGGGCCGGGCGCCTTCGCGGCGTTCGCGCTGGACCGGGGCCTGCACGTCACCGGGATCGACGAGGACCGGCGGGCCGTCGTCGCGGCCACCGCTGCGGTGCCGCGCGCGGAGTTCCGGGTCGGCGACGCGCACCAGCCGGGCTTCCCGGACGGGTCGTTCGACGTCGTCGCCTGCATCCAGGTCCTCGCCCACGTCACGAACCCGCTGAAGGTCCTGCGCGAGGCCGCCCGGGTGGCCGTGCCGGGAGGACGGATCGTCGCGACCGTCTGGGGCCGCGAGGAGGAGTGCGACGTCCGGGCCTTCGGGGACTCCCTCGCCGCGTTCCTGCCGCCCCGCGACGGCCGGCGCACGCCGGGCGGGCCGCCGCCGCTGACCGAGCCGGACCGGTTCCGCAAGATCGCCGGCCTGGCAGGACTGGACGTCGTCGCCCTCGACGAGGTGACCTGCGCGTTCGACTACCCGGACGAGGACGCGCTGCTGGGCCCGTTGCTGCTGTCCGACATCGGCCGCTACGCCGCGGGCCGTGCCGGACCCGCGGTCGTGCGGAAGACGGCAGCCGCCGGCCTCGCGCGCTTCCGCACGGAGACCGGCGGCTACCGGCTGAACAACCTGTTCCGGGTGCTGCAGGCGCGCCCGGAGGGGTCGTGAGCGGAAACCGTCGCCCTGGCAACGATTTCCGCGCACAGGCAGCGTCAGCTGCGTCCTGCCGCCGCCGCCGAGTAGCGGGTCTGCAACAGGGACTTGCAGTACTCGCCGTTGGTCTCGATCCCGACCCGCTGCAGCCGCGCGCGGCGCAGGTGCAGCGGGACCTGCTCCGTCGTCACCCGGCTGCCGTCGAGGTGCAGCAGCAGCGGGGCGTCGTCGTCGCAGGGCAGGCCGAGCCAGCGGCGACGCTCGCGGAGGCGGGTCAGCTCCTCCGACGGAGGCACCTCGCCGAGCGTGAGCTCCGCCAGCTTCTCCGGGAACACCCCGGCGTCCACCAGCGGCCGCGCGACCCGGTCCTGACCGGCCATCGCCGCCTTGGTGAGGAACGTGCGCCGCAGCTCGTCGAGCTCCGCCGTCGCCTCCCCGCCGAACGACCCGACGAAGCCCGCGTGGGCCGCGACCCCGCCGTTGATCTCGTCGGACGCGTGGTGATCGGCCAGGGTGACCGTCGCGTGCCGGACCCCGGGGACCGCGGACACCGCGTCGTAGGCGTCCGCGACCATCAGGAACGAGAAGTTGGGCGCGCAGAAGAACGTGGGCAGCCGCAACCCGACGGCGACGTCCCCGTCGGGGGAGACGGTGCACGACTCGACGAAGTCGAGGTCCGTGATGGGCTCGTCCAGCTCCGGGTCGAGCACCGTCTCCAAGGCCTTCCACACGGCCTGCCACTGCCTCGACTTCTCGGGGGCAGGCAGACCTGTCACGCCCGGGCTCCCGCCTTGTCCTCCACGAGCTCCTCGCCCGGCTGCATCGCCTCGTCCGCCGAGGTGGGCAGCTGGCACTCCGCCGGCACCGGGATGTCGTAGAGCTTGGCGGCGTTGAGGCCGAGGATCTTCTTCTTCGACGCCGTGGTGAGCCGCGGGTAGTCGGTGAAGGCGTCGTCGTCCGGCATCTGCCAGTCGACCAGGCCCTCGACCTGCCACTTCGGCACCCAGATGTTGTAGTCGCTGCCGAAGGTCATCTTGTCCTCGCCGACCCAGAACAGCAGCTCGCCCATGACCTTGGCGAAGAACTTCGGGCGGGCGTGCATCAGGCCGCCGACCACGACCGACAACCCCGCGTAGACGTTGGGCTCCTGCACCGCCATGAAGCAGAAGTCCTCGATGCGCGGCAGCCCCACGTGCTCGACGATGAAGTTGAGGTCCTGGAAGTCCGTCGCGGCGTGGTCGACGTCCGCGACGTCGAACGCGTCCTTGTCCAGCGGCCAGATCGTGGGGCCCTTGTGCACGTGGATGTTCTTGACCCCGAGCTCCTGCGCGGCCTGCAGGAAGTGGTACGCCTCGGGGTCGGTGAGCTTGTAGCCGCGCGAGTCGCCGTTCCACTCCGCGGTGTAGAGCTTCACGCCCTTGTGGTGGTACTTCGCGCAGTCGGCCTCGAGCTGCTTGAGCCCGGCGTCGCCCTCACGCGGGTCGAAGCGGCCGTTGACGATCAGCCGGTCACCCCACTTCTCGAGGAGCTGCGCGTTCTGGTCGACGGTGTTGAAGCCGTCCTTGTACCACTCCTTCAGGTACGTCGACTGGAAGATCGCGTAGTCGACGTGGCCCTCCTGGAACATGTCCCGGTCGAAGTCCTCGGGGCTGACCTTGAGGTAGTGCTCCCAGTCCCAGTGCGTCTCGGGCGGGCCCAGCTGGTGGTAGCCGTAGAAGCAGTCGATCCAGCCCTTGGCGAACTGCTCCTTGCCCTCGACCCAGTTCTCCTTCGACGCATCCCAGAAATGGCTGTGGGAGTCGACGATGAAGTACTTCTCTCCGTCTTTCTCGTACATGTGGTGGTGTCCTTCCGTTCAGCGCCAGTGCTGGTCAGGGACGTGCGACGAGATCAGGGAACGAGGATCGCGCGGCCGCGGACGCGGCCGGCGTCGAGGTCGTGCAGCGCGTCGAGCGCGGCATCGAGCGGGTACTGCTTCGTGTGCAGCGTGACCTTCCCGGCCTGGGCCAGGACCATCAGCTCGGCGAGGTCGTTGTAGGTGCCGACGATGTTGCCGATCACGTTCTTCTCGCCGGCCACGAAGTCCAGCGTCGGCGCGCGGAACTCGCCGCCGTAGCCGATGACGTACTGGTAGCCCGCCGGCGCGGTCATCTTCCAGGCGTCGAGCTCGGCGCCCTGCTCGGCGACGAAGTCGAAGACGACCTCGGCACCCTTGCCGTTCGTCAGGTCCAGGACTGCCTCGACGTGCGTCCCGTCGGCCTCGACGGTCTCGTCGGCCCCGATCTGCTTGGCCAGGTCCAGCGCGTCCGGGTTCTTGTCGACGACGATGATCCGGGTGCCGGTGATCGCGGCGAGGGACTGGATGCCGATGTGGCCGAGGCCGCCGGCGCCCTGCACCACCGCGGTGGTGCCCGGGTAGAGATGCGGGACGGCCTTGCGCACCGCGTGGTAGGCGGTGATGCCCGCGTCCGCCAGGGCGGCGACGTCGGCGGGATTGGTGTTCGGGTCGAGCTTCACGCAGGCCCGGGCGGTGGTGCGCAGGTACTCGGCCATGCCGCCGTCGTTGTTGGACAGGCCCGGGAAGAACGCGTTCTCGCACTGCATGTCCCGGCCCGCGCGGCAGGCGAGGCAGAGCCCGCAGCTGGGCTGCGGGTGCAGGATCACGGTGTCCCCGACGGCGACGTTGGAGACGCCCTCGCCGATGGCCTCGACCCAGCCCGCGTTCTCGTGGCCGATCACGTAGGGCAGCTCGGGATTCATGGCCTCGGCCCAGTCACCGTTGATGATGTGCAGGTCGGTGCGGCACACGCCCGCGCCCCCGACCTTCACGATGACGTCCAGCGGGCCCTGCAGGGTGGGTTCGGGGATGTCGTCGATCGTCGGATCGGAGTGGTACTCGTGCACCCGGACGGCTCTCACGTCCGCACCTCCTTCTCGCTCGGCACTGTCTTCTTCTCGCTCGGCACTGTCTTGGAAGCTCGGGACGGGTGTGCTCCCGGTCACGCTGATCACAATCCGGGCTGGCATGGCTCACAAGGCCGCTGATTCCGGTGAGCGAGAAAACGGGCATATCAGTCACCGAACTGAGGTGCGGGGGAGTCGGAAGCCGATCTCCCACGCCGGTGAAACGGGCGCTGAGCTGCGGGAACGGGTGAAGACCTGCGGATCTCGCGCTCGCCGCCCGAGGTGTCTCATCCTGCGACGCCCTGGCCTCCGGACAGGTTCCGGTCCGACGGGTGAGCCGAGGTTTCACGTGAAACATCGCGGAGCAATAGCTACTCGTGAGTAACATCGCGGCCATGGCAGACGACGCGAGCTGGGTGGCCGAGGCGATGGCGGCCTCCGTGCCCTGGGTGACGACGGCGGGGATCCAGTTCGGCGCGATCACCACCGAGAGCGCCGTGGCGACCCTCCCGGACCGGCCGGAGCAGCGCAACCACGTCGGCGGCCCGCACGCGGCCGTCCTCTTCGGCCTCGGGGAGACGGCCTCGGGGGCCGTCGGTCTGGCCGCGTTCGGATCCACGATGGACCGGGCGACGCCGCTCGTCGTCCGGTCGGACATCGGGTACGTGCGGCTGGCGAAGGGCCCGATCACGGCCGAGGCGGTGCTGGAGCGCCCGGCGGCGGAGGTGCTGGCCGAGCTCGACGCCGGGGTGCGGCCGGAGTTCACAGTCGGGGTGGTCCTGACCGACGGCGAGGGCAGGGAGACGACCCGGATGCGGGTGGTCTGGACGTTGCGTCCCCACCGAGGGTGAGGTTTCGCCGGAAATACCCCGGGTAGGACGAGGCGTCCCCCGGCGATCGTCGCTAGCGTCGCGCCAATGCGAACTGTCATCGCCGGAGGACACGGGAAGATCGCGCTGCGGCTCGCCACGCTGCTGGCCGGCCGTGGCGACGAGGTGGTGGGCGTGGTGCGCAACCCGGACCACCGCGAGGACGTCGAGGCCACCGGTGCCACGTGCGTCGTGCTGGACCTGGAGTTCGCCGGCGCCGAGGATCTTGCGCCGCACCTCGAGGGCGCGAACTCGGTGGTGTTCGCCGCGGGCGCGGGCCCGAACAGCGGCGCGGCGCGCAAGGACACCGTGGACCGGGCCGCCGCCGAGCTGCTCGCGGACGCCGCGGCGCAGGCCGGGGCGGGCCGCTACCTGCTGGTGTCCTCCACCGGGGTCGACGCCGAGCCGTCCGCCGACCGCGGCGACGTCTGGGCCGCCTACCTCAGGGCGAAGAAGGCTGCCGAGGAGGCGATCCGCGCCACCGATCTGGCCTGGACGATCCTGCGGCCCGGCCTGCTCACCGACGCCCCGGGCACCGGACGGGTGCTCCTCGCGCCGCCGCCGGTCGAGAAGGGCGAGATCAGCCGGGACGACACCGCGGCCGTCCTCGCGTGCCTGCTCGACACCCCGTACACCGCCGGGATGGTCCTCGAACTGCACGACGGGGACCAGGAGATCCACGAGGCGGTCGCGAGGCTGCGGCCGTGAGCTCCGCCGACGCCCGCCAGGAGTTCGACGTCGTGGTCCTCGGCGCCGGACCCGCCGGGGAGAACGTCGCCGACTACGCCCACCGGGCCGGACTCTCGACCGCGGTCGTCGAGTCCGCGCTGGTCGGCGGCGAGTGCTCGTTCTGGGCCTGCATCCCGTCGAAGGCGCTGCTCCGCACCCCCAACGCCGTCGCCGCCGCGCGCCGGCTGCCCGGGGTGAGGGCGGATTTCGACCCGTCGGCGGTGCTCGCCCGCCGGGACCGGTTCGTGCACGACTACGACGACTCCGGCCAGGCCGAGTGGCTCGGCGGAGCGGGGATCACCCTGGTCCGGGGCTGGGGCCGGCTCGCGGGGGAAAGGCCGTCGCCGTCGACACCGGGGACGGCACGCGGACGCTGACGGCGCGCCACGCCGTCGTCGTCGCGACCGGGAGCACGCCGGTCACGCCGCCGATCCCCGGCATCGACACCGTCCGGACCTGGGGATCACGGGACGCGACCGGGGCCAAGGAGGTCCCGCGCCGGCTCGGCGTGCTCGGCGGCGGGGTGGTCGGGGCCGAGATGGCGCAGGCGTTCGCCCGGCTCGGCTCCCAGGTGACGATCATGGTGCGCGGGGACCGGCTGCTCGCCTCCTACGAGCCGACGGCCGGGGAGCGGGTCGCCGAGGCGTTCCGCTCCGACGGCATCGACGTCCGGCTGGACCAGGGGCTCGACGCCGTCGCGAAGGCCGGGGACGCGATCGCCCTGACCCTCGGCGAGGAGACGATCGAGGTCGACGAACTGCTCGTCGCCACCGGGCGCAGGCCCAACAGCACGGACGTCGGCGTGGACACCGTCGGGCTGAAGCCCGGCGATGCCCTGACCACGGACGACTCCGGTCTGGTCCGGGGCGTCGACGGCGAGTGGCTCTACGCGGCCGGTGACGTCGCGGGCAAGGTCCCGCTCACGCACATGGGCAAGTACGAGGCCCGGATCGTGGCCGCCGCCCTCGCCGCCCGGGCCGGCGGGAGGCCCGTCGCCGAGGGCCCGTGGGGCGAGCACGCCGCCACGGCGGACCGCGTCGCCGTCCCGCAGGTGGTGTTCACCGATCCCGAGGTCGCCCACGTCGGGCGGACGGCCGAGCAGGCCCGCGCCGGGGGAGTCGTCGACGTCCGCACCGTGGAGATCGACATCGCGGTGGCCGGCTCGTCGCTGCACGCGGACGGCTACTCGGGCACGGCGGTGATGGTCGTCGACGGGACGCGGGAGCTCGTCATCGGCATGACGTTCGTCGGCCAGGACGTCGCCGAGCTGCTGCACTCCGCGACGATCGCGATCGTGGGCGAGGTGCCGCTGAACCGGTTGTGGCATGCGGTGCCGGCGTTCCCGACCATCAGCGAGGTGTGGTTGCGGCTGCTCGAGGCGTACCGGGCGGGTGATCACCGGAGCGGTCCGGCCTAGGGAGCGGTCTGGCTCAGCGCCGCGGCGAGACCGATCGTCACCGCCATCAGCGCGACCTCCAGCCCGGCCCACCTCAGCACCGGGAGGGTGCCGCTGCGGAGGCGCCGGCGGGCCAGCCCGCCGAGCGCGGCGAGGAGCGCCAGGCAGAGCGTCTTGGCCACCAGGAGCCGGCCGTAGCCACTGCTCAGCAGGTCGCCGAGGCTCGGGAGCCGGAGGAACGCGTTCACCAGGCCGGTGATCGTCAGCATGACCAGCGCGGCGGTCGCGATGCGGGAGAAGCGGGGCAACGCGCGCTCGAGCAGGAGGCCGTGGCGCGCGACGAGCACGAGCGTCGCGCCGAGCCCGCCGACCCACAGCGCCGCCGCACCCACGTGCAGCGCCACCATCACGACGGCGAGCTGGTGGTCCGGCGAGGAGCCGGTGTGCCCGGTGACGGCCGGGGTCAGCGTTCCCAGCAGCGCGACGACGAGCAGGACGCGCGGGGGCACCGCGTCCGGCCTCCGTAGCCGGACGACCACGCAGCCGAACACCGCGGCGGCGCAGAGCACGGTGAGCACCAGCCCGCGGCCTGCGGCGAGACGGGTCGCCCACAGCGTGACGTCGTCGGCGCCGAGCGATCCGACGGGGCGGCCATAGCCGTCCGCGGCCCGGAAGAGGATCGAGATCAGCGCCGTGACCAGCCAGAACCCGGCGACGGGCAGCATCGCCTGGTCCGCCCGGCGGACCACCGCGCCGCCGTCGCGGGCGTACCGGCCGGCCGTCGGCACCAGGATCCCGGTCAGGCTCAGGCCCACGCAGGCCACGGCCGCGGTCTCCATGGCCGATCGGCTCGCCAGGGCGCCGACCTCGATCGAGCCGGTGAGCGAGCCGACGGCGAAGGCGGCGACGAGCGCCGCGGCGACCGCGAGGCCCGCCCACACGACCGGCGCGAGCCGGTCGACGGCAGCGGGCCTCGTGGTCGAGCGGGTCATCCCTCGGAACCCCCGCGGCCGAGCCGCATGGCCACGACGACGCCGGCGGCCACCAGCACCACCGCACCGACGATCCACGGCCAGACGGGGGAGCCCCCGGAGCCGTTGTTCTGCTGGGCCACGGGCGCCGGCGAAGCCTCGGCCGGAGCCGGGGCGGCCGCCACCGCGCTCGACGCGGGCTGGGCGGCCGCCGGTCCGGGCGCGGTCAGGGTGAAGGCGATGCTCCCGCTGACCGGGTGCCCGTCGTCGGAGAGAACGCGGTAGCCGACCTGGTAGCGGCCGGCGGGCCCGAGCGGGTTCACCGCGACGCTCACGGTGTCCCCGTCGGCGAGGACCTCGCCGTTCTCGTAGTGCGTCTTCCCGTCCGGGCCGATCACCGTGAGCTCGTTGAAGCCCTGCTGCATGGTGTCGCTGAAGGTGACCGAGACCCTCGACGGGCCGGTGGCCAGGCTGGCCCCGTCCGCCGGGTCACTGCTCTCGAACTCCGCGTGCGCGAACGCCGGGGAGGCGCCGAGCAGGAGCGCCAGGGCCGCGACGAGGCCGACAGCCGCGCCGCGCAGGGTCGTGCGCATGCTCACTCCCGGCCTCCCGTCGTGGTGGTGGTCGGGCCGGTGGTGGTCGAGCGGCGGTTGCGCATAGCTGCGCCGCCGCCGAGCCCGAGGCCGAGCGCGCCGAGCAGCAGGCCGCCACCGCCCAGCCAGCGGGCGGTCGTGTCCGCGTCGCCGCTGCTCGCGGGGGTGGCGTCCGTGGCGTGCCCGTGGCCGCCGTCCGCGGCGGCCGGGGTCAGGGTGACGGTGGGCGCCGGGTGCTCCGGCTCCGCCGCGCCCGGCGCGGCCGTCTGGTCCCAGGCGACGACCTTGCCGTCGTCGTAGGTCTGGATGGCGGGCAGGACGAGGGTGGTCGTGTCGTCCGGCAGCGGGCCGACCGAGATCGGGAAGTCCACGAACTGCCCCGGACCGATCTTCGTGCCGGGCTGCGCGGTGAAGGTGACGGTGCTGACGGCCTTGGTGACCGTGGACTCGCCGCGCTGGATCGGCTTCGGCAGCGGGTTCGTCACGACCTCGGCCGTCCAGCCGGGCTGAGGGGTGGTCCGTGCCGAGCCGACCGGATGGTCCGCGGGGAAGGTGACCTGCAGCTTCACGGTGCCGGCGGTGTCCGACTCGTTGGGCACGCGCAGGCTGATGACGGTGTACCCGCCCTGGGTGGCGGTGCCCGGCTGGGCGGTGACGTGGGCGAGGGCGGGGGCGGCGCCGACGAGCAGCAGGCCCCCGGCCACGGTGGCGACGGCCGCGCCGCGGCCGAGATTCTTGATCATTTCTGAGGTGTCTCCGGGTGACGTCCGCGCACGCCGGGGACACCGGCGTCACGCGGGAGGGATGAGAGGGATCCGAGGACGGATCCGGACCGGAGGCCCACGGCGGAGCAGGGCGGACGTGACGGCCCGGGCCGTGTGCCCGACGACGCCGGCGGCCGGGACCGGCAGCGTGACCGGCGGGACGTCGACGGCGGGTGGGGCGAGCCGGCGCGGCAGCGCCCGGCGCAGACCCGCGAGAAGCAGGCCCAGCAGGACGTCGACGTCCCGGAGGAGCGCGGCCGTCACCAGGGTCGCGACGGCGTGCATGACCAGCATCGACGGGCCGGACGGGCCGGCGGCTTCCGGGTGATCGTGGCCGAGGACGACGAGCAGCTCGTGCAACGCGAACTGGCCGCCGCCGAGGACGAGCAGCAGGCCCACCGGGCCGCGCGTCCGCTCCGCGAGCCCGACCGTGGCCAGTGCCAGGAGCGGGCCGAGGACGACGAGCATTCCCAGATCGGGGAGGGTGCCGCCGCCCGCGAGGTGGCCCAGCGCCGCCAGGAACGTACCGAGCGACGCCAGCACGGCGCCCCGCATCACCGGGCCGGCCCAGGGGCCGGCCCCGGACGAGGAGCTCCGGGGTCGCATGACCCCAGACGGTAGCCGGTGGGGGATCCGGAGGAACCCCCTAACCCGAAGGGGTGGCCGCCTACCCCCGGATGCCGAGGTGATCCAGCAGTTCGATCTCGACGCGGTCCAGCTCGCCGGACACGGCCCGGAACGCGGTCCGGCGGCGGGCACCGGGCATCTGCTCGGCCGCCCGGATCGCGACGGCGAGGTCCGCCAGCCGCGGCCGGGTGTCCTGCGCGAACCGGCGGGCGGCGCCGGTGGCCCGGACGTCCTGGCCCGACTCCAGCTCGTCGAGCGCCTCGGCGATCCGCGAGATGCGGGCGTGCAGCGTCCCGCCGCGGCCGGTGTAGCGGCCCAGCTGGTCCGGCGGCACGCCGAGCCGGCGGGCCTTGTGCAGGTCCCAGCGCTCGCGCGCGACGCCCGCCCCGGCGATGGCGTAGGGCACCAGCAGGGGTGCGACGGCCTTGCCGACCCCGATCATCCGCTTGGCGCGGGCCGGGGTAGGCCTTCCGGACGGCCCTGCCGACGTCCTGGGAGGTCTGCGCGACCTCCGCGAGGCCCTCGGCCGCACCGGACTTCTTCTTCCGCAGTCCCATGTGCTGCCGTCCTCCTGGTCCGTCGTGCCGGCCTGCCGGGAACGGTCGGCGGGACCGTTCTCGGTGATCGCAGGCAGCTTAGGGGGCGGGGGAGGTGGTGGCAGGCGCGGAGGTTGTCGGTGGCGGTCTCTACCCTCATGCGTGTGACGGCGACGATCTCCGGGCGGGGTGACCCCCGGCCGTACCGGGCCGAGGGCCGGGCGGTCTTCCTGGACGCCTCGGCGATGACGCGTTGCCGTCGCCGCATCCATCTGGACAACGACCCGCAGGCGGCCTCCGAGCCGCGGGCCCTGCCGGACCCCGCCCTCGAGCAGCGCCGCGCGGACGCCGCCGAGCACCGCGCCCGGATCGCCGCCGAGCTGGCGGGTGCGCTCGGCGAGGGCTGGCACTCGGTGCCCGAGGGGGACCGCGCCTCGCGGATCGCGGCCACCGCGGAGTCGTCGAGGCCGGTGTCCCGGTCATCGGCAACGGCGCGCTGCCGCAGGACCCGGCGGGTCGTCGCGGCGCCGCGGAACTGCTCGTCCGGGTCCCGGGCGGGGGATACGCCCCGGTCATCGTCGTCCGGCACCGGGTCACCGATCCCGGTTCCGGTGCGTTCACCACGCCGTTGCGGGAGCCGTGGCCCGCCCTCGCCGCGCCGGACCCGGCGCGCAAGGTCCGGTCGCAGCCGCGGGACCTGCTGCGCCTCGCCCATCTCGTCCGGATGCTGCAGGCCGCGGGCTGGGCGCCGGCCGCTGACGTGCAGGGAAGCGACGTCGGCGGCGTCGTCGGCCTGGACGCGGACGTCGTCGTGTGGCACGACCTGCGGGCCGGGCACTGGCCGGGCCTGCGCAGCACGATGGACGAGTACGACGCCCGGTTCGTCGACCGGGAGGCCGTCGCCCGGGCCGCCGCCGAGGGCGGCCCCGCGCTGGCCGCGCCGTCTCGGGTGCTGGAGTGCCGCAGCTGCCCGTGGTGGCCCACCTGCGAGACCGTGCTCTCGCAGGCCCGGGACGTCAGCCTCGTCGTGCGGGGGAGACGGCCGTCGCGCTGCGCGAGGCGGGCATCCGGACGGTCGACGAGCTCGCCGCGCTGGACCCCACGGGCGAGCCGCCGGTGGTGCTGCCCGGCATGGCGTTCGCGGACACGGTCGCCCTGGCCCGGGGGTGGGGCCGCGGGCTCGCGGTCGTGCGCCGGGTGCCGCGGGTGCCCGTCCGGCGCGCGGACGTCGAGGTGGACGTGGACATGGAGAGCTTCGGGGAGTCGGGGGCGTACCTCTGGGGTGCGCTGCTGACGTTGCCGGGCGGGGTCCGCGAGGGGGACGACGTGCTGGGGCCCGAGGGCTACCGCTCGTTCGCCACCTGGGAACCGGTGCCCACCGAGGACGAGGCGCGCTCCTTCGCCGAGTTCTGGACATGGCTGTCCCGGGTGCGGGCGCGGGCCGCGGAGACCGGTCGCACGTTCGCCGCGTACTGCTACAACGAGCAGGCCGAGAACCGGTGGCTGCTGGGCTCCGCGCGGCGCTTCGCCGGGCGGCCGGGGATCCCGCCGATCGCGGAGGTCGAGGAGTTCATCGCCGCGGACTCGTGGGTGGACCTGTTCGCCGTCGTCAACGACTGGTTCCTGTGCGCGCAGGGGAAGGGCCTCAAGAAGGTCGCGCCCGTCGCGGGCTTCGCCTGGCGGGACCCCGAGGCCGGCGGGGAGAACTCGATGCGCTGGTACCGGGACGCCGTGGGGATGGACGGCGAGGAGCCGGACCCGGCGCAGCGGATGCGGCTGCTGGAGTACAACGCGGACGACGTGCACGCCACGCACGCGCTGCGGCACTGGATGTGCTCCCCGTCGATCGACGACGTCCCGCTCGCGTCCGAGCTCTGAGCCCGCGCGCGTCGGCCTCTGGGCGCGCCTCGGCGGCGCCGGAACCGACCGACCGGTAGCCCTCCGGACCGGCGCGTAACCTCGGGGGTATGGGGATGTTCGGGTTCGGACGTGACAAGACGTCGATGGTCGCCGCCGAGGACGCGCTTCCCGGGCGGTCCGCCCCGCTCGCGGTGCCGGAGACGCACTTCGTGAACGGCAACCGCCTGGTGCCGCCCTTCCCGGAGGGGCTGTCGACGGCGGTGTTCGGCATGGGCTGCTTCTGGGGCGCCGAGCGGAAGTTCTGGCAGACCGACGGGGTGTACTCGACGGCCGTCGGCTACGCGGGCGGCTACACCGAGAACCCCACCTACGAGGAGACCTGCACCAACCTGACCGGGCACGCCGAGGTCGTCCTCGTGAAGTTCGACCCGGCCCGGGTCAGCTACGAACAGCTGCTGAAGGTGTTCTGGGAGAACCACGACCCCACGCAGGGGATGCGCCAGGGCAACGACGTCGGCACGACGTACCGCTCCGCGCTCTACTACGTGGACGACGCCCAGCGCGAGCTCGCCGAGTCCACCGCGAAGGTCTACGGCGAGGCGCTGCGCGCGGCCGGCCGCGGGGAGATCACCACGGAGGTCGCCCCGCTGACGCAGTTCTACTACGCCGAGGACTACCACCAGCAGTACCTGGCGAAGGTGCCGAACGGCTACTGCGGCGCCGGCGGCACGGGCGTGAGCTGCCCGATCGGCACGGGCGTCGCCAGCCCCGAGGCCTGACCCGACGCCCGACCTGCCCGCCCGCCGACGCACGTTGGCGGTCCCGCGCACATGACGTGACCGGTGCGTGAGCACGTCGGCATCGGCGTGAGCGCGCGGACCTGGGCGTGAGCGCGGGTGCGGAGCATGATGGCGGCGTGGCGGTCCACTGGTGCACGGTCCCCGCGCCGAGGCCGGTCGGCGCGCTCACCCTCGTCGTGAGCGACGCGGGGCTCTGCCGTGTCGCGTTCGGCGACCGTCCCGACGCGGCGACGGCCGCGGCCACCAGGCTCGGCACCGAGGCCGTCGAGGACCCCGCGGGCACCGAACCCGCCCGCACCCAGGTGCTCGAGTACCTCGCGGGCGAGCGCCGGAGGTTCGACCTGCCGCTGGACTGGCGGCTCACCGCGGGCACCCCGCGCACCGTGCTGCAGACCCTGTTCGCGCACGTCGGGTACGGCTCCACCACCACCTACGCCGAGCTGCGCGGAGCTGCTCCGGCGCGTACGCCGGGCACGGCTACACCGCCGCCCGCGGCGTCGGGTCGATCATGGGCTCGAACCCGCTGCCGGTCGTCGTGCCGTGCCACCGGGTCACCGCCGCGGACGGGCCGGGCGGCTTCGGCGGGGGCCGCCCGACGAAGGAGTGGCTGCTCGCACTCGAGGGCGTCCTGACCCCGGCGTTCGACCTCGACCTGGGATGATCGCGCTGCTCGAGGCGGTGCGGACGCGGGATCCCGGGTTCGCGGTGCTACGCCGGGCCGTCCGGGTCGCCCTCGCGGCGTGCGTCGTGTTCTACCTCGGCCGGTACGTCCTCGACGACACCGTCTTCGCCGTCTACGCGGTGTTCGGCGTCGTCGCGCTCGGCGCGCTCTCCGACGTGTCGGGGCCGCCGCGGCACCGGACGAGGACGTTGCTCGGCTGCCTCGGCGTCGGCCTGGTGCTGGTGACGATCGGGACCCTCGTCGCGGCGAGCACAGCGGCCGCGGTCCTCGGGATGCTCGTCGTCGGCTTCCTGGTCGCGTTCGCCGGGGTGGGCGGACCGCGCTTCACCGGCGTCGCGAACGGGGTGCACCTGTTCTTCATCCTGCCGTGCTTCCCGCCCTACGCCCCGGACACGCTGCCGCAGCGGCTGCTCGGGCTGACCCTCGGCGTGCTCGCCCTGACCCTGGCGGACCGCTGGGTCCTCACCGACCCCGGGCCGCCCGGGTTCGCGCACCGGCTGCGCGAGGCGGCCGCGGCGGTCGGGGACCACCTCGACGCGCTCCTGACCGGCGACGACCGGCTGCCCGAGCGGCGCGCCGAGGCGCAGGGCCGGATCGAGCGGCTCCGGCTCAGTGCCCTGCCGCTCGGGGAGCGCCCGGCGGGCCCCGGAAGGAGGGACCGCGGGCTCACCCATGCCGCGGACGCGCTGCGGGCCGTCCACGGCCGGATCCTCGCCATCGCGGACACCGCGGGGACGCCGCCCACGCTGCCGGCCGATGTCGTCGTCGCCCTGGCCGCCGTGCGCCGCTCGCTGCTCGACGTCTGCGCCGCGCTCGGCGGCGTCGGCCCGCCTCCGGATCTGCGTCCCGTGGACCGGGCGATCGCCCGGGACGCCGCCGCCCGGCTCCGCCGGCTGACCGCCCCCGGCGGGGTCGCGGAACTGCTGCCGGACGCGCCGCTGCGGGTCGCGGCCCTCGAGGCGCTGCACGCCGAGCGCACCCTGGTGCTCGCCACCCGGGCCGCCGTGGGCGCGCCCCCGCCGCCCGAGGCCGCGGCGGACACCGGACCGGACGGCCCGTTCTGGTACGTCTGCGCCTCCGGGTGGAGCCTCTGGCGCCGGCGCCTGGCGACGCATCTCACGCTCCGCTCGGTGTACCTGCAGAACGCGGCCCGGCTCGCGATCGGGCTGGCGGTGGCGCGGTGGGTGGCCGGCGGGCTCGAGTTGCAGAACGGGTTCTGGGTGCTGCTCGCGACGCTCAGCCTGATGCGCACCTCGGTGACGGCGACCCGGGCCGCACTGGTTCCGGCCTTCGCCGGGACGCTCGCAGGCGCCGTCGTCGCGGCCGGGCTGCTCGCCGCGGCCGGGCCGGAAACCGTCGTCTACGCGATCGTCTTCCCGCTGCTGCTGGTGGCGGCGCTGGCCGGCGGGCCGCTGCTCGGGCCCGCCGTCGGCCAGGGCCTGTTCACGATCCTGGTGTCGGTGCTGTTCGCGCAGCTCTCCCCGGCGGGCTGGTCGCTCGCCGGGGTCCGGATACTCGACGTGGCGGTCGGCGGGATCGTCGGCGTCCTGATCGGGGTCGCGGTGTGGCCCAGCGGCGGGCGCCGGGAGGTCCGCCGCGCCGCGGCGCGTTGCCTCACGGTCGGGGCGGACGGGATCGAGCGCACCGCCGACCTCCTGACGGGCCGGCCGCGGGCCCGGGAGCACGACTCGCCGAGAGGGGTGGAGGAGTACCGCCTGCTGGTGCTCTTCGACGCGAGCTACGCCCAGTACCGCTCGGAGCCCCATCCACGCCGCGACGATCCGGTGGACTGGCTCGCCGTGCTCGGCGCCGCACACCGGCTGTACCGGGGATCGGCCGCCCTGCGCCGCCGGTTCGCCGACGCCGACCCGCTGCCCTGGCCGGTGGTCACGGCCGGGATGCGGGCCGCGGGACACGTGACGGCCGAGCGGTACCGGAGGGTGGCGTCCGCGCTGGCGGTCGACGAGCTGCCGGACCCCGGGCCCGATCCGGGGCCCGGGCTGCCGGAGTGGGTCCGCGTCGCCGCCGAGAAGTGCGACCAGGTCGACCACCCGGAGGCGATGCTCCGGGTGATCGACCTGTGGGGCTGGCTGAGCTGGCTCGCCGACGACCTGGCGCGGATCTCGGCCGGGGCCGGCGAGCGGTCAGCCCAGCACGGCCTGGATGTCGATGTCGATCCGTAGGGTCCGGCCGATGGCCAGGACGCCGGCCAGCACGGACTGGTTCCAGCTGATCGCGAAGTCGTCCCGGGAGATCTCGGTGGTCGCCGAGAACGCCGCGCGGGTCCCGCCCCAGAGATCCGGGCCGGTCCCGCGGTAGGTGACGTCCAGCGGGACCGCAGCGCTCACGCCCTTGAGGGTGAGCACGCCGTCGAGCCGCCAGTGCCGCGCGTCGATCCGGACGAGCCCGTCGCTCTTGTACGCGATCTCCGGGTACACGCCCGTGTCCAGGAAGTCCGCGGTGCGCAGGTGCGCGTCCCGCGTCTCGTCGTCCGAGTCCACGGACGCCGGATCGATCACGACCTCGACCGAGCTGTTCTCCAGCGGGTCCGCGACCTGGATCTGGCCGGCGAACTTGCGCAGCCGCCCGTGGATCCGGCTCAGCCCCAGGTGCAGGGCCGTGGCCTGGATGCTGGAGTGCTGGGGGTCGATCTGCCAGGTGCCCGGGGCCGGCAGCACGTCGCCGCCGACCTTGGGCAGTTCCAGCACGCCGAGCGAAGTGGCCCGGCCCTCGACCAGTGCGATCGTCCGAGCGGCGGGCTCGTGGCCCGCCGCCGCCGCGATCACCGTGTACGACCCGCCGGCCAGCCCGTCGAGGACGAACCCGCCGTCCTCCCGGCTGGACGCCCGGCCCTGCTGCACCCCGGTCGCGTCGACCGCGGTCAGCGTACCCCCGGTCACCGGCCAACCGTCGGGAGTCGTCAGACGCCCCGAAAGCTCACTCATCTCACTCCTCCTGCTATTCCCGTCTGGTCCGGTGCGCCCGCCGCGTTCGGCGCCGGGAACTCGACGTCCACGGAGGTCACCTCGCCGGCTCCCACCGTGACGATGCTCGCGACCGGCGCGTAACCGCTCGCCGTGAGCGTGTAGGCCCCGCCCTGCAGGTCCTCGAACGCGAAGCTGCCGTCCGGGGCGGTGACCGTGGACGCGACGACCGTTCCGCGCGCGTCGATCAGGGTGGCGAGCGCCTCGCCGACCCCGCGTCCGTCGCTGGCCGCGACGACCGTCCCGACGAGCCGGGCGCGGCGCGGCAGCACGACGTCCCGGTCGATCGTCGTCCCGCTGCTCAGCTCGACCGACTGCGCGACCGGCTGGAACGCCGGACCGGTGACCGTGAGCGTGTAGCGGCCCTCGGGCACCCCGGCCAGCGTGTAGCGGCCGGTCGCGTCCGGTGACCCGGTGGCCGCGACGTCGCCGCGCGCGTCGATCAGGGTGAGCAGGGCCGGCCCGACGGGCGTGCCGTCGGCGTCCCGGATCGTGCCACGCACGCCGCTGGTGCCGGCGAGCGGGACGTCGTGGCGGACCGGGCGGTCCGCGACGGCGACCATCGCGGCGTAGGGCTGGAACGTGCCGGAGGTGGCGACGACGAGGTAGGTCCCGCCCGTCGACACCGCGATCCGGTAGTTGCCCTCCCGGTCCGTGGTCGTGCGACCCTCCTGGCGGCCCGCCGGGTCCGTCAGGGTGACGACGGCGTCGGCGAGGCCGGTGCCGTCCGCGCGGTGCACGATTCCGGACACGGCCGGGCCCTCACCGCCGTGGAACCCGCCGTTGTGCGCCGCCGCGGACACCACGGGGATCGGGCCGGTGGCGGCCGACGGGTCCTCGAAGGGGCGCGTGCCGACCGGGCCGGTCTGCCCGGCCACGTGGGGCGCCTGCGGGGATCCGTCGCCGTTGAGTCCCGCGGACATGGCGTGCCGTCCTCTCGTTCCGTTGCCGTTCCATTCGTCGCCGTGCGCGGTGCCGTTCGCCGACCCGGCCGGCGGGTGCCCGTAGGCCGACGCCCCCGGAGGGGCACCGCCCCCGCCCACGGCCGCCCCGGCCGGCGCGGGCACGCGGTGCTGCTGCAGGGCCTCGACCGCGGCGCCGACGGTCGCCGGCGGCTCGGGCTGCTCGGCCTCCTCGGCCAGCCGGGCCTGGGCACCGGACATGGTGCGCAACGGGAGCTCCTTGATGAACAGGACCAGGACGAACGCCACGGCGAGCACGCACGCGACGATCAGGAAGGTCAGCGTCATCGACTCGGTGAACCCGACGAGGAAGGGGCGCGCGAGCCGCGCGTCGATCCGCTCCAGGAACGACGAGTCGTTCAGCACGCCGGTCGCGCTCGCGTCGCCGCTCTGCAGTGCACCGAGGATCTGCGCGTTGGCCGGGTTCGAGGTGACGGCGGGATCGGTCAGCGCGCCGTCGAACCCGGTCGTGGAGGCCGTCCGGAAGGCGCCGGAGATCTTGTCACCGACCGTGCTGAACAGGATCGACAGGAAGATCGCGGTGCCCAGGGTGCCGCCCATCTGGCGGAAGAACGTGGACGACGCGGTCGCGACGCCCATGTCCCGGGCGGGGACGGCGTTCTGCACGGCCAGCACGAGCGTCTGCATGCACAGCCCGAGGCCGAGGCCGAACAGCGCCATGTAGAGGTCGAGCTCCCAGAGCGGGATGTCCACGTCGACCAGGAAGTGCATCAGCAGCATCGCGCCGACCATGAACAGGGTGCCGACGATCGGGAAGATCTTGTACTTGCCGGTGCGCGAGGTGATCTGGCCGGAGACGATCGACGCGACCATGATCCCGCCGACCAGCGGCAGCATCAGGAACCCGGACTCGGTCGGGCTGGCCCCGTGCACGATCTGCAGGAACTGCGGCAGCAGCGCGATGCCGCCGAACATCCCCATTCCGATGACGACGCCGGCGACGCTGGACAGGCTGAACACGCCGTTGCGGAACAGCCGCAGCGGGAGCAGTGCGTCGTCGCCGTAGAAGCGCTCGGCCAGGATGAACAGGACCAGGCCGACCGCGCCGACGACATAGCAGGTGATCGAGCGTCCGGAGTCCCAGCCCCATTCGCGGCCCTGCTCGGCGACGATCAGCAGCGGCACGAGCCCGATGGCGAGCGCGACGGCCCCCGGCCAGTCGATGCGCGCCCTGCGCGGGGTGTGCGGCACGTTCAGCACCTTGGCGACGACGACCAGCGCCACCGCGCCGATCGGCACGTTCACCAGGAAGATCCAGCGCCAGCCGTCGATGCCGGCGATGGTGGCCTGGCCGGACAGCAGGCCGCCGATGACCGGCCCGAGCACGCTCGACGTGCCGAACACCGCGAGGATGTAGCCCTGGTACCGGGCCCGCTCCCGCGGCGGCACGATGTCGCCGAGGATCGTCAGGGCCAGGGCGAACAGGCCGCCGGCGCCGAGTCCCTGCACGGCGCGGAACGCCGCGAGCATGTACATCGACGTCGCGAACGTGCACAGGACCGATCCGACGAGGAAGATCGAGATCGCGAAGAGGAAGAGCGGCTTGCGGCCGTAGATGTCCGAGAGCTTCCCGTACAGCGGCGTGGAGATCGTGCCGGTGATCAGGAACGCCGTGGTGGCCCAGGCCTGCTGGCTCAGTCCGCCGAGGTCGTCGGCGATGGTGCGGATGGCCGTGGACACGACGGTCTGGTCGAGAGCGGCCAGGAACATGCCGAGGGCGAGCCCCACGAGGATCGTGACGATCTGCTTGTGCGAGAGCTCACCTCCCCGGTCCGTCTCCGGGGCCGGCCGTGGAACGGCGGCGGCGGTGGTCATCGGGTTCCCCCCTGCTCGTGGACTTGCAGATCGTTGACGAAGCGGCTCAGGAGCTCGGCCAGCTGCGCGCGGTGTTCCGGGGTCCACCCGGAGAGCGCGGTGGCGAGCTGCTCCGCGCGGCGGCGGCGTTCGAGGTCGAGGATCCGGGTGCCGTCGGTGGTGGTGGCGAGCAGCGTGGCGCGCCCGTCGCCCGGATCGGCCCGCCGCTCGACGAGCCCCGCCTTGACCAGGCCCGCGACCTGCCGGCTGATCGTGGACGGGTCCGCGCACATCGCCGCGGCGATCTCGCCGGAGCGCTGCGGGCCGTCGACGGCGAGGTGGGCGAGCACGGGGAACGCCGCACTCTCCAGCTCGGCCTCCGCGCGATGCGCGCCCCCCGCTTGACGAGGCGGATCAGCATGATCAGCGCGCGGGCGACGCGATCCGCGAGCGCGAGGTCCTCCTCGCCCGGACCGGGCGGCGGCGCGGTCAGCGCCGGGGTCCCACTCGCCATGGCAGCTCCTGATGATCTCTTTACCCTCGCTTTGCGTGTATCACGCAAGCAGTTGCTGGGCTCAACCATGCACCTGTGCCGTCGCTTCGGGCAACCCGAGAACGGGCCGGGTGCGGTGATGCCCACCACCGCGTTCGGGTGCCCCGGCCCCCGTGTGTCCCGCCGGTGACGATCGGGCGACGGGGCCGCGCCCACGGTGGTGGGGTGGCGTTCCCTTCGTGACACTCGTGCCGTGGCGGCGCACGAATCCGGGTCGAGTACCCGCTCCCGCAGGACCCGGACCGTGTTGCTCGTGGTCGGGGCGCTCGTGGTCGGGTCGCTCCTCGCGCTCGCGGGGATGGCCGTGTCCGGCCCGCCCCGGGCGGCACCCCGGTCGCGGTGCGGCTGATCGCCCTCAACGACCTGCACGGGAACCTGGAACCGCCCTCCGGGTCGTCCGGGCGGGTGGTCGACGCCGGCGGCGCTGACGTGGACGCGGGCGGCGCGGCCTTCCTCGCCACGCACGTCGCGCAGCTGCGCGCGCAGGTCCCCTCGGTCCTGCTCTCGGTGGGGGACAACGTGGGCGCCTCGCCCGTCGCGTCCGCGCTCTTCCACGACGAGCCGACGATCGACCTGCTGGACCAGCTGGGCGTCGCCGCGTCGACCGCCGGCAACCACGAGTTCGACGAGGGCTACGCCGAGCTACAGCGTATGCAGGCCGGCGGCTGCCACCCGACTGACGGCTGCGAGTTCCGCCCGGACTTCGCCGGCGCCACGTTCCCGATCCTCGGGGCCGACGTCGTGCGGGACTCCGGGGAACCCGCGCTGCCGGCGTCGACCGTCGTCGAGGTGGGCGGGGTGCGGATCGGCGTCATCGGTGCGACGTTGCGGGACCTGCCCACCGTCGTCTCGGCCGAGGGGGTGCGCGGGCTGAGGTTCACCGACGAGATCGAGGCGATCGACGCGGCGTCGGACGCCCTGACGGCGCGGGGCGTGAAGGCGCAGGTCGTGCTCCTCCACCAGGGCGACGAGGGTGCCGGCGGCGGCCCGTCGGAGTGTGCCGTGAAGCCGGACGGGCCCGGCTCGGCGATCGCCCGGGGGGTCTCCGCAGCGGTCGACGCCGTGTTCACCGCCCACACCCACCAGCAGTACGCCTGCTCCGTTCCCGACCCGGCCGGTGTGCAGCGCCCCCTGGTGCAGGGGCTGTCCTTCGGCCGGCTGCTGTCCGTCGTCGATCTCGCGGTGGACCCGGGGACCGGCGACGTCGTGCGGGCGGACACCCGGGCGCGCAACGAGATCGTGACCCGGGACGTGCCGCCGGACCCGGCCGTGGAGGCCCTGGTGGCCGAGGCCACGGCGAAGGCCGCGCCGATCGCGGACGAGCCCGTCGGCTCGCTCGCCGGGGACCTCGTGCGGGCCGCAGGACCGTCCGGCGAGTCCCCGCTGGGTGACGTCATCGCCGATGCCCAGCTCGAGGCCACGCGCGGGGCCGGGGCGCAGGTCGCGATCACGAACCCGGGCGGCATCCGGGCGGACCTGCAGGGCGGCACCGTCACCTACGGCCAGGCGTTCACCGTGCAGCCCTTCGGCAACATCATGCAGACGATCACGATGACCGGTGCGCAGCTCGACGCCGTCCTGGAGCAGCAGTGGCAGCAGCAGAGCCCGCGGATCCTGCAGATCTCCTCGACCTTGGCCTACACCTGGTCGCAGGCCGCGCCCGCGGGGGAGAAGGTCTCGGGCATCACGATCGGCGGCGTCGCGGTGGACCCGGCCGCCCGCTACCGGGTCTCGGTGAACAACTTCCTCGCCGCGGGCGGGGACAACTTCACCGTGTTCGCGCAGGGCACGGACCTCGTCGGCGGTCCGGTCGACCTCGACGCCCTGCTCGCCTTCCTCGCGGCGCACCCGAACCTGGCCCCGCCGCCCACCACCCGGATCACCACCGCCCCGTGACCCCGGCCCGCGGGTTACGGTCCGGGGGTGTCGACGTCGCCGGTGACCGAGAACGTCTTCGACCCGCGGATCTTCGCGCGCGGGGTCCCGCACGAGGCGCTGCGCCGGCTGCGTGAGGACGATCCGGTGTCCTGGCAGGAGGAGCACGAGGTCGGGATCTGGCCGGCCGGGCCGGGGTACTGGGCCGTCACCCGCTACGACGACGTCCGGCACGTCCTGCGCAGCCCGGCGGACTTCTCGTCCTCGCTCGGGGCCACGCAGATCCGCGATCCCGCGCCGGCGGACCTGCCGTTCATCCGCCGGATGATCCTCAACATGGACCCGCCCGAACAGGTCCGGCTGCGCACGCTGGTGACCGGCGCGTTCACCCGCCGGCGGCTGGAGCGGTTCGCCGGGACGGTCCGCGAGCGCGCCGCCGCGCTGCTCGACGCCGTGCTGGCCGACAGGCGCTGCGACCTCCCGCGCGACGTCACCGACGACCTCCCGCTGCAGAACCTCGCGGACCTGCTCGGCGTCCCCGCCGCGGACCGCGCGCTGCTGCTGGAGTGGACGAACCGGGTGATCGGCTACCAGGACCCGGAGCACGGCACGGTCCTCACCGACGCGGACGGCAGCCCGGTCAACCCGCGCTCGCCCGCCGCGCTGCAGGACATGTTCGACTACGCCGAGCACCTCGCCGAGGCGAAGCGCCGCGATCCCGGCGACGACGTGCTGACGGCGCTCGTCGAGGCCGAGGTCGACGGCGAGAAGCTCACCGACGCCGAGCTGAAGATGTTCTTCTTCCTGCTGGTCGTCGCCGGGAACGACACCGTCCGCAGCGCCCTGCCCGGGGGCGTCCTCGCCCTCGTCGAGCATCCGGCGGAGTACGCCCGGCTGCGGGCGGACCCGGCGCTGCTGCCCGGCGCGATCGAGGAGATGCTGCGCTGGCACCCGCCGGTGCTCACCTTCCGGCGCACCGCGACGAGGGACGTCGAGCTCGGCGGCCGGCGGATCGCCGCGGGGGACAAGGTCGTCGTCTACCACGTGTCCGCGCACTTCGACGAGCGCCGCTTCGCCGACCCGTTCCGCTTCGACCTCGCCCGGTCCCCGAACGACCACGTGGCGTTCGGCCAGGGGCCGCACCTCTGCCTCGGCGCGATGTTCGCCCGGATGCAGCTGCGCGCCTTCTTCACCGAGTTCCTGGCCCGGTTGCCGCAGGTGGAGCTCGACGGCGAGCCGCGCCGCCTCACGTCCAACTTCATCAACGGGATCACCCGGCTGCCCCTGCGCTGGTGACCGTCGGCCGACGCCCTAGTCTCGCCCGCACACGATCACGGGAGGATCCTGCGGTGACGAGGTACGGCAGGGCCGTCGTTCTGGCCCTCGGCGCCGGCGCACTGCTCGCCGGGTGCGCACAGCCCGGGCAGCTGGGGACGCCGCCGGCCACGGTGACGGTGACCGCCCCCGCCCCCGCCCCCGCCCCCGCGCCGGTGGCGGTCCCGGCACTGCCGGAGACGGTCCGCGGGACGATCGACGTCCCGGTACGCGTCCGGACGCCCGGTCCCGCCGAGTACTCGGTCCGGACGATCACGATGCAGCCCGGGGAGACCACCGGCTGGCAGCAGCACCCCGGGACCGAGACCACGGTCGTCGAGTCCGGGGCGGTGACCGTCCTCGAGGAGGACGCGTGCGATCCCCGGAACGTGGCCGCCGGCAGTGGCCTGTTCGTGGCCGACGCGGTGCCCCATGTGCTGCGCAACGACGGTCCGGAGCCGGCGCGGCTCGTCGTCGCCTACCTGCTGGCGCCCGGCGCGCCGGAGTCCTCCCCGGTCCCGCCCGCCTGCCCCGGGCAGTGATCTCCGGACCCGCACGTGGAGATCACCACGTGCGGCCGGTCTGTGGGACAGTTGCGCTGCGAACACCGGGTGGCGGCGGGGAGACATGGGCACGAAGACGGTCATCGGCGCGGACCAGCGCGAGTGGCAGGTCAAGCGCAACATCGAGTGGTCCACCCCGGCCACCGGGGACGAGTTCGAGCACGACGTCGACGGTGGGCGCGGTGCCGTCCTGATGATCCTCTCGTCGCTGTTCGTGATGTGGGTCGTCGTGTTCGCCTGGAAGCCCGCCGGCGTCAACGTCCCCTGGTTCTACATCCTGGTCTTCATCCTCGTCCTCGGGTTCTTCCCGGTGCGCTGGTACCTGCGCCGGCCCTGGACGATCAACGCCAAGACCCAGGGCAGCTACGAGGACGGGCTGCCCGCCGAGAACTGGACCGGGATGGTCCGCGGGATCGGCAAGGCCCGGGAGGAGATGCGCGTCGTCGTCCGCAGCCTGAAGACGCGGGCCACCCCGGGGCATGCGGACAGCCCGCTGCAGCCCGTGAACTAGGCGGCCCGATGCCCGAGTCGCCCGAGATCGAGGCGCTGGCCCACCATCTGCGCGAGAACGCGGTCTACCGCCCCGTCGCGCGCGTGGACGTGGCGAGCATGAGCGCCGTCAAGACGTTCGACCCGCCGGTGACCTCGCTGGTCGGTCGGGTGGTGACGGGCGCAGCGCGCTACGGGAAGTTCCTCTCCGTCGAGTTCGCCGACCGGCCCGGTGAGGAGCTGCACCTGGTCACCCACCTGTCCCGGGCGGGCTGGCTGCGGTGGCACGAGACGGCGTCGACCACGCCGCCGAAGCCCGGCCGCGGGCCGCTGGAGTTCCGGGTGCACCTGGACACGGTCGGCGGGCCCGGGTTCGACCTCACCGAGGCCGGCACGCAGAAGCGCCTCGCGGTCTACCTGGTCCGGGACCCGCAGGAGATCCCCGGGGTCGCGCGGCTCGGCCCGGACGCCCTGACCCTGGGCCGGGACCAGCTCGCCGAGCTGCTGGCCGGGCAGGGCGCCCGGCTCAAGACGCTGCTGGTGGACCAGAAGACGATCGCCGGGATCGGCAACGCCTACAGCGACGAGATCCTGCACACCGCGAAGCTCTCCCCCTTCGCCGTCGCCGGCCGGCTCCCGGAGGAGAAGATCGACGCGCTGGCCGTGGCGATGCACGCCGTCCTCACCGACGCGGTGGACCGCTCGGTCGGGCAGGGCGCGGCGACCCTGAAAGGGGAGAAGCGCTCCGGCCTGCGGGTGCACGCGCGGACCGGGCTGCCGTGCCCCGTCTGCGGCGACACCGTGCGGGAGGTCTCCTTCGCCGACCGGTCGTTCCAGTACTGTCCGACCTGTCAGACCGGCGGCAAGCCTCTCGCCGACCGGCGGTTGTCGCGGTTGGTGAGGTAGGACGGATCTTGGGAGAGCTGCTCGCCCCACCGGCAGTGCTGCTGCTCAGCCTGGGGGTGCTGGCGGTCGTCGTGACCGTCGCGCTGATCCTGATCCGCCGCGCCCGCCGCAACACCTTCGCCAGCCCGCTCGAGCGGGCCACCTTCGCCACGCTGCACACCGTCGCGCTCGCCGCGCCGGCCCTGCGCGAGGGCCTCTCGCACAACTCGGCGTCCTTCGCGCTGCCGTACCTGCGGACGCTGCTGGAGACCTGCGCGCTGAGCATGACCGACGGCCGTGGCGAGGTCCTGGCCTGGGACGGGGACGCGGACCAGCACAAGCCGGACGTCACCTCGCTCGCGGACCAGGTGATCTCCACCGGGCGCCAGCAGGTCATGTCGCACACGTCGATCGCCTGCCAGTACCCGGCGTGCGAGGTCCGCGGGATCGTCGTGGTGCCGCTGGAGAGCGACGGCGCGATCATCGGCACGCTGGCCGCGCTGACGACGTCGACGGCCGGCCCGGTGCTGCTGCGCGCCACCGCCGAGGTCGCGCGCTACGTCTCCAGCCAGCTCGAGCTCGCCGAGCTCGACCAGTCCCGGGCCCGGCTCAACCGGGCCGAGGTCCGGGCGCTGCGCGCGCAGATCTCCCCGCACTTCGTCTACAACGCGCTGACGACCATCGCCTCCTTCATCCGGACGGACCCGGTCCGCGCCCGTGAGCTGCTGATCGAGTTCGCGGACTTCACCCGCTACTCGTTCCGCACCGCGGGGGAGTACACGACGCTGTCCGACGAGCTGACGAACATCGAGCGCTACATCGCGCTGGAGAAGGCCCGGTTCGGCGACCGGCTCAACATCAAGCTGCAGATCGCGCCCGAGGTGCTCAACGTCGTCCTGCCGTTCCTGGCGCTGCAGCCGCTGGTGGAGAACGCGGTGCGGCACGGCTTGTCCGGCAAGCCCAACGGCGGCACGATCACGATCACCGCGGAGAACGCCGGCGCCGAGTGCGTGATCATCGTCGAGGACGACGGCGTCGGCATGGACCCGGCGCGCCTCACCGAGGACCTGGACGACGCCCACCTCTCCGGCGCGCACGTCGGCCTCGGAAACGTCGACGACCGGATGCGCTCCGCGTTCGGCGACGACTTCGGCCTGGTCGTGGACACGGCCGTCGGGGCGGGCATGAAGATCACCCTCCGGGTCCCGAAGTTCCGCGCCGGTATCCGCGTCTGAAGTGCGCCCGGTCGGGCCGCGTCGTGGCTCCACGACGCGGAAATGCACCCCGGTCGGGCCGCGTCGTGGCTCCATGACGCGGGGTGGGTCCCGCGTACCTTGGGCGCCATGGTGTCTTCACTGCAGGACCGGCTGACCTCGAAACTCCCCGGCAGGCTCGGGGAGCGGTCGGACAAGCCGGTCGTCTCGATGGTGCGGCTGCACGGGGTGATCAGCCCGCAGGCCGGGCCCGTCCCGCGCGCGGTGATCAACGCCCAGTCGACCGAGAAGGTCCTCGAGCGCGCGTTCGCGGTGGAGCGGCTCGCGGCGGTCGCGCTGCTGATCAACTCCCCGGGCGGGTCGCCCACGCAGTCCGCGCTCGTCGCGGACCGGATCCGGGGCCTCGCGCAGGAACACCAGGTGCCGGTCCTCGCCTTCTGTGAGGACGTCGCGGCCTCCGGCGGGTACTGGCTCGCGTGCGCGGCGGACGAGATCTACGCCCACCCGACGTCGATCGTCGGGTCGATCGGCGTGATCAGCCAGGGCTTCGGGCTGGAGGGCCTCATCCAGCGGTTCGGGATCGAGCGCCGGCTCTACACCGCGGGCGGCTCCAAGTCGCGGCTGGACCCGTTCCTCCCGGAGAGGCCGGAGGACGTCGAGTGGCTGCGCGGCCTGCAGGACCAGCTGCACGTGCTGTTCCAGGACTGGGTGACCGAGCGGCGCGGGGACCGGCTGAAGGAGGACGAGGACCTGTTCACCGGGGAGGTGTGGACGGGCGCCCGGGCGGTGGAGGTCGGTCTCGTCGACGGGCTCGGCACGCCCCGCGGCGTGCTCACCGAACGGTTTCCCGACGCCGAGCTCACGCCCGTGGAGGGACGTAAACCCCTCCTGGCCAGGCTCGGCCTGGGAGCACCGGCCGCCGCGCGCAGCCTGGCGGGCGTCGACTCGATGCTCGGCGTGGCCCAGGCTGCCGACATCAGAGCGACATGGGCACGCTACGGTCTGTAGCTTCGTCGGTGGTGGGCGGAAAACCGGTGGGTGAACCGTGAGGTGACACTTCCGGTGGGTAGCCGATCGGTCGCTGTTTGGTGCGGTGCTCTGGCATTGGGCCCGAATCACCGTCACCATGGTCGTCGGAGCCGGGGACGAGTTCGTCGAGAGTGTCGAGAACGACGTGGGGAGTCGTGCCCGGCCGGAGCACCGGGCACGCAGGATGAGGAGATCGTGGACAGCAACGACAGCTCCGGAGGTCTGGTCGTACTCGCGGTGGACGACGAGGAGCCCGCTCTCGAAGAGCTGGC
This sequence comes from Pseudonocardia sp. T1-2H, assembly GCF_038039215.1. Lineage (NCBI taxonomy): Bacteria > Bacillati > Actinomycetota > Actinomycetes > Pseudonocardiales > Pseudonocardiaceae > Pseudonocardia > Pseudonocardia sp. T1-2H. The sequence continues at coordinate 6,564,905 of NZ_JBBPCL010000001.1, forward strand.
CTTCCTGCTCGACGAGGACGCCCGGGTCGACGTGGTCCTGAAGGCCGGCAACGCGACGGAGGCACTGCGGATCCTGCACGAGCGGCCGAGCGCGGGGGACGCCTCGGCCGTGGCGCACGCGGCCCGCAACGGTGCGACGAACCCCGTCACCGGAACGGGCATCGCCGAGCGCACGGACGTCGACGTGGTGTTCCTCGACATCCGCATGCCGGGCCTGGACGGGCTCGAGCTCGCCCGGGTGTTCAGCTCGATGGCGCAGCCGCCGGAGGTGGTCTTCGTCACCGCGCACGACGACCGCGCGGTCGACGCCTACGAGGTCGGGGCCAAGGACTACCTGCTCAAGCCGCTGCGCTCGGAGCGGCTCGGTGCCGCCCTGGACCGCATCCTGGCCAACCGGGCCACCGTCGCGGCGGCCGAGCCGGCGCAGGAGCAGGGCAACGAGGACGAGGTGATCCCCGTCGAGCTGGCGGGCACCACGAAGCTCGTGCCGCGCTCCGCGGTGCGCTACGTCGAGGCGCAGGGGGACTACGCCCGCCTGCACACCACGGACGGCAGCCACCTGGTGCGGATCCCGCTCTCGGTGCTCGAGGACCGCTGGCGGGACGCCGGGTTCGTCCGCATCCACCGCTCGTTCCTGGTGGCGCTGCCGTTGGTCACCGAGCTGCGGCTGTCCGGATCCGGGTACGTGGTGCGGGTCGGGTCCGGCCAGGACACCGCCGAGCTGCCGGTCAGCCGCCGGCACACCCGTGAGCTGAAGGACCGGCTGGTCCGCGCGACGAAGCAGGCGTGGAGCCAGAGGTGAGCACGTCCGTCGACGGGCGGGCCGGAGGGGTCGGCCGCGCCGGTCCCGCCGGCCCGGCCCCGTCGGCGGACGACGGCCGGCCGCGCGGACGTGCGCCCGGCACGCCCCCGGACGGCCCGTCGGGGGACCCGCGTGCGGACCCGGACGACGACGTGGCGCGAAATCCCGTGGAGGACTCCGGCCCGATCTGGCTGCAGGAGCAGATCCGCCGCCGGATGGACGCCAACGCGGCCTCCGGCACGAACAACCGGCACGCCCGCGAGGACGACTCGACCGTGCAGTTCGGCGTCGAGGACCTGCTCGCGCGGGACCGCGAGGAGTACCCGGATCCCGAGGACGTGGCGTACCCGCCGGTCGCCGGGCTCGCGAGCCCGCTCCCGCCGGCCCCGATTTCGTCGGCCCCGATTTCGTCAGCACCGCTTCCGCCGGCCCTGCCCGACCCGCCGCCGGGGCCCGCCCCGCAGGTCCGGCCGTACCCGATGCCGGACACGGAGGTCCGCCACGACTCCGAGGGCGTCCGCTGGGAGCGGGTCACCCGTGGCAGGCCGGCCACTCCGCCGCGGGGGAACGGTGCGGTTCCCCCGGACCGATCGGCCCCGCACCCGGGGACACCGGGCCCCACAGCACGGGCCCCCGGAGCACCGGCTTCCCGACCACCGGCCCCCAGGGCCGGACCGCCCCCGAGACCGCCTGGCCGGGCCGCGACGGTGCCGGCTCCGTTCCGCCCGGCACCCTGCCGCCGGTCCCACCCGACCGGTTGCGGCCGGGCCCCGCCGCGTACGCGCCGCGGTCCGCCTCCGCGCCCATGCCGCTGTCCGGCACCGCCGCCCAGGTGCCCGCGGACCGGCTCGGCGGCGTGCCCGGACGCCTGCACGGCACCGATCCCGGCCGCCGGACCGCCCCGCCCCCGGACGACGAGGACCTCCACCTCGATCTGGACGACGCCGAGGACGGCCTGGTCTGGGTCCGCCCGGACCTCGACGAGTCCGCCTTCGCGAACACCGACCTGCAGCGGACCGACGTCGGCGTGATCCCCCCGGTCGCCGACGACCGGACCGCCGCCGCGAACGTCGTCGCGCCCCTGAAGGCCCCGGCAGCGGCCCCCTCCGGGCAGGCACCGTCGGACTCGGAGCTCGTCACCGGCCCGGCCCCCGCCGTCGCGCACAGCGGTACCGCGTCCGCCCCCGAGCAGCGCCGGCCCCTCGGTGCCCGGTCCCCCGCGGACGACGATCTCGCGAGCAAGCGCGTCCGCGTCGTCCTGTCCGAGCGCAAGGGCAACGCGCGGAGCGTGCGCACCGTCGTCGAGGTGCAGGAGGGGACCGCCGTCGGCGACCTGCTGCGCAGCAACCTCATCGGCAGCCAGCTGATCGTCGCCCTGCGCATCGGGGCGCTCGCGGTGATCGTGCTCGGGCTGCTCCCCGCCCTGTTCGCGGTGTTCCCGGAGATCGGGCAGATCGAGGTGCTCGGCATCCGGCTGCCGTGGCTGCTGCTCGGCGTGCTCGTCTACCCGTTCCTGCTGGGCCTGGGCTGGCTGCACACCCGCGCCGCCGAGAAGGTGGAGCAGAGCTTCGCCGACGACGTCCAGGACTGATCCGCCCCGTTGGACACGCCATCGCTCATCGCCCTGGTCGCGATCGCCCTCGTCGGGGTGGTCTCCGCCGTCATCGGGTCGCTCGGGGTCCGGGTCGCGCGCAGCACGTCGGACTTCCTGGTCGCCTCCCGCACGGTCGGCACGATCCCGAACGCGGCCGCGATCTCCGGGGAGTACCTCTCGGCCGCCACCTTCCTGGGCGTCGCCGGGCTCGTCCTGCGGGAGGGCACGGACGGCCTCTGGTACCCGATCGCCTTCACCGCGGGCTACCTCGCGCTGCTGCTGTTCGTCGCCGCCCCGCTGCGCCGCTCGGGCGCGTACACGGTTCCGGACTTCGCCGAGTCCCGGCTCGGGCCCGGCCCGCTGCGCGCGGTCTGCACGGCGTTCGTGCTGCTCATCGGCACGCTCTACCTGCTGCCGCAGCTCCAGGGCGCCGGATTGTCCCTCACCACGCTCACCGGCCTGCCGTCGTGGGCCGGGGTGCTGGGCGCCGGGGTGCTGGTGGTGCTCACGGTCGTCGCCGGCGGGATGCGCTCGATCACCTTCGTGCAGGCCTTCCAGTTCTGGCTCAAGCTCACCGCGCTCCTCGTGCCGACGGTCGTCGCGCTCGGCTTCTTCTTCGCCCACGACGGGGCGCTGGACCGGCCCACGGCCCCGGTCTTCCCGGCCGAGACCACCATCGACGTGCGCACCCCGGTCCGGCTGGAGGTCGCCGAGCCGGTGGAGCTGACGGCGACCGGGACCGTCGACGGCGTCCCGGTCGCCGCGCCGATCACCTGGGCCCCCGGTGTGCACGAGGTCGCCGCGGGGGCGACCCTGCGCTTCCCGGCCGGGGAGCCGGTCCCGGTCCCGGCCGGCTCGCCCAGCACGGACCGCGCCTGGCTGGACCCCCTGTCCGGGCCGGACGGCGAGCGGCTGCTGGAGATCTACTCGGTCCTGACCGCCGGCATCCTGGGCACGATGGGCCTGCCGCACGTGCTCGTCCGCTTCTACACGAACACGGACGGCCGCGCGGCGCGCCGGACCACCGTGGTCGTGCTGGCGATGATCGGCGGGACGTTCGTCCTGTCCGTGCTCCTGGGCCTGGTGTCCCGCCTGTTCACGCCCCAGCTGCTGGTCGACGGCCGGACGGACGGCGCCGTGCTGCTCGTGCCGACCGCGGTGCTCGGCGCGGGATGGCCGGGCTGGCTGCTCGGTGGGCTGGTCGCCGCGGGGGCGGCCGCGGCGTTCCTCTCGACGTCCTCGGGCCTGGTCGTGAGCCTGGCGGGCGTCCTGTTCACGGACGTGCTGCGCGGACGGTTCCGGGACTTCCGGTTCGCCGCCGTGCTCTCGGCCGTGCTGCCGATCGCGCTGGCCCTGTCCGTGACCCGGCTGGACTTCTCCCAGACCGTCCCGCTCGTGTTCGCCGTGGCGGCGTCCACGTTCTGCCCGATGCTCGTGCTGGGGATCTGGTGGCGCGGGCTCACGTCGGCCGGGGCCATCGCCGGGATGTGCGTCGGCGGCGTGACGTCGCTGGTCGGCGTCGTCTACACGCTGTTCCTCATCGACCGCGAGGGGATCCTCGGCGTCCTGCTGTCCCGGCCGGCCGCCGTCACCGCGCCGCTCGCGTTCCTCACGATGATCCTGGTCAGCAGGCGGACGCGGTCGCGCATCCCGCTCGACGCGAACCGCACGCTGCTCCGGTTGCACGCGCCGGAGCGTCTCGGCCTGGACCACGACCGGGCGGAGCAGCAGCCGTCGGCCGGGGCGCAGGCATGAGCGTCACGGCGATCGCGGCGCTGACGGCGATCCTGCTCGTCGCGCTCGCCTCGACGGTCATCGGCGCGATGGGGCACCGGGCGCGCCGGACGTCGGACTTCCTGGTCGCGTCCCGCACCGTCGGCGCGCGGACGAACGCCGGCGCGATCTCGGGCGAGTACCTCTCCGCGGCGTCGTTCCTCGGCATCGCGGGCCTGGTGCTCAAGGACGGCGTCGACGCGCTCTGGTACCCGGTCGGCTTCACCACGGGCTACCTGTCGCTGCTGCTCTTCGTCGCCGCGCCGCTGCGCCGCTCGGGTGCCTACACCGTGCCGGACTTCGCCGAGGTCCGGCTGCGTTCGCGCGGCGTCCGCCTGGTCTGCACGGTGTTCGTGCTGCTCATCGGCTGGCTCTACCTGCTCCCGCAGCTGCAGGGCGCCGGGCTCACCGTCACGACGGTGACCGGCCTGCCGGCGTGGATCGGCGAGATGGCCGCCGGGGTCATCATCGTGCTCACGGTGGCGCTGGGCGGGATGCGCTCGGTGACGTTCGTGCAGGCGTTCCAGTACTGGCTCAAGCTCACCGCGATCACCCTGCCGGCGCTCATCGCGCTGATCTTCTTCCTGCGCAGCGGGCACAGTTACGACCGGCCCGCGCCGCCCACGTTCGCGGACCGCACCACCGTCGACGTGCGCACCGACGTGACGCTGGAGGCGGGCCGGACGGTCACGGTCGTCGCCGACGGCCGGGTCGACGGCCGCGACGTCACCCCCGTCGAGCCGCAGACCTGGCTCGCGGGTACCCGGCACGACGTCGGCGCGCAGACGGACCTGACGTTCCCGGCGGGCTCGGCGGTGCCGGTCGTCGCGGGCGCGCCGGTCGCGGACGACGAGTGGCTGCTCCCGCTGTCCGGCGCGGACCCGCACCAGCTGCTCGGCATCTACTCGCTGATCGTCGCGACGTTCCTCGGCACGATGGGCCTGCCGCACGTCCTCGTCCGCTTCTACACGAACCCGGACGGCCGGGCCGCCCGGCGCAGCGCGGTCGTGGTCCTGGCCATGCTCGGCGTGTTCTACCTGCTGGTGACGCTGCTGGGCGCGCTGTCCCGGTTCTACACCCCGCAGCTGCTGGTCGGCGGGGAGACGGACGCGGCGGTGCTGCTGCTGCCCACCGCGGTGCTCGGCAGCGGCGCGGCCGGCGCGGTGCTCGGCGGGGTCGTGGCCGCGGGCGCATGGGCCGCGTTCCTGTCGACGTCCTCCGGTCTGCTGGTGAGCCTCGCCGGGGTACTGAGCACGGACGTCCTGCGCGGCCGGTGGCTCGGCGAGTTCAAGATCTCCAACTTCCGGATCGCGACCGTGCTGGCCGGCGCCGCACCCGTCGCGCTCGCGCTGGGCGTGACCAAGCTGGACTTCTCCGAGACCGTCGCCCTCGCGTTCGCCGTCGCCGCGTCGACGTTCTGCCCGCTGCTCGTCCTCGGCGTGTGGTGGCGGGGCCTGACGGCGAAGGGCGCCGTCGCCGGGCTGCTGACCGGCGGGATCGTCTCGGCGGGCGCGGTCGGCGCGAGCCTCGCCGGGTTCGTGGAGTCGGGTGCGCTGGGCGTCCTGCTCTACCGGCCCGCGATCGTCAGCGTGCCGCTCGCGTTCGCGGCCATGATCGTCGTCAGCCTGCTGACCGCGAAGGAGCGGCCCTCGGACGTCGACGCGGTGATGCTGCGCCTGCACGCCCCGGAACGCCTCGGGCTCAGCCGCGATGCGATGACCGGCCACGACGCGATCTCGGACCGTGACCGGGCGAAGCTCGACGAGCCCGCACCGGGCGACCGGTCCGCGGGTCCGGCCTGATCGTCGGCAGCGTTCCGTAACCGGTCGATGCCCATCCGGGTACCCTCCCGTGCCCGGCCGTGGCTGGGCGACCGTTCCCTCGTTCGCCACGTGGGGCCCGCCACACCGGGTTCCCGCGTCATGAGAAACGGGGATCGTCATGAGCACCACCGAGGAACGCAGGGAAGGCACCGTCTACGAACGGGTACAGGCCGGCTCGGAGTTCGCGGACCTCCGCCGCAGGCTGCGCCGCTTCGTCTTCCCGATGAGCGCGGCCTTCCTGGTCTGGTACCTCGCCTACGTCCTGCTGGCCTCCTACGCGCCGGAGCTCATGGCGACGAAGGTGCTCGGCAACGTCAACGTCGGGCTGGTCGTCGGGCTGGCGCAGTTCGTCTCGACGTTCGCCATCACCACGGTCTACGTCCGGTTCGCGAACCGGCACGTCGACCCGGCCGCGGAGCGCATCCGGCACCTGGTCGAGGGGCAGGTCCGATGACCACGGCTCAGCAGCAGGTCGGCAGCGTCGGCCTCAACATCGGTATCTTCGTCGCGTTCGTGCTGGTCACGCTGGTCTTCGTGTACCGGGCCAGCCGCAGCAACCGCACGGCGTCGGACTACTACGCCGCCGGGCGCTCCTTCACCGGCTCGCAGAACGGCATCGCGATCTCCGGGGACTACCTCTCCGCGGCGTCGTTCCTCGGCATCGCGGGCGCGATCGCCGTCAACGGCTACGACGGCTTCCTCTACTCGGTCGGCTTCCTCGTGGCCTGGCTGGTCGCGCTGCTGCTGGTCGCGGAGCTGCTGCGCAACACCGGCAAGTTCACGATGGGCGACGTCCTGAGCTTCCGGATGCGCCAGCGTCCGGTCCGGGCGGCGGCGGCGACGTCGACCCTGGTGGTGTCGTTCTTCTACCTGCTCGCGCAGATGGCAGGAGCCGGCGGCCTGATCGCCCTGCTGCTGCAGATCCCGAACTCGAACCGGCTCGGACAGAGCATCGTGATCGGCGTCGTCGGCGTCCTGATGATCGTCTACGTGCTGGTCGGCGGGATGAAGGGCACCACCTACGTCCAGATCATCAAGGCGGGGCTGCTGGTCGTCGGCGCCGCGGTGATGACCGCATGGGTGCTCGGCAAGTACGGGCTGGACTTCTCGGCGCTGCTCGGCGCGGCCGTCGACGCGTCACCGAAGGGCGAGGCGCTGCTCGCGCCGGGCCTGCAGTACACGAACAAGCTGGACTTCATCTCGCTCGGCCTGGCGCTGGTGCTCGGCACGGCCGGGCTGCCGCACATCCTGATGCGCTTCTACACGGTGCCCACGGCCAAGGAGGCCCGCAACTCCGTCGTCTGGGCGATCTGGCTGATCGGCATCTTCTACCTGTTCACGCTGGTCCTGGGCTACGGCGCCGCCGCGCTCGTCGGGCCGGAGGCGATCGCCGCCGCCCCCGGCGGGGTCAACTCGGCCGCCCCGCTGCTGGCGTTCCGGCTCGGTGGCGAGGTGCTGCTCGGGCTGATCTCGGCGATCGCGTTCGCCACGATCCTGGCGGTCGTCGCCGGGCTGACGATCACGGCGTCGGCCTCGTTCGCGCACGACGTCTACGCCAACCTGCTCAAGAAGGGCGAGGCGAGACCGCAGGACGAGGTTCGGGTCGCGCGGATGACGGCGCTGATCGTCGGCGTGGTCGCGATCGTCGGCGGGATCCTGGTCAACGGCATCAACGTCGCGTTCCTCGTGGCGCTCGCGTTCGCCGTCGCCGCGTCGGCGAACCTGCCGACGCTGCTGTACTCGCTGTTCTGGAAGCGGTTCAACACCATGGGCGCGCTGTTCAGCATCTACGGCGGCCTGGCCAGCTGCGTGCTGCTGATCGTCTTCTCGCCGGTCGTGTCCGGCCCGAAGAGCGTGATCCTGCCGAACGGCGGCTTCGATATCTTCCCGCTGGAGAACCCGGGCATCGTCTCGATCCCGCTGTCGTTCCTGCTCGGGATCGTCGGGACGTTCGTGGGGCGCCGGGAGCGGTTCGACACCGAGAAGTTCGCGGAGATGGAGGTCCGCTCCCTGACGGGCGCGGGCGCGGAGAAGGCGGTCTCGCACTAGCCCTCCCCGACCTGCAGGAAAGCCGTCTTCCCGCCGGATCCGGCGGGAAGACGGCTTTCCTGCCGTCCGGGGCCGCGTGCGCTCACGGCGGGCTGACGGGGGCGCGTGGCAGGATCGGGGTATGAGTGCTGTCCCGTCCGTGACCGTGGCCGACCTGCCCGCCGACGCCACGATGCTCGACGTCCGTGAGGCGGACGAGTGGGCCGCCGGCCGCGCGCCGACGTCGGTCCACCTGCCGATGTCCGAGCTCACCGCCCGGATCTCCGAGATCCCGGACGCCGAGCCCCTCTATGTCGTGTGCCGCTCCGGCGGCCGCTCCGCCCGCGTGGTCGCCTACCTCGCCGGGCAGGGCTACCCCGCGGTGAACGTCGACGGCGGGATGCAGGCCTGGGCCGGTCAGGGCCGGGCGGTCGTGGCGGACGAGGGCCGCGCCCCCGAGATCGTCTGACCCCGCCATGTCCGGCCCGAACCCGCCCGGGGCAGCCCGCCAGCCGGCCTGCTCGCGCTGCGGGCGCACCGCGCCGCCGGGCGCCGGGCCGTTCTGCCCGTACTGCGGGCGCTACCTCGCCGCGCTGGTGTGGGTGGCCGAGACACCGCCGTCGGCGCGGCGTCCGGTGCGCACGTCCCCGCGCCCGCCCTACGGGGGCCCGCCGCGCTACGCGTTCGTCCCGCGCTGGGGCTTCCCCCGGGGCCGTGGCGGACGAGCACGCCGCCCGCGCCGCCGAGCGCGATGCTGCGCGCCCGGGTCGCGCTGAGCCGGCTGGTGCCGCTGCTGTGGATCACCGCCGCCGTCGCGCTGGTCGCCGCCGGGGCCGAGACCTGGCGGTACTTCCTGCTGCTCGCGAGCCGCACGGACGCCCTGTCCACCACGGCCGTCCGCTGGTCGGACGGCTTGGTCCGCACCGCGGGGTGGGCCTCGGTCGCCGCGTTCGTGCCCTGCGGGCTGGTCCTCGTCACGTGGTCGCTGCACGCTCTGCAGGCCGCGGGGGACCGCACGGCCACCCGGCCCTCCCGCAGCCCGTTGACGGTCGTCCTGGGCTGGCTGGTGCCGGGGCCGAACCTGAGCGTGCCGGGCTCGCTGCTCGCGGAGATCGAGCACGCCGGGCTGGACCGCTCCCCGGACGAGCGGCCGCGGCCGTCCCGGCTGGTCCTTCTCTGGTGGGCCGTGTGGGCGCTGGGCGTGGTGCTGGGCGTCCTCACGCTGCTGTGGTCGTTGCGCACGGGCGCCCAGGCCCGCGCCGACGGCGTGGTGCTGCACGCGCTGGTGGACCTCACGGCGGTCGCGACGGCGGTGCTCACCCTGAAGGTCACCCGCCGGCTCACGGCGCTGCTCGCCCCGCCGACGGGGGAGCGACGGGAGATCCTGGTCGCGGTCAGGCCGCCGGCGGAACCCGTACCCGCATGACGCTCGTGGTCCTTTCGTTCCGCGTGGCGACACGGAGGGGCCACGAGTGCGGTGTCAGGTCGTCACCGGAAGGCACACCAGTCCCCGCATGACGAAGTCCGGCCGCCGTGGAGGCTCGCCCGCGAGCGTCAGGGCCGGCAGCCGCTCGCGCAGCGCCTCCAGCGCCGCCGCGACCTCGAGCCGGGCCAGCGGGGCGCCCAGGCAGTAGTGCACGCCCGCACCGAAGCCGAGGTGCGGGTTCGGGTTCCGGTCCAGGTCCAGGCGCCCGGGCTCGGCGAACACCGCCGGATCGTGCGCGGCGGCCCCCAGCAGGGCGGCGATCTTCGTCCCGGCGGGCACCGGGAACCCGGCCACCTCGACGTCGACGACCGCGGTCCGTTCGAACAGCTGCAGCGGCGCGTCGAACCGGATGAGCTCCTCGACGGCCGTCGGGGCCGTCGCGGGACCCAGCCGGGCCCATTCGTCGGGGCGGCGGAGCAGGGCGAGGACCCCGTTGCCGATCACGTTCACCGTGGCCTCGTGCCCGGCCATCAGCAGCAGCGCCGCGGTGCCGACGAGCTCGTCGGAGGAGAGGCGCGCCCCGTCCGCGGAGGCCTCGGCCAGCAGTCCGCTGACCAGGTCGTCCGACGGCGCCCGGCGGCGGAAGGCGGCGAGCTCGCGCAGTGCCCCGACGAACTCCGCGGACGCCTTCTCCGCCGCCGCCCGCCGGTCCTCGCCCGGATCGGGCTCGTACATCGTGACGATCGTGTTCGACCATCCTCGGAGCAGCGCGCGCTCCGGCCCCTCGACGCCCAGCAGTTCGGCGATCACCTCCACCGGCAGTGTCGCGGCGACGTGCTCGAGGAGGTCCGCCTCGCCGTCGTCGGCGACGCGGGCGGCCAGGTCGTCGACGAGCCGGGCGGCCAGCCTGCGCACCCGGGGCGCGAGCCGGGCGGTGTGCCCGCGCCCGAACGCCGCCGCGACGAGCCCGCGCAGCCGCGAGTGTCCGGGCCCCTCCCGTTCGAGGAGGGAGTTGCGGTGCAGCAGGTTGAAGGCGGTGAAGGAGTCCGCGGGCTCCGCGTCCGCCCAGATCCGGCCGAGGTCGCGGCGGCGCAGCACGGCGGAGCAGGCCGCGTGCGACACGGCGACCGGAATGCCGAGCCCCGGATGCGGGTGGACCTCGGCCTCGGCCCGCAGTCGCGCGAACGTCGGATACGGATCGGCCAGAAACGCGGGGTCAGCAGGGTCGAACGGCACCACTCCGCTACCTTTGCACCCCTGATGTCCAAGAAGAATCGCCACCGCACCGCCGCTGCCGCGGCCGACGGTGAGAACCCCCGCCGCCCCTGTCCGTGTGGTTCCGGCAAGCGCTACAAGGCGTGCCACGGAGCCGGCGACGACGTGATCGTCATCCGCCCGTTCGAGGGGCTGGCCGCGGAGCCGGACCTGGTCGCGATGCGGGAGTTCCTGCCGTCCGCGGTCGCGCCGCTGCCGTTGCGCACGAAGGGCGAGCGTCCGGTGCGGATCGCGTCCGTGCTGCCCGGCGCCTCCGCGGCGCTGGTCCGGCCGGACGGCGAGATCCTGCTCGGGATGCAGGTGCAGACCCGTTCCGGGGACCTCTCGGCGGACGTCGCCCGGGCGCTGCGCTGGGCCGAGCAGGCGGAGCCGGGGGAGGCGCTGTCCGTCGTCGGGCCCGGGGTCGGGGGCAGCGAGGTGGTGCGGCTGCAGGACCTGCTGATCGCGGACGCGCCGCTGGAGCCGGAGCTGTTCCCGGACTTCGCCTGGTGGATCGCCGAGGGCGTCGACGAGACGTCTCCCGAGGTCGCCGCGACCCTCGAGCGCGCCAATTCGGTGATCATGCCGACCGAGGCCGTCGCCGGGCCGGGCGTCCGCGCCGCCTACTGGGTGGACACGGGCGCGAAGGCGCACCTGCGCTGGGTGCGCCCCGAGCCGGAGGACGCGCTGATGGCGGCCCTGGCCCGGCTGCACGCGGCCGGCGCGCTGGAGCTCTCGGAGGGCAGCCGCTACGCCGGCGCGTTCCGGGCCCACGGCCTGCTCGTCCCGGTGTGGGACCTGGACCGGGAGCTGCACGCGAAGGAGTGGGCGGAGCCCGCCGCGGCCTTCGCGAAGCGCCTGGCGCAGGCCCTCGCCGACGAGACCCCGCTGACGACACAGGAGCGCGGCGCCCGGGACGCGATCGCCGGCAAGCAGGTCACCCTGCGCTGACCCGGCCGGAACGCACGAACGGCACTCTCGCGCGGTAGGTGTGCGCGAAAGCGCCGTTCGTGCAGGTCGAAGGGTGCGTCAGACGCGGCCCCCGGCGACCGGCGGCGCCGTGGTGTCCGTCCCGGCTGCCTTCTGCAGCTCGCGGTTCACGAAGTCCTCGATGTGGAACAGGTTGTCCCCGGCACGCTGGACGACGGTGAGCAGCGTCGACATGGACGCGACCTCCTCGACCTGCTCCTTCAGGAACCACTGCATGAACTGCTCGCCGAGGTAGTCGCCCTCGTCCCGGGCGGTCCGCGCGAGCGTGGTGATCTGCTCGGTGACCTGCTTCTCCTGGGCCAGCGCGAGCCGCACGACGTCCTCGACGCTCGCGAAGTCGTTGCGCACGTCGTCGACCCCGGGGATGGCGACGCGGGCGTCGGAGTCGAGCAGGTACTGGACCATGCTCATCGCGTGGTTCCGCTCCTCCAGCGCCTGGGCGTAGAAGTGCGCGGCGAGCTGGGGAAGATCCTCGTCGTCGAGCCACACCGCGACGGCGGCGTACTGCTGGCTCGCCGTGAACTCGTTGCGGATCTGGTCTCTGAGCAGAGCAAGGAACTTCGAGTCGGACACCCGGCGATGGTAGCCCCGAACCTTTTCTGGAACGGTTCCAGAACGGTGTGATGTGACGAGCGGCACTTCCCCAACCGATTGTCTGATCCATAACCTCCGGTCATGGGACTTCTCGACGGCAAGGTCGTCATCGTGACCGGTGCCGGGCGCGGCATCGGGCGCGGTGAGGCGCTCGAATGTGCGGCACAGGGTGCGGCGGTGGTGGTGGCGGAGTTCGACCCGGACGCGGGGGACACGGTCGCCAAGGAGATCGTCGGCGCGGGCGGCCGGGCCGTCGCCGTCGGCGGGGACGTGGCGGACGCCGGCGTCGCGAACTCGCTGGTCGAGGCGGCGGTAGAGGAGTTCGGCGGCCTCGACGCGCTGGTCAACAACGCGGGCATCCTGCGGGACCGCACGATCGCCAAGATGACCGACGACGACTGGGACGCCGTCGTCCGCGTCCACCTGCGGGGCCACTTCCTCCCCACGCGTGCCGCGGTGCAGTACTGGCGCGAGAACAAGCGGCCGGGCCACGTGGTGAGCACCGCGTCCACGTCCGGCCTGCTCGGCAACTTCGGCCAGACGAACTACGGCGCGGCCAAGGCGGGCATCGCGGCGTTCTCCACGATCGTGGCGATGGAGGGTGCCCGGGCCGGCATCACGTCGAACGCGATCGCCCCGACCGCCCTCACCCGGATGACGCTGGACCTGATGCCGGAGGAGTGGAAGCGACAGCGCGACGCCGAGCTGGAGCGGGGCGGGTTCGACTTCTTCGCGCCCGAGAACGTCGCGCCGCTCGTCGCCTACCTCTGCTCGGACGAGTCCAGCCACATCAGCGGCAAGGTCTTCGGCGTGCAGGGGGACAGCGTCGAGATCTTCCAGCCGTTCACCTCGGTCGCCGAGGTGACCAATGGCGGCCGGCGCTGGGAGCCGTCGGAGCTGGCCGGGCGGATCGACGGCCTGTTCACCGCCTCCGGCATCCAGCCCGGCCCGGAGAACATGATGGACCGCATGCGGTACAAGATCCTCTGACTCGCGACCCCGCGTTGTGGCCTGCACAACGCGGGTCTCCGTCACGAGATCCAGCCGGTGGGCAGCAGGGCGTAGCCGACGAAGGCCACGATGTCGATCAGCGCGTGCGCGCCGACGAGGGGCCAGAGCCGGTTCGTCCGCTGCCACACCCGGCCGAACACCAGCCCCATGACGACGTTGCCGACGAACCCGCCGAGCCCCTGGTAGAGGTGGTAGGCCCCGCGCAGCAGCGCGGACACCAGCACCGAGCGGTTCTCGGACCAGCCGAGCTGGCGGAACCGGGTGAGCAGGTACCCGATCATCACCAGCTCCTCCGCCCACGCGTTGGCCGCGGCGGAGAACAGGAGGACCGGGGTGCGCCACCAGACGTCGTCGAGGGTGCTGGGGGCCACGTCGAGGCTCACGCCGAGGGCCCGCGCCACGAGGTAGAGACCGAGCCCGGGGATGCCGATCAGCGCGGCGAGGCCGACGGCACCGGCGGCGTCCCGGCCGGGGTGCCGGGCGTCCAGTCCCACGCGGGCCAGCGCGATCCCGCCGCGCAGCAGCAGGTAGGCGCCCAGGGCGCCCCAGCCGACCAGCTGCAGGGCCCGCACCAGCTGGAGCGCGAGGTCCACCAGGCCCACCTGCGCGGCCGGCGCGTTGAGCGCGACCGACTGCTCGGACAGCGGGGTGGGCGACAGGAGCGAGTCCAGCAGCGACAGCGCGCTGCGGAGCGCGGAGAGCCCGAGGGTGACGGTCAGGACGACGAGGAGCTCGAGGACGAGCAGCCGGCGGCCGGCGCGGTCCCGCACGACGGCCACCGCGTCGGACGGCGCGGGCGCCAGCCATTCCCGTAGGGCCACGGTGCGACGCTACCCGGGGTCCTTCTTCTACAACGCGTAGGATGGCGCTCGTGCGACAGCTGGTGTTCTCCCCCGCTGGATCGTCTGGCACCTGCTCACCCTCGGTGCGATGGCGGCCTGCGTCTGGCTGTCCAAGTGGCAGTGGGACCGGGCGGGTTCGAACCTCGGCACCGCCGCCAACGTCGGCTACGGCCTGCAGTGGCCGTTCTTCGCCCTCTTCTTCGGCTACATGTGGTGGCGTTTCCTGCGCCTGGAGGTGCGCCGGCTCGAGGGCGAGGAGCCGGAGGAGCACGAGACGCCGGCGGTCCCGACGGCCGAGCCGCGCGCCCCGAAGGAGATCGACCCGGTTCCGCTCGCCCCGGAGACGACGGCCCCCGAGCCCCGCGCGAACGACGCCGCGACCACCGAGGACGACCGGGAACCCGCCCCCTGGGACCGCGGGCCCTCGCCCTTCACCCCGACCCCCGTGCCGGCCGCAAAACCCGTCACCGACGACGAGGACCCCCGGCTGGCCGCCTACAACCGGATGCTGGCGCAGCTCGCCGCCCGGGACCAGGAGACTTGATGTCGATCTCCCTCGCCCTGAAGGCCTACCGGATCGCCGCGTGGGTCACCGGTGTCGGGCTGCTGGTGCTCGTCTTCTACGCGATGCCGATGAAGTACTTCTTCGACACCCCGGGCCCGGTCGCCGTGGTCGGGATGTTGCACGGCTTCCTGTACATGATCTACATCGTGTGTGCGCTGCTGCTCGCCGAGCGCGCCCGGTTCACCCCGGTGTTCGCGCTGCTCGTGCTGGTCGCGGGCACGATCCCGATCTGCTCGTTCATCGCCGAGCGCAAGGTCACCCACCGCGTCCAGGACAGGCTCGCGGCCCAGAACCCCGCGAGCTGACCGGAGGCGGTCAGCCCGGCTCGTCCGCCACGTTCCCGACCTCGCGCGGGGACGCCGAGCGGAACGGGCACCCGACGAGCAGGCCGAGCTGCGTGCGCAGCTCCTCGACCGTCGTCACGTCGTGCTGCCACGCCAGCCGCACGTCGTGATCCCCCTGCGGGGTCTCCACGCGCAGCCGCAGGCCGCAGCGGTCCACCCCGAGCGGCCGGACCCGGGCGCCTCGGGTGGCGCGCAGCGGGGGCGGCAGGTGCCGGGCCAGGGCGTCGAAGACGTCCGGATGGGCCTCCTCGAGATGGCTCAGCCAGTGGTCCTCGAGCCGGCAGAACGGGTCCGGGCGGGCCGCGGCCAGGTCCACGGGGGCGAGCACCGCGCTGCCCTCGGCGTCCGCGAGGACCGCGGAGCCGGGGCTGAGCCGGACGAGGGTGGCGCCGTGCCCCAGGTCGAGCAGGCCGGGGTGCGGGACCACGTCGGCGACCTGCAGGGCGGCGCGGCGCGCGGATTCCGCGTCGGGCGCGTGCAGCCGGCCGGTGATCCACAGCAGGGCGCGGACGGGCTCCCGCAGGTCGACCGGGGCCCGGTCGGTCACCTCCAGCATCACCGGGAGCTCGCCGTCCTCGGCCTCCCGGATCCGGGCGAGCACCGGGGAGTCGTCGGCCAGCAGCAGCACCGCGGAACCGTCGGCGTGCAGGTGGTGCACGAGCGGCACGACGGGTTCCGGGGCGCCGGTCCCGACGAGGGCGGCGTGGCCGCCGCGGACCGCCACGCTGCGGGCACGTTCGGCGTCCGTCGGGGCCGGCGGACGCCGGAGTCGGGTGCCTCCCACGGTGATCACCTCCTGGTTAGGTGAGGCTAAGCTATAGCGGTCGTGGGCGGGCTGTCCAGGGCCACAGCGGTACCCGACCGAGGGCCGCACCCCCAGAAGGTTTAGCGTCGTGGCCGTGACGACCGTGCCCTCGGGTTCTCCCGCCGACCCGTGGCCGATCTCTTCGCTGCTGTCCGGGCTGATCGACGACACCAGCCTGCTGCAGCCCAGGATGGTCGCCCCGGGCGTCGACGCGGTGGTGGCCCGCTATCTCTCGGCCCGTGACGGCAGCTACGGCGGCCTCGTGGGGCGTCTGGTGTGCCCCGCGTCCCGGCTTCCCGCGCTGGTGACCGAGCTGGCCCGGTCCGCGCCCGCGCGTCCGGTCGATCTCGCGCTCGTCGTCGACACCGGGCTCGGCGCCGTGCCCAAGGCTCTGTCCACCGTGTTCTCCCGCTCCACGCTGCTCACCCCGCGCACGGTCGAGACCGCCGCGCCCCCGGACGTCGACGCCGTGTGGCTGGAGCGGGTCTCGGAGTTCGTGCCCGAGGACGTCACGCCCGTCGTCGAGCCGCGACGCCCGTTGGAGGGCACCGAGGAGGAGACGAACGCCTGGCTGGACGCGGTGCGCCGGGTCGCCGAGCACGGATGCGTGCCGAAGCTGCGGGCCGGCGGTCCGCGCGTCTCGGACGTGCCGACGATCGCCGACGTCGAGCGGTTCGTGGACGTCGCCGTCTCCGCCGGGCGCGGGTTCACCGCCGTGGGCCTGCGCGACGTCGTGCGGCCCGCCGCGGAGACCGCGCAGGACCGCAGCCGGCACGGGGTGCTGAATCTGCTGGTGGCGGTGGCCCGCGCGATCAGGGCCGGCGAGCCCGACGGGACCGTGATGGGCGCGCTGCACGAGACGGACGGGCCCACGCTCGCCGGCGAGCTCCAGCGGCTCCCGGCCCGGGGCGTCGAGAGTGTCCGCGGTCTGCTGGGCTGCTGCGGGCTCGACCCGGAGCCGGTTCCGATCAAGGACCTGGTCGCCCTGGGTCTCCTGGAGTAGAGGGACGCACCCGGCGCCGGCGAGCCCCCTCCGCCCCGCCGGGACGAGGTGCGCCCCGGCCCGTGTTTCGCGGAGCCGGGGAACCCGGTTCGGAAGTTCGGACGTTCGGGTGAGTGGCGTGCTCGAAGCAGACCAACCGGACGAGGGGAACCGGTGGCGGACCCCCTCATGGCCGTCGCTACAGTCGACCTTCGTGCCCCGAATCGGTTTCCTCGGCCCGCACGCCACCTTCACCGAACAGGCGCTCCGGTCCCTTCCGGAGTCCAGTGACGCGGAGCTCGTGCCCCTTGCCGGCAGCCCGGCCGTCCTCGCGGCGGTCCGCGACGGCTCCGTCGACGCGGGCTGCGTGCCGATCGAGAACAGCGTCGAGGGTGCCGTGCCGCCCGTGCTCGACGGCCTGGTCGACGACCCGCCGCTCGTCATCGTGAAGGAGGCGCTCGTCGCCGTCCGCTTCACACTGCTCGTCCGCCCCGGCACGACGCGGCAGGACATCCGCACCGTCGCCTCGCACCCGCACGGCATCGCGCAGACCCGCGGCTGGATCGCGGCGAACCTGCCGGACGCCGAGATGCGGACCTGCTCGTCCACCTCGGAGGGGGCCGCGCAGGTCGCCCGCGGCGAGGTCGACGCCGCGGTGTCCAGCCCGCTCGCCGCCACCCAGCACGGGCTCGACGTCCTGGCGGACGACATCGCGGACAACCCCGGCGCCGTGACCCGGTTCGTGCTGCTCACCCGGCCGTCGAAGCCCGCGCCGCCCACCGGACGGGACCGCACGACGCTCGCGGCCCGGACGGAGAACCGGCCGGGCTCGTTGCTCGAGCTGCTCACCGAGCTCGGGATGCGCGGGATCGACCTGACCCGCATCGAGTCCCGGCCGATCAAGGACCGGCACGCCGAGTACTGGTTCCACCTGGACTGCAGCGGGCACGTCGCGGAGCCGGCGATGGGGGAGGCGCTCGCCGCGCTGCACCGCCGCTGCGACGTGGTCCGCTTCCTGGGGTCCTACCCGCGCGCCGCCGGGACCGCCGGTGCCGCCGCAGGAGGCACCTCGCCGGCCTCGGGACCCGGGGCGGAGGAGTACGCCGCCGCCGAACGCTGGCTGGCCGATCTGAGGGACGGGGTGCGGACATGACGTTCTCGCCGTACGAGCCGGAGCGCGACGAGCTGCGCCTGGTCCTGGTGCGCCACGGCCAGACCGACGCGAACGTGGAGCGGATGCTGGACACGGTCCTGCCCGGCCACCCACTGAACGAGACGGGCCACGAGCAGGCCAGGACCGTCGCCGAGCTGCTCGCGGACTGGCCGGTCCGCGCGGTCTACGCGTCCCTCGCACAGCGCGCGCGACAGACCGCCGAGCCGATCGCGCGGGCGCTGGGGCTGGACGTCACCCCGGTCGAGGGCGTGCACGAGATCTTCTGCGGGGAGCTCGAGGGCCGCTCGGACAACCTCGCCCGCCGAGAGTTCGAGGAGGTCTACGAGGCCTGGTGGGGTGGGGACCTGGGCCGCTCGCTGCCCGGCGGCGAGTCGGCGAAGGAGCTCCGCGAGCGCTACCTGCCGGTCGTCGAGCGGATCGTGGAGCACGCCGAGGCGACCTACCCGGCCGGGTCGATGGTCGTGCTCGTCAGCCACGGCGCGGCGATGCGGCTGGCCGCGGGCGCGCTGCTCGGGGACACCGCGGAGACCAGCTACGTCCCGAACACCGGGCGGGTGGTGCTGCGCCGCGACGCCGGCACCGAGACGGGCTGGGCGCTCGAATGGTGGGACTCCGGGCCGACCCTCACCGGGGACGTGACGGCGGGGGCGCCACCCGAGACGCGCTGAGCCGGGTTCTCGGCACCCTCCCGGGCTCAGCCCCAGCCGAGGTCGTGGAGGGTGTCCTCGTCGATCCCGAAGTGGTGGGCGATCTCGTGCACGACGGTGACCGCGACCTCCTGGACGACGTCGTCCGCCGAGTCGCACACGTCCAGGATCGCCTCCCGGTAGATCGTGATCCGGTCCGGCAGGACGCCGCCGTAGTCACTGGTGCGCTCGGTGAGGGCGACGCCCGTGTACAGCCCGAGCAGCGACGGCTCCTCGTCGTTGCGGTCCTCGACCAGCACGACCACGTTGTCCATCGCCGCCGTCAGTCGGGGCGGCACGGTGTCGAGGGCGTCGGACACCAGCTCCTCGAACCGCTGCCGGCCCATCACGACGGGCACGGTCCGCCCTACGTCCCGACCGAGACGGGCGGCGACCCCGGGTCGGCCGCGGGCTCGGTGGTCGGGGCGGCGGGACCCGCCGGCGGCGGCACCGGGGCGGGGGGCTCGCCGCTCGGGGGCGCGGCGTCCGAGGGCGGGGCCTCGCCGCTGGGCGCGGTCGACGGGTCCGCGGGGGCGGGCGGGTTCGCGTCCGGCGAGTCGGTGGGCGGTGCGGGGACGCCCGGGGTGCCGCTGGCCGGCGGGGCGACCTGGTCGCTCACCGAGACCGACCCCTTGACCGGGCCGGTGACCGGGGCGAACCCGCTGCGGTCCGGCAGCAGGGCGGCCAGGTTGCAGTTGACCCGCCGGGTGCCCGCGTTCCAGGACTCCTCGGTGAGGTTGTCCCAGTAGACCGTCAGCTTCTTGTCCGTGATGACCTGCTGGCCTCCGGCGTACTCGCCGGCGATCCGCGAGCACTCGGGCTGCAGGAAGTTGTCCTGGTCCCCGACGGCCGGGAAGGCGTTCGGGAACTTACCGGCCAGGTCCACGATCCCGACGGTCTCGACGGCGTGCGGCGCGTCGCAGGAGACGGGGTCCCCGACGGTGCGGCCGTCGATCGCGAGGCAGGTGCCCGGCTCGTGGACGCCGGACTGGTCCTGGTCCGCGGCGCGGCCGGTCAGCGGGTACAGCGCGCCGGAGTGCGAGGCGCTCTGCAGGCCGCAGCGCAGCTCGCGGTTGCCGTCGTCCCACTTCTTCTGCGACGGCTTGAGCGCGCCGACGCGGTACCTGCCGTCCGGGTCGAACTTCCCGTTCAGGTAGCCCAGCACCACCGGGGTGCAGCGCTCGTTGACCAGCTGCTGCCAGGTGCGGTCGTCCGGGAGGCGCGGCTGGTCCGCCAGCTGCACGGTGCCGGCCTGCTCGAACAGGTGCGGCCGGGCACAGTCCACGACCGCGGTGTCCGCGGCGTCCTTGCGGGACCAGTTGAGGCAGGTGCCGGGGGACGTCGGGGGCGGCGGCGCCTCCTGGGCCTCGTCCGCTGCGGTGCCGGCCGGGGACGGCAGCGCCGCGAAGGACCCGAGGACCGGCACGGTGGCACCGGCGACGGTGTCCAGGGTGGCGACGCCGAGCATCGTCAGCGCGCCGATCAGGATCGCGGTCACGACCCGCTTCGACTGGCGCACGGACGGCAGGCCGCCGGGCGTGCGCGGGCTCTTCGCGGGCGGGCGGGTGGACCGGGTCGCGCCGCTGCGCGGGGCGCGCGGCTCCGCCGAGGAGCCCCGGGGGACGAGGAGCTCCGGGGAGCGCGGACCGGTCGGTCGTCCACGGCGGCGGCCCGGGTGGGCTGCTCGCCCGACGGCGTGAAGAGAGGGTCCATGGCGAGCGCCATCATGCCGTCCCCGGAAGAGGGACCCCGGATCGGTGCTGTGATCACTCGGTCATCGGTCGGGGAGGTGCTGCGAGACGTCGGAGGGGACCGTCGGGCGAACCGTGTGGGTGATGTTCGTCGCCGGGAGGTGGAGGCGCTCGACGAGCGGGGCCGTCCACACGGCCGAGCGGTACGTCGCGGTGCCCGGGCATACACGGTGTCTCAGGACGCCCCGCCCGGCAGGTCGAGGCTGATCGACCCGGGCACCGGCCCGGCATGGAGAGTCCGCGCTGCCGGGAGCGATATCGAGCCGAGATCCAATGAGGTGACGTCCGTCCGCCGGCGGCCTGTACCGTGCGCGCGAGGGGTGGTCGACTGATGAGCGAGAACGACGGCCGGGGCGGGTCCGGTCAGCCCGCCGAGGGTGCGGGCGCCGGGGACGAGCCGAGGACCGAGTCCGTCCCCTCGGCCGAGCCCGGCCGCGGTTCCGGCGACGAGCCCCAGAACGGCCCGCCGGCACGGCGCGGCCGGATGGAACGCCAGGACGCGAGCACCACCCCGCGCGAACCCACCCTCGCCGAGAAGCGCGCCCGCCTGCAGGCCGAGCGGCGCCGCCGGGACGAGGAGCGGGAGGCCGCCCTCAAGCAGGAGGCCTCGCACAAGAAGCGCAAGCGCATCCTGATCGGCGCCGGCGTCACCGTCGGCGTCGTCGCGCTGATCGCCGTCGGCTATGCCGTGACCGGCGACGACGAGACCACCGAGGCCCGCTGCACCGACGAGCACAACGTCGTCGTGGACGACAGCAACTGCGTCACCCCCGCGGCCGGCAACGGGGGCTACATCGCCGGCGGCGGCTTCTTCCCGATCTTCATCGGCGGCGGCGGCCGGCAGTACCACTACAACTACGGCGGCTCCGGCAACATCGGCCAGGTCGCCACCGGTGGCACCACGGTGCCGCCACGCACCGGCTCGGTCGCCACGCCGTCCGGCAAGTCGATCTCCCGCGGCGGGCTGGGCGTGAGCGGCGGGGGCTCCTCGTCCGGCGGGTCGTCCTCCGGCGGCAGCAGCAGCGGGAGCTGAGGCGTGCGCAGGGAACGAGGAGCCCCGCGGCCGGACTGGCAGCGGAAGGTCCGCGAGCAGGGGCTGGTCTACGACGCCCCGGGCCGCGGCGAGGGCGGTGTCTCGCGCCCGTACTGGGACGAGTCCGTCCACTACGTCTTCGACATGGACGAGATCCTGTCCCTCGAGGCGGACGTCGAGCTGCTGCACTCGATGTGCCTCGAGGCGGTGGACCACGTCGTCACCACCGAGCGGTACCGGGACTTCGCGCTGCCCGAATGGTGCTGGGAGGACGTCGCGAAGTCGTGGAAGCGGCACGACCCGCACGTCTACGGCCGGTTCGACCTGCGCTACGACGGCTCCGGGCCGGCGAAGATGCTCGAGTACAACGCGGACACCCCGACCACGCTGCTCGAGGCGTCGATCCTGCAGTGGTACTGGCTCAAGGACACCCATCCCGACGACGACCAGTGGAACTCCCTGCACGAGCAGCTCGTCGAGCGGTGGACGCGGATCAAGGACCTGCTGCCCGGCTCCGAGGTGCACTTCACCTGGTCCGGTGGGGACACCTCCGGCGAGGACCACGTGACCGTCGGGTACCTGCAGGAGACGGCGGCCGAGGCCGGCCTGGACACCGTCGGGCTGGCCATCGAGGACCTCGGCTGGGACGTGGACCTGGACCGGTTCGTCGACCTCGCCGAGTCGCCGATCTCGGCCGTCTTCAAGCTGTACCCGTGGGAGTGGATCCTGGGCGAGGACTTCGGCAAGCACGTCGTCCGGAGCCTGCCGGAGACGCTCTGGATCGAGCCCCTGTGGAAGACGCTGCTGTCCAACAAGGCGCTGCTCGCGGTGCTGTGGGAGATGTACCCCGGGCACCCGAACCTGCTGCCCGCGTACCTGCGTGACCCGGGCCTGCTCACCGAGTACGTGCGCAAACCCCTGCTGGGCCGGGAGGGTGCGAACGTGGACATCGTGGCGCCCGGCACGGCCGAGGTCTCCACGGGCGGCGTGTACGGCCAGGAGGGCTTCGTCTACCAGCTCTTCGACCCGCTGCCGCAGTTCGACGGGTTCCGCCCCGCCCTGGGCGCGTGGATCGTCGGCGACACCGCCGCCGGACTCGGCATCCGCGAGACCGTCGGCCTGGTGACCGACGACGGCGCGGCGTTCGTCCCGCACCGGATCCCCACCTGATCCCCCGCACGGTCCCTGACCCAGCTCCCCCCGCACCGCCTCCGGAGGCATCGAAGTGCTCACGACCCTTGCTCTCGCGCCGGGTTTCTTCTCGAACGTCGGCCGCGGGATCGGCGCGATCCTGCTCTACGCCGTCATCGGCCTGCTGCTGATGCTCCTCGGGTTCTGGGCGATCGACCTGACGACGCCCGGCAAGCTCAACCGGCTCGTCCGCGACGGCATGCCGAACGCGGTGATCGTCACCTCGGCCGGCATCGTCAGCATGGCGTTCATCGTGGTCACGGCCATCTGGGGCGCGTCCGGCGCGCTGGCCGAGGGCCTGCTCGCGTCGCTGATCTTCGGCCTCGTCGGGATCATCGCGCAGGTGGCGGGGGTCCGCGTGCTCGAGTGGATCACCGGCATCCGGATCGGGGCCGTCCTGGCGGACCCGGAGCGCCGCCCGGAGGCCTGGGTCGTCGCGGCCGCGCACGTCGCGCTGGGCCTGGTGGTCGCGGTCGCCATCATCTGACGCCGCCGGTGCCTCGGCTGCCGAGGCGTCCGGCCGGCGGGACCGGTCCGGGCCCCGGCCCGGTCAGGTGCGGGCGGGCTCCGGCGCGGCCGCCACGGCCACGCGCCCGCTCGCCGCGGGAGCCGTACGGGACGTCGCACGGTGCCGTACCGCCAGCACGACGATCCCGGCGGCGATCCCGATCGCGGTGGTGACCAGCCGGGCCGCCAGGAGCGCGCCGGTGTCGACGCCGCCCGATCCCGGGGTGCCGAGCAGCATCGCCAGTGGCGTGATGAACAGCAGCGCGATCCCGTAGTTGCGCATCACGAAGAGCTCGGCCCCGAGCTGGGCCACGACGATCGCGACGATGACGGCCCACGCCGGCAGGTCGAGAGCGAGCACCCCCGCGGCGACGACGAGGCCGGCGCACGTCCCGCCGATCCGGAGCAGGCCGCGGGCCAGGCGCTTCGTCGGGCCGGGGACCGAGAACGGCACGACCGCCGCGATCAGCGCCCAGTAGCCGTGGTCGAGGCCCGCGCCGGCGGTGAGCAGCCCGGCGAACGCGACCGCCAGGACGACGTCGACGAGGGTGCTGCGGGAGCCGCTGCCGCGCGCGAGCACGTCCCGGACCGGCACCACCCGCAGCGGGCCGCGCTGCCGGTCGTCGTGCCGGACGATGCCGCCGGCCGCGCCGACGAGCACCGAGAACGCGGCCGACGCCGCCGTGACCCCGACGGCGAGCAGGATCCCGGGCGCGTCGT
Organism: Pseudonocardia sp. T1-2H; assembly: GCF_038039215.1. Taxonomy (NCBI): domain Bacteria; kingdom Bacillati; phylum Actinomycetota; class Actinomycetes; order Pseudonocardiales; family Pseudonocardiaceae; genus Pseudonocardia; species Pseudonocardia sp. T1-2H. The sequence continues at coordinate 6,588,800 of NZ_JBBPCL010000001.1, forward strand.
GCGCGGGCATGGCGGACGAGGCCCCCGCCGCGAAGACGAAGAACATCGGGCCGGCCGGCTTCCAGCCGACGACCTCGGCGATCACGGCCATGACCGCCGTCAGCAGGACGAGCACGCCGAGGGCGCCCCAGGGTGCCCCCGGCAGGTGGGCGGCGAGCAGACCGATCCCGACGTTCGCGGTGAGCAGTGCGCCGATGAGCGCCTGCTGCCGGCTGCGGAGGGGGAACCGCAGGGACCGGCCGTAGAAGGCGGTGAACGCGCCGAAGCCGGCGAACCCGGCGAGCTCGAAGTGGCCCAGGAGCACGAGCAGGACGAGGGGCACGCCGACGGCGACGCCGCAGCGGAGCGCGGGACGGTGCGCACCGGCATGCGCCTCCCAGCGGATCAGCTCCTCGATCAGCCCATGTCGCACGAACGCATCCTTTCACCGGTGTAGTAAGCTGAGGATAGTTCACTGGTGAATGAAAGGTCCACCCATGCCTGCGGAACGTGATGCGATCGACGGGATCCGCGCGGACTGGGCCGCCCTGCGTCCCGACCTGGACACGGAGCCGATCGAGGTCCTCGGCCGGATCCTGCGGGCCGCCCGCGTCCTGCAGCAGGCGGCCGATGCCTGGCTGGAGTCGTCCGGGATCACCCGGAGCGAGTTCGACGTCCTCTCCCAGCTCCGCCGGGCCGGCCGGGGGCTGCGGCCCGGGGACCTGACGGCCGGGATCGTCGGCTCCCCGGCGGCCACCACCAAGCGGATCCACAAGCTCGTCGCCGCGGGCCTCGTCCTGCGCGCGCCCGATCCGGCCGACGGCCGCGCCGCCCTGGTCGAGCTGACGCCGGCGGGCGTCGAACTGGTGGACGAGGTCCTCCCGCGGCAGGTCGAGGCGGAGCGCCGGCTCGCGTCCGTCCTGGACGCCGACCAGCGCGCCCAGCTCGCCTCGCTGCTCCGGACCGCGCTCCTGGCCTGGGAGGCGCCGGCGTAGCGCCTCAGTCCAGGGCGGCGACGTCCGCCACCCGCGCCTCGGGATGCGGCATCGCGGCCATCTCCGACCGCACCTGCCGGGCCACCGAGGCCAGCTCGCCGTCGCGGGCCAGGGTCGTCAGGGCCTGCGCGGTGACCCTTCCGGTGAGCCCTGCGCCCCGGCGGGCGACGAGCTCGGCGTTGAGCCGGCGGTCCCCGGGCCCGGGCATCGCGAGCTGCGGGATCCCCGCGGCCAGGGCGCCGAGGGCGGTTCCGGCCCCGCCGTGGTGGACCACCGCCGCGCACACCGGCAGCACCTCGGCCAGCGGCACCCAGCCGACCGTCCGGACCCGCCCGTTCGCCCGGCGTTCCAGCCGCGGCTCCGGGCGGACCAGCACGATCTCCGCGTCGACCTCCCCGGCGACGGCCAGCGCCGCGGGCATCGGGTCCCCGCCCGGCCCGGGTACGGTGCTGCGGCTGACGAGGATGCGCGGCCGGTCCGACGGCGTGCGCAGCCAGGCCGGGACGACGCCCGAGCCGCCCGAGCGCGGCACCATCCGCATCGGCCGCCCGGTCCGCGGCCCGACGACGCTCGGCGGCGCGATCGTGAGGACGAACTCCGGGTCCGGCAGGCCCTCGTCGAAACCGTGCCGGCGCAGTGCCCGCTGCATCAGCCGGGAGCCCGCGGTGGCCCGGACCAGTGCCGGACCGTCGAAGAACGAGTTCTCCTGGAGCACGGCCGGGACGTCGTGCCGGGCGGCGGCGAGCGCCCCGGCGACGGCGAGCGGCTCGTGGATCACGACGTCCGGCCGCCACTGATCGACGACGGTCACCATCCCGTCCGCGAGCTCCTCGTTCAGTGCCCCGAACATCCGCGACACCATCCGGGTACCGGCGTTCCCGGCGAGCTCCGCGCGGGCGTCGAGCGGGTGGGCCAGCATGGTCCGCGCCGCGATCCGGCCGAACGAGGTCTCCCGCGCCACGTCGATGACCGGCAGCTCGCCGGTGTCCACGTTCAGCGCGTCCCCGCCGGTGGCGAGCAGCACGTCGTGCCCGGCCGTCCAGAGCGCCTCCGCCAGCGGCAGCATCGGGATCAGATGCCCGGCCAGCGGCGCGGACACCACGAGCACGCGCATGTGGGCGACTCTAGTGCGGCGCACGTAGTCTGGTGGACGTGATCAGGGACCGGCGGGAGCTGTAGTGCAGGCACCACGGCTCGTCGCGTCCGACGTCGACGGCACCCTCCTCGACGACGACGGTCGGGTCACCGCGCGCACCGGGCTGATCATCGGCCGGCTCGTCGCCGCCGGGACCGGGTTCGTGCTCGTCACCGGCCGTCCGCCGCGCTGGATCCCGCCGATCGCGTCGCAGGTCGGCGTCGTCCGGTACGCGGTGTGCGCGAACGGCGCGGTGCTCTACGACCTCGACGAGGACCGCGTGGTGTGGTCCCGCACGCTGCCTGCCGAGGCGCTGGCAGAGCTGGCCACCGCGGCCCGAGAGCTGCTGCCGGGGTCGACGCTGGCCGTCGAGCGGGTGGGGGAGGGCGCGTTCGACGCGGCCGCCGCGCAGTTCGCCGCGGAACCGGACTACGAGCACGCCTGGCCCGACGCGGACAACTCCAGCGAGGCCCGCGACGAGCTGCTCGCCCGGCCGGCGGTGAAGCTGCTGATCCGGCATCCGCGGATGACCAGCGACGCGATGATCGCCGCGCTCGAGCCGTCCGTCCAGGGCGTCGTCGACCTGACGTTCTCCCACCCCGGCGGCCTCGTCGAGGCGTCGCCGGCGGGGGTGACGAAGGCCACCGGGCTCGCCGAGGTGGCCGCCCGGCTGGAGGTCGCGGCCGCGGACGTCGTCGCGTTCGGGGACATGCCGAACGACCTGGAGATGCTGCGCTGGGCGGGGCACGGCGTGGCGATGGGCAACGCCCATCCGGCGTTGAAGGCGGTGGCGGACGAGGTCACCGCGTCGAACGTGGACGAGGGCCTCGCGCTGGTCCTCGAACGCTGGTTCTGATCCCCGGCCGGGCAGGCCCTCCGGGGGTGGCGGCGCTACCGCGTAGCATCACGGTCCGTATCCGTGCCTCGTATCGATGCACAGCCCGTATCCGCCCCGCAGATCGGCGTCGGCTGGTGACAGCCGTGCGCACTGGAGGCCTGCTCGTGGCCGAGCTGTCGAACACCACCGCCGGGACCCCCGTCCTCGACCCGTCGACGGACCTGCCGGCCCCCGACCCCGCGGGCGAGGTCGCGCTGCTCGCCGCGGTGCAGGGCGCCGTCGCCGCACCGCCGGTCGTCAGGGTCGCGCGCGGCATGTCGCACTTCGGCGAGCACGCCGCGGGCTGGCTCGCGATCGGCCTGGTCGGTGCCGCGGTGCACCGCAAGGACCCCGGCCGTCGACGCGAATGGCTCGGCTCCGCCGCCGCCGTCGCGCTCGCCCACGGCGCGTCGATCGGCGTGAAGCGCGTCGTACGCCGCCCGCGGCCGGACGACCCGTCCGTCCGTGTGCTCGTCGGCACCCCCAGCCGGCTGAGCTTCCCCTCGTCCCACGCTACGTCGACCACCGCGGCCGCCGTCCTCTACGGCGGGCTGCTGCGCACGCCGATCGGCCTGGTGACGGTGCCGTTGATGGCGCTGTCCCGGCTGGTGCTCGGCGTGCACTACCCCAGCGACGTCGCCGCGGGTTCCGCGCTCGGCGCCGGCGTCGCCCTCGTCTACCGGCGCGTGCTGCGCCGTCGTACCGCCCGGAGGAAGATCCGCTCATGACCAGCACCGACGTCACCCCGAAGGTGGGGGCAGCCCCGCCGGATCCCCGAGGGACCTGGTCGCCGGCGTGGTCCGGACGATGCGCCCGCGGCAATGGGTGAAGAACGTCCTGGTGCTGGCCGCACCGTTCAGCTCGGGTGATCTGTTCCAGGGGCCGATCGCGCTCAAGCTGCTGATCGCCTTCGTCGCGTTCTCCCTGGCCGCGTCGGGCGTCTACCTGGTCAACGACGCGAAGGACGTCCTGGCCGACCGCGCGCACCCGACGAAGAAGGACCGGCCCATCGCAGCCGGGATCGTGCCGGTGAAGGTGGCCTACGCCGTCGCGGTGGTGTTGTTCGCCGCCTCGATCGCCCTGAGCCTGCTGGCGTCGGTCCAGCTGCTGATCGTGCTGGGCGTGTACATGGTGGTGCAGCTGGCGTACTGCTTCTGGCTCAAGCACCAGCCGGTGCTGGACATCTGCATCGTGGCGTCCGGCTTCCTGATCCGCGCGATCGCCGGCGGCGTGGCCGCGGCGATCCCGCTGTCCCAGTGGTTCCTGCTGGCCGCCGGCTTCGGCTCGCTGTTCATGGTCGCGGGCAAGCGGTACGCGGAGATGATGCTCGCCGAGAAGACCGGCGCAAAGATCCGGAAGTCCCTGGAGAGCTATTCCCCGTCCTACCTGCGGTTCGTGTGGGCGCTCTCGGCCACGACCCTGATCATGACCTACTGCCTGTGGGCCTTCGAGATCCGCGCCGCACACCACAACTCGGTGTGGTCGGTGATCTCGATCGTCCCGTTCGTCGTCGCGGTGCTGCGGTACTCGGTCGACGTGGACAACGGCAACGGCGGGGAGCCCGAGGAGATCGCGCTCGGGGACCGGGTGCTGCAGGTGCTGGCGCTGGTGTGGGTGGCGACGCTGACTTTGGCGGTCTACACGGGCTGACCGGCGCGTGTCACACAGCTGTCACCCGCACGTCGTCGCGAGGGTCGCCCACTGTGCGCGGTAGGGTCCGCTCCGTGGTGGGATCGGCAGATACGGCATCGGCGGCGTACTCAGAGCGGTTGGCCGACCTGTCGGGCGCGCGCTGGAAGCAGGTCCTGGACGTGCAGCGGCCCTACCGCTGGAACCTTCGCCGGCTGCTCGGTGAGCGCCGAACCCTGGATGTCGGGTGCGGCATCGGCCGCAACCTCGTGAATCTCCCGCGCGGCAGTGTGGGCGTGGACCACAACGCCAAGTCCGTCGCGATCTGCAACGAGAATGGCCTCGAAGCCCGTACCGTCGACGATTTCCTCGCCCTGCCGGTCGATGAGCGTGGCCGGTTCGACGGCATGCTCGCCGCCCACCTCATCGAGCATCTCCCCGAGGGCGCAGGCCCGGAGGTGCTGCGCCCCTACCTTCCGTCGCTTCGGCCGGGGGCTCGGGTCGTGCTGATCTGCCCTCAGGAGCGAGGCTTCGCGTCTGACGAGACGCACACCGTTTTCACCGACCACGCGATCCTGCGCTCCGTCTGTGAGGAGGTCGGCCTGGAGGTCGAGCGGGAGTTCTCCTTCCCGTTCCCCGGGCTACCGGCAAGGTCTTCACCTACAACGAGTTCGTGACCGTTGCACGAGTGGCGCAAAGATCATGACCACCGAGAATCTGGAGCGCAGGCACGTGGTCGTCCCGTCGTCCCCTGCGGCTGGGATGCCGTCTGCACAGGTGCCTCCCACGGCTCGGTTGCTGGTGGTCCTGCCCGCTCTGAACGAGCAGGAATCCGTCGCGCGAGTGATCAACGAGGTCCATGCCGCGTGTCCCGGTGTGGATGTCCTGGTGGTCGACGACGGTTCGACGGACCTGACGGCGGAGCGCGCTGAGCGTTCCGGCGCGATGGTGATGCGGCTACCGTTCAATCTCGGGGTCGGAGGAGCGATGCGAGCGGCGTACCGCTACGCCGTATCCGCCGGCTTCACCTCGGTGATCCAGGTCGACGCCGACGGTCAGCACGATCCGCGCGAGATCGCGCACCTCATGGCCGTCGAAGGCTGTGACGTGGTGATCGGCGCACGGTTTGCCGGCCGCGGGCAGTACGCCGTCCGTGGGCCCCGTCGGTGGGCCATGCGCTTGCTCTCCGCGGTGCTCAGCAGCATCGTCCGGAGCCCGATCAGCGACCCGACTTCTGGGTTCCGACTCGTGCACGGTCGGGCGCTGGCACTGTTCGCCGAGCACTATCCGGAGGAGTACCTCGGGGACACGGTCGAGTCCCTGGTAATCGCGCACCGCGCGGGTATGCGAATCGCGCAGGTTCCCGTCGTGATGCGCCGCCGTGAGACCGGTGTCGCGAGCACGAACCCGATTCGCTCCGCCGTCTACCTGCTCCGTGTCGTCGTGGCGATCGGGCTGGCGCTCGTCCGACGTCGTCCCGAGAGTGTCGGCTGATGCCCAGCATCAGACTGACGATCTTCTCGGTCGTCGTGGCGATCGCGGCACTCGTGTTCGTCGTCGAGATGCTTCGGCGGCGCCGGCTGCGTGAGAAGTACGCCGTGATCTGGGTGATCATCTCGATCGGCACGTTGGTCGTCGCGATCTTCCCGGGGTTGCTGGGCGGTATCGCGCAACTGATCGGCATCCAGACCCCGAGCAACCTGCTGTTCTTCGCCTCGCTGATCGTCTTGTTCGCGGTGTCCCTGCAGCTCTCCCGGGAGGTCGGGCTGCTCGAGGAGCAGAGCCGTCGCCTCGCCGAGGAGGTCGGTGCACTACGGCTCCGGCTGGGCGCGGTTGAGAGCACCCTCGCGAGCCGCGCCGAAGCGCCCGCCACGGCGGCCCCCGCGGTCACGGATGCGGCCGAGCCGGGCGAGGTGTCGTCGGCCGCCGAGTTTCCGACGGCCAAGGGTCAGAGCAGCCGCCGCACCGCCCCCCAGTAGGCCCGGAAGAACACGTTCGCCACCGGAGTGACCGGGCCGAACGCCTGCGCGTCCAGCTCCGGAGTCAGGCGCAGCATCCATTCCGAGTCGGGCCGCAGCTTCTCGGCCTGCACCGCCCGGCGCCGCTCCGCGACGTGTGCGCGGTGATGCCACATCCACACCCATCCGCGGAGCTTCCCGGCGCCCCAGCCCGAGGCCAGCGCGTAGACAAGCAGCAGCACCTCGGTCGCCAGCAGCACCGGTGCGAGCACGAGCAGGGAGCGTCGTCCCCAGAGGGTGGCCAGCATCTGCAGGCGGTTACGTTCCAGCAGATACATCTTGTGCGCGTTGCGGGAGAACTCGTAATGGTGCAGCGCGACCGCGGTGGGGACACAACGTGCCGAGAGGCCTAGGCGCCAGCAACGCAGGCTGAGCTCTGTGTCCTCGAGGTAGGCGAAGTATTCCTCGTCGAAGCCACCCAACTCGGTCCAGAGCGCCCGTCGTAGCAGAAGGCAGGCCCCGCTCGCACCCGTCACGTCGAAGGGCTCGGTGCGTCGTTCCGGCATGTTCATCTCGCCGGCCCAGGAGAGGCCGACGAGATGCACGGGATTCCCCGCGCTGTTGAGCAGGTCGGGAGAGTCCGCGAGTCGGATGCTCGCCATCACGGGGCCGACGCTCTCGTCTTCGGCCTCGGCCGCCAGCAGCTCGAGGGCGTCCGGCGCGACGATGCAGTCCGAGTTCACCAGGGCGAGGAAATCGGTCTCCAGCTTTTCGGCACCCAGGTTGCAGCCACCGGCGAATCCGGTGTTCGTTCCCGGGACGACAATCTCCACTCGGGGGTCCGGTCCGACGGCGTCGAGGTCCGCCGGGCGGCAGCCGTTGTCCACCAGGACGACCCGCACGTCGACCCCGGTCGAGGCGAGGACGGCGTCTATGCAGTCGGCCAGGTACGGCTCGTCCTGCCAGGCCAGGACGACGACTCCGACGGTCGGCAGGCTCACGGCTTCGCTCCTGTCGTGGGTTCTTCGGGGGTTTCGGCCGGTCGACGGCGCACTATCGTCAGGACTATCAGCACGACGATGGCGCCGATCAGTTGCCCCAATGTGGCCGCAGTCAGTGGTGGCACCAGCAGCAGCCCCAGGAGGACCAAGACCCCGAGCCCGGCGATCCAGGCGGCCGCCGCGGCAGCGGGCCGACGCGCGGCGACCAGGTGTGTCTGACCGATCTGCGCCCCGGCGCCCACGACCGTCGACACCGCGAGCAGGCCGAGCACCCAGAGGGGTGGGGTGACCGTCGCGCCGAAAACCAGGTGCGACACGAACGGCACGAGCACTACGCCCACGAGCACCCAGACGACGCCGGCACCGATCATCAAGAGGCCGAGGCGTCGCGTCGTCCGGCGGACGGCTGCGTCGTCGCCGGTGCTGACCATCGCGGTGAAGGCGGGCAGCAGCAGGGCCTGGACGGACGGGAACAGCAGCACCGGCGCGCGTAGCAGCACCGCCACTGTCACGAACCCGGCTGCCAGTGCGGGCTGGTCCGTGAGCCGGGACGTGACGAGGACGGGCGCCAGGTTCCAGACGCCCTGTCCAGCGAGAAGCAGAGCGGCGGACCAGTAGACGCCACCCCGTGCTCCGGAGCCCGGATCCACGAGGTCCGCCGTCGTCGGAGTGGCCGCTTTCGGGCTACGGACCTGGCTCGCGGCGCGGCCCAGAACCGCAGCGGCGACGAGTGGCGCGGCGGCGAGCGCGGCGATCCACGCTGTCGTCTCGGACACCCCGTTGACTGCGAGTAACACCGCCGCGACAAGACCGGCCGCGGACTCGAGCCAGAATGTGCTCGCGTAGAGACCGTAGCAACGGTGTCCGGCCAGCGGCCCCCGCAAAAGGTAGGAAGCGGCCATAGCGACTGCACCGGTCGCGAGGAGCCCTGCCGCCCCGGTTCCGGAACCCAGCGCTTTGCTCAGGAGCGGGGTGCTGCCGCCGACGAGCACCAGCGCCCCGGCTAGTAGCACCAGCGTGTGTCGGACGGACGCGCGGCGGGCCGGGCCGTCGGTCCTGCCGAACACGTCCGCCTCGGCGACCGCTCGCGTCGTCTCTAGTTCGACGGCGGAGAAGAGCCCGCGGCCGAACGTGTTGACCAGAAGGTAAAACGAGCTCAGCGCTGCAAAACCCGCCGGGTCCAGATTGCGCGCCGCGATCGCGAGCACGAGGTAGTTCGATCCTGCGAGCGCGATTTGGCTGCTTGCGACCTGAGCGGCGGTTCCGGTCGTCCGGCGGTTCATAGCAATGGTTTCGGATTTACTTTCGTGACCATCAGCCATTATGGGCCGCCGGCTCACCTATCTCGTAGATGCGAGCGTCGTTGTTTTCGAATACGAGTCGGAGCGATGTGGCTGCCTCGATGTTCTGCATCCCGGGAGCATGCCCCCTCGCCGGTCCGATGAAGCCGTCGCACACGATCACGTAGCGAATCCCTAGCTGTTTCACGGCCCCTTGCACCGCCGGCATCGTGTCGATCTGGTCAAACGAATCGAAGAGGACCCGACGTTCGGTAGCCATCGTGACGAGCTCTTGGGGGGCGATAACCGGCGAGGCGAAAACCGGTCGGACATCGTCAAGTGCCCACATCAGCGCAGACCCGTCATAGGAGTCGTTCATCACCAATTGGCCCTTCGGCACCAGTCGGGCAAGCTGCTCGAAGGCGAGACGCTCCTCGGTGCTGACCGTCGGACCGTCCGTGAATGCCGCCGCCAACCTGGTTTGGTTGCGTTCCTGGTACAGGCCGCCGGTCACGGTCCAGATTCCGATAAAGAGAACCGCCAGAACTGCACTGGAGACGACGAGATGTCCTCGGCTTCCTGGGGCGACGGGACGAAACCTGCTCCGGCTGAGAAGGTTGAGTACCCCGTCATGGATCTCGACCGCTCCGGCACCGGCTAAGAATAGCGCCGCTACTGACCAGAGAGCGGCGAACCGCCATCGATCGTTCCACCAGGCGCGGGTCAGGAGGCTGACGATCTCACCCTCGTAGGCAGCCGCCAACACGAACAGTCCGCCGAAGAAGATGCCGGCGACGACCAGCCAGATCATCGGGCGGATGACGCGGCGACTGACCAGCCCGACAGCTACGAGGAGCACGAGCCAGTACTGAGGAAAGCGCTGATCATGGGAGAGGAAGAAGAGTTGCCCCAGCGCGTCCGCCGGGCTGAATACGGCCGGCCAGTCGTAATCGGCGCTCGATGAGGCGCCGAACGAGGCCAGGAGCAGGGGCAGGCCGAGCAGGCCGGCGGCCGCGACGGTCACGACCACGGCCGTGAGATCCCGGATGCTCGGCCGCCGCTGAAGCCAGGTCTGGATCACGAGGGCCACGCCGCAGATCACCACTGCCACCGCAACGCTCGGATGCAGTGCCAGGAGTCCGATCCCGCCGAGACCGAGCGCGATCGGCAGCACGATCGAGTACTGCTCGCGGCGAAGGATCGTGGCGGCGATGGCGAGGAACGCAGCCATCAGCGTCAGCGCCGTGATGAAGGGGAGGAGTGTTCCCCACGGCAGTAGGTCCCACGGGAACGCCGTGAAGGCGCATGACAGCACCGCGGTGGCGAACGCGAAGGCGGGTCGGCCGCCGCAGCTTCGGATCAATGCCACCGCACCGACCGCGAGCATCGGGACGAACAGCGCGACGCCGGTGGTGATGACCGTCGGTACGTCGGCGCCCGTCACCATGACGACAGTCGCCGCGAGCACGTGAAAGGCGTTGGGGTAGTAGTAGGAGGCGACGACGGGATCGTTGAGATTGCGAAGGGCGTCAGGGTTGGACTGCCCGGAGTCTGCGATGTAGCGGATCGCGTTCGAGTGGAACACCGAGTCCCACACCTGAGGTACCGCGGTGAACTCACGCGTCGCCTGAACAGTGACGACGAACCCGACGGCTGCGGCAAGGAGGACTGCTGCCGCGATTCCGGCGTGATGGGTTGCAGCCCAGTGGTTCGGGCTGCGATCGACTACCGGGGCGGCTGACCGGTCGCGGTGAACCCGACGAACTCCGAGTCGCGCCCCCGCGACGACCGCGGAGAAGGCGAGGCTGACCGCGGCGAAGGCGGCGGGGGACCACAAGATTCCGATCGCCGGGAGTACCGGTCCCGCGGCCCCGACGATCCCGTAGGTGAGGAGCGGCGCAGTGGCAGCGGCGAGCCAGCCTCGGAGCCCGAACGCTGCTGCGGTCAGCAACCCGGGCAGCACGAGCATCAGCAGCGAGACAACGAGGACGACGAGAGCCGTGGTCGCGGGCATCGATGTCCTCTCGTCTGACGGACACGGAACTGTCCAGCACGGACGTGCGTGTAGTGACTGATGCTCCGCACCGCGGCAACGTACTGCGCGAGACGAGGAGAACCGCTCCGATGGAGCCGCATGCTATCCGTGCAGCGGGCGGCACCCGGACGTGACGTGCCTGTAGGCATCCCCGAGCACCCCATCGGCGCCGGCCGGATGCCAGCGTCGGAAGGTTGCCTGGACGACGGCCACGTCCGGAAATGCAGGAACGCTGCAGCTCACGCCGCGCCATCCCTCCCGGCGTTCGTCCGTCCCCGTGCGGGTGACGCCTGACGCATCGCTACCCTCGACCCCCGTGGACTACGCAGGGTTCGATCTGGTCGTCGTCGGCTCCGGGTTCTTCGGGCTGACCGTCGCCGAACGCGCGGCGGCCGAGCTGGACAAGAAGGTCCTCGTCCTGGACCGGCGCTCGCACATCGGCGGCAACGCCTACTCCGAAGCCGAGCCCGAGACCGGCATCGAGATCCACCGCTACGGCGCGCACCTCTTCCACACCTCCAACGAACGGGTCTGGAAGTACGTCAACCGGTTCACCGACTTCACCGGCTACCAGCACCGGGTGTTCGCCCGGGTCGGCGAGCAGGTCTACACGTTCCCGATGAACCTGGCGCTGATCAACCAGTTCTTCGGCAAGTCCCACACCCCGGACGAGGCCCGCGCCCTGATCGCGGAGCAGGCCCGCGAGGTCGAGACCAGCGAGGCGTCGAACCTCGAGGAGAAGGCGATCTCGCTGATCGGCCGCCCGCTCTACGAGGCCTTCGTCAAGGGCTACACCGCGAAGCAGTGGCAGACGGACCCGACGAAGCTCGCGGCGTCCATCATCAGCCGGCTCCCGGTCCGCTACACCTTCGACAACCGCTACTTCAACGACACCTACGAGGGTCTGCCGGTCGACGGCTACACCGCGTGGCTGGAGAAGATGGCGGACCACCCCAACATCACGGTCCAGCTCGACGTCGACTACTTCGACGTCCGGGACCAGCTCCCCCGGCGTCCCGACCGTCTACACCGGGCCCCTGGACCGCTACTTCGACTTCGCCGAGGGCGAGCTCTCCTGGCGCACGCTGGACTTCGAGACCGAGGTCCGCCGCGACACCGGTGACTTCCAGGGCACCCCCGTCATGAACTACAACGACCAGGACGTCCCGTTCACCCGGATCCACGAGTTCCGCCACTTCCACCCCGAGCGGGACTACCCGAAGGACAAGACGGTGATCGTCCGCGAGTACTCCCGCTTCGCCGAGTTCGGCGACGAGCCGTACTACCCGGTCGGCACCCCGGAGGACCGGGCGAAGCTGGAGCGGTACCGGGAGCTGGCGCGCAAGGAGACCGCGGACCGCAACATCCTGTTCGGCGGTCGTCTGGGCACCTACAAGTACCTGGACATGCACATGGCGATCGGGTCGGCGCTGACGATGTTCGACAACCGGATCACGCCGTTCTTCACCGACGGCAAGGCGCTGTCGGGCACCGAGGCCGAGGACTGATCCGTGACGGCGTCGCATCGCCCGCCTCCCGGACCGGTCTGTCCTCGCCGATACCCTGCTCAGGCCGCAGGAGATGTCACCCGGGCGCGCCGTGCCGCGCCCCGCACCCGTCGAGGACCGAGGCCAAGCTGAAGATGACCACCGCCCCCACCGCCGAGAAGCGCCGCACGTCGGACGAGGCCGCGCAGGCGGACACGCTCCTGCAGCGCGTCATCCTGCCCCGGCCCTCCGACCCGACCGCCGTGCGTGCGCTCTACGTCGACGAACGCGCGGGGGTGAAGCTGGAGCCGACCACGCCGGTGCCGGGCGAGAAGTCCACGCCGATGACCCTGACGGTGTCCGGGACGTCCGGCCGCCGGCTGCGGGTCACGTCCCGTACCTCCGCGGTGGTGCCGGAACAGAGCGAGGTCAGCTTCGGGGCGTACTTCAACGGCCTCGCCGCCGGCTACTGGCGGGCGTGGTCCACGCTCGACGAGGTCCGGCTGCGGCTGCGGCTCGAGGGCGCCGGCCGGGTGGACGTCTACCGCTCCAAGGCGGACGGCTCGCAGATCTACGTGCGGGGCGAGGTCGTGGACCGGCCCGGCGTGCACGATCTGGAGTTCGCGCTGGACCTGCACCCCTTCGAGGACGGCGGCTGGTACTGGTTCGACCTGACGACGGACGCCGGCGAGCTCGTCCTGCACGAGGGCGGCTGGCACGCCCCCACCGCGGCGCCCGGCCGCGCCGCCGTCGCCGTCGGGATGCCCACGTTCAACCGCCCCGCGGACTGCGTCGCGACGCTCGCCGCGATCGGTGAGGACCCGGCGGTGCTCGCCGCCGTCACCGCGGTGATCCTGCCGGACCAGGGCACGAAGAAGGTCCGGGACCAGGCGGGGTACGAGCAGGCCGCGGCCGTCCTCGGGGACAAGCTGCGGATCATCGACCAGCCCAACCTCGGCGGCTCCGGCGGCTACGCCCGGGTGATGTACGAGGCGCTCGGGTCGACGGACTGCGAGCAGATCCTCTACATGGACGACGACATCCTGCTCGAGCCGGACTCGATCCTGCGGGCCGTCGCCTTCTCCCGGTTCGCCCGAGAGCCGATGCTGGTCGGCGGGCAGATGCTGTCGCTGCAGGCCCGTTCGCAGCTCTCGACCATGGGCGAGGTCGTCGACCGCAACCAGTTCCTGTGGCGGGTCGCGCCGGACACCCACCCGCACCACGACCTGGCCGAGCAGACCCTGCGCCAGACGCCCTGGCTGCACCACCGCGTGGACGTGGACTACAACGCCTGGTGGATGTGCCTGATCCCGCGGGCCGTCGCCGAGGACCTGGGCCTGCCGCTGCCGCTGTTCATCAAGTGGGACGACGCCGAGTACGGACTGCGCGCCCGCAGCCGCGGCTATCGCACGGCCACCGTCCCCGGGATCGCGATCTGGCACATGTCCTTCATCGAGAAGGACGACTCGAGCGACTGGCAGGCCTACTTCCACTACCGGAACCGGTTCGTGGCCGCCGCGTTGCACGGCCCGGACGACCCGAAGGCCATGCTGCTCGAGACGTTCAAGCGCACGCTGCGGCACCTGATGCTGATGGAGTACTCGGCCGTCGCGCTGCAGATCAAGGCGTTCAAGGACTTCCTGGCCGGGCCGGAGGCGCTGTTCCCGAAGCTGCCCGTCGTGCTCGGGGAGATCCGGGCCGAGCGCGCGGAGTACGACGACGGCCGGCCGCTCAACTCGGCCACCGACGTCCCGCTCGCCGATCTCGACGCGCTGGGCGCCCAGCTCTTCCCGGAGCCTCCCGTCGGCCGGTTGAAGGCCGGTGCGGGCCTCGTGCGCGGGGTCCTCCGGAACCTGAAGGCCGTCGACCCGGCGCACCACGACCGCCCGCAGCGAAATGTGCCCTGGAAGAACGCGCAGTGGTTCGTCCTCGCCGGCCTCGACTCGGCCACCGTCTCCACCCCGGACGGCCGGGGCGTCACGTTCCGCCGCCGGGACCCCGAGATGTTCCGCCGGATGGTGAAGGAGTCCCTCGCGCTGCACCGCGAGGTGGCGCGCGAGTGGCCCACGCTGCGGGAGCGCTACCGGGCCGCGGCACCCACACTGACGAGCCGCGACGGCTGGAAGCACCTCTTCGAGGACTAGCGCCTGTCCTGAGTGGCGGGACCCGTGTCCCGCCACTCAGTGGGCTGCGCCCCCGGGGCGTCCAGGCCGGGAACCCTCGCGTGCCCGTCGGCGGCCGTCCCCCAGCGGGTCTCCTCGGTGATCGTCGGGGTGGCCAGGGTCATCGGAGCGACCGGAGTCCACCGGTAGACCTGCGCGGCATCCCGGGTCGGATCGCCGTCGAGATAGGTCGCCATGCGACGTTCGGCCACGAGCAGGCGGGGGCCGACGAACGGCCCACCGAACCCGGCGGCGTAGGTGATCCCGACCGAGCCGTCGGCCTGCGGGGGGCCGACGCGCCATTGCGGCAGCCCGGCCGTGCCGGGCGGGAACGGCGCCGGGTCGAGGCACGGAAAGAAGAACGCCACGGGCCAGTCCAGGATCGCGTCCGTGCCGGGGGAGGAGCGCGTCCATGCGGGTCAGCCGCGGCACCCGCGGCATCGACGCGATCGCGCCGCCGGGCTCACCGGCGTCGGCACGCCCACTGCCGACCAGCCGGACGAGCTCGGCCCCGCCGGGCGCCATCAGGCGTACATCCCGCGGAGTGGTCCCGGACGCCGGGACGGCCCGCTCGTCGATGACGTTCCCACCCGGACCGCCGAACTCCGCGCGGAGGCCGTCCCCGGGACGCGACCCACCGTCGACGGTCACCACCACGGGCAAGGACCCGTCGCGTTGCGCGGGATCGAGCCGGTACCAGGCCGTGCGGCCGTCGCCGGACACCTCGATTCCAGGCAGCTCGGTCCCTCCGACGTCGACCGGACGAACCGGTGACGCGTCGGGCGACGGAGCCGCCTCGGGCAGCAGGCCTGCTGCCGGGTCCGTCTCGACCGAGAGCCGTTCCTGCAGGGCGCAGGACTTGCCGCCGACGGCCGCAAGGGCATCGGACGCGAGCGTGTAATCGTCCCGGTGAGAGATGCTCGTGCGCGTGAACGTGGCCACGGGCAGCGTCACGCCGACGGCGACGAGCAGCGCACCGACCGTCGCCGGCGACGGCTGCCAGCGGGGCTGGTCCGGCGTCCGCTCCGCCGATGCCCGCCACACCAGCCGGCCGAGCAGGACCGCGAGCAACACGACCCCCGCACCGAGCCAGAGCGTCGCCACGGGGAGCCCGGCCGCCAGGGGCGGGACATCGCTCCAGGTCAGGCCCCACCAGTTCGAGGCGTACGGCCAGATGTTGTACCCGGCCAGCACCAGTGAGCCGACCACGATGAGCGCACCGAGCCCCAGCAGCGCCGGCGACCCCGAGCGGGTGCGTGCCCTCAGCACCGCTCGGGAGCCCACGACGAGCCCGAGCAGCAGCAGGGCGGCACCGACGCCCGCGAGATCACCGAAGTGCTGGGTCCACTTCGTCGGGGTCGCGGTCATGGCGGCCAGGCCGAGCAGGAACGTCACCGCGGTCCGTCGGGCCGGGCCCGTCGCGATCCCGGGGACCCGGCGCGCCGTCGTCCACAGCACGGCTACCGCTGCGAGGATGCCGAGGAGCACCGGGAGCCGCTTGGCGAGCGACCCCTGCATGTCGCCGGGTTCGAGCAGCAGCGCGTACCGCGTGTACTCCTCGTACCAGGGCTGGCCGCCGCCGATGAGGGTCCGGACGCGCGTCGCCTCGAGCATCGAGGCCAGGCTCTGGTCCGACAGCATCAGGAACACCGCCGAGGCGGGAGCCGCGAGCACGACCACGACGAGAGCGATCCGCCCGATCTCGGGCGCGCGGGCCCGCAATGTGCGCAGCACCGGAACGGCAGCGGCCAGGAACGGCGCGAAGGCCATCAGGCCGCCCGGCGTGACGGCGGTCGTCACCGCAGCGATCAGCAGGCCCACCACCAGCGGGAAGAGCCGCCGCGTGGCCACCGTCCGCTCCACCGCGACGACGGTGAGCAGCAGGCCCAGGCTCACCCACGGCTCCGGGCGCAGGCCGACGGTGAACGGCAGGAACCACGCCAGTGCGGCGAGGGCGGCCAGCCACCCGACCCGAGGCCCGGCACCGAGCACGCCGCTGCGCGGAAGCAACCGCGGGACGACGAGACGGGACAGGACACCCCAGCAGAGCAGGGCCAGCAGCACCGACGGCAGCCGCATCCATGCCGTCGAGGGGGAGATGCGCGACCAGGCGAAGTACAGGTCGTAGAACCAGCTGAACGGAGCCTCCGGGGCGTTCAGCCAGCGATAGACGTTGCCGATGAAGCCCGCGCCGGCCCGGTTCCGCACGATGCCGGAGATGTAGCCGTCATCGACCGTGACGGGCCCGACGATCCACCAGAGCGCCATGACCCCGCCGACCACCAGGTCCGGGCCGCCCGGCCGCCACCAGCCCCGGGGGAGCAGCCGGGTACGCGCGCGCCGCTCGCCGCGGGCGAGCAGGACCAGCATGGCGAGCAGGGCGACGACGCCGACCACCGCGATCGCCGTCTTGACCGGGGTGATCGCCGTCTGGAAGCGAGTGTCGGCGGTGAGCCGCACTCCCAGCCCGTCGGCGCTGGGGGCGTCGGTGAACACGCCCGTGACGGCGGGACGCACGTCTCCCGCGCGCTCGACGACAGTGACGCCGTCGACGAGGACCGCCGTCCGCGTGGGATCGGAGGTGATGCCGACCGTGCAGTCCCCGAGGGGCAGGGGTACGGGCTCGAGGTCGACACCACCCGTGGTGATCCGGAGCGCGCCGTCCCGGACGGTCGCGCGCAGCCCGTTCAGCGGGTCGGCGGCGGGGTCCGGGTTCCGCGGCACGGTGCTCAGGGCTGTTCGCTCCACCGGCCCGGCGAGCCCGCGGAGCGCCGCACAGCTCAAGGACGCCTCGAGCCGCACCGGTTGGTACGGCATCAACGGGATCGCCAGCGCCGCCGGCGAGGTGCTCCCCGCAGGCGGCCACGCGTAGTCGACGCGAGGCTGCTGCACGGGCGCGAACGGGAACGCGATGGCCGCGGCCAGCGCGATCAGGCCGAGCACGACGACCAGTCGGCCGCCCCGGGGTGCTGCGGTGCCGGTGGGGGGCCGGAAATCGGTTGTGTCCCAGGTCACCGGGGGCGCGGAGCGGACGGGGGAGACCACCCGGACAGGCTGCCAGGGGGCCGGGGGCCGAGTCTCAGGCGGGGTGTCGCCTCACGACTTCTCGACCCCGTAGAGGCGCGCCCAGTTCTCCCGGCTCGTCAGGGCCGGCTCCGCGTCCTTCCACTGCCGGGCCACGGCGGGCGCCTCCGCGTGGAAGCGGCGCAGCGTTCGGATGCCCCGCTTCGTGAGGTCCCTGAGCTTGGCCTTGTCCCGCTGCCGGATGCGCACACCCGTCTCGGCCATGTCGGTGACGACGGCCTTCTCGAACAACGCGACGTGCCACCAGTGCGCCTCGCCGGCCGGCACCATGCCCGTCCGGTGGACGAACTTGTCCCGCGCGTGGAAGACGGCGCGTTTGGCCCAGGTCATCGAGCTCGTTGGACGGCTCGCCCGGGTCGAGGTGCACTCGGAGGTCGCGGAAGTCGACGTCGATATCGGTGATCGGCACCGCCTTGGTCTCCGGGTAGGCCGACCGGATGCGCCGGATCTCCGCGGCGGCCGCGGCGGACCCGTCCTTCAGGATCCGCGGGCCCTCCATGAAGTCCTCGACGGCCTGCAGCAGCGTTGCGGCCAGCCCGTACTGCATGCCCACGAGGTACTGGGCGAGGAGCTGCGCGATCGTCCGGGAGAGGGTGCGCTCGTCGAACCCGGTCCGCAGGGCGGCGGTGATCAGGCCGTTGCGCTGGTTGAAGTACCGGTGCCACTCGTCCCAGTCCTTCCAGCCGAAGTCGGCGTGCCAGACGCCGGCACCGGGCAGGGCGACCGTCGGGAAGCCGTGCTCGCGGGCGCGGTAGCCGAACTCGATGTCGTCCCACTGGAAGAACAGGGGAAGCGGGTAACCGATCGCGCGCACGATCGACGCCGGGATCAGGCAGGACCACCAGCCGTTGTACTCGGTGTCCACCCGGCGGTCCTGCACCTGCGGCAGTTGGCGCTCGTCGCGGCCCAGGAGGTAGGACTCCTTCACCGCCCCCTCGACCGGGATGCCGACCTTCAGCCGGCTCATGTCCGCGTACTCGGCGCTGATGTGCAGGTGACCCGGGTGCAGCAGGTTGAGCATCTGCCCGCCGACGATCGTCGGCGTGGTGGCATAGGCGGCGAACGCGGTGAGCCGCACCAGGATCTCGGGCTCGAGCAGCACGTCGTCGTCCATCAGCAGGATGTCCTGGTCGTCCTCGGGCGCGCCGGAGGTGGCTTCGAACAGGCCGCGGGTGAAGCCGCCCGCGCCGCCGAGGTTGGGCTGGCGCACGTAGTCCAGCCGGTCCCCGAAGTCCTCGCGGATGGTGGCGAAGCGCTGGCGGGACTCCAGCGGGTCGCTGCCCTGGTCCACGACGCGCACGGTGCCGACGACCTCGAGGGCCTCCGGGTCGTCGAGCATCGCCTGCAGGGTGTCGAGGCACTCCTCGACGCGGTTGTAGGTGCAGATCACGACGCTCGTGGTACGGACCGGGCGCGGCAGCTCTACCGGGTCGGCGGTCCAGCGGACGTCGGAGACGGTGAGCTCACCGGTCTCGGTGGTCAGGTCGAGCCAGAGCCCGCCGCCGTCGAGGAAGCGGTCGACGCTCGCGGTCAGCCGGACCGTCCGGGCCTCGGGCTCGGCCACATCCACTGCCGCGACGACGCGCTCCACCTTGTTGGTGTCCGACGCCAGCAGCCGGACTCGCCCACGCCCGGCGGCCGTGAACTCGACGACGACGTCGCCGACCCGGGTCCAGCGCTGCCAGTACGTGGCGTGCAGCCGGCCGAAGTAGGTGTTCGTGCTGACGTACGAGCCGGGCGTGAGCCGGACGCGGTGGCGCTCGCGTTCCGCGACGCCGGCCCTGACCTCGGCGTAGAGGGCCTCGGGCACCAGAGGCGATGGACCGGCGAACGGTCCGCGCTGCACCACGACCCGACTCGCGCGCCCCGGCTCGTCGACGCGTCGACCGTGTGATGCAGCAATGGCCGAGGGCGGATCGGTGATGCCGGGAGTGCGAAGCATGTGAACGGGATCCTCCGGTCGGACCTCATCGGGACGTGGATGCGCGACGCCATTGTCGGTCAGCGCCCCGGGGCGTCTGGCACGGGTGGGGTACGGGCGACCACGCGCAGACCGCCGGCAACGGTATCCGGTAACTCGTAGAACCTGCGGCCCCGACACCCGCATCGGTCCGAATGACGCCGCCCGAAGGCGGCCCCATAAGATCACGCCTCCCCGAGCCGTTGGAGGGCACGATCAGTACGGCCGTCTCATCGGGTGTGGTGCCCGAGGCGGAGCTTCCCGAGCCTTCCGCCGCCTCCCCCTCCCGGTCGGCTCCTCGCCTCACGGCGGTCCGGGCCTGGAACGTCGGCGTCTGCGTCGCACTCCTCGTCGTCTTCGCCGTCCTGATCTGGAACCGCCGCTGGATGAGCGACGACGGGTTGATCGTCCTGCGCACCGTCCGCAACCTGCTCGCGGGCGACGGCCCGGTGTTCAACGCGGGCGAGCGCGTCGAGTCCAACACCTCGACGCTCTGGACCTACCTGTTGGCGGTGCCCGGCCTGCTCCCCGGGATCTCCCTGAACTGGGCGTCGGTGGTGGCGGGGTTGGTGTTCTCCGTCGCGGGGCTCGGCTTCGCGTTCGACGGGGCGCGCCGCCTGTTCGGCGCCGCCGGCCCCCGTGCCGTCGTACCCCTGGGTGCGCTGGTCGTCGTCGCACTTCCCCCCTTCTGGGACTTCGGGACGTCGGGGCTGGAGACGGGGCTCATCGTCGGCTGGCTCGGCCTGACCTGGTGGCTGCTCGTGCGCCGGCTGGAAGCCTGGCGGCGGGGCGACGGAGCCGGGCGCGATTGGCCGCCGGCCTTCGTCCTCGGCCTCGCCCCGCTCGTCCGGCCGGACCTGGCGCTCTTCGGCGTGATGGCGGCGCTCGCTCTGGTCGTGCTCGAGTATCGCCGGGGATGGCGGCGGATCGTCGGGCTCGCGGTGGTCGCGGCGGCGTTGCCGGCTGCCTACGAGTTCTTCCGGGCCGGGTACTACGGCCTCCTCGTGCCCTCGACCGCGTTGGCGAAGGAGGCGAGCGAGGCCCGTTGGCAGCAGGGCACCTACTACCTGCTGGACCTCCTCGGCACCTACCGGCTCTGGATCCCCGCGGTCGGGCTCGTGCTCGCGGCGGCCCTGCTCGCGGTCCGCGCGCTGACGCGGCGCCGGCAGCCCGGTCCGGAGCTAGCCCTCCGGGGCCGGACCGCCGTCGTGGTCGCCGTCCCGCTGGTCTCCGCTCTACTCCTCGCGGTCTACGTGATCCGCGTCGGCGGGGACTTCATGCACGGCCGGATGCTGCTGCCCGCGCTGTTCTGCCTCGCGATGCCGGTGGCGGCGGTCCCCCTGGGCCGCTGGACCACGCTGCCCGTTCTCGGCACCGCCGCCTGGGCCGTGTTCGGCCTGCTGGCGCTCCGCCCCGCCTACGGCGCGACGCTGGGCCCGAACTGGATCGCCAACGAGCGGCTCTACTACGTCTCACTGCTCGGCAACCCGCACCCGGTCACGGCCGAGGACTACTCCACGCACCCGATGGTGGCCGAGGGGGTTGCGGCGCTGGAGGCGGCGGACGGGCACTCGCTCGCCATCGTCGGCGCGAAACCGGGCGGGGCCGGCTGGTGGGTCTACCCGGGGGAACGGGACTCGCTGGTCTGGCTGAACCTCGGCGTGGCGGGCGAGCTAGCACCGCTGGACGTCCGGGTGCTCGACGGCGTCGGGCTGGTCAACCCCGTTGCCGGACACGCCACGGGGCTCCCGAACGGCCGGATCGGGCACGACAAGGACCTGCTGCCGGAGTGGTTCCTCGCGGACGCCGGAGTCCGCGGCGACACGGGCTTCGTCGGACCCACCTATGTCGCCGACGCCCGCGCGGCGCTGGCGTGCCCCCGGACCGTGGAGATGCTCGCCTCGTATCGGGCGCCGCTCACCGCGGAGCGGTTCCGGGACAACCTCACCGGCTCCGTCGAACGTTCGACGTACCGCTTCTCCCGTGACGCGGCGGAGGCGGCGACCTGTGCGCAGCTCCCCGCTCTGCCCGAGTAGCCGCTCCCGGACCGGCGGCTACTCGCGGTCCGTCGGCGGGTTCGGCGGCGCCGGACCCGCCGGGCCCGGGTTCGCCCAACCCCACATCGTCCTCGTCCCGCGGGTGACATCGGGAGAGCCCGCGCCGGGGACGTACGGCTCCATCAGCCGTAGCTGGCCCCAGTCCCAGTCCCACTGGCCCTGCAGATAGGTGGGGACCACGCGTTCCCGGGCCGTCTGGTCGATCCAGGCCAGCGGCCCGCCCGTCGACGGGAAGCCCCAGTTGTCCCCGACCTCGCGCTGCTGGGTGTCCGCCATGATCCGGTAACCCGGGACCTCGGCGACGCCGCGATGGATGGCGAACGGCCGCAGGCACGGGCTGGCGAACGACGTCGGCCAGTCCAGGTAGCCGGCCTCGCCCCGCACCACGTCGGTGAGCGGGGTCAGCACCGGGACGCGCGGCTGCGCGACCGCGATCCAGCCCTCCGGGCCGAGGGCGCGGTCGTGTGCGACCACCCGGACCCGGTCGGCCGAGGCCGCCGGCGTGCCCGCGAGATCCAGCCGCACGTCGCGCCAGCCGCTGCCGGCGGCGCCGTTGCCCTTCGGGTCCGCCGTGGTGGTGACCGCCCCGGAGGCGGCGCTCGGTGAGATGCTGTCGACCACCGTGTCGTCGGAGTCCCGGGAGAACTCGAGGGTGAGCTCGTTCCCGCCGCCGACCTGCCCGGCGACCCCCAGCACGAGCGGGGCGTCACCGCGCCTCGCGGCGTCCGGCAGCCGGTACCACCCGGTGCGTAGGTCCCCGGTGCCGCCGCCGCCGACCGTCCAGCTGCCCAGCACGGGACCGCCCATCGGGCCGGTGCCGGCGACGCCGGGGTCCCGGTTCCCCTCGCCGTCGCTGTCCCGGAGCGACCCAGGACCGTTCGGCGGGAGCCCGTTCGGCCCGAACCCGTCGACGACGGCGGTTCCGCCCGCCGCCGGGAGCACCCCGGCCTGCGGATCGGTCTCGACGAGCACGTGGCCGGCGAGCCCGCAGCCGTGCCCGGCGGGGTCCGCGACGACGTCCGCCGGCATCGAGTAGCTGCCCGACTGCTTCTGCACGCCCTTGACCAGGGAGAACACCTCGAACAGCACCAGCAGACCGCAGACGACCGCGATCGGTCCCGAGTTGAGGCGGACCGAGGCGGCCCGGCTGCCGGACGGGGTGGCCGGCATCGGGCGCGGGATCGTCGGTCCGTGCAGGTGCTCGAACGCGGCGATCCCGAGCGAGACGACCGCGGCGAGCAGCAGCAGCGACGTCGCCGACACGCCGTTCACCGACACCGGCTTGTCGAACCACGGCACGCCCCAGTTGGAGACGTACCACCAGGTGTTCGGGCCGGTGAACGCCAGCGCGGTCACGGCCAGGACCGCGGCGAGGAACAGAGCCTGGTTGCGGCGCGAGCGCAGCACCCCCGTGCTGGTCGCGACGGCCGCGAGCGCGGCCAGCCCGGCGCCCAGCGCGGCGAACGCGCCGAAGTGGTGCGTCCACTTCGTCGGTGTCAGGGCGAGCACGACGAACGCCAGCAGCGTGCTCCCGATCAGCCGCCGGCTCGCACCGAGCCCGGCGCCCGGGATCCGGCCACGCCGCAGGATCACCACGGCCGAGACGACCAGGCACAGGATCAGCAGCAGCACCGGGAAGCGCCGCATCAGCGAGCCGTCGCGGCTGGCGGTGAACAACAGCTCGTAGCGGTAGAGCTCCTCGTACCAGGCCAGGTTCGGGCCGATCTCCGTGCGGACCCGGGTGGCCTCGGAGACCGCCGCCCAGCTCTGGTCGCCGAAGATCGCGACCAGCACGATCAATCCGGCGCCCGCGAGCGGCGCCAGTACCGCGAGCCAGCCCGCCGTCCGGGCGCGCTGGCCGAACAGCCGCAGCAGCGGCCGCGCCGACGCGAGGAACGGGGCCAGCGCGATCAGCCCGGTCGGTGTCGCGGCCACGGCGAACGCCCCGCTGATCAGGGCCAGCGCGATCGGCATGAGCCGCCGGGTGGCGAGCGCGCGCTCCATCGCGACCAGCGAGAGCAGCGCCGCGATGACGACGACCGGCTCCGGCCGCAGCCCGTTGTCGTAGGGCAGCCAGAAGCAGAGGAAGACCCCCGCCGCGGCCCAGCCCGCCGCGCGGCTGTGGCGGACGTGGGTCCCGAGCCGGGGGAGCAGCCCGCGACTGATCATGAACCACGACGCGACGCCCATCGCGAACGCCGGGATCCGCAGCCAGGCGATCGAGTCGCTGATCCCCGACCACAGCGAGTAGAGCTGGTAGAACCAGCCGAACGGAGCCTCCGGGACGTCGAACCAGCGGTAGTAGTTGCCGATGTAGCCGGAGCTCTCGGCGCCGCGGGTGATGCCCAGGATGTAGCCGTCGTCGGAGGTCATCCCGCCGATGACGACCCACAGCGCGAGCACGGCCACCACCGCCGCGTCGCGCAGGGTGTCGTGCCCGCGCAGGACCGCCGGGAGCCGCCCGGTACGGGGGAGCCGCCGGCCGTCGGCGTCGTCGATGCGCCGCAGGGCCAGCAGGCTGCCGATCAGCGCGAGGACCGCGACCACGCCGGCGGCGACCTTCAATCCGCTCGAGGAGCTGTCGTAGCGGTTGTCGGTCGTGATCCGGACCGAGGTCCCGGAGACCGGGTCGAGCCGCGAGTCCAGGTCCGAGTACACCCCGATCACCTGGGGTCGGCGGTCCCCGTCGAGGATCACCGCCGGTGTCCCGCCGACCTCGACGGTCGTCCGGTCGACGTCGGACGCGACGCCGAGCGTGCAGCCCGCGGGGCCGACAGCCACCTCGGCGACGCGCTCCCCGCGGTCGTCGACCGTCAGCGTCCCGTCGGTCACGCGCACGGTCAGCGCGACGGCGGCTCCGTCCGGGGAGCCGGGGGGCGTCGTCGTGAACACCGTCGCGGGGCCGGGGGACCGGGCGTCGAGGCTCGTGATCGCCGCACAGGGCACGGTCGCGTCGAGCCGTTCCGGGCGCAGCGCGACCAGCGGCGCCGTGACCGGGGCGGTCCCGTTCTCGGCGGTGGGCCAGCTGAGCTCGGCGGTGTTCTGCTGCACGGGCAGGAACGGGGTCGCGATCGCGAGGAGGGCCGCGAGGATGCCGAGGCCCGCAGCGACCCGACGCCGGCCTCTCCGCGTGGGTGGGGCGCCGGGTGCCGGCCCGGTGTCGGACCGTCGATCGGCGTCCACCGTCTCGGGGGTCAGCACGGGGCGAGGCTAGACAACCGTTGCTCACCGTCGCCGGGCGCCTCCGTTGCGTAGGTCCGCTCGAACGAGATCTCAAGGTGGATCGCCCGGTGATACCGAGACTCTGCGTAGTCAACTGGGCTGAACGGGCGCTGTTGAGGGACGCCCGTGACGCTGACACCCGATCGGTCGTTGAGGCGAACGTGACCATCACCGCAGCTCGAATCGCCCCGAAACGCACTGGGGAGCTGCGTGCGTTGACGGGGCTGCGGATCGTCGCGGCGGTGTGGGTCGTCGTCTTCCACTTCCACTTCACGGCCCTTCCGGGGGTGGCCGACGTCGTGGGGGTGTTCGGCCCGTTGATCACCGCGGGTGCGCTCGGGGTGGACCTGTTCTTCGTGCTGAGCGGGTTCGTGATCGCCTACACCTATCTGGAGCAGCTCGGTCCGCGGCTGCGGGCACGGGAGACCGGCCGGTTCGTCTGGGCGCGGGCCTGCCGCATCTGGCCGGCCTATGTGTTGGTGTTCAACCTGTTCGGGATCTGGCTGGTGGCCCGCGCGGTCCTCGGTTCGGACCCGAACATCGCGTTCCAGGGGGTCCAGCCGAAGCTCGGGCTCGGGCAGTGGCTGCAGCAGATGTTCATGGTCCAGCTCTGGGACCAGCCGTTCTTCGACGGGGCGTCGTGGGTCGGCTCCACCTGGTCGATCAGCGCGGAGTGGCTCGCCTACGTGCTGTTCCCGGTGGCCGCGGTGGTGCTGTACCGGCTGCGGAACCTGCCGGTCGTCGTCCTGGCGCTGGGGGCGCTGGGGCTGATGGCGCCGATCGCGCTGGCCTACGTGTCCACCGGCAGCCCGTACTACCCGTGGAGCTGGGTGGTGCGGATCCTGTGCGGCTTCGGCGGAGGAGCGCTGACCTACCTGGTGGTGCGGCGGCTGCGGGCGTCGGACGGGGTCCGGCGGGCGGCGTCCTGGATCGGCACGGCGACGCCCGTGCTGATCGCCGTCGGCCTGCTCGCCGGGGAGCTCGCCGGCCCGGGCCGCGGCGGCGCGGTGATCGTGCTGTTCCCGCTGCTGGTGGGGTCGCTGGCGCTGGCCGATCGGGGGATCGCCCGGCTGCTCTCGACGGAGCGGATGGTGCACGGCGGGCGCATCTCCTACGCGCTCTACCTCGTGCACATCCCGATGTTCGAGGTGTTCTGGCTGGCCCTGCGGCACTTCGGGGGATCCGACGGCGGCGCGGTGCTGGCCGGGAACACGCTGCTGGCGCACGTGGTGGGGATGCTGGTGCTGGTGGCGACGCTGCCGGTCGCGCACCTGCTGTTCGTGGGGGTGGAGGAGCCGGCCCGGCGGCGGCTGAGGGTGCTGGGGAGCGTCCCTCGCCGCGCCGGCTCGGCGGATCCGGTCCTGCACGTCGCGGCGGAGCCGGCCGCAGAGGCGCCGATGGTGGGAGCCGTCCCGAGGCAGGACCGGCCCGTCGGCAACGACGAGGCGCGGCGGGACCCGGAGACGCGGGCGATCCGCGTCGTACGGCAGCCGCTCGCGAAGCAGCCGGTGCGGGACGAGGAGGCCCGACGCGATCCCGAGACCCGGGGCATCCCGATCGCCCGGCCTTCGACCGGGCCGGTCCCGGTGGTCCCCGGCCAGCAGCGCAGCGTGATCCCCGCAGGCGTCCCGGCGGCCGCGCCGGCCGTCTCCCGCGACGACGCTCCGACCGGGGAGCCGGACGTCGCCGCGGGGGCGGTCGGCCGTGCGATCCTCGCGCGCCGGGCCGGGATCGAGCCGCGGACGAAGCTGGCCGCGGACCTCGTCGCCGCCTCCGCCGCTGCCCGGAGCGGCCCGGGCAAGCACCGCCCGGGCCCGGGCCGGGGCAAACGTGGTTGGATCGACTCGCCGCAGTTCGGGGCCCGGCCCACGCCCTGACGAGCCGGGGCGCACCGGTTCCGGGTTCGCGGCACACCCCTGCCGGTCGAGAACGGAACCCCACGAACCTGCGATGAGCGCCACATCCTCGGGTGAACGCCCCGTGCACGATCCCTCCGGCTCGACGCTGCCCCCCGAGCGTCTCCTGGGCTGGTACGTCCGGTTGATCCGGCACTACGTCGGCCGGGGTCCGTACCTGGACGCCGGCTGTGCGACGGGCGGCTTGATGCGCCGGTTGATCGAGCTCGGCCCGGTGTCCGGGCTGGCCTTCCCCAGCACCGCCGCAGCCGTGGTCCGGGACGAGGCGCCCGGGTGTCCCGTCTACACGTCCGCAGCCGAGCTGCCGACCGAGGCGTTCCGCAGCCTGGCCGCGCTGCACGTCCTGGACCGGATGGACACGGCCGCGGGGGACAAGGCCGTCGCCTGCTGGCGGCGGGTCCTGCGACCCGGCGGGCGCGCCCTGGTCGTCGTCGCGGACTCGACGGGCCGGGCACACCGCCTCACCGGGGACGCCCGGCGCACCGCGCCCTTCCCCCGCCCGCACGAGGAGTGGCGCGAGCTGCTCGCCGGCGCCGGGTTCGTCGTCTGGCACGAGGGCAGCGACGGGCTGTGGAACGGCCCCTACGGCCGGCTCCCGTCGTGGCTCGACGCCCGCGCCGAGGCCCCCGTGGCCTCCCAGCTCTCGTCCGGACGACTGGTGCTCAAGCCGGGAGCGGGGGAGTCCTCGGTGTTCGTGGTGGAGAACCCCGCCTAGGTTCCCGATACGTAACGTGACGAGCATCCACGGGATACACCCGAAAGGGGGGCGCTCGGTACCGTGCCGGGCGTGGATGTCGCCGAACGCTCACCCTCCGGCCGGAGTGGTCCGACGACCGACCCCCGCTTCCTCGCCTCCGAGAGTCCTCCGGCACGCGGGGGCCTCGTCGTCGCCGCCTTCGGCGGGCTGCTGGGGCTGGCGCTGTTCCTGCTCGCGCGCCGGGCCCTGATCGACGACGCGTACATCACGCTGGACTACGCGCGGTCCCTCGCCTTCCACGGACAGTGGGCACTGGAGCCGGGACACCAGGCCAACACGGCCACCTCGCCGCTGAACGTCCTGCTCCTCGCGGGGTTCTCGCTGGTCACCCGGGACCCGGTCATCGCGGCCGGGGTCCTGCTCGTGGTGGCGCTGGGGGTGCTCGGGTGGGCCCTCTCCTCGATCGGCCGGGTGCACGGCCGCCCGCTGCTGCTGCCCGCGCTGGGTGTCGCCGCCGTCGCGGTGTGCCCGCTCCTCGCCTCGACGGTGGGGATGGAGACCTACCTCGCCGTCGCGCTCATCGCCTGTCTCGCCCGGGCCGCCGTGTGCCGACGGCCGGTCGAGGCCGGGGCGGTCGTCGGGCTGCTGGTCCTGACCCGGCCGGACCTCGTCGCGTTCGGGCTCGCGGCGCTGCTGGTCCCGGCGCTGTTCCGGCGGGCGCTCGTCGTCGTCGGGGTGGCGGCCGCCGTCGCACTGCCCTGGTTCGTGACCAGCTGGCTGGTGCTCGGTTCCGCGTTGCCGGACACCGTCCTGCTGAAGGTCGGGGACCACTGGGGCCCCTGGAACTTCGGCAACGGGCTGCTCCTCTACCACGACACCTACCCGGCAGCGGTGCTCCTGTCCGTCCTCGCCGCGGGGGCGGGCGTGCTGGCCGCCGTGGTGACCGTCCTCGTCCGGCTGGTGCGGAGACGGGGCCGAGCTCACGCTCGTCACCGTGTGGGGCGTCGGTGCCGCGCTGCACGCCGGCGTCTACGTCGGCCTCGGCACCGCCCCGTACCACTGGTACTACGGTCCCGCGATCGGCGCCCTGACGATGCTGGCGGTCATGAGCCTCGCCCCGGCGCCCCGACCGGTTCGCGGCCTCGGCATCGCGGCAGGTGCGGCGCTCGTCGTCGTCGCGGGCGGGTTCCTGGTGCGCCACCCGTGGTCCACATCGCCGGTGACGACCAACTGGGCGACCGCCGAGCAGTACGCCGCCGTGGCCGCGGGAGTCCCGGCCGGAACCGTGGTGCTGTCACCCGGTGAACCGGGGACGATCGCCTACTACTGCGACTGCACCGTCGTCGACACGTTCTCCGACCGGGCGCTCGTCGCCAGGGCCCTCGCGGACCGCGTGGCGGCGGGCGGCCCGCTGCAACGCGCGGTCCTGAGGCTCGACTACGCCCGGCTGCGGACGGGCCCGCCGATGACCCCGACGATGCGGCTCGTGTTCTCCGAGCGCGGTCCCGGCGTGGCGACCTCGTCCCCGTGGCGGCCGCCGGGGGTGATCCGCGTGGAACCCGTCCCCGTCGGCGGGTGATGATGCAGTCATGGCAGAGCTGCTCCCGCTGGACCCCGACCAACTGCTCACGACGACCCGTTCGGTGCGCAAACGCCTCGACTACTCGCGCCCGGTGCCGATCGAGGTGATCCGGGAGGCCCTCGAGGTCGCGCTGCAGGCGCCGAGCGGCAGCAACGTGCAGGGCTGGCACTGGATCGTGCTGACGGACCCGGACAAGCGCAAGGCCGTCGCGGACTACTACGCCGAGTCCTTCGACGGGTATCGCCGGTCCGCCGGCTACGCGGGCCGGCAGGCGGGTTACGAGGGCGACCGCGCCGAGACCCAGCAGCGCGTCGCCTCCAGTGCGGAGTACCTCGCCGAGACCATGGCGGAGTGCCCGGTGCTGATCATCGGCGCGATCCAGGCCGGCGAGGAGCTGCCGCGGGGCAACCAGGCCGGCCTCTGGGGCTCGCTCCTCCCCGCCGCCTGGAGCCTGCAGCTCGCCCTGCGCGCCCGGGGCCTGGGCAGCGCCTGGACCACCCTGCACCTCAAGCACGAGAAGGCGATCGCGGAGCTCCTGGGGATGCCGGCGGACGTCCGCCAGGGCGTTCTGCTCCCGGTCGCCTACACGAAGGGCACCGACTTCAAGCTCGCCCCGCGCCAGCCCCTGGACACCGTCCTGCACGTCAATTCTTGGTAGGCCCGTGCGCGTGAAACCTCGCTAGAACGAGGTTTCACGCGCACGACCGCCACTGATCTGCGAGAACAAGTTGTCCAGACCTTGGCTTGGTTGTCCACAGGTCGGGCGGTCATCCCCCCGCCGGGCAGCATCGGCGGAATGGTCCACGGCATGCCTATCCTGTCGTCCCGACAGTCCGCCCCGACCTGGTCGGTCCTCCTGGCGGAGCAGCACGGCGTCGTCTCCCATCAGCAGCTCCGCGCCCACGGGTTCACGGTCGCCCGCATCGCCGCCGAGGTCCGTGCATGTCGCTGGCAACAGGTGCTGCCTCGGGTCTATGCGACCTTCACCGGGCCCCTGCCGCCCGAGGCACTCGTCGTCGCCGCCCTGCTCTACGGAGGCCCGTCGGCGCTGCTCAGCCACCGCACCGCCGCGGAACGCTGGGGTCTCCTCCCGCCCGGGCCGACGCTCCCGGTCGAGATCACCGTGCCCTACGGACGCTCCGCGGTCTCCCAGCTCCCGATCGTGCTGCTCCACCGGTCCCGGGCCCACCGGCATCTGGTGGCGGCGACCCATCCGCCGATGACGAGCAGGGCGGACACCGCGATCGACGTCGCCGTCGCCGAGCCCGACGCCCGGGCGGCCCGCCAGCTGCTGACGGCGGTCCTGGGGACGGGGAGGGTGAGCCCGAACGACGTCCGCCGCAGGCTCCTCGAACGTCCGCCGCTCCGGTACCGGAACGCACTGGACGAGGCGGTGCGCATGGTCTCGGGCGGCGTGCAGTCCGTGCTGGAGGAGCGCTACGCCGTCGACGTCGAACAGGCACACGGCCTGCCGGCCGGACGGCGTCAACAGCCCGTCGTGGTCGACGGCCGGGCCCTGTACGAGGACGTCGTCTACGACGGCGCGGGCGCCCGTCTCACCGTCCGGCTCGACGGCCGGTCGCACCTGCAGGCGGACGTGGCGCTGAAGGACAGGCGTCGGGGCAACGCCGCGGAGCTCGCCGGCCGGGCGAGCCTGGTGTTCGGCTGGTGGGAGGTCACGCCCACCCCCTGCGTGGTCGCGGCCGAGGTGACCACGGTCCTGCTCCGCTCCGGGGCCCACCTCGCCGCCAACACCTGTTCCCGCTGCTCAGGCGGGGTTGTGAGTGCCTAGTGCGGTGACGAGGCTGCGCACTCAAAGGGGGAGGCGGCGGAAGATCGGGCGGGGGACGTGGCGGAGCGCGGACATGACGAAGCGCAGCGGGGCCGGGGCCCAGACGAGCTCCTTCTTCCCGCGGACGGCGTCCACGATCACCTCGGCGACCGCCTCCGGGGTCGTCGACAGCGGAGCCGCCTTGAGGCCCTCGGTCATCTTCGTGTGGACGAACCCGGGGCGGACGACG
The DNA here is from genome assembly GCF_038039215.1 of Pseudonocardia sp. T1-2H. NCBI lineage: Bacteria > Bacillati > Actinomycetota > Actinomycetes > Pseudonocardiales > Pseudonocardiaceae > Pseudonocardia > Pseudonocardia sp. T1-2H. The sequence continues at coordinate 6,619,877 of NZ_JBBPCL010000001.1, forward strand.
CTCACCGTCACCCCGAACGGCCGCAGCGCCTCGGTCAGCCCGGTGTAAAACGCGTCCAGCCCGGCCTTGGTGGAGCCGTAGACGAAGTTCGAGCGGCGCGCCCGCTCCCCGGCCACGGACGACAGCGCGACGAGCGAGCCGTGCCCCTGCGCCTTCAGCTTGTCGCCCACGGCCACCCCGACGGACACCGCCGCCGTGTAGTTGACCTGCGCGAGCTCGACGGCGGTCGGCACGTCGGTCCACGATTGCTCGTTGTCCCCGAGCAGCCCGAACGCGACGATCGTGACGTCGACGTCCCCCGCCGCGAACGCCTTCTCGACGACCTCGGGGTGCGTGTCCAGGGCCAGCGCGTCGAAGTCCAGGGTCTCGACGGCGCAGCCACGGCTCTCGAGCCGAACCTTCGCCCCGTCGAGCCTGGCCGACGGGCGGGCGGCGAGGATCACGCGCAGCGGCCGGTCCCCGGCGAACGCCTCGACGGCGGCGAGCCCGATCTCGGACGTGCCACCCAGCAGCAGGATGCTCTGCGGGTTACCCACGGCGTCGATCATCAGATGAGCTCCAGTCGTCGTGCGAGGTCGGACGCGAACACGCCCTCGGGGTCCACGGTGGCGCGGATCTTGCGCCACTCGTCGAGCCGCGGGTAGCCGCGGCGGATGGCCTCCGGCGTCGTCCGGGACTCCTTGGCCAGGTAGTGCCGGCCGCCGGCGTCGAGCACGATCGCGTCGAGCTCCGCGCAGAGCGCGCCCAGCCCGGGCCCGATCGGGATGTCCAGGCACAGCGTCCAGCCCGGCTTCGGGAAGGACAGCGGTGCCCGGTTGCCCTCGCCGAAACGCTTCAGCACGTTCAGCGCGGACACGTGCCCGGCCGCGGTGACCCGCTCCAGCACGGTCCGGATCACGTCGCCCCGCTCCAGCGGGACCACGAACTGGTACTGCAGGAACCCGTGCGGTCCGTACCCTCGGTTCCACTCGCCGATGATGTCCAGCGGGTGCAGGAACTGGGTGATGTTCTGGATCGCGCCCATCCTGGTGGGCGACTTGCGGTACCAGGCCTCGCTGAAGATCTTCCCGGTGAGCTTGTTGAGCAGCCCGGGCGGGAAGACGTCCGGCACGGTCAGCAACTGCGGCGCGTCGAACTTCAGCGGGTCCCTGCGCTGCTTGGACGTCAGGTCCGCGAGCGTCGCGTGGTTCGCCCTGGTCAGGATGCCGCGGCCGAAGTGCTCGCCGGTGGTGACGGCGTCGAACCAGGAGACCGACTCGGCGTATTTCTCGTCGTCCCGGGTCTGGCGGTCCATGAGGTCGGCGAGGTTGTCGATCTGCTCGGTGTCGACCTTGAAGTAGGCGGTCTCGACGTGGTGCAGCTTCAGCACGGCCCGCACGACGACGCCGGTGAGCCCCATGCCGCCGACGGTGGCCCAGAACAGCTCGGACTCCGGGCCGTCCGGCGTCAGCTCGCGGACCGAACCGTCGGCCGTCACCAGCGTCATCGCCTCGACGTGGTTGCCGAAGCTCCCGACGACGTGGTGCGCCTTGCCGTGGATGTCCGCGCCGATCGCGCCGCCGATCGTCACCTGGCGGGTGCCCGGGAGCACCGGCAGCCAGAGCCCGAACGGCAGGGCGCGGCGCATCAGCGTGTCCAGGGAGACCCCGGCGTCGACGACGACCCGGCCCGAGTCCGCGTCGATCGAGTGGACCGCCGTCAGGCCGGTCATGTCGAGGACGGTGCCGCCGGCGTTCTGCGCGGGATCGCCGTAGGAGCGGCCGAGTCCACGGGCGATGATCCCGCGGGGACCCGCGGACGTGATCGCGGCGGCGACCTCCTCCGGGTTCCGCGGCGTGATCACCGTGGCCACGGTGGGGGCGGTGCGGCCCCATCCGTGCAGGGCGCGGGTCTCGCTGGGCAGGCTGGTCATCGCGGCTCAGGCTACCGGGGGACGCGCCGCGACCCGGACGGGCCGTCGGTCCGCCGCAACGACCGCCCGGAACAGCACGAACCCGGCCTGTGCGACGCTGCCCCGGTGTCCGACGCGACCGCCGTCCCCGCGCGGTCCCACCGGGCCGCCCCGGCACCGGCGATCGCGCTCGTGCTCTACCTCGCCGGCTCACTGGCCCTGCACCGCGACGCCCTGGGTCGCTTCGGGAGCGCGACGATCGGGCGCGTCAGCGCGGATCCGGACGGTTTCACCTGGTGGTTGAACTGGCTGCCCTACGCCCTCCGCCACGGGCACAACCCGCTGCTGACGGACTTCCAGCACTACCCGCTGGGCGTGAACGCGATGTGGAACACGTCGGTCCCGGTCCTCGGCCTGCTGCTCGCGCCCGTGACGCTGACGGCCGGTCCCGTCGCCGCGTTCAACACCGGGATGGTGCTCGGCCCGGTGGTCGCCGGGGTGGTGACCGTCGCGGCGTTGCGGCCGTACGTCCACCGCGTATCGCCGCGGATCGTGGCCGGCGCGCTCTACGCGTTCTCCCCGTTCACCCTCGCCCACCTGTCGGCCGGGCACCTCAACCTGGTCTGGCCGGTGTTGCCGCCGGTGCTCCTGTACCTGGCGCACCGGCTTTTCGTCGTTCCGGTGAGAAGGCCTCTCCTGACCGGCGCCCTCACCGGGCTCGCGCTGGCGGTCCAGACGGTCCTCTACACGCAGACGGTCGCCTCCGGCGCCCTGATGCTGCTGGTCACCGCCGCTGTCCTGGCGGCCCGGTATCCGCGCGAGGTCCGGGAGCGGCTGCCCGGCCTGGTCCGGGCGGGCGCGGCCTGCGTCGGCACCTACGCCGTCCTCGCCGCCTATCCGCTCTACCTCGTGCTCGCCGGCCCCGTCCGCCCGCGCGTGCCGATCCGGGTGCCGGAGTACGGCAGTACGGACCTCGCGAACGTCCTCTCGCCGACCTTCCTCAGCGCGTTCCGACCCTTCGGTACCCCGCCGATGGTCGGGAACCTGGGGGAGCAGGGCGGCTACCTCGGCGTCGCGGTGCTCGTGCTGCTGCTCGTCGCGGTCGTGACGGTCCGCGCGACGCGGCTTCCCGCCGTCGTCGGTGTGATCGCGTTCGTCCTGTCGCTCGGCCCGACGCTGCACATCGCCGCCCGCAGCACGGGCGTGACGTTGCCCTGGAAGGCCTTCACCGGGCTGCGGCTGCTCGGTGAGCTCGAGCCGGTGCGGCTCCAGGTGTTCACGACGCTGGCGCTCGCGACCGTCGTCGCCCTGTTCCTGGAGCGGGTACCCGCCTTCCCGCCGCTCCCGCGGGTGCTCGCACTGGTCGTCGCCGCGGCCGCCGTCGTCTCCTGGTATCCCGCCGACGCCCAGCGGACCCAGCCCGCCGGCTCACCGGCCTTCGTCGCCGGGCTCGCGACGCACCTGCGCCCGGGGGACGTCGCCGAGATCCACCCGCGGCCGACGAGCTGGTGGTACGGCGGCGCGGACGCCCTGCGATGGCAGGTCGCCTCCGGGATGGCGTTCCGGATGACCGGCGGCTACTTCATCGGCGCGGACGAGCGGAGCCCGCTGCTGATCGAGTCCCCGCGGAACCGCTACCAGTACGGCGCCAACTGGGCCGGGCTCGGCCTGCCGCCCCTCGACGACGCCTACGCCGCGTCCGCGGCCGCCGACCTGCGGCGATCCGGCGTGACGGTCGTGCTCGTCGTCCCGGAACCCGGCCGGGACACGGCGGAGCTGCTGGCCTGGACGCGGCGCGTGACCGGGGCCGAGGGCGAGCCGCTGGACGGCGCGTGGCTCTTCCGTGTGCACTAGGGACGCCACGATCGTGACCCGCGGCTAACCTGATCCGGGTGAGCGTGCAGCCCCATCCCGGAGACCGTCCGCGGCTCCGGATCTCCGACGCGGACCGTGAGCGCGCCGCCGCGCGCCTGCACGAGGCGATGGGCGAGGGCCGGATCACGATGGCCGAGCTGGAGGACCGGCTCGCGGTCGTCTACGCCGCCCGGTACGCCGCCGATCTCGTGCCCCCGCTCGAGGACCTCCCCGGCGAACCCCTGGAGGTCATGCTCCCGCCGCCACCCCTCTCGACGCCCGTCGGCCCGCCGCTGGTCCTGCGCGGCGGGATGGGGACGCTCCGCCGGACGGGCGCCTGGTCCGTCCCGGCGCGGCTGCGGGTGCAGAGCACGGTCGGCGCGGTCCTGCTCGACTTCTGCGACGCCACGCTGAGCTATCCGGTGATCGAGGTGGAGCTGCGAGCTCGGTGCCGGCGCGGCCCGGCTGCTGGTCCCGGACGACGCGACGGCGGACGTCGACGACCTGGTGTCGGGCATGGGCAGCGTCCGCAGCCGGGTCCCGGTCGTCCCCCTCGCGGGCCGCCCGCACTTCCGGATCTACGGCCGCACCGGCATGGGCTCGGTCCTCGTCCGCCGCCGCTTCCATTTCGCCGGGAGGGCCTTCTAGCGGATCCCGACGAACGCGCTGACCCCCGCCCCGGGCCAGGGACAACCGCCGCCGTTCCGCAGGATGCCGCCGCCCGGGGCCCACGCCGTCGAGTAACCAGAGCACGCCGATGCCCGGCCGGAGGGCACCCGAAGAGCACGTACTTCGTAGCGCAGAGTCGGACGCCGTGAAAGGGCTCGGCGCGGGCGGGAGCCCGGGTCAGGCGCGGAAGACGACCGTCCGCAGCATGACGAAGTTGATCGCGGTGGCGGTGCCCTGGGAGATCACCCAGGCGAGCGAGGCCTTGAACGCGATCTCCGGCAGCAGCGCCAGGGCCAGCGAGTTCACCCCGACGGCGATCGCGAACGTCGTCGCGTAGAGGAGGACGAAGCCGGCGAGCCGGCCGCGGCCGCCGGCACTGTCACCGAAGGTGAACCGCTTGTTGAGGAAGTACGCCGTGGTGGTGCCGCAGATGAAGCTGACGGCGCGGGCGAGCCACGGGGCCGTACCGAAGGACAGGAACAGGTGGTAGATCCCGAAGTCGACGGCGGCGGACACCACCCCGACCGCGACGAACCGGACCAGCTGTGCGACGAGGCCGGGCGCGGCGGTCCCCTCGGATCGGGTGGCGGTCACCCGTGGAGGGTAGCGGCGCTCGCGGCCGGCCCCGGAACCGGCGCGGGGACGCGGTGAGCCGGGGACACGGAGATACCGCGACTCGGTGGCGGGAGTCCCCGACCCGCGTGGAGCTAGGGGGCGCGGTGGAACTGCTCCGCGCGGCCCTGGTTCAGCAGCTTCAGCCAGGTCAGGAACGCCCGCGGGTCCCTCCGGGTCACCAGGAAGTACCAGGCGAACCGCGGGAGCTCGAGCATGCCGATCTTCCGCATCCCCGGTTGGCTCATCAGGTAGCCGCGGTTGCGGTAGGTGTAGTAGCGCTTCGTCGCGTCACCCGGGTCCTGCGCGTGCAGCCGGCCGCCGAGCATCGGTTTGAACTCGTCCGAGCCGTACGGGTGCAGGTACGTGGCGTGCAGCGCGGTACCGAACGGCAGCCCGGAGCGGACCAGGCGGCGGTGCATCTCCACCTCGTCGCCCCGGACGAACAGGCGCAGGTCCGGCACGCCGATGACGTCGAGCGTCGAGGCCCGGAACAGGGCGCCGTTGAAGAACGAGGCGATGCCCGGGAGCAGCTCCGCGTCCCCCTCGCCGTCGGCGGCCAACAGGGCGGTGCGGGTGCGGTGCCAGGTCAGCCCGCGGCGCAGCGGGAACGCGAGGCGGTCCGGCTCCGCGAGGTCCGCGACGACGGGCGAGACGGCCGCGAGCCCGCGCCGTTCCGCGAGGTCGAGGCAGGTGGCCAGCGCGTCCTCGCCGCCTGCGTGCCCGTCGTCGTCGCCCAGCCAGACCCAGTCCGCGCCCATCGCGAGCGCCTGGAGGATGCCGAGCGCGAACCCGCCCGCGCCGCCCAGGTTCCGCCAGGACGGGAGCCAGGTGGCGGGCAGCCCACAGGCCTCGACGACGTCGCGCGCAGGCTGGTCCGGCCCGTTGTCCACGACGATCAGGTGCGCAATCGGATGCGTCTGCTTCGCCATCGCGGCGAGGGAGTCCACGAGCATGGCACTGCGATGCCGGGTGACGACGACCGCGACGACGGACCCCGGGGCAGCTGGTCCGTCACCGGGCGGCGTCCCGGCGCGCGAAGTGCTCGGCCAGCACGTCCCGGCCCTTGTAGTGGTGCAGGACCTCGCGCAGCGGGCCGTACTCCTTGATCGTGCCGTGCTCCATCCAGATCGCGGTGTCGCACAGGTCCGCGAGGAACTCGTCGGAGTGGGAGGCGAACACCAGGATCCCGGAGCGCTCGACGAGCTCGTCGAGCCGGTCCCGCGCCTTGGCCAGGAACTCCGAGTCCACCGCGCCGATGCCCTCGTCGAGCAGCAGGATCTCGGGATCGATGCTGGTCACGACGCCGAGCGCGAGCCGGACCCGCATACCGGTGGAGTACGTCCGCAGCGGCATCTCGAGGTAGTCGCCGAGCTCGGTGAACGCGGCGATGTCGTCGATCCGGGTCGCCATCTGCTTCTTCGTCATCCCGAGGAAGAGGCCGCGGATCAGGATGTTGTCCAGCCCGGAGATCTCCGGGTCCATCCCGACGGCGAGGTCGAAGACCGGCGCGACCTTCCCGCGCACGGCCGCCCGGCCGCGGGTGGGCTCGTAGATGCCGGACATCAGGCGCAGCAGCGTGGTCTTGCCGGCGCCGTTGTGCCCGACGAGCGCGACGCGGTCCCCCTTGCGCAGGGAGACGGTGACGTCCCGCAGCGCCTCGATGATCGGCACCTTGCTCTCGGTGCCGATCCGTCCGCCCGCGCGGCCGAGGACGGACTTCTTCAGCGAACGCGTCTTCGCGTCGAAGATCGGGAAGTCGACGCACGCGGCGTCGAGGTCGATGCTCGGCACCGGTGCGGGGCCAGGAGAGTTCACGGACACGTCCTCAGACCCAGTAGGCGACGCGGGCGCGGTAGTTGCGCAGGCAGAGCATGCCGACGACCCAGCCGACGACGGTGATGACACCGACGACGGCCCAGAACCGCCAGATCGTCGGTTCGCCCAGCAGCGGGCGGCGCAGGATCTCGACGAAGTGGAACACCGGGTTCAGCTCGACCAGCCGGGCCCGTTCGGCGACGGCGGCGTTCGCGCTGAGGATGTCCACGGACCAGACGATGGGGGTCATGTAGAACACCAGCTGCACGACGCTCGCGATGATCGGCGGGATGTCCCGGAACCGCGTCGCGAGGATGCCGGAGAGGATCGCGATCCAGCCGCCGTTGAGCATCAGCAGCAGGAACGCCGGGATCGCCAGCAGCAGCGACCAGCCCAGCGGGTGCGGGAACACGATCATCAGTACGATCCAGATGACCAGGTTGTGCAGGAAGAACAGCGTCTGCCGCCACACGAGCCGGTAGACGTGCAGGCTCAGCGGGGCCGGCAGAAACTTGATCAGGCCTTCGTTGGCGATGAAGACCTCGCTGCCCTCGAGGGTGCAGCCGCTGACGAAGTTCCAGATCAGCAGGCCCACCGCGACGTGCGGCAGGAAGGTCGCGATGGGGAGCCCGAAGAGCACCGAGTACAGCAGCCCCAGACCGAGCGCGATGACGCCCATGCTGATGCTGATCCACAGCGGCCCGAGGACGGAGCGGCGGTAGCGCTGCTTGATGTCCTGCCAGCCCAGGTGCCCCCAGAGCGCGCGCTGCTTCCAGCCCTGGGACAGATCCCCGAACGCCCGCGACCAGCTGCGTGAACCCGGGGCATCGGCGATGACCGGGCGCACACGCCCGGTGCTGCTGTCGTCGACGGTCACGGCCACCCGGTGAGGGTACCCACGGCCGGGGGAAGGACTTTGCGCCGGGCCGCGACCGGTCGGCCGAGGCGTGGCGCCGCCACCCCCACAGCCGACGCGACCGCGTTTCTCATGCGGAAGAGGCAGATCAGAGGTACTGGCCGGTGCCGCGGCCCGTGCCCTCGGGCACCTGCCCCGGCTGCCCACCGAGGCCGGGCGGGAGCCCCTTGCGCATCTGCTCGAGCTGGGCGCGCGCCGCCATCTGCTGCGCGAAGAGCGCGGTCTGGATGCCGTGGAACAGGCCCTCGAGCCAGCCGACGAGCTGGGCCTGCGCGATCCGCAACTCACCCTCGGACGGGACGCTGTCTTCGGTGAAGGGCAGGGTGAGCCGGTCCAGCTCCTCGCGCAGCTCCGGCGCGAGGCCCTCCTCCAGCTCCTTGATCGAGTTCTGGTGGATCTCCTTGAGCCGGGCGCGGGAGGCCTCGTCCAGCGGAGCGGCGCGGACCTCCTCCAGCAGCTGCTTGATCATCGTGCCGATGCGCATGACCTTCGCGGGCTGCTCGACCATGCCGCCGACCCCCTGGTCCTCGCCCTGGTTCTCGGCCCCCTGGGGCACGCGCGCCATACCCACCGGCCGGCCGTCCGGCCCGATGACCATGACCTGCTGCTCCTGGCCGTCTCCGGTGCTGTCGTCTCCTGGTGCGGTCATGCGCCCATTCTGGCCCCGGGCGGCGGCGCGCGCGGATCGGCCGGGCCCTGCCGGCGACGCCAGGCGACGCCGGGCGCGCCGTTCGCGCCGGTCGGCGCTCTGCGGCACCCGCGGAACGGGCCCTCGCTAGCGTGTCGCCATGGTCTTCGACGTCGCCCGGGTGCGCGGGCTGGTCCCCGCCGTGGGCGACGGCTGGATCCAGCTCGACACCGGCGCGGGCATGCCGATGCCCGAGCCCGTCGCGTCGGCGACGATCGCCGCGCTGCGCGCCCCGGTCGGGACGCCCGGCGGCGGGTCCCCCGCCTCCCAGGCGGTCACCCGGATCGAGTGGGCGGCGCGCGAGGCCGTCGCGGACCTGGTGGGCGCGGACCCGCGGGGGGTCGTGCTCGGTCCGGGCCCGGCGTCGCTGCTCCTGCGGCTGGCCGGTGCCGTCTCCGAGACCTGGCTGCTCGGCGACGAGATCGTGCTGACCAGCCTGGACGAGCCGGCCAACGTCGTCCCGTGGGAGCGGCACGCGCTCCGCACCGGGACGTCCGTGCGCCGTGCGGAGATCGACATCGAGACCGGCGAGCTTCCCGGACTGGCAGTTCGACCGGCTGATCACCCGGGCCACCCGGGTCGTCGCGCTGACGGCCGCCTCGCCCCGCCTGGGCACCCGCCCGGACGTGGCCGCGGTGGCGGACCGGATCGAGGGCGTGCGCGGGAGGCCCCCGCTGCTCGTCGTCGACGCGAGCGCCGCGGCCCCGTACGTCCCGCTGGACATCGACGAGCTCGGCGCGGACGTCCTGATCCTCGACGCCGGCGCGTGGGGCGGCCCGCGGGTCGGCGCCCTGGTCGTCGCCGACCCGGCGCTGCTGGACCGCCTGCCGGCCCGCGCGCTCGACCGGGCAGCCCGCGGTGCCGCCCGGCTGGAGCTCGGCCCGCACCCGTATCCGCTGCTCGCGGCCCTGACCGAGTCCGTCGAGCACCTCGCCTCGCTGGACGACGCCGCTACCGGCACGCGCCGCGAGCGGATCGTCGCGTCCATGACCGCGCTCGAGAAGCACCACGCCCGGCTGTTCGCGATCCTGCTCGGCGAGCTGGACCGCCGTACCTCGGTCCAGGTGCTGGGGGCGCCCACGGACCGGATCCCGACGCTCGCGTTCACCCATCCCGCGATGAAGGCGCCCGAGGTCGTCGAGCGGCTCGCGGAAGCGGGGATCTGCGCCCTCGCCGATCCGGGCGACGACGGCGCCCTCGAACGGCTGGGTGCGGCCGAGGTGGGTGGCGCGGTCCGGGTCGCGCTGACCCACACCACGAACGCCCAGGAGCTGCAGGCCCTGGTCCGGGCGCTGAGCGCGCTGGACTGAGCTACCTGGTCACCGGGCCACTCGTGGCTACTCGTTCACGAGCAACAGCTTGCCGACGACGCCGCCCGCGTCGAGCATCCGGTGCGCCTCCGCCGCGTCCCGCAGCGGGAACCTCGCGTGCACGATCGGCTTCACCCGGCCGTCCGCGAACATCGGCCAGATCTCCTCGCGCACCCCGGCCACCACCGCCGCCTTGCTGTTCGGGCCCTCGACCGGCCGTCCGCGCAACCCCATCGCCGTCACGCTCGCGCGCTTGCTGAGCAGCACGCCGAGGTTGAGCTCGGCCTTCACCCCGCCCTGCATGCCGATCACCATCAGCCGGCCGTCGCTCGCGAGCGCCGCGACGTTGTTCGGCAGGCCCTTGGCGCCCATGTTGTCCAGGATGACGTCCGCGCCGTGCCCGTCGGTCGCCTTCTCGAGCTGCTCGGCGATGTCGTCGTGGTAGTCGATCGCGATGTCCGCGCCGAGGTCCAGGCACGCCTGCAGGCGCTCGGGGCTGCCGGCCGTCGCCGCCACACGTGCGCCGAGGGCCTTCGCGACCTGGACCGCGTGCGTCCCGATCCCGCTGCTGCCGCCCTGGACCAGGAACGTCTCGCCGGCCTTCAGCGCCGCGTGCGAGACGACGTTCGACCAGACGGTGCACGCGACCTCCGGCAGGCTCCCCGCGGTCACGAGGTCGACGCCGTCGGGCACGGGCAGGACCTGCACCGCGGGGACCTTCACCTTGGTCGCGTACCCGCCGCCGGCGAGCAGCGCGCACACCTCGTCGCCCACCCGCCAGGTCTCCACACCCTCCCCGACCTCGGCGATCCGCCCGGAGCACTCGAGCCCGAGGATCTCCGAAGCCCCGGGGGGCGGCGGGTAGTTGCCCTGCCGCTGGAGGAGATCGGCGCGGTTGACGGCGGTGGCGGCGACGTCGATGACGACCTCACCGGGCCCCGCCTCCGGGTCCGGGACCTCGGTCCACTCCATGTTCTCCGGGCCGCCGAACTCTTTCAGGGTGATCGCGTACATGGGCACGGACGCTATTCCGTCGTGTCCGGGCACGCAGTCCGGCACCCTTGCTCCCATGGATCACCCGGAGCAGTGGCCGCAGCAGCACCTGGTTCTGCGTACTCCCCGGTTGGAGTTGCGCCCCGACGACGACGCGGGCCTCCTCGAGCTCGTCGACGAGGCGTACCGGGGGATCCACCCGCCCGAGCGGATGCCGTTCCTGGTGCCCTGGACGGACGCCGACCCGCGGTACCTCGGCCGCGGGATCCTGCAGTACCACTGGTCGGAGCGGGCGAAGCTGGCACCGGAGAGCTGGAGCCTGCACCTCCTCGTGCGCCTGGACGGCCAGGTGATCGGCACCCAGGGCATGACCGGGTTGGACTTCGGCGTCACCCGGGAGGTGGACACGGGTTCGTGGATCGGGCAGCGCCACCAGGGCCGGGGCATCGGCACCGAGATGCGCGCGGCCGTCCTGATGTACGCCTTCGACCACCTCGGCGCCGAGCACGCCCGCTCGGACGCCTTCTCGGACAACCCCGCGTCCCGCCGGGTGTCGGAGAAGCTCGGCTACCACGAGGACGGCCTGCGCCGCCTCGCCGTCCGCGGCACGCTCGCCGAGAACCTCCGGCTCCGCCTACCCCGCGAGGACTTCGTCCGCCCGGACTGGAAGCTGCAGGTCGAGGGCCACTCGTCGGCCCTCGCCGACCTCCTGGGCGCCCCTGTGCGTGCCTAGCCTCGCTCTAACAGGAATCGCCACGCACGACCCCGGTTGACCTGCGGCGAAGCAGGGATCGCTCAGCCCAGGTTGTTCGTGCCGAACGTGTCGCAGCGGGCCGGGTCGCCCGTCCGGAATCCCGTGGTGAACCACTTCTCGCGCTGTGCCGACGTGCCGTGGGTGAACTGGCTCTTGTCGACCCTGCCGCCGCCGAGGTTGCTCTGGATGTAGTCGTCGCCGATCCGCTCCGCGGTGTCCAGCGCGGCGTTGACGTCGTCCTGCGTGACGTCGGTGATCAGTGGCCGGCCGCTCGCCGTCGGGGTGGTCGTCGCGTGGTTGCCCCAGACGCCGGCGTAGCAGTCGGCCTGCAGCTCCAGGCGGACCGAGCCGGACGTGGGCCCGCTGTCGCCCGCGCGCACCCGGCTGTTCGTGCCGAGCAGGTTCTGGATGTGGTGGCCGTACTCGTGCGCGAGGACGTAGGCGCGTGCGAAGGGGCCGCCCCGCGCGCCGAACCGGGTCTCGAGCTCCTTGAAGAAGCTGAGGTCGATGTAGATCTCGGAGTCCCCGGGGCAGTAGAAGGGGCCGACGTCGGAGGTGGCGCTGCCGCAGCCACCCGTGCTCACCGAGCCTTCGAAGAAGTTGGTGCGCGGCGGGGTGTAGGTCTGGCCGGACCGGGCGAAGGTGTCCGACCAGTAGCCGTCGAGGGAGTTGACGACGGCGGTGACCTCGCACTCGAGGCTGGTGTTCGCGTCGGCGCCGGTGCGACAGGTCTCCGCGATCGCGGTGTTGTCCGCCGTCTGGCCCTGCTGCAGTCCCGACAGCCCGCCGGGGAGGGCGAAGCCGCCACCGGTCCCGGTGCCCCCTCCGCCGCCGAGTGCGGAGACGACGAAGAAGAGGATCAGCCCGACGATGCCCAGACCGCCGCCACCCACTGCGACACGGCCGCCGAGGCCGCCGCCACCCCCGCCGCCGGAGCCGCGCAGGTCGTCGATGCGGGACGTGTCGAGGTCCGCGTTCTCGTCGAACCGCATGGCCTGCTCCCTCCGTGCCGCCGGCCTCGTGCCCGGCGAGCCGAATCCCACCACAGATCGACTGGAGCGGTCGAACGCACCACCCCGCTACGCTCCGGGTATGACCGCGAACGTGCCGTCGCCGCAATGGCTCGACGACGAAGAGATGCGGTTCTGGCGTGCCTGGATCATCTCGTCGACCCTGATGGACGCGCGGCTGAACCGCGACCTGCAGGAGGCCCACAACCTCTCGCACACGGACTACGGCGTCCTCGTCGTCCTGTCCGAGCAGCCCGAGCGCCGGATGCGGATGAGCACGCTGGCGGACTTCCTCGCCCTGTCCAAGTCCCGGCTCTCCCACCAGGTGTCCCGGCTGGAGAAGGCCGGCCTCGTGATGCGGCACGACGACACCTCCGACGGCCGGGGCATCTTCGCCTGCCTCACCGAGGCGGGGTTCGCGCTCCTGCAGAAGGCCGCGCCCGTCCACGTCTCCGGGGTGCGCCGCTACATGGTGGACCTGCTGAGCCCCGAGGAACGCGAGCAGGCCGCCACCTTCATGGAGCGGGTCATCGACGAGCTGCGCGCGGACGGGCCGGGGGATCCGGGGCGCTAGGCTGCGCGACGGAAGCGTGGCAGAGCGGCCGAATGCACTCGCCTTGAAAGCGAGAGTCCCGAAAGGGTCCGGGGGTTCGAATCCCTCCGCTTCCGCCAGGTCAGAGGCTTGATCGCTGATTCTCCTTTCGCCCGTTACGGAGCGCTGACAGCAACCGGTGACAGCAACCTCGCTGAGGAGTGCTCGGCGCTGCCCACGTCTGGCTCCCTCAAGACTCGCCACGTATACGCGGTCCGGGCTGGCATGCGGCGTCATCTCGCGACCCAGCGCTGCCTTCGCGTAGGAGCTGGGTCGTCCTTGTAGGCGCTTGGTCGTCGTCGCCGCCGACGATCTGGACTCTGTCGTCGCGCCCCGGTCCTGATCTACGCGTGAGGAGTTGCGGACGAGAGGAGCGCGAGGAGAATATCGAGCTTGACAGAGAACTCTGAGCAGATCATAGTTCTCAACATGCTGAATATGCTCACCACGGAGGCTGAGATGCCCAAGATCGACATTGATAGCGACACCGATGCGAAGCTGACCTTCGCCAGCGCTGTCGCTGGGGTCTCCAAGACCGAGATCATCGCGAGGCTCGTCGCTCAGGCGACTCCGAAGATGTTCGCGACTCCGCCGCCCTCGGGCGGCAGTAGCCCGGAGTCCGCGCCGGACGGGCACGTCTACGTCTATGGCGACTACGAGGGGCACCGGACCCGCGGGACGTTCAACCTGACCACTCACCGGGTCGATGTGATGGACGGACCGCTCTCCGGAAAGTCCTTCAAGACCCCGAGTGCTGCCGCTTCTGCGGTGGTCGCCAGCTTGAACCCTGCAGTCTCGCCCAACCGCAACGGCTGGGGCTTCTGGCGGATCGAGTCGTCGGGCGAGATCCTCCAGACGATCCGGTAGGCGGATGCCTGGGGTTGCTGTCTGATGGTCAAGAGGACGCAGCGGGCGGACACCTGCCGACAGCAACCCCTAGGCACGCCGGCCGAAGAGGACAGGTTGCACCTCTAGTAGACCCGGCTCGTGGTTGTCGGCGATCTCGGCGGTCCGCTCAGAGTCGCGCCGAGTTGGGACAAGGCGCGAGCTTTCTCACTCAGGTTGCCATGCGCGTAGACGGTCATCGTGACCTTAATGTCGCTGTGTCCGGCGATCTCCCGAACGACGTGCGGGGGCACACCCAACGCCAGGAGCAGGGACACTGCAGTGTGGCGGAGGTCGTGGAAGCGCAGCGTTCCCAGGCCCGCGGCGTCACGGAGATTCCGCCAGTACTTCCCCAGCGTGTAGGGCGACAGGGCCGCGCCATGGCGGGCGGTGAAGACGAACCCGGTGTCCTCCCAGGCCTCGCCCGCCGCGAGCCTCTCGTCGTCCTGACGCTTCTGGTGATCGCGCAGCGCGGTGACGACCACCTCGGGCAGCGGAATCACCCGGCGCGAGGCCCTGGTCTTCGGCGGCAGGAGGACCGCACGGCCCTGGACCCAGCTCAGCGACTGGCGGACCACGAGCCGGTGGCCATCGAGGTCGACAGCGTCCCAGACCAGCCCGAGCAACTCGCCCCGCCGCATGCCGAGCACGATCGCGCAAAGGTAGAGCGTGAACAGCCGGTCGTCGGCGATGTGCTTGAGCAGCGCGCGGGCGGCGATCGGGTCGAGACCGGCGCCGACGTCGTACTCGGGGTTCGACATCTTGACCAGTTTCGCCGCGTTGCGGCTGACCAGCTCTTCGCGGACGGCGTTGGAAAGCGCGTTCCGCAGGACCGCGTGGGCGAACTGGACCATGCGGTGTGAGAGCTTGCGAGGTCCTCCGCCGCGTCCCGAGGTCTCCTTGTCCCGCAGCACACTGAGCAGGTGCCGGACCTCCGCCGGGCCGACCTCGTCGAGCTTCTTCTTGCCGAGCACGGGCTTGATGTGGACGCGCACCATGGTCTCGTAGCCGGCGTACGTCGTCGGCCGCCGCTCCGGCTTTACGACCTGCTCAAGCCAGTAGTCGAGGTACTCGCCGAGCGTCTGCCGCTTGAGCGGGCGTCGCACCCCGGCCTTCGTGTCGCGGAACAGCTCATCAAGCGCATCACGGGCCTCTCGACGGGTATTGCCGTAGACGGAGCGACGGCGGCGACCACCACCAGCGACCGGTACGAAGGCCGACCCGACGTAGCGACCATCAGCGCGCTTGTAGATCGACCCCTCGCCGTTCGCACGCTTCTTTCCGGCGGCCATCAGCTCGCCTCTCGTTCGAGCTGGACGAGGCGCATGGCGTACTCGTGTACGGCGTCGACCGGGATGCGGCGCAGATTGCCGATCTTCACCGAGGTGATCTCGCGCGCCGCGAGAAGCGTGAACACTCGGGTTCGGCCGATCTGTAGGGCTTCGGCGACCTCCTCGACGGTGAGGAACACGCGGGCGATGGCCGGGCTGTCCTGCTGACTCATGCCGTCCCCCTCGTGGTGCTGCGCTGCTCT